>NZ_JBHLUN010000037.1:0-14926 GCF_042433915.1 Roseomonas elaeocarpi | reverse complement strand
AGCCGGGCTCGCCGTCACGGCGCTCCAGGGTCGCCGCAGCGCGGCGCTGGTGGCGGTTCATGGTCTCGATGGTCATAGGACCCCTCGGGTGTGTGATCAGGTGGACGAAAGGGACCGATCCAGCGCCCGCAGGCTCTGCATCAGGTCCGATGCGCTGCCGTCCTCATCCCGAGGGTCCGATGCAGCCTTGAAGCCCCCGCCCGCGATCGCGCGGGCCTGGGCATGCGAGAAACCGCCTTCATCCCGAAGGAAGCCCTCGAAGTCTCGAATGGTACGGACGCGGTCGGCGGCGCGGACGTTGTCCACGCGGGCGGAGCCGTTTGCCGGGAAGGTGACCAGACTGACCTCCCACAGGTCCGCCTGCTTGACCGTGCGCACGCCACTGCGCTCGTCGCGCTCGCTCTTCACGGTGATGAAGCCGATGGACAGGCCGGAGATGGCCTTCATCTGCAGCAGCTCGTGCGCCTCAGCGCCCTGGCGGGTCTTCAGGGCCAGCTTGCCTTCGACGTACAGGCCGCGCTCATCCTCGCGCATGGCGGTGTAGACGCCGATCGGCTGCCGCTGGTCGTGCTGCCACAGCAGCGCCGGCATGGTGCCGGCCGCGCGGTGATCTGCCAGCGTGGACTTGAAGGCGCCCGGCGCCACCCGGTCGGAATAGGTGTCCAGCACCCCGAACACCGAGCCGTAGCCCGCGAAGGTGCCGTCTGGCGCGACCTCCTTGATCTCCAGACCGAAGTCGAGGGTCTTGCGCGACGAGTAGCCGTCGCGGACCTCCAGACAGGCGCCGGCAGGCCGGCGCGCAGCTCCCCAGCGCATCGCATTCTCCTTGCTTCGAGCCCAGCAGAGCCCTAAATTCTTTCCCGCACGGACCTGCGGTCGCTTTCGGACGTTAGCTTCCGGACGCCGCTACGGCGGCGGGCAGGAAGCTCGGCAGGCCGTGCGTTTCATCCATCACTTCGGCCGCTTGATGAGGGTGTGAACCCTCAGCGCCCGATGACGCTTGTTCACCGTTAGGGTCAGCTCGTAGCGCGCATTTCCCACCGCGCCCTTCACGACCACCGTCGGGATTTTCTGCACCCTCGTCAGACCCCCAGGCGCGACGGCTCCGCCGCCATGAACCAAGGCGCGCACACGGGTGAAGTCGTCAGGCCCGATCGGGAGTTGCCCGCGCGGCATTTCAGTCCGGGCGGAGCCGTGCTCTTTGTGGATGTGCCGGACCTGATCCGACATCAGGCCCATACGCCAGCCCTGGACGTCTTGCCCTGCCGCCCCGTTGAACTCGGGCCGAGCGATGCCGCCCAGGTCCAGAGTGTCCTGGTGCTTTCCGTCAGCAATCGAGCGTTGCGCCATCCGGCGCACTCGGCGGCGCCCAGCGCCACGGCCTTTGAACTTCCCGTTCTCGTCGCGCGGGTGCTTCGATGGGTCGAAGCTCCGCAGGTCATCTGCGAAAGGGCGGCGGCCCTTCGTCGGCTGGCCTCCAGCATCCTGCTGGCCGTCGTCCTCGGCCTGGCCGGGTGTCGCCATGTTCAGCGGCTGCAGCGGCTCGCTCAGACCCTCGATCTCGTCCAGGTCCTCCCAGCCGCGCGCCTCGTTGCGCACCAGCCACCCGTCCTTGATCGCCTGCCCGTAGGCGGCGTACCGGGTCTTGATGTCGGCCCGCTCCAGCGCGGCGACGTTGTGCTTCACGAAGACGCCCGACCGGCTCTTGCCGATCAGGTCGCGCTGCACCGTGCGCTCCCAGCGCAGGCACCACGGCAGCAGGCTGTACTTCACGTGCGCCAGGAAGAAAGCCTCGGCGGAGGCGAAGGTCGAGGTCTTGTCGGAGTGCCCGATCATCTGCGGGAAAACCCGCAGCGCCCGCGCGATCTCCTCGATCTGGTTCTTGCGGGTCTCGAGGTGCTGGGCGTCCACGCCCGTCATGCTGATAGGCGTGAACTTCGCGTTCCGGTCCAGGATCAGCGGCCGGAACAGGTTGTCCTCGCCGATGAAATTCGCCTCGATGTGCGCCCGCAGCAGGTCGTAGTCCGGCTTCCCCAGCGCGCCTTCCACCGAGTAGAGACCGGAGGTGTGCAGCCCGTTGCTGTGCAGCTTCGCGTGCGCCGTCTCGGTCGCCACCGCCAGGCCGATCGCCTCGCGCGCCAGGCGGAAGATTTCCAGCCCGGCGAAGCCCGACCAGCTCGGCCCGCGCAGGTGCAGCACCTCGGACGCCTTCAGCCCGAAGCTGGTGCCGTCGGGCAGCGTCACCTTGTGGATGACGCCCCAGTCCTTGTCCTGGGTGGTGACCACCCACTGCGGCAGGAGCGGCAGCAACTCGCGGACCTCGCCGCGGACCACGTTCTTCCAGGCATAGCCGTTGCCGCACAGCACCGCGTGCAGGGTCAGCTGCTCGCGTAGCTCCGGCCCGCTCTGCCAGTCATTGGGCCAGTCCAGCACCTGCTGCACCGGGTCTTCGGTCAGGTAGCTCCGCTTCTTACCCTGCTGCTGGATCAGCTTCAGAGGCAGGCCGGAGGTGTCCTCCGCGATCACCCGGCAGCCGGCCAGCACCGCCGTCACGTAGAGCGACTGGTCCGCGCTGACCGTCACGCCGCTCTTCGATACCCTGCCGCCCGTAAGCAGGTCGCGGAACAACTCCAGCGACCCGTAGCGCGGCGCAGCCGACCGCTCTTCGCGGCCGATCAGGCGCGACCAGAAACTCATGCGTCCGGCCTCCCGCCGCTATGCCTGCCAGAAGGACTTGGCAGGCGCCGGCGCCACGGACGAAGCCGCCCCGACTGCCATTGCCAGCGCCACCATCCCGTCGATGCGACCGCGAGACCGCTTCTTGTCGAAGAACCGGTTGCCCTGGCCGTCGAGGACCAGCGTGGCGTTGCCCGAACACCAGCGCGTCACCGCGCTGTCGTGGATCGTGATCCCCTTCGCGAGGATCAGATCCTCCAGCGCCTGCACGGAGCGCGGCATCCACAGCTGCTTCTCGCTGTGCAGGCCGCGCTGCCCCTGCGCATGGCGGATCATCTTCAGGCCCGAGCCCTCCGGCTCCTTCGGGCCCTGGAACTCCCAGGTGGCGAAGCCCGCCTCGGACGCCGCGTCGCGGAAGGTCTGGAAGTGCGCCAGGTCGAAGGCCATCGCCTCCACCCGCTGCTCCGCCACTGTCCGCTCAACCTCGGCCACCACGAAGCTCATGCCGATGGTGCGCCCGGGCACCGCGTTCAGCAGCTTCTCCTCGGACCACTGCAGGTACGGCGCCTTGTCCTTTGCCTCGGCGTCCGCCATCCCTTCGCGCGGCTTCCAGTAGGAGATGCGCGCGTATAGGTGCCCCGTGGCTCCGCGCCAGACCTTGGCCAGCGCGGTCAGGTCATTGCGCTGCGACGGGTCCAGGCCGAGCCAGCAGGGCATGCCCCGCAACTCGTCCTCGTCCACCTCGCCCAGCGTGCTGTCCCACAGGTCCTCGTCGATCCAGTATTCCGACGAGCCGACCGGCACCCCGAAGAACAGGCGCTTCACCGAAAGGGCCTTGGACGCCAGCCCCCTCGCCTTCGCCACCTCGTTGCGCACGTTGTCGATCGGATAGGTGATGCCCAGCGCCGGCAGCGACTTCACCCAGCAGCTTTCGTCCTCGAAGGGATCGTCACTGGGATCGGTGCGGGCGATGAACACGAAGGACGTGTCGTCCTTGAAGTGCCCCTTCACGACGTTCTGGTAGAGCTCGGAATACTCGGTGCCGACCAGCTGGTCCGCCGCCGGGGTGTTGGTTCCCAGCATCATCAGCGGATCGCCCGGCATCTTGGTGATCGCCGCCGACCAGAGCTCGATCGCCTCGGCCGACTTGAACTCGTGGATCTCGTCGCCCAGCACCGCCGAGGGGCGCGGGCCCGACACACTGTCGCCGTCGGCCAGCGCCTGGAACTTCGACTGGCTCTCCTGGTGCTCGATCTTCCAGGCCATGTCGCCGGTGCCGCGGATCACCACCTCGCCGCGCGCTTCCAGCGTGTCGCCCGGCTCCTCGCCCGGGATCTGCCCGCGGCACATCGCCACCGCGTCCTTGAACAGGACGTTCGCCTGGTCCTTGCTGCCGGCGATGGCGTAGACCTCGGAGCGCTCGATCTGGCTGTAGCCCATCATCAGGATGCCGACGCCGGCCATCAGCGGCGACTTCGCCTGCCCCTTGCCAGTCTCCAGCCAGGCGGTGCGGTACCGCCTCAGCCCGTCCGTGCGGCGCCATCCGAAGAGGCTGCCCACCGTGAACAGGTGCCAGGGCAGCAGGTCGAAGGGCTGGCCAGCCTTGGCGCCCGCCGTGATGGTGAACACCGCCGGGAAGAACCCAATGGCACGGTCCGCCAGGTCCGGCCGCCACACCAGCCCGCGGGATGGCCCGTCTCGCAGGTCGCGCAGGTGTCGCTCCGCTGCGAACCGCACCAGCTCCCCGGAGACGATCTTGCCGGAGACGACATCCTGCGCCCAGGCGGTGGTCGGGTCAGGTGGCGGCGCGCTTGCCGAGGTAGCTGTCCGCTGCCGTGGCACGTTTCGCCTTCCTCTGCACCTTGCCGGCGGCTGCGCGGCGCCGCGGCGTCAGGCACAGCTCCATCTCGGCGCTGGTGGCGTCGGCGTCCGCCGCGCGCATCTCCACCTGCCAGATGTTGAGCTGCGGCACCTTCGTCCGCTTGGCGGCCACGACGGCGCCGAACTTCATCACGTTGGCCGCCGCGACGTCGTATCGCAGGTAGGCCAGCACCAGGCGCTGCACGCCGTGGCGGTTCACCGCAGCCAGGGTCTGCACATCCCGCAGCTCGGCGGTCACGCGCACCCATTCGCGGTGCGCCATCCCGCGCAGCTTCTCTTCCAGCCCGTCCTCACGCTCGGGGATCAGCAGTTCCCAGTCGGGCTCATCCACATCAGCGCCGGGGCCGACGATCACGTCACCCATTTCGGCCTCTCATGCGCGGATTTCCGCGCCAAACCGGGCCCAGGCCGAAACCCCCCGGTCGGTTTTTGGTCCCTGCGAAAAGGCAACCCCGTGTCGGTCCAGGCCCCCATCGGCCCCAAAGATCGGACCTCCCCCTCCCCCGGCGCCGTCATCTGCGTCAGACGCATGGCTACGGGAGGATTTCACCAAGCTTGATGCGATAGACGCATGGCTCGCGACCGAGCCTCAGGCGGTCGCCTTCCGCCCTCGGTTCCAGGGGTGATCGGGGTCGAGGGGCCGGCCGGAGGGATCGCATCCCTGCACCCGCATCTGCCCGCCGCCCTTCCGGGTACCGCCCGGCTGCTCCTTCACCTGGTTGTCGTGGGTCCGGCACAGGCTGCGCAGGTTGGTCAGGCTGTCCGCCCCGCCCCGGCGCCGCGACACGATGTGGTCCACCACCACAGCGCGCTGCCCACAGCCCGGGACCACGCAGGTGTTGCGGTCACGCTGCAGAGCCTGCTTCCGCAGGGCAAGCCACTCAGGGGAGACGTAGAAAGGATCGCGCAATTTCATGCTTCGATCCCCTTCCGTCACAACCATCCGTTGCGCAAACTAAACGCTCCGCCACCGTAAAGAGGAGCGCTAGTTGGCCGGTTATAAGTACGCAAGCTTCCTGGAGAAAAGTGAGGCATCGGCATACGACGACCTCCACTCGCCGGGCATCGCAGCCCCATTCGCAGGCATCTATCGCTGCAATGGATGCGGGAGGGAGATCGGGATTGCGGAGGGACACACTCTGCCGCCGCAGACACATCACAGCCACTCCGCCGCCCAGGGCAGGATACAGTGGCGCCTAGCTGTCTGGGCAGACCACAACGCGAAGTAGCTGGGACGCGAAACGCCCAGGGCCGCAAGGCTCTGGGCGCAACTAGAAAGGATGACGTCTTGTGCCCCGATTTATTCCCCGAGGTCAAGGCCTCTCCTTCGACCAGTGATCGGCCAGCAATTCCAGCGCCTCCCACAGCAGCTGCGAGGCCCCGCCGTTGCGGATGTGCAGGTCCTTCTCGATCTGCGTCAGCCGCTCCTGCTGGATCACCGCCGCCATAAACACAGCGCTCAGCCTCAAGCCGACGGCCCGAACCGCCTCGGTGCGCGCCGTCATCGCGTCCAGCTGCGTCTGCGACAGGTGCCCCTTCTGCCACGGCGCCAGCGCTCCTGGCCCGCGGTCCTCACGGGCACCCTCGGCCAGGGCATGCAGGTCCCGGAACTTTTCGGCCGCGACCCAGTGCGCGGCGCTCAGCGTGCCTGCGTCATACAGCCGCCGCACGGGGTCATGCCGCCGGTGGCGCCGGATGGTGCGGTTCGGGTCGTCTGGGTCCGCAGCGAACTCGCGATCCTGCGGCCGGTCCGGGGTGTGCGCGTCAGTGCCCACCGCCACCGCGCGCGCCATCGCTTCCCGGCTGGTTAACACGCGGTCGTAGTGCACCAGTTCACGCACCAGGTTCCCGGCCTTCGCCTCCAACCGATCGCCGCGCTTCAGGTCGATCACGTCGGGCTCGCGCTCAACCCGCCGCAGGTGCTCTATTGGCACAGCCCGCAACCCCTCTGTGCAGCATGAAGCCGAAAGCCATGGACCCAACAACCGCCGAGGACGCGGCGGACCTCGCCACCGTGCGCCAGCACGATGCCTGCGTGGCGCGCGAGGGCCGTGAAGCCGTGCTGGCCGAATTCCTGCCGATCGAGGTGGTGAAGCTTGCGGATGCGCTGGGCGTGCCGCTCGATCAGCTGGCACCCGATGCCGAAGGCTGACCGCCACACTCGTTCGCCCATCGAGCGCAAAACCCCGGAGGAGGAGGCGCAGATACAGGCGGGCATCGACGCCGACCCGGACAACCCGGAAATGAGCGCCGCCGACTTCGCTGCCGCGCGTCCTGCGGCCGAGGTGGTGCCGGAAATCGTGGAGGAGTACCGGCGACGGCTGAGGGAGCAGAAGTAGCTCACAGCCGGAACCGGTGATCGCTGAGGCGCGCGCCGCGTCGGATGCTGCGCCGGGCCTCCTCGTGGTGCTCATCGTGGCGCGCCACCGCGGCCGCCATGCGCGCATCGAGGCCCCGCCAGAGGCGGGCAATCATCCGCATGGCGCCGACGCAGAGGATTGCCAGCGTCAGCCCGAGGATGAGGGCCACCGTAGGCCAGTTCATGCCCCGGCACTCCGCTCTGCCAGAGCGCGCTGCACCACCGGGCTGCGCGCCCGGAAGGCCAGCACCTGGGCATCAGGCTCCACCGCCACCGGGCGGCGTGTCGGCGCATCCTGCTGAGGCGTCACCTTGGCACGCGGCGGATCGGCGCGGCGCATGTGGAGGTTGGGCACCTCCGACACAGCGCGCGGCGTCCGCAGCTGCACGACGTTGGTATCCGCACCGGCTGCCTTCGCCCCGGCAGCGATGCTCTCGGCCTCCGCCACCGCCCAGGGGCGCGGGTAGGCGCCCCGCCGGGTCAGGGTCAGCCGCGTCTCCTCGGCCGTGCGCCACCGCGTCGTCGGATCAGCGATGGCGGCGATCTCGGAAAGGCGACCGCCCCACCACGCTCGATCCAGCGCATCCTCTTCTGCCTCAGTCAGCGCGGCCGGGATCACCGGAGCGGGCAGCGCGGGAACGGACGGCGCCTGGGCGCGCCACCAGCCGCGCAGCTCGCCCACGATCTTGCCGTAGGCCGGGAAGAATTCGCAGGCGCCCGCCACCGCTGCGAGGCTGTCCGGGGTGAAAGCTTCCTCGGAGAACTCCGCCGCCAGCATGGGCGCGTAGAGGGCGACCTTCGCCTGGGCTTCCTTGGCCGCCAGGTTGCCGGCGCACAGGCCGCCCAGCAGGTTCAGCCATTCACGGACGGTGGCGATGTCAGCGGGCACGGCGGCGCTCCGATCCAGGCAGGAAGCGGTTGCTCAACAGCGGGTTCTCCGGCTCAGGAGCCTCGCCGCGCTGGTCGGCCAGGTTCTGCAGGAAGCCGTTTCGGAACTCGGGCTGAGCGCCTGGCCGTCGACCCATGCGGTGGGCGATGGCGGCCTCGATCCAGGCGATGGGATCGACCGGCCGATGCCCCTCAGCGTCGGCCAGCACCTGGGTGACCACGGTGCAGTCGTCGCCGGCCTGCTGCAGCCAGCGGCCCAGCATGCGCCCCGCCTGCTTCTCCGGCTTGCCGGTCAGGCGCGAGAATGCCGCCCTGCCCTCACGCCAGAGGTAAGCCCTCGCATCGACGTGCGGTGGCGCAGCCTCCTCCACCGACAGCGGCGCGCCACCGGCGTGCCCTGAGCGAAGCGAAGGTTCTTTTTCTTCTGTTCTGTCCTGTTCTGTTCTGTCAGCGGGGACATCCGCGGGACGTCCCGTAGTTGTCCCGCGGGACAAGACGGGGACATCCTCGGGACGTTCCTGCCCTGTCCCCTCGTTGTCCCGTTGCGCCTGTGCCGCCTTTGCTGCCTTGGCGGCGCGCCACTTGGCCTTGCGATCCCGCTCTGAGCCGCGGCGCTCGTAGGCTTCCAGGGCCTGCTCGCACAGCAGATGATGGTACAAACGGCCATCGCTGCACAGGACGAAGCCGTGCAGGGCATTGCCTTTGACCTTCAGCCAGCCCTTCACGTCCCGGCCGAAGTCCGCGAGCTTTGCCAGCGCGCCGTCGTCATTCGGCAGGCTCCCGGCGGGGCACTGCTGCCACGCCTGCCACCAAAGCCGCACGGCCGCACGGAACTCCGCGTCGGTGGCGCGCGCATCGAACACGCTGCCGAATAGGCGATGCCCGAACAGGGGCATGAAGTCGTAGCCGCGCAGATCGCAATCTGCGGGTGTAAGGGGTGCGGGGAGCGTCATGCCACGTGGCTCCAGATGCGTTCGCGCTTAATCAGGCTGATGGTGCTGACCGACACGCCGAAGCGTTCGGCGATGTCGGGGTAGGGCTCGCCGCGAGCGATGGCCTGCCGGATGAATGGGATCTGATCCTCGCGGAGCTTCGCCCCGAAGACCTGGCTGCCTCGGACGTAGGTTCCGTGCCTATCTCGATCCCGCTGGTTCTCGACGGCACTCGCCCAGCGCAGGTTGTCGACCCGGTTGTTGCTGGTGGAACCGTCGTTGTGAGCAATGAGGGCGTCCACGAACGGCGCCGGCCCAAGGAAGGCGGCCGCCACGAGACGATGCACCCTCTTGCGCGAGGTCATGCCGTGCTCGCTCAGGTCGACGGCTGCATAACTCCTCACCCAGATGAGCTTGAGGTTCTGCTCACTCCCGAAGCGCCTGATGTTTCCCAACGAGCTGACCTCGTAGGCCGGCGAGCCAACCACGGCGCGCCACACCTCCTGTGCGGCGAGGTCCAGTATGAGGTCGTGGATGGTGACCGCGGCGGGAAGTGCCGCACCAAGATCAGCCACGCGCGGCTCCCTTCAGGCGGATGAACCGGCGCACGGGCTGGTAGCCCAGGCCGATGATGATGGCCTCGCTCACCTCGCGTTGACCGCGCAGGGTGTCGGAGACCTGTGACCGGGCGATGCCGCGCTTGCGTGCCCAGGCGGTCTGGCCGCCCTCAGCGTCGCATTGTTGCGACAGCTCGCGGCGGAACTGCGCGTCGCTGATCGCCAGCATCTCGGGCTCGTCGCTCACAGGCGCACCTGCCGCAGGGGGATGCCCTGCGCCGCGAGCACAGCACTCGCTTCCTCGACACTGCGCACCACCGCCACCGGCACGCCGGCCCCATTGATGGTCTGATGGAGCAGCACCTGCTCGGGCGAGACGCGGCCGTTGTGCTTCTTCACCTCAAGCAGAACCGTCTTGCCGGGCGGCACGATCACGATGAGGTCCGGGAAGCCGTCGAGCACGCCGTCAGCCCGGCGATTGGCGTAATAGGCTGCCCGCGCCCGCTTGCTCCGCGCCGGATCGCCGGCGGCCTCGTTGGCGGCATGGTGCACGACGCTCCCGTAGGGCAGCGCCAGCGCCATCCAGTCCAGCAACTGCCGCTGGATCTCGCGCTCGGAGGGGCGTGGCAGCAGGTCGCTCACCGGAACCTCTGCGCCATCTCAGGCATGGCCGGCTCGCCGCGGCGGTACTGCTCCAGCGGGTCGGGCACCCGGTCGAAGATCGAGACCCAGGGCTGCCGGGCCCGCGGCGATGCCGGGCGGTTGGTCTGCAGGCGGAGGATGTCCATGCGGGCATCGACCTCGGCCGGGCTCAGGCGAGGCAGAGATGTCCGCGCCTCCACCTCTTTCCGCTGCTGCAGGCGAACGCCAGCGAGCCTGGCGCGGGCAAGCGCCACGTAGACCAGGCTCTCGGTGGTACCGAGCAGCTTCGCCACCTCTGGCGCGGTGTTACCCTCGTTCCAGCAGTCGATGCGCCGCATCTCGTCAGGGGTCAGGTCGCGCGGACGGAGCATCAGACGCCGTGCCCTGTCAGCTGAGCGATGCGACGCTCGGTCTTCGCGATGCGGTCACGGATCCGCTTCGCCTTCTCGGTCAGCGAGTTCAGCTCGGCATGGCGGTAGAGCAGCTCATCGGCTGGCGAGCCGATCAGCCAGCGGCGGAGAAAGGCGAAGAAGTCACTGCCCATTCTGGGCTCCTTCGATGCGAGCCAGCAGAGCATCGAGCGCTGCCACCTCCTGGGCGGCGCGGGCTCGGTCCTGCTGCAGGCGGCGCGCGTAGGCGTGCTCCAGCTGCTGGAACTCGTCGGCCGTGACGTGGCTGACGTTGCCCCACCAGTAGGACAGCGCCCGACGCGGGCTGATCCCGAACTGGCGGGCGATGGCGGATGCTGCCGCCTTCACGCTCCCGGTGGTGGCGCGCTCACGGGCGAAGCCCTCGCGCACCCACCCTGTGGCGATCTCAGCGTGCGACATGCACAAGCCCTTGTGCGAAACACTCAACACGGTGTGCGTCTCCGGTGTGATGGTCAGGCTCATGGAGAGAGCGACCAGACACGGGAGACACAGAGACGAGGGGGCGGCGTTGGCGCGCCTCCCCCTCGTCGTAAGAAGAGGGCCGCGGGATCACGCGGACACCAAAGCTACGGGGGCGGCACGCCGACGGACGACGCGCTGCGCCCGGAGAGCAGCCAGCTGCGCCAGCGTGACCTCACCACCTGACAGGGTGACGATCGCCGCCCAATGCTCAGCGGGGATGCTCTCCCGGCGCCGCCAGTACGCCACGGTGTTCAAAGCGGAGCCTGTGCCCTTGGCCAGAGCTCCATCGCCCCCGCAAGCCTTGATGATCGAAGCAGCGTCCATGGCGAGAAAGTATGGCAATGCGCCATAGATCGCAAGGGCAATACGCCATAAGCAAGATGGCGCGTTCTCCGCTACCGCTTTGGCCTATGCCGAAGCGCCCTTCCAACCCGTCCGAGGAACGAGACGGCGATGCCTCACCAGGCGCAGCTAGCGCCATGATGGTCGCGGCTGGCCGCCACCTGAACATGGTGGCAGCCATTGTGGAGATTAATCAGACGAGGGTCGCAGAGGCCCTCTCAGTCGATCAGAGCACGGTGAATAAATGGTTCGCAGGTACCAGGCTTCCGCCTCCGTACCACATGGCCACCTTCGCCGATCTGTTCGGCTGCAGCCTGGAGTTTATCTACCGAGGAAAGATCGGCGGCCCGATGAGGCGCGATCTGGAGCTTCGCCTTGTGGCTCGCTTCCCCCGCCTCGTGGACCCTGAAGCACCTGAGGTTGAGGTTCCGATGGCGCCGGGCCGCCCCTCCAAGGCAAAGGCCCGGGCTCCCGAAAATGCGTGAAGAAGAGCGGGGGGCTCATGTTCTCTCCTAGGTTGCGTACTCACGCTAGACGAGAACTAAAGGAGAACACCAGCCCCAAACGTGTCGTGGCTGTCAGGTTGTAGGAACGGTGTCGTGACCGAACGCGTCCCCGGCCGGAAGCCTGGCCCCCAGCACCGCGACGAGCTGGCGCGGATCTGGGAAGCGCTCGACGCCGAAAACCAGAAGATCCTGATCGCCTTTGCGCGCGGCTTGGCGCGGGAGGCAGGGGTGTATGGGCCGGATGTGCCGCTGGTGGTTATGACAGGGGAGATCGTGCCGGGTGACCGTTAATCAGTGGGCAACCGTCTACGCCATTACGCTCGCAGTATTTGTCGGCGGAGGCTACATCGCAGCTAAGGTTCTCGCCCAAAAGGGTGTGAAGCTCACAAGAGAACTAATCTTTCGACAAATTAAGATACAGCTAATCGGCTTCCCGATTGGTTTGGCTCTCATGATGGCGTGGGCGTATCACCAGGGTGCAGGCTATCTAACCATCTTTCTGAACTACCTGC
The DNA here is from genome assembly GCF_042433915.1 of Roseomonas elaeocarpi. NCBI lineage: Bacteria > Pseudomonadati > Pseudomonadota > Alphaproteobacteria > Acetobacterales > Roseomonadaceae > Roseomonas > Roseomonas elaeocarpi. The sequence goes on along the minus strand of NZ_JBHLUN010000037.1, from coordinate 2,738 downwards.
TGGGGGCAGTTCTGTCGAACACTCTCCCTTTCTTCTTCCTTTGGCTGCGATCAGCCCGCTCAGCGCCTTGGAAGGCAGTGCCATCCTCCTACGCGGTCTCAACAGCAGTCTATAACGAGAGGATCAAGCTCTTCGCTGGTTGGCTCGACCGAGCGTCGACGGCCTGTCTCACAGTTGGGCTGGCAACTCCAGCGGCTGGGCTGCTTTACAACATCGGTAATTTCCGGGGCCAGGTGGACGGGGCCGAACTAGTACCTGGCCTTGCAATCTGGTTGGCGGTGTCCCTAGGTTTGCATCTGCTTGCCAGGCGAGCGCTGGGAGGTCTCAGGCTATGAGCGCAACCTACATCCTGTTTTTGGCCGCTCCGGTGGCGGTGCTCGTCGTTGGATGGCTGGGTGTGATCATGCTTGAGCGAAGTGATCCCGAGATCATCACGACCCGCATGCCTCCCCGGTAACGCGGAACTCTCAACGTTACTCACCCCGCCCGCTCCGGCCGGCGGGGTTTTTTGCGCCTCGATCATGGCGGACTGACCGGCAAACTATGGCAATTTGCCATTGACTACTATGGCAATACGCCATAGCTTGGCTCCACCACCTACGGAGCCCTGCCGCAATGATCTCCGCCACCGCAGCAGCAGCTGCACCGCCATCACCGTCCCTCGCCGCATCGCCTGACGCGCTGGCGGACCTGCGTCACAACGGTGCTCTGCAGATCATCCACCTCGCGCTGAAGCCCTTCGTGCCAGCGCAGGCAAACCGGCAGATGAGCGCCCGACAGCTGGCGGTGCTGATGCACATCGCCATGGAGCAGGGCCCGCACACCGTGGGCTCGCTCGCGCAGGCCGGCAGCCTCTGGAAGGGGATCATGTCCCGGCAGGTGGCCGCGCTCCGCGAGGGCGGCTTCGTGGCGGAACGCGCCAATCCCGAGCACGTGCGGGCTCCGCACCTGGTGGTGACGCAGCGCGGCCTCGCCGTGCTGGAGCGCCTCGGCACGCTGGACACGGGGATCGTCTGATGATCACCGCCGACCTCGACGCCATCCTCGCCGGCCTTCACCGCGCCACCGTCGCGGAGGACTGGCCCCGCGTCCGCTCCATGCGCGACCGCCTGATCGAGGCGCGCGACCGCGTGGAAGCCATGGAGCAGCACGGCACCGTCCTGCCCTTCCCCGCCGCTCGCCCGGCCGCCACCGCCGTGATCGGCAACGTGGTCCGTGGCCCCTGGGGGAGCGTGGCGTGATGGACGAAGACGCTCTCGCCTCCGCCCGGGGCATCGGTCTGGCTGCGCTCGTGTCCCTGCCCCTCTGGGTCGGGCTCGCCAGGACGGCGAAGCTGCTGCTGGGGCTCGTCTGATGACCGAGGCTCGGGAACCCCTCTCCGGCGGGGGCACGTCGCTGCCCCTGCGGCCCCGCGGCGTCAGCGCCGAGCAGGAACTGGACGGCCTGCTGTCCATTCTCGGCCTCAAGGGCGAGCGGCCGGCGCCGGTGCGCCACCGTACGCCCCATGAGGCGATCGACGCAGCGTTGCTCTGGATGCCGGGCACCGGCGTCGCCGCCTCGATCCTGGCGCCGCACCGCGACCCAGTGCCGTTCCGGCTCCGTTGGCTCGCGCGCTGCTTCAACACCAGAGGTCGCACACCGGCCGCACTGCTCCGCCTGCAGCTGAGGGTGCGGGAGGGCGTCCATGGCTGACCCTTACGCCGGCATCCTGGGCGAGATCCTGGCCACGCGCCGCGGCCCTGTGGCTCGCATGCAGCCAGCGCCGGAGTTCATGTCGCTGAGCAAGGCCGTGGAAGTCGCCACCGCCGACCTGGCGCGGGTGATCCGCACCCCCAGCCCGAACCCGAACTTCGCCGGACGCCAGCACACCACCACGCCGCGGCAGGACCTGCTGCGCGCGGCCGCAGTGATCCTCGTCGCCATCGAGAACCTCGATCGAAACGAAGGCCAGGAGGCCGCGAAGCATGCCTGATGGAAGCACCATGCCGAAGGCGAAGCGCGCCGCGGCAGCCCAAGCGCCTGCCGGCGCCACGATCCTGGCCGGCCACCTGCTGCGCGTCGTGCGCCAGGCGAAGCTCGCCACCGCACGGCGGAATACCATCCCGATCCTGAGCTGCGTGCTGCTGCAGGTGAATGACGGCAGGATCACTGCCATCAGCACAGATTTGGAGGCCACCTCGTCCGCGGCCGGGCCGGCCTCCGGTGTCCTGCCGCCCGTGGCGGTGCCGTCTAGCCGCATGGCCGCGCTGCTGCACAACGTCGCGCCCGAGACAGAGGTGACGCTCAGGTTGCCCGATGCCGGGTCGCTGCTGATCAAGGCCGACACGCTCAAGGCGCGGCTGATCGCCCAGCCGGCGGAGGACTTCCCCGTCATCAAGGAGATGCCCGAGCACGCGGCGCGCTTCAGCATCCAGCTCGCGGATCTGGAGCGGCTGATCACCGGCCCGGCGCACGCGATCTCGACTGAGGAGACCCGCTACTACCTGAACGGCCTCTACCTGGAGCCGGAACCGAAGCACGAGCCGCCGCGGCTGAACGCCGTCGCCACCGACGGCCACCGCCTCGCGGCCTTCCACATGGACATGCCGGCCGGCGCTGAGGTCTGGGGCGGTGGCATCGTGCCGCGAGGATCGCTTGCCATCCTGCGGAACATCCTGGGCGGGCGCGCTGCCGGCGAGATCAGGGTCACCGCCAGCGACAAGGCCATCGAGTTCACCGGCCTGGACTGGCGGCTGCAC
>NZ_JBHLUN010000036.1:0-49567 GCF_042433915.1 Roseomonas elaeocarpi | reverse complement strand
ACCCCCCCCCCCCCCCCCGGGAAACCCCCTGGGAAATCCCCTGGCGCCCCGCGTGCCCGGCGCATCAGCCCATGCGCAGCGGCGGGATCTCGGGCGGACGCTCGCGACGGGGCGCTTGCCTTGCATGGCGGCGGAGTGGAGATTGCGACCCATGTGGAACGGGCGCGGGCGCATCGGCGAGGATCAGGTCGTGGAACTCGCCGAAACGTTTCGGCTGATGAGCGATCCCACGCGCCTGCGCATCATCCTCTCCTGCCTCGACTCGGCGGTGTCGGTGGGCGACATGGCCGACCGGCTGGGCCTGTCCGGCAGCCTGGTGTCGCACCACCTGCGCCTCCTGCGCGCGGCGCGGCTGCTGCAGGCGGAACGCCGCGGGCGCCAGGTCTTCTACGTGGTGGGCGACGCCCATGTCCGCTCCATGCTGACGGACATGAGCGACCACGTCACCGAGGAGCTCGAGGGCGAGGCGGAAGGCGAGGCCGAGGCCGCCGAGCCGGCGCGGGAAACCGGCCCCACCTGAAGGGCGTGTAATCCGGCCGGGAGCCGGGCGCGGGGCCGCCGCCGCGGGGTCACGTCCACTTCGGGGGCTGCAACACCGGCGCCGGAGCCAGCGCGGCCGAGTCGGACCCGCAATGAGCGCCGGGCGGTTCAAGGGCGGCCCAAAGGCAGCACGCGCGGTGGCCCAGGGACGACCCAAGGGTGACCCGGGTGGCGGCACCCCTGGGGCCGGTGCGCGGCAGCCGAACCGCGCGGCGCACGCAGGGCACATCTTGTGCGGTGGCGTGACGCATGTTTAACCCCGAAATGACGGGTCATCGCGGCCCGGCTATGATGACAGGGCGCCGCGACATTGGTCACACTTCCGCAGCGCACCGGCGTGGCGGAACGGAATGGGCCGGGGGCGGAGCCACGGAGGCGTGGGCCTGGTGGGCCCGTGACCTCCGGCAAAAAACATTCGGGGCGGGGCATGCGGCGGATCATCGCGACGGCACTGGCACTGACCGGCGGCGCTCTGGGGGCCGCGGCCGCTCCCTTCGCCGCGGCGCTGGCTCAAGGCGCGGGGACGCCGGGTGACGTGGCGGCGGGCTCGCCCCCGGTGGCGGGCACCGCGGCGACGCAGGGTGCCGGTTCCGCGGCGGATGCGGGGCTGACCCATGGCCCGGCCATGATCGGGGCGCCGCACAACTGGGGCCTGGGCCTGCAGGAGGCGGCGGGGCCGGTCAAGGAGGCGATCCACAACTTCAACGACCTGGTGCTGTGGATCATCATCGCCATCACGGCCTTCGTGGGCATCCTGCTGCTCTGGGTGATCTGGCGCTACAACGCCCGGCGCAACCCGGTGCCGTCCCGCACCAGCCACCATACCTATCTCGAGATCGCCTGGACGGTGCTGCCGGTGCTGATCCTGCTGGTGATCGCCATCCCCTCCTTCCGCCTCATCTACTACGAGGACCGGGCGGTGGAGCCGGACATGACGATCGCGGTGCAGGGGCGGCAGTGGTACTGGCACTACGGCTACCCGGACAACGGCAACTTCGAGTTCGACAGCTACCCCGTCGCCGAGGCCGACCTGAAGCCCGGCCAGTTGCGCAACCTCGCGGTGGACAACCCGCTGGTGGTGCCGGTGGGCGCCAAGGTGCGGGTGCTGACCACGGGCCACGACGTGATCCACTCCTTCTTCGTGCCCTCGCTGGGCGTGCAGAAGTACTCGATCCCCGGCCGGTCGATGGAAACCTGGTTCGAGGCGGACCGCGAAGGCACCTTCTACGGCCAGTGCAACCAGATCTGCGGCACCAACCACTGGTTCATGCCGATCGCGGTGCGCGTGGTGTCACGCCCCGAATTCGATGCCTGGGTGGCCGAGGCCCGGACCAGGTTCGCGCGCAACGAGGGCCCGGGCTGGCCCGAGGAACTGCGCACCACCGTTGCGGAGAACCGCCCGTAAGGGCGGCGGAGGCGGAAACCCATGGCAGGCGTCACTGACACGCATTCCGGCGCGGCCCACCCGGGCGCGCACGACCACCACGACCACAAGCCCGGCTTCGTGGCGCGCTGGCTGTTCAGCACCAACCACAAGGACATCGGCACCCTCTACCTGATCCTGGCGCTGGTGATGGCGCTGGTGGGCATCGGCATCTCGATGCTGATGCGGCTCGAACTGATGGAACCGGGGCTGCAATACTTCGCCGACGGCCAGACCTGGAACGTGGCCGTCACGGCGCACGGCGTGCTGATGGTGTTCTACGTCATCATGCCGGCGATGATCGGCGGCTTCGGCAACTGGTTCGTGCCAATCATGATCGGCGCGCCCGACATGGCCTTCCCCCGCCTGAACAACATTTCCTTCTGGCTGATGGTGCCGGCCACGATCCTGACGGTGGCCAGCCTCTTCGTGGGCGGCGCCGGCACCGGCTGGACGCTCTACCCGCCGCTCTCCGACAGCGCCTACCAGGGTTCCGCCGGCGTCGACATGGCGCTGTTCGGCCTGCACCTGGCAGGCGCCAGCTCGATCCTGGGTGCGGCCAACTTCATCACCACCATCTTCAACATGCGCGCGCCGGGCATGACCCTGCACAAGATGCCGCTCTTCGTGTGGTCGATGCTGGTGACCGCCTTCCTGCTGCTGCTGTCGCTGCCGGTGCTCGGCGGCGCCATCACCATGCTGATCACCGACCGCAACTTCGGCACCGCCTTCTTCAAGCCCGACGGCGGCGGCGACCCGGTGCTGTTCCAGCACCTGTTCTGGTTCTTCGGCCACCCCGAGGTCTACATCATGATCCTGCCGGGCTTCGGCATGGTCAGCCACGTGATCTCGACCTTCTCGCGCAAGCCGGTCTTCGGCTACCTCGGCATGGCCTACGCCATGATCGCGATCGGGGTGGTGGGCTTCGTGGTCTGGGCGCACCACATGTTCACCTCCGGCATTTCGGTGGACACCAGGGCCTACTTCATGGCCGCCACGATGATCATCGCGGTGCCGACGGGCATCAAGATCTTCTCCTGGATCGCGACGATGTGGGGCGGCTCGATCGAGTTCAAGACGCCGATGCTGTTCGCGGTCGGCTTCGTGTTCCTGTTCACGGTGGGCGGCGTCACCGGCGTGAAGCTGAGCAACGCTTCCGTCGACGTGATCCTGCACAACACCTACTACGTGATCGCCCACTTCCACTACGTGCTGAGCCTGGGCGCGGTGTTCTCCCTCTATGCAGGATTCTACTACTGGATCGGCAAGATGAGCGGGTACCAGTACCCCGAATTCTGGGGCAAGGTGCACTTCTGGATGACCTTCATCGGCGTGAACCTGACCTTCTTCCCCATGCATTTCCTGGGGGCGCAGGGCATGCCGCGGCGGTATCCGGACTATCCTGACGCCTTCGCCGGGTGGAACATGGTGGCCTCGATCGGCGCCTTTATCTCCGGCCTCTCGTTCCTGCTGTTCTTCTACGTGATTTTCCTGACCTTCCGTCAGGGCGTAAAGGTGGCGGCGAACCCCTGGGGCGAAGGGGCGACCACCCTGGAATGGCAGGTGAGCAGCCCGCCGCCCTTCCACACCTTCGACGAGCTGCCGCGCATCCAGTAAGGAATTGCGATGAGCCAGAGTGCCATCGGCGAGGAGGGGGCTGCGGCCCCCTTCAGCACATCTACCCCCGATTTCTCCGAGGTCCGGGACTGGCTCGCCCTGCTCAAGCCGCGGGTGATGACGCTGGTCGTCTTCACCGGGCTGATCGGCATGGTGGTGGCGCCCGGGCACATCAACCCGCTGCTGGGCGCGGTGGCGGTGCTGTGCATTGCGGTCGCCGCCGGGGCGGCGGGCGCCATCAACATGTGGTACGACCGAGACATCGACGCGGTGATGCGCCGCACGGTCAACCGCCCGATCCCGGCCGGCCGCATCCGGCCCGAGGAAGCGCTGAGCTTCGGCATCGTGCTGGCGCTGGGCTCGGTGGTGGTGATGGGGTTGGCCACGAACTTCGTGGCCGCCGGCTGGCTCGCGGGCTCGATCGGCTTCTACGTCTTCATCTACACCATGTGGCTGAAGCGCCGCACGCCGCAGAACATCGTGATCGGCGGCGCCGCCGGCGCCTTTCCGCCGGTGATCGGCTGGGCGGCGGTGACGGGCGGGGTGGACGTGCTGCCGCTGCTGCTCTTCGCGATCGTCTTCGCCTGGACGCCGCCGCACTTCTGGTCGCTCTCCCTTTGGGCGCACTCCGACTACGAGCGTGCCGGCGTGCCGATGCTGCCCGTGGTGGCGGGGCCGCGGGAAACGCGCCGGCAGGTGATGCTCTACACCGTGGGGCTGTTTCCGCTGGCCCTTTCGCCCTGGTTCCTGGGCCTTGCCGGGCCGATCTACGGCGCGGCGGCCCTGGTGATGGGGCTGGGCTTCCTGTGGCACGCGACACGGGTGCTGCGCGACCGGCAGGACGCGGCGGGCCGTTCCCTGACCGGCGATGCGCCCGCCAAGAAGGCCTTCCGCTTCTCGCTGCTGCACCTGGCTGTGCTCTTCGCGGCGCTGGCCGCCGACCGCCTGATCCTGGGCTGAGGCGCGCATGACCCCGGCCGAGGAAGCCGCGATGCTGCGCCGCCGGCGGGCCCGCAACTGGGCCGTCATGGCGGCGCTGCTGGGGCTGGTGGTGCTGTTCTACCTCATCGCCATCGCCCGGATGTCGCAGACGGGCTGAAGCCGCCGGCGGGCAGGGGCGCCGCCCGTCCCCTGAAACACTTCTCCGCCTTGAAACGCTTGGGAAACGGGCGCTAGCTCCCTCCGCATGACGAGCCCGCTTCGCCGCCGCAACCGTGTTCTCGGCCTCTCGATGCTGGGGGTCGCGGGGCTGATGGTGGGCGCCTCCTTCGCGGCGGTGCCGCTCTACCGGGTCTTCTGCCAGGTCACCGGCTTCAACGGCACGCCGCAGCTCGGCGGCCCGGCGGCACCCGGCGCCCCGGCCGGCGAGCGCAGCGTGACCGTGCGCTTCGCCGCCGCCACCGCGCCCAACCTGCCCTGGCGCTTCGCGCCGCAGCAGGTGTCCATGCCGCTCAAGCCCGGCGACCAGGGCATGGCCTTCTACGAGGCCGAGAACCAGGCTGCCACGCCGGTGCAGGGCATCGCGGTCTACAACGTCACGCCCGAGGTCATGGGCGCCTACTTCCACAAGACGGCCTGCTTCTGCTTCGACGCGCAAACGCTGCAGCCTGGCCAGAAGGTCGACATGCCGGTGACCTTCTGGGTCGACCCGGCGATGTTCGAGGACCCGAACACCCGCGACATCCGCAGCGTCACGCTGAGCTACACCTTCTTCCGCACGCTCGACGACGCCCAGAAGGCGGGGGTGCTGGCCAGCGCCGGCCCGCATGTCGGCCGCCTCGGCGCTGCGCCTTAAGGCCTGCGGGGGAGAACCGGCCGGAGCCCCCGTCACGCCGCCTTGTGCCCGGTCGTGCCGGCAGCGGCTTGATCGACGGGGCGTTTCGCGGGATTGATGTTGCAAAACCGGCGCCACGGCCCCCGGCCGCGGCACACGTGCAACGGGACGTTCCATGGCCAGCTTGCAGACGACCGTCACCCCCGTGGGAACGCCGCTCGGCGTGGAAATCCCCGACGCGCCGCCGCCGCACAAGCATCCCTACCAGCTGGTCGATCCCTCGCCCTGGCCGCTGACCACGGCGCTCTCGGCAGGCGTGATGCTCTACGGCATCATCGCCTTCGCGCACTACAACGTGCACTGGGTGCTGGGCCTCGGCATCCTGGGCCTCCTGGCCAGCATGTTCGTCTGGTTCCGCGACATCGTGCGCGAGTCGCGCACGCCCGGGCTGCACACCCCGATCGTGCGCCTCAGCCTGCGCTACGGCATGTCGCTGTTCATCGCCTCCGAGGTGATGTTCTTCGTGGCCTTCTTCTGGGCCTACTTCCACTTCGCGCTGTATCCCGACCACGTGGCGGGCGAGGCGGCGCCCGCGGTCTGGCCGCCGCCCGGGGTGGTCACCTTCGACGCCTTCGGCCTGCCCTTCCTCAACACCATGATCCTGCTGCTGTCGGGCTGCACGGTGACCTGGGCGCACCACGCGATGCTGGAAGGCGACCGCCGCGGCGTGCTGCAGGGCCTGGGGCTGACGGTGCTGCTGGGCCTTTCCTTCTCGTTCTTCCAGTTCTGGGAATATTCCGAGGCGCCCTTCGCCTTTACCGGCGGCGTGTATCCTTCGACCTTCTTCCTGGCCACGGGCTTCCACGGCTTCCACGTGATCGTGGGCACGATCTTCCTGGCGGTCTGCTGGTTCCGGGCGAGGGCCGGGCAGTTCACCCCCACCCGCCACTTCGGCTTCGAGGCGGCCGCCTGGTACTGGCACTTCGTGGACGTGGTGTGGCTGTTCCTGTTCGTGTGCATCTACGTCTTCGGCTCCGGCGAGGTCGCGGCCCACTGAGGCTCCGCTCCGGGGGCACCCGCTCCCCTCCCGCCGGGGGGCGGCGTGGCCTTGCCGTCCCCGCCCTGTTCCGCCCCCCTTCGCCGGACACCGCCCGGTCGCTTGGGCACACCTTCTGTCGGGGCGCCCCTGCGCAAGACCGAGAACGGGCTACTCGGACCCATGCCACCCGTGCCCATGCCATCCGTGCCCATGCCGCCCGGACCCATACCATCCGCGCCCACGCCGCCCGGACCTATGCCGGCCGGGCCGTGACCGGTGGGGCCGCGAAGGGCGGGGCGCTCCTGGCCGCTGAGCCCGCCCGCCGCTACCTTGCCGGCCCCTGCGATGCCGCCCACCCTGCGGCTCCTTTCCCGGGTTCCCCCGTCATGACCTCCGCCGCCCGCCTGCGCCCGCTGTTCCTGCCCACCCTGCTCATGCTGCCGGTGCTGGCGATCCTACTGGGCCTGGGCTCCTGGCAGGTGCGGCGGATGCACTGGAAGCACGCGATCCTGCGGCAGATCGCCGCCGCCGAGGCCGGCCCGCCGACGCCGTTGCGCGACCCGCCGGAGCCGATCACCAAGGTGACGGTGACCGGCCGCTTCCTCCATGACCGGGAAGCGATCGTCGGGCTGGAGGTGCGCGGCGCGGTGCTGGGCGGGGCGCTGGTGACGCCGCTGGAATGGGCGGGCGGGCCGCCGGTGCTGGTGAACCGCGGCTGGGTGCCGCTGGAGCCGCAGGGCCCCGTGAACCGGCCGGCGGGCGAGGTTTCGGTGACCGGCTGGGTGCGCCCGCCCGACACCACCAGCAGCTTCAGCGCCACCGACGACGTGGCGAAGCGGCGCTTCTACAGCTTCGTGCCCGGCACGATCGGCCAGGCCCTGGGCCTGCCGGCGGTCGAGCCCTACGCCGTCGTGGCGCTGGCGAACCCGGCGCCGGCGAACCGCGCCGCCGCCCCGGCACGGCCGGCGGACCGGGTGCCGGCCGAACTGCCCGCCCCGTCGGAAGCGATGCCCCGGCCCGACGACCCGCACCTGGGCTACGCCATCACCTGGTACGGCATCGCCGCCGCGCTGGTGGGCGTTTACGCCGCCTTCGTCGCGCGCCGGCTGCGTGCCCCCACACCTTCGACCTCGCGAGAGATCCCCGCATGAACGACCCCTACGGCCGCCTCAAGGCCCGCTTCAACCGCATCGGCGCGCTGGGCGAGGCCTCGGCGATCCTGGGCTGGGATGCCTCGGCAATGATGCCCGAGGGCGGCGCCGCCTCGCGCGGGGAACAGCTGGCGGTGCTGGCCGGCCTGTCGCACGAGCTGCTGACCGCGCCCGCCGTGGCCGACGACCTCGCGGCCGCCGAGTCGCAGGGCACGGCCGAGGGCGACTTCTGGGACGAGCAGAACCTCCAACTGATGCGCCGCGCCTTCCGCCGCGCCTCGGCCCTGCCGACCGAGCTGGTGGAGGCCGCGACCCGCGCCAACAGCGCCTGCGAGAAGGTGTGGCGCCATGCCCGCGCCACGAGCGACTTCGCCCTGGTCCGCCCGCTGCTGGAGGAGGTGATCCGCCTCGCGCGTGAGGAAGCGGCGGCGCTGTCGGAGGCCACCGGCCTCAGCCCCTACGACGCGCTGATGGACGGCTACCAGCGCGGCATCACCGCGGGCGACGTGGAGCCGGTCTTCGCCGCCTATGAGCACTTCCTCGCCGACGCCCTGCCGCGCGCCGAGGCGATCCAGGCCTCGAGGCCCGCCGCCCTGCCGCTGCCCGGCCCTTTCCCGGTGGAAATCCAGCGCGCCCTGTGCCGCCGCCTGTCGGAGCGCATCGGCCTCGACTACGAGCACGCCCGCCTGGATGAGAGCGCGCACCCCTTCAGCGGCGGCACGCCGGCGGATGCGCGCATCACCACCCGCTACGACGAGCGCAACGTCGGGCAGGCGCTGATGGGCGTGGCGCACGAGACCGGCCACGCCCTCTACGAGCGCGGGCTGCCGGAGGCCTGGGCGCGACAGCCGGTGGGCGAGGCCGCGGGCATGGCGGCGCATGAATCCCAGTCCCTCATCGTGGAGATGCAGGCCTGCCGCTCCGACAGCTTCCTCCGCTGGCTGGGGCCGGAGCTGCACGCCTCCTTCGGCGGCGCTGCGGAACCTTACGATGGCGCCAACCTCGCGCGGCTGTGGCGGCACGTGGAGCGGAGCTTCATCCGCGTCGAGGCGGACGAGATGACCTATCCCGCCCACGTCATCCTGCGCTTCCGGCTGGAGCGGGCGCTGATCGCGGGTGACCTCCGTGTCGCCGACCTGCCGGGCGCCTGGAACGAGGGCTTCCACCGCCTGCTCGGCATCACGCCGCCCGACGACGCGCGCGGCTGCCTGCAGGACATCCATTGGTACGACGGCGGCTTCGGCTACTTCCCGTCCTACACGCTGGGCGCCATGGCGGCGGCGCAGCTGATGGCGGCGGCGCGGCTGGCGGTGCCCGGGCTGGACGAGGCGCTGGGTCGGGGCGAGTTCACGCCGCTGATCGGATGGCTGCGCAGCGCGGTGCATTCCCACGGCGCCAGCCTCGGCTTCCAGGAGCTGCTGCGGCGCGCCACCGGCAAGCCGCTCGACCCGGAGGATTTCCAGGCGCACCTGCGCCGGCGCTACCTCGGCGGGTAGAGGCGCGCGTGGCCTGACACGGCCCTGGGGACGCGGCGCTGACGGACAACACCCCAGCGGACTCGGCCCCGTCGGAGCGGCCGCTGCCGGCCCGGACCGCCCGGGTCGAGGGGGCGGTCCTTCCCCTGCCACCCGAGCTCGCTGAGGCGTGGGACCGCGCCGGTTTCTGGTCGCCACGACGCACCGGCGCGGGAGCGTCGTGTAAGGGCGACATGACAATCCGAAACGGCGGGTTCCGGAAAATCCAATAACTCCAATGTTCTGCGATTTGGCATGGGGATTGCTGTTTTTCCCGACGAGGTTCTTTCCCCGAAAACCGGGAATTCGGGTCGGACCGGAAAATCCGCAATCGGAGTGGCCGAATACCGGCCATTCCCATGAGATCAGGATAAATGCGATGAGAAGAGCCTACCTCGTCCTCGCCGCAATTGCCGGTCTGGCCGGGATATCGGCGGGCAGGGCTCGTGCCGAAACGGTGAACCTCGATTTCAGCGGTGCGAATGTCAGTGCCTCGCTGGTGCTGACCTATGGCACGGCCGCCGATGCCAAGTACCCGCAGGCGCTGCAGATCACCGGTGTCAGCGGCACCTTCACCGACACGAATGCCGGCCTCAACATCGTCGATACTCCCGTGCTCGGGCTGGTTCCCGTCAACTTCGCCACGCCGGAAGCCGGAAACCTGCTGGCGCCGAACAGTTTCAGCCGCTTCTTCGTCGCGACGGGCCTTTCGCCAGTCAGTCACGGGGCGCTCACCTACGACAACCTGTACTGGCCCGGCGGCTCGGTGCAGACGGCCACGGATTATCCGCCGAGCGGCGGGGTGTTCGATATCTACGGGCTGATGCTCGATATCGGCGGCGGCTCGGTGGTGGATATCTGGAGCAACGGCGCCGACCCGAGCGGGGTCGCGGATTACGGCATCGCCCTCGCGACTGCGAGCACCAGCCTGGACTACAACGGCGGCGGGGTCAGCGTTGCGGTGCCGGAACCCGCCTCGCTCTCGCTCATGGGCGTCGGGCTGCTCGGCCTAGCTGCCGCGCGCCGCCGCAGGGCAGCGGCCTAGAACAGATCCCGGTCGGGTGAAGATGCTCGGGAAAACAAAAGCCTAGAGCGATTTCTGGCAGCCGGGCGATGGAAATCGCTCTGGCGCGCAGCGTGACAGGGCGCGCGCGAACGCGCGGAAGCGCCGGCAGGTTTTTCGACACTGCCGACGCGGGCCCGGGAAAGGCGCGGAGGTCGAACTCGGCCGGCCGAAGTGGATGCTGCCCGCCGGAGCCGGCGTGCTCCCTGGGTCACCCTGCACCATGACCGGCCGCCCGGAAGCGAGGGTGCCGGCCAGGCGGGCCGGCGGAGTGCGCCGGTGGAACCCCCCAGAACCTTCTGCGCCCGGACGGCGGGCTCAGACGGCCTGCCGCTGCCGATCCTCCTCCGGCATGTTCGCCGTTCCGGCCAGCCAGTAGGTCATGCCGGTGCGGAGCCGGATCGTGAGCTGGCAGCCCGCGGGAAAGAGTGTGAAGGGGCCGGTCGGCAGCCGCGCCTCGCCATCCGTCCAGCGCCAGCGATACCCGTCATTCGCTTCGGGGCCGTGGAAGCCGATGCACAACTCGTCGGCATGCGCGCCGATCACCATCTCGGCATGCGGGCCGCGCAGCACGAGCTGTTCCAGCGCGAGGCCGAGCCTGCGGTCGTCGGCATTGCCGTGGATCCAGGCCGACACCTCCGCGCGCGAGCGCAGCTGGATGTCGTGCCAGCACCCCGCCGGCAGGTTGAACACGATCACGTCGCGGTCCTGCCACGCGGGCGCGATCTCCGTCCCGTCCAGCACCAGCCTCGTGTCGGGATCGCTGGTCGAGGCGAAGCCGAGTTCCTCCGCCCGCGCGATCAGCTTCCGGCGCAGCGCGTCGAGCCCGGGGCCGCTGTCCAGCTTCGGCGCGCAGGCCCTGGCCTCCCACAGGTCCTGCGCCGACAGCGGATGGAGCGAGACCACCGGGCCACCGCTGCCGAAGGCGAAGCGGTTGCCGGTATCGAGGTAGCTTTCGGCCGGCAGGCCCTCCGCCAGCAGGATGGCGTGCTCGGGCAGTTCCACGTGGTAGTAGGTCACCGGCAGGGCCGGTTCCCGCAGGATGGTGACGCCGTTGACGAGATGGCGGATGGGCACCAGCGCGCCGTCCACGAACACGGAATGATTGGGCGACAGGCGCAGGTCGCGGTGCGGGAGGCCCTCGCCGAAGGCGTGGGCGCGGATGCGGGTCGGGCAGGCATCCTCGGGCCGCGGCATGCGCGCCGGGTCGACCCTGCGGTGGCCGATCCAGGTCACCGGCCGCAGCGCGCCGTCATGCGTCACCACGAGGTCACCCTCCCGCAGCGCCTCCACCGCCACCCCGCCCCGGCTCGTCAGGATATGGCTGCCGGCGGCGTAGCAGGGGGGCGTGAAGGTGCCGGCCTGGGCGCTGTTGTTGGGGTAAACCGTCACGGCCCCGTCACCGATCGGGGCATTGGTGAACAGGTACTGAAACAGCGCGGTGCCCTGATAAGCGTTGACGACGAAGGCATCCCCCGAATGGTAGGAGATATAACCCGTGGAATGATTTCCCGGCCAATCCGGCGCGGAAGGCTGGTGTTCCCAGATATCGACCGTGCTCGTGCTGGGCTCGGTCATGGTGACCGTGAACTGGCTGTATTGCCCGTCCGGTTGCGGCGGCAGATGATAAACGTGGAAGTTCAGCCCGTTGCCATCGGCGGGGGTGACCCGGTCATAATAATCCAGCGTCCCGAACTTATAAGCCGAGCTCTGCTCGTAACCGTAGGTCAGCGATTGGAAGTCCACGTTGCTGCCGTTCATCAAACGTGCTCCTGCGCTCCGGGCGGGACAGTCGCGCTCAGGGCAGCCGGCACCGATCGGCGCTTCGGGCTTCCGTCAGCAAACATTCACCGTCCTTTGTTCGCGGAAACGTGACATCCCCTATTAATTACGACAAGAGAATAAAAAAAGATTTTCCGGTTGCCACAGTGGGACCGATTCCGGAGGCCGGCTGCGCACGGCCGGGCGCAGGACGCCGCCCCACCGGACTGCCTCACCGGACCGCCCGCGTCGCGCCCGGAGCTTACGCGGGCGCGCGAAAGGCCAGCCCGTTCCGCCCGGACCTCAGCGGCGGGTCCGGCGCAGCAGCGACAGCACCGCGCCCAGGACGCAGAAGAACAGCAGCACCGACAGCGCCACGCGGTAGCTGCCCAGCAGCGCCGCCAGGTCTTCCGCCGTGAAGTGCCGCACCGCGCCGCTGTAGACCGCCCGCTTGGCCTCGATCGCCAGCGGGCTGGTGATGATGGCCAGCGACAGCGCCGCGCCCGACACCTGCCCGGTGTTCTGCAGCATCGAGCGGATGCCGTTGGCGATGCCGCGCCGGTTGGACGGCACGCTGATCATGATGCTGCTGGTATTGGGGGTGAGGAAGGTGCCCGACCCCAGGCCCAGCAGCAGCAGCCCGGCGCCCACCAGCGGGTAGGGGATGTCGGCGCGCAGGTTCACCAGCAGCACCGCCAGCCCCACGCCCGCAAGGCTCATGCCCGTGGCGCACAGGGTCGAGGAGGAGAAGCGCCGCAGCAGCCGGCCGGAGCACAGCGCCGCCGTCATGGTGCCCAGCGCCGCCGGCATCACCCGCCAGCCCGCCCCGAAGGCATCGTAGCCCTGCACCGCCTGCAGAAACAGTGAGCTGATCAGCACCGTGCCCGCGGTCACCAGCGGCATCAGCGTCGTGGTGACGTAGGCGAAGCCGCGGTCGCGGTCGCGAAACAGCGACAGGTCCACCAGCGGGTCGCGCCGGCGCAGCTGCGACAGCAGGAAGACCGGCGCGACCAGAACCGCCACCAGCGCGCCCAGGATCACCACCGCGCTGTCCCAGCCCTGCGAGCCGCCCATCGACAACGCCACGATGAAGCCGCCCAGCATCAGCAGCGACAGCACCGCGCCCAGCAGGTCGAAGCGTTCCTCGGTGCGGAAGCGCACGCCGCGCAGCGTCATGCCGGCCCAGACCAGCGCCACGAGGCCGATCGGCAGGTTGAACAGGAACACCGCGCGCCATCCGAACCACGTCGCCACCGCGCCGCCCACCACCGGCCCCAGAACCTGCGCGGCCGCCGCGGCCGAGGAATTCATGCCGAGCCCGATGCTCAGCGCGTGCTTGGGGAAGGCGTCGGTCAGCAGCGCGGTGGTGTTGGTGATGATCGCGGCGCCGCCGATCGCCTGCACCACGCGAAAGGCGATGAGCCAGTTGGCGGAAGGCGCGAAGCCGCAGGCGCAGCCGCCCAGCACGAAGACCGCGAGGCCCAGCAGGTAGAGCCGCCGCCTGCCGATCAGGTCGGCCAGCCGCCCGAACACCAGGATGAAGATGGTGTTCACCAGCATGTAGGACAGCAGGATCCAGCTCGCCTGGCCCGGCGTCGCGCCGAAGTGCCGCGACACCACTGGCAGCGCGACGTTGAGGGTCGAGCTGTTGATGAACACCAGCATCACGCCCAGCGTCGTGACCGAGAAGACGCGCCAGGCGTAGCGCATCTGCGCGGCCTCGGCGGCCAGGTCGAGGTCGGCGCCGTCGGCGGGCCGGGTGCCGGCGGCGGTGGTCTGGGCGGGCATCGTGATGGCGCAACACTCCCGGCGGGGCTCCGGCGCACTCCCCGCCGGCCACTGGCGGGCCTTATGGACCTCCGCCGCGAGGCGCAGAACCCATCCCGGCCGAAGCCAGATCAGCCATGCGCGCCGTTCTGCCGCCAGGGCGTGCGGTCGCGCGGCGTCGTTCCGGTGGCCTGCCTGCGAAAAGGGCGGGAACGGTTTCCATGCGTGCCCGGCCGGCGAGGCAGGGCGCGATCCTCCGCCGGCGCACGGGTGTTGTTGCGCCTTTGCTGTTGCACCCGTGCTGCCGCGCCGGTGTCCGCCGGGCGACCCCATCCGCCGTGGCCGCCCGCCACCCGGCCTGCCCCGCCGATGCGGCGGGCAGCCGGCCGGGCAGGGGGATGGTTCCTTCGCCCGTGGCGCTCAGGGCCGTTGCCCGAAACCGCGCCTCAGGCCGGAACGGGCACCCGGCCGGCCAGCGGGTCGAGCAGTATCTCGATCGAGGCCGGCTCTTCCCACTGCAGGGTGATGGTCAGCACCGTGACCCGCGCCCGGAAGGCCTGGGGCAGGCGCACGAAGTCCTTCTTGGTGGTCACGGGAATGGCGCGCAGCCGCTCCGCCTCGGCCAGCAGGTCGCGCAGGTCGCCGGCATCGAAGGGGTAGTGGTCGGCATAGGGCGCGCGGCCGGCGATCACCGCGCCGGCTTCCTGCAGGCTGGTGAAGAACTTGCGCGGGTTGCCGATGCCGCAGAAGGCGAAGACCGGCTGGCCGCGCAGCATCTTCGCCTCGGGGCCGGGGATGAGGCGCGCGCGCAGCACCGGCAGGCCCGGCGGCAGCTGCGCCACGGCACCGGTCGCGTCGTCGCCGATCAGCACCGCGGCCCGGGCGCGCGCGGCGGCACTGGCCACGGGTTCGCGCAAGGGACCGGCCGGGATCACGCGGCCGTTGCCGAAGCCGTAGGAGCCGTCGATCGTCAGCAGCGACAGGTCCTTGTCCAGCGTCGGGTTCTGCAGCCCGTCATCCAGCACGATCGCCTGGGCGCCGGCCGCGATCGCCGCCCGGGCACCGGCCGCGCGGTCGGCCGAGATCCAGGCCGGCTGCTCGGCCGCCAGCAGCAGCGCCTCGTCGCCCACGTCGCGGCTGTCGTGCTTGGCGGGATCGACGCGCAGCGGGCCCTTGAGCGCGCCGCCGTAGCCGCGCGACAGGAAGTGCACCGCCACGCCGCGATGGGCCAGCCGCTGCCCGAGGTCCAGTGCCAGGGTGGTCTTGCCGGCCCCGCCGGCGGTGACGTTGCCGCAGCAGATGACCGGCACGGGGGCGTTCCAGCCGGGCTGCCGCACGCGCCGCGCGGTGGCGCCGGCATAGAGCGCCGCCAGGGGGGACAGGAGGAAGGGCAGGACGCCACCTCCGTCCCCGCTCCAGAACTCGGGGGCACGCATCGGCCTGGCTTGTTCCTTTTCCTTATCCGCGGCGCCTGCCGCCGTTCAGCTGGCGGCGGGCAGCAGCGGCAGGATCGCCTCCGCGATCCGCTCCGCCACGCCGGCCGCGCCGCTCGCCACCCCGGCCGCGGCATCGCGCAACCGGCTGGCACAATCCGTATCGGTTAGCACGTCGCCCGCGACCTCGGCCAGCGCTTCGGCGACGGGCGCCTCTGGCGCCTGGGTCGGGAAGTGGGGAACGACGAGCTGCACCGCCCCGCCGGCCTCCAGCAGGGCGGCGGTGATGTCGCGGAAGTTGCCCATATGGGGCCCGAGGATCACCGGGCAGCCGAGGCGGGCGGGCTCCAGCGGGTTCTGCCCGCCACCGGGAGGCAGCAGCGAGCGCCCCACCAGCGCCGCCCCCGCCACGCGGTAGAACAGCCCGAGCTCGCCCAGCGTGTCGGCCAGGAACAGCCCGTCCCCCGGCGCCGGCAGAACACCGGCCGAGCGGCGCGGGGTACCGGGCAGGGCGCGCGCCAGCTCCTCGCCGCGCTCGGGATGGCGAGGGGCGATCACCGTCAGCAGCCTCGGCAGCCGTTCCCGCAGCCGGGCATGGGCCGCTGCCACGATCGCTTCCTCGCCAGGATGGGTGCTGGCGGCCAGCAGCACCGGGCGGTCGCCCAGGGCGTCGCGCAGCCGCCGCAGCGCCTCAGGGTCGGCCGGCAGGGCCTCGGCCGCGTATTTGAGGTTGCCCGCGACCACGACCGTTCCGGCGCCCAGCGCCCGGAAGCGGCGCGCATCCTCCTCGCCCTGGGTCAGCACGGCGCGAAAGGCGCCCAGTGCCTCGCGCGCCAGGCCCGGCGCCCAGCGCCAGCCGCGCGCCGAGCCTTCCGACAGCCGGGCGTTCACCAGCACCATCGGCAGGCCCGCCCGCCGCGTGGCGCGGAGCAGGTTGGGCCAGAGCTCGCTTTCCACGAAGACCCCCGCGTCCGGCCGCCAGTTCCGGAGGAAGCGCGCGGCCCAGCGCGGCACGTCCAGCGGCACGAAGCGGTGGATCACGCGCGGTCGCAGGGCCGGTGGCAGGCGCTCCAGCAGCAGCCGGGCCGAGGTGACGGTGCCGGTGGTGACCAGGAAGTGCAGGTCCGGTCGTGCCGGCAGCAGTTGTTCCAGCAGCGGCAGCAGCGACAGGCTTTCACCCACGCTGGCGGCGTGGAGCCACAGCAGCGTGCCCGGCGGGCGCGCGGCATCCTCGCCCCAGCGCTCGGGCAGCCGGCCGGGAAGCTCCTTGCCCTGGCGCAGCCGGCGGCGGAGGTGCAGCCGCCACAAGGGCGCGGTGGCGGTGGCGAGCACGGCCCAGGCGAGGCCCGCGGGCGTCAGCGAGCGCTCCTCCGCGATCGGCCCCAAGCGCGCCGCGGGCCCGCGACGGCCTGCGGGTCGGGCGACGGCGCGGCGGGGCGGCGGCACAGGGGTGCCGGGGCCGGGCGGGACGGCCGGAGGCGCGGGCGGCGCGGCACGGGCCGCGAGGCCGGTACCCCCTGTCCCGGCACTCCTTGCCCTCGGGGGAGGGGCCGCATCAGGCCGCGTCCCGCCCGCCGGCGGCCACCCAGCGGTCGGCCAGCGCGCAGGCCTCGTTCATGCCGGCGGTGATGGCGGCGAGGCCGGCCTCCACCTCGTCGCGCCGCACGGTGACGGGCGGGCAGACCACCACCACGCCGCGGCCGAAGGGCAGCGGCAGCACCATGCGGTCCCAGGAGCGCAGCACGCGGCGGCGGGTGGTGGAAGCGGCGCAGGGGATCACCGGCACCCCGGCCGTGGCGGCGATCTGCGCGACGCCGGCGGCCGCCTGCCGGCGCGGCCCGCGCGGCCCGTCGGGCGTGATGGCACCGAGGTCGCCCGCCTCGAGCAGCCGCAGCAGCGCCACCATCCCCGCGGCCCCGCCGCGCGAGGTCGAGCCGTGCACCGTGTCCAGTTGGAAGCGACCGATGATGTCGCCGATGAAGCGCCCGTCGCGGTGGCGCGACACCAGCACGTGTGCGCGCTTCGGCCGCAGCGCCGGGAAGCGCCCCCGCGCGAGGCGCCAGAGCATCGGCATCATCGGCAGGCGCTCGTGCCAGAAGGACACGATGAAGGGCTGGCCGCTCTCGGCCGTGGCGGTGATCGCGGGCACGCCGAGCCAGGTCCAGCGCGTGGTCGCGTAGACGAAGGCCAGGTAGAGGCCGATCAGGTGCGCCGCCGCGGCGAGCGTCGTGGGGTGCCGCAGCAGGGCTTTGAGCATCGGATCGCCGGGCTAGCACGGCGGCGGCCCAGGGTCACGGGGGAGGCGCATCTCCGCCCCCGCAACCCCCATCTCCGCAACCCGGGGCCGGCGATCACGCTTAAAGCCTCGCCCCGTCGGCGGGTCATGCGCCGGGGCGCCCGGAAAGGAAGGCTGATGCGTTCTCGTCCCCTGCTGCTCGCGGTGCTCCTGGCCGGGATGGCCGGCGGCACGGCCGTGGCACAACCCTATTACCCGCCGCCCGGCTACGGGCCACCGGGCTACGCGCCGCCCTATGCCCCGCCACCGCCGCCTCCGCCGGGCTACTACCCGCCGCCCCCACCACCTCCGGGGTACTACCCGCCGCCGGGCCCGGGCTACGGACCGCCGCCGCGCGTGCCGGTGGGCCTGCATTGCGACGCCCCGATCGAATCCCACTGGGGGCGGCAGCAGCTGATCTGCGACATCGCGCGGCCGCAGCCGGCCGGCAGCCGCTGCCTTTGCCCTGGTCCGACCGGCGCGCCGCCGGTGCCGGGACGCGTGGTGCGCTGACCCGGGAGGCGGAGCCGGCGTCCCGCCCGTCTCCGCCTGTCCTTTGGGTGTCCCGGGGTGATGCCTGGGCGCCGTGCGTCGTGCGACAGCGCCAGCCAAGGCGCCTGAGCGGCGGCTGACCACGGTCGCCGCGTCCCCTCCGCGGCGCTTCGCGCGGACGCCACCGACGCGTGCCTAGACGCCCCCTTGGCCGCCGCTGCAGGCCCAGGTGCCCGGCGGGCGGCGCGGATCAGCTGCGCCGACTGCCGGTCCGGCGCCGCTTCTCGTCGCCGCGGCAGCGCGGCCGGGGTTCACGAGGCGCAGGTGGGGCAGCCCTTGCTGCGCAGCGTGTCCTCGACCCAGCCCCGCTCGGCCCTGCCCTCGGCGATCGCGGCGATCGACCGGGCTTCCTTCTCGGCGTGGCGCTCGGCCGCGGCGACGATGGTGCCGGCATCGGCGCGCGGGATCACGACGATGCCGTCCCCATCCGCCGCCACGAGGTCGCCCGGCATGACCACGATCCCGCCGCAGGAAGTGGGATAGCCGACCTCGCCGGGTCCTTCCTTGAAGGGGCCGGCCGGCGTGGCGCCGCGCGCCCAGACGCCGAGGTCGAGCTGCTGCAGCTCGGCGATGTCGCGCACGGCGCCGTCGACGATGATGGCCGCGATGCCGCGCGACACCGCGTGACGCGCCATGATGTCGCCCATCAGCGCGATGCCGAGCTCACCGCCGCCGTCGCACACCACCACGTCGCCCGGCTCGGCCAGGTCCAGCGCCCGGTGCAGCATCAGGTTGTCGCCCGCGCGGGCCCGCACGGTCAGGGCCGGTCCGGCAACGGTGCGCCGCCCGCCATAGCCGCGGAAGCCGCCGCGCATCGCCTGCATGCGAAAGGCCACGTCGCCGATATTGGCGACCGGCAGGGCGGCCGCGCGAGACACGAGCGACGGGTTCACGCGCTCCATGTTCGCCTTGATGCGAAAACCGAGATTCATGCTGTTCCTCCTGTTGTTGCCCGGGGCGGCTGCGACCAGCGGCCGCGCCGTCCCGGGATTGTCTCGCCACCCCGCAGGATGGCGCGTCCCTTGACAGGGAGCCCCTGGCTAAAGCTCCTGGCTAGCCAGCGCCCTGCAGCGCCGGCAGGCGCAGCGACATCCGGCCGCCCGGGCTGAGCTCGGCCTCCAGCAAGGCGCCGTGCGGCACCGGCACGGGCCCCACGCGGGCCCCGGTGACGAGCGCCTGGCCCGCGCGCAGCGCCACGCCACGCTCCGCCGCATGGCCGATCAGCCAAGCGAGGCTGCGCAGGATGGCAGCACCCGACGGGCCGCGCCGGCTGCTGCCGGCGGGCTGGCCGTCGATCCACAGCGCGGCGTCCAGCTGCTCGAACGCCAGCAGGGCACCGTCGCCGAGCGCGGGGCCCAGCACGATCGCGGCGTTGCTCTGCGCATCGGCGAGGGGCAGCAGGCTGTCCACGGCGCGGCGGTCCCGGAAGCGCGAGGCGAGGAGCTCCACCGCCACGTGCACGGTGGCGACCGCCGCGCGGAGCGCCGCCGGCTCCAGCCCGGCATCCGCCGCAACGAGGTCGCGCCCCAGCACCAGCCCGACCTCCACCTCCGCTTCCAGCGACGGCGCCAGCACGGGCAGTGCTGCGGGGGCGTGGAACACCAGCGACTGCGGCACGGGAGCGCAGAAGATCTGCCCGTCCGGCTTGGGCGGCCCGACCTTCCAGCCGCCCACGGGCCCCAGGCGACGCAGCGCGGCGTCCTGCACGGCATAGGCCTGGGCGAGGCTGCGCGGCTGCAGCATCTCCGGCAGGGTCGCGACGGTGCGCCCGTCCCGGCGCAGCGCGTGGAGAAAGGCGGCGGCCTCCTCGGCCGGGAACGCCGCGTCGTCATCAAGCAGCATGGATCGGGCTCGCCAGGGATGCGGGGGGCGCGTGGCGCCGGCCGGTCTCGAGCGACGGGCTCGCCGAGATCAGGTTGCGCGTGTAGGCCTCGCGCGGGTTGCCGAAGATCTGCGCGGTCGGGCCCTGCTCGACGATGCGGCCACGGTGCATCACCAGCACCCGGTCGGCGAAGTCGCGCACCACGGGCAGGTCGTGCGCGATGAAGATGAAGGACAGGCCGTATTCCGCGCGCAGCTGCTTGAGCAGGTCGATCACCTGCGCCTGCACGGACACGTCCAGCGCCGACACCGCCTCGTCGCAGATGATCAGCTCCGGCCGCAGCGCCAGGGCGCGGGCAATGGCGATGCGCTGCCGTTGCCCGCCGGAGAACTGGTGCGGATAGCGCCGTGCGTGCTCCGGGCGCAGGCCCACCTGTTCCAGCAGCTCCGCCACGCGCGCCGGGCGCTGGGATGGCGGCAGCACGCCGGGATGGATCTCCCAGGGCTCGGCGATGATCTCGCCGATGCGCATGCGCGGGTTCAGCGAGGCGGTGGGATCCTGGAACACCACCTGCACCTGCCGGCGCAGGCGCCGCATCTCCGCCGGCGTGGCGTGCGCGATGTCCTGGCCGCGGTAGAGCATCTGCCCGCCCGTGGGTGTTTCCAGCCCCAGCAGCGTGCGCGCCACGGTGGACTTGCCCGAGCCGCTCTCGCCCACCACGCCCAGCGTCTCGCCCTGCCGCAGCTCGAAGCTGACGCCCTCCACCGCGCGGAACACTTCGCCCGTCGTACCGCCGAACATGCCGCGCCGGACCAGGTAGTGCTTGGACAGCTCGTGGACGCGCAGCAGCGGTTCCTCCGCATGGGCGCGCGGCGCGGGCAGCGGACCGCGGCCGGGCAGGGCGGCGAGCAGGCGCTTGGTGTAGGGATGCTGGGGTGCCCGCAGGATGGCGGCGGCGGTGCCGGTTTCCACCACCTCGCCGCCGTTCATCACCGCCACCCGGTCGGCGAATTCCGCGACGATGCCGAGGTCGTGAGTGATGAGCAGGATGCCCATCCCGGTTTCCGCCTGCAGCTCCTTCAGCAGCGCCAGGATGCCGGCCTGCACCGTGACGTCCAGCGCCGAGGTCGGCTCGTCCGCCAGCAGCAGGTCGGGGCGCAGCGCGAGGGCCATGGCGATCATCACGCGCTGCCGCTGCCCGCCGGAGAACTGGTGCGGGTAGTCGTCGAAGCGGTGCGCCGCCTCGGGGATGCCGACGCGCTCCAGCAGCGCGAGCGCCCTGGCACGTCCTTGCGCCCGGGGAACGCCGTGGACGCGGAAGGCCTCGGTGATCTGCCAGCCTACGGAATACACGGGGTTGAGGGCCGCCAGCGTGTCCTGGAACACCATCGCGATGCGGCGCCCGTTGATCCCGCGCCGCTCCTCCTCCGTAATCGTGAGGAGGTCGCGGCCCTCGAACAAGACGTGGCCGGCAGTGACGTGGCCGGGCGGGCTGTCGATCAGCCCCATCACCGCCGCGGCGCTGACGCTCTTGCCCGAGCCGCTCTCGCCCAGGATCGCCAGCGTCTCGCCGCGATCGAGGTGCCAGCTCACGCCGCGCACGGCGCGCACGCGGCCGGCCGAGGTGTGGAACTCCACCGCCAGGTTCTCGACGGCGAGCAGGTGAGGCGTGGTGTCAGGCATCGGTGTCCGCCCGGGCTTCCAGGCGCCAGCGCTGGGCGGGGTCGGTGAGGACGCGCACCCAGTTGGCGACGAGGTTGATGGAGATGGCCGTCAGCGTGATGGCGAGGCCCGGCCAGAAGGAGCGCCACCAGGCCGTGCCCAGCGTGCCCCGCCCGTCGGCCACCATCAGCCCCCAGGTGATGCCCGGCGCCTGCACGCCGAGCCCCAGGAAGCTGAGGCTGGATTCCGAGAGCATCACGAAGGCGAATTCCAGCGTCGCCACGGTGATCAGCGTGGGCAGCACGATCGGCATGACGTGGCGCCGCACCAGCCGCCCCGGCGAGGCGCCGAGCACGCGGGCGGCGGCGACGAACATCCGCTCTCGCACCTCCAGCGTTTCGGCGCGCGCGGTGCGCAGGTAGATCGGGATGCGGCTGACGATCAGCACCAGCACCACGTTGGCCACCCGCGGCTCCAGCACGTAGAGCACGATCAGCGCCAGCAGCAGCGAGGGGAAGCTCATCACGACGTCGGCGATGCGCAGGATGACGCTGCTGAGCGCACCCCGCGCGAAGCCGGCCACGAAGCCGAGCGCGCCGCCGATCATCAGCGCGCCGAGCACCGCCCCGCCGGCGATGGAGAGCGTGGTGCGGCTGCCCACGATCAGCCGGGCCAAGATGGAGCGGCCCAGGCTGTCGGCGCCCAGCACGTAGAGCCAGCCGCCCTGGCCCGAGAAAGGGCCGATGTTGCGGCCGCGCAGGTTGATCGCCAGCGCCTCGCGGCCGACCAGCTCCGGCCCGACGATAGCCGTGAGCGCCAGCAACACGAGGAACAGCGCGGCCGCGAAGGCGAACTTGTCGCGCCACAGCAGCAGGAAGGCACCGCGCAGGGCACCGGGGCGGCGGTGCGGCAGGACCGGCAGCATGGGGAGAGCGGGGGCATGGTCGCTCATCTCAGGCGTGCCTGATGCGGGGGTCGAGAAGGGCGTAGAACAGGTCCACCGCGGTGTTCAGCACGAAGATCGCCACCGCGGTCACCAGCACGCCGGCCTGGATCACCGTGAAGTCGCGATAGGTGATGGCGTCGATCATCAGCTTGCCGATGCCGGGAAAGCCGAAGATCACCTCCACCACCACCGCGCCGTTGATCAGCCCGGCGGCCTGGTCGCCCGCGACGGTGACCGCCGGCAGCATGGCGTTGCGCAACGCATGGACGAAGATGATCCTGCGCTGTTGCACCCCCTTGGCGCGTGCCGTCTTGATGAAGCCAGCACCCAGCGTGCCCATCATGGAACCGCGCACCACCTGTGCCAGCAGGCCGGCGGGGCGGATCACCAGCACCGCCACCGGCAGCACCCAGTGCTCCCACCCGCCGGTGCCCGAGGTCGGCAGCACCCGCCAGTTCACCGCGAAGAGCAGCACGCCGACGATGGCGACCCAGAAGTTCGGCAGGCTGGCGGCGGCCAGCGACAGGAGGCTGGTCACCCGGTCGAAGGCACCGCCCGGACGCCAGGCGCCGAGCGAGCCGGTGACCACGGCGATAGCGAGCGCGAAGCCCATCGACAGCGCGGCCAGCGCCAGGCTGGTGGGAAAGGCGTTCAGCACCAGCGTCAGCGCCGGCGCGTGGAAGCGCATGGAGTCACCGAAGTCGAGCTGCAGCAGGCCCAGCGCGAAGCGGCCGAACTGCACCAGCAGCGGGTCGTTGAAGCCGTGCGCCTCGGAGAACTCGTGCCGCACCTCGGCCGGAACGTCGAGGGGCAGGTAAAGATCGGCGGGATTGCCGGTCAGCCGCGCCAGAAAGAAGACCAGCACGATGAGCCCGGCCAGGGAGATCGCGCTGTTGCGCGCTCGCCCGAGGAGGTAGGCTTTCATCTCGGATCATGTCCTCTCAACGGAAGAAGCGGTGCCCCGGCGGGGCGCCGCCCGGGTTGACTCTCCTCAGTTGCGGACGTGGATATCCGACAGTTCGAGCTGCGTGCTGTTCACGTTGGTCGGGCGGAAATCGAGCCGTGGCGCGATGCGGATGTAGTTGACCATGTAGAACATCAGCACGTCGGGCACGATGTCCTCGGCCGCCATGCGGTTCGCCTCCTGGAAAAGCTTCCGCCGCTCCTCGCCCGAGGCCGCGTTGGCCTGATCGAGGATGCGGTCGAGTGCCGGCACCGCGATCTCCGACTGCTGCCCGTCCGAGCGGTAGCGGAAGTTCATGGTGAAGCTGGCGTCGCCGGTGGTGTTGTCGTGCTGCTCCTGGATCAGGGTCGGGCCGCGGTTCTCGGCGAAGGGCTTGTTGACGAGCTTGAGCCACTCCGCGCGATCCATCATGCGCAGCCGCACCTTCAGCCCGACATCGCTCCACATCTGGATCATGGCCTCCATCGCTTCCTGCACCTGCGGGAAGAAGCCGATGCGCGCGATCAGCACGATCTCCCGATCCACCGGAACGCCGTCGGCCTTGGCCGCGGCGAGCAGCCGCTTCGCCTCGGCCGGGTCGAAGCGCCAGGGCTTGAGGTCGGGGTTGTAGCCGGCGATGCGCGGCACGAAGAACTGCGTCGCGATCTGGAAGTCCTTGGTGAACAACCCGTCGCGCAGCCCTTCGCGGTCGATGGCGAGGTTCATCGCGCGGCGCACGCGGATGTCGTCCAGCGGCGCGGTCATCACGAAGCGCAGGCGCGTGGTTTCGCCGTTCTGGTAAGCGAAGTCGGTCTGCTTGTCGGTGGCGTCGGTGGCCGCGATGGCGAGCGCGACGTCGGCCTCGCCGACCTGCACCATGGCCGCGCGCAGCGCGGGCTCGGCGCGCCACAGGTAGGTCGCCCGCGCGAGCGCCGGCTTCTCGCCCCAGTAGCCGTCGAAGCGCTGCACCGTCAGCTGCTGGTCGCCCCGCCAGCCGGCGATGCGAAAGGGGCCGGTGCCCACCGGCTCGCGCGACAGGGTGCGCGGGGAATTGGGCGAGCCGACGCCGATATAGGCCATCAGCACGGGCATCAGCGGCTGCGGCGTCTTGGTGCCGAGATCCACCGTGTGATCGTCGACCACCGTTACCGTCAGCCCGACGTCGCGCATGTAGCGCAGCCGGTCCAGGCATTCGAGCTTCGGGTCCAGCATCCGGTCCACCGCCGCCGCCAGCGCCTTGCTGTCGAAACTGGCCCCGTCGTGGAACTTCACCCCCTGCCGGAGCACGACGCGCCAGGTGAGCGGGCCGGTCTGCTGCCAGCTCAGCGCCAGGCGGGGCTTGGGGCTGCTGTCCACGGGGTCGAGCTGCGTCAGCGTTTCGACGATGTTCTCGCGCGAGATGATGCCGCTCTCGGAGCTGATGTTGCACGCGTCGATGTTGGAGAAGGGCACCGGCAGGACGATCGTCGCGTCGTCCGAGGCGGCGCGCGCCGCCTGCGGCAGGGCCATGCCGGCGCCCAGGCACGACGCCGCCAGCAACAGGCAAAAACCTGCGGAACTCCTCACGTCTTCTCTCCCCGTTCGTTCTTCTGCTTCCCGGTCGCGACCCGCGGGGATGTCCGGCCCAACCGGGGCCGGATGATCGCGTGGGTCACGCCGGGCGTTCTTCTTGTTCGGGCAGGCTACGGGAGCGGGGCGGACCGTGCCTAATAGAGAGAATTGAAACACCCATACAAAGCTTGTATGGCCTCCTCATGGACCCGAGGCTGGACTCCCGCCGGCTCCGCTACTTCGTCGCCATCGCGGAGGCGGGCTCCTTCTCGGGCGCCGCCCGCAGCCTCTCGGTCGCGCAGCCGGCCCTCAGCCACCACATGCGCGAGCTTGAAAACGAACTCGGCGAGCGGCTCTTCGAGCGGCTCCGCCAGGGCGTGATCCTGACGCCGGCGGGACAGGTCCTGCTCGGGCACGCGCGCCGCATCCTGGACGCCATCGCCTCCGCCGAAGGGGAATTCGCGCGCCGCAAGCGGATCGCCAGCGCGACCCGCCGGCTGGTGCGGCTGGCGCTGATCCCGTCCTTCTCGCCCTGGGTGCCGGACATCCTGTCCCTTGCCGCGCGCGAGATGCCGGGGATCGAGCTCTACGTCACCGAGGCCTGGACGATCGACAGCCACCACATGGTGCAGCGGGGCGAGGTCGACCTCGCGGTCAACCTGGCGGATGATCGCTGGTCGCTGGGCCGGCCGATGTTCCGCGATACCATGGTCTTCGCCTCGGCGCCCGCGGGCGCGGGGCAGGGGCCGATCCGCTTCGCCGATCTTTGCGCGCAGCGGCTCATCCTGCCCTCGGCCGGCAAGCCCGACCGGCGCCTGATGGAACGGCTGGCGCAGCAGGCCGGGCTGCCGCTCGACATCGTGCACGAGATCGACGGGCTGGTGTCGCGCAAGCAGGCGGTCATGGCCGGGCTCGGCGGGACGATCTTCGCGCCGGTCAACATCGGCGCGGAGGTCCGGGCCGGAACCCTGGTCAGCCGGCCGATCGTGGAGCCGCTGGTCACGCGGCTGGTGGTGATGGAGGTCCGGCAGGGCTTCGACCTCGCGATCGCGGGGGAGCTGAAGCAGCTGCTGTCGCGCCAGCTCGGCGGCTTCAGCACGGAGGCCTCCGCCGCGCGCCGCGAGGGCACGGCGCCCCCAAGCGAATAACGGGGCGAAGCACCGGGCGAAACACGGGGCGCAACACCGGGCGGCTGAGGTGCCGCCGGGTCGCCGGGCCCGGTCAGAACCGCTCCGTCCAGGGACGCAGCTCAACCTCGAGCGACCAGCTGTCGCGCGGCTGGCGCAGGAGGTCGAGGTAGGTCTGGGCGATGCCATCGGGGCTCAGCAGGCTGTCCGGGCGGTCGGGCGGCTCCGGCCGCCGCTCGCTCCTGACGCCGCCGTCGATCACGACGTGCGCCACGTGGATGCCCTTGGGCCCGAGTTCCCGGGCCGCGCTCTGCGCCAGGCCGCGCAGGGCGAACTTGCCCATGGCGAAGGCCGCGGAACCGGCATAGCCCTTGACGCTGGCGGTGGCGCCCGTGAGCAGGATGGCGCCCCGTCCCTCGGGCTCCATCCGCCGCGCGGCCTGCCGCACCGCCAGGAAGCCGCCGAAGGCGGTGGTCTCGACCGCCCGGCGCACCACCTCCGGGTCGAGCTCCGCCAGCGGGCCCTGGGCACGGGCGCTGGCGTTGTAGATGACGACCTCCGGCGCGCCGATGCGCGCGTCCACCGCCTCGAACAGGGCCTCCACGGCCTTGGGGTCCGAGGCATCGGCGGCAAAGGGCACCGCCCCGGTTTCGGCCGCCAGCGGCGCCAGCTTGCCGGCGTCGCGCGCCGCCATCGCCACCGCGAGCCCGGCCGCGCGCAGGGCACGCGCGAGGGAGGCGCTGATGCCGGGGCCGGCCCCGATGATCAGCGCCGTGCGAAAGGGGAGGTCGGGCATGGTCTGCATCCTCGGT
Source organism: Roseomonas elaeocarpi (assembly GCF_042433915.1). Classification (NCBI taxonomy): domain Bacteria; kingdom Pseudomonadati; phylum Pseudomonadota; class Alphaproteobacteria; order Acetobacterales; family Roseomonadaceae; genus Roseomonas; species Roseomonas elaeocarpi. The sequence continues at coordinate 22,795 of NZ_JBHLUN010000036.1, read as the reverse complement.
CCATGTTGCCGGAGTCCCGCCACCCGATGGCCGTGGCCTCGCCGGACATCCGGGGCGGGTCCGGAGGGTGAGAGCATCTCCCGCTCCCGCCCCGCGCGCCAGCACCAGGCGAAGCCGCGATGCGACCGGCCTGCGGGGCGGAGCCCTGCGCGCCGTCATGCCCGCCGGAGGGGTGCCGCACGCCGCGGGAACGGGACTGCCAGGACCGCCCACGGACTCCGGCCGCACGCTTCCGTCGACCGCCGCGACAGCGCCGGCCCCGCGGACGCGCAGGGTGGAGTTTCGATCCATCGCAGTGCTGCACTGCATCAACGATTAGTCATATCGTATGCTTGTCGATGCCGAATGGCCCGTGTCACGCTCCCTTTAATCAAGAACGCCGGGCAAAAGGCCCGGCTCGCGACAGGGAAGAGGAAGCGGCAGGGATGAACCGCAGGACGTTTCTCACCGTGGCGGCCGCCCTGGCCGCCGTGCGGCCGGTCACGGCCTTCGCGCAGGCCATGACGGTCGGCTTCTCGCAGATCGGCTCGGAGTCCGGATGGCGCGCGGCGGAAACCACCGTGACGCGCAGCGAGGCGCAGAAGCGCGGCATCACGCTACGCTTCAACGACGCGCAGCAGCGGCAGGAAAACCAGATCCGCGCCATCCGCACCTTCGTGACGCAGGGCGTGGACGCCATCCTGCTCGCACCCGTGGTGGCCACGGGCTGGACCGCGGTGCTGCGCGAGGCCAAGCAGGCCAACATCCCAGTGGTGCTGCTCGACCGCAACATCGAGGGCAACGAGGACCTCTACCTCACCGCCGTGACGCCCGACAGCGTGCACGAGGGCAACGTGGCCGGCGAGTGGCTGGTGCGCCAGGCCGGCAGCAAGCAGGTCAACGTGGTGGAGCTGCAGGGCACGGTGGGCGCCAGCGTCGCCACCGACCGCAAGCGCGGCTTCGACCAGGCCATCGCCGGGCACGGCAACATCCGCGTGCTGCGCAGCCAGACGGGCGACTTCACCCGTGCCAAGGGCAAGGAGGTGATGGAAAGCTTCATCAAGGCCGAGAATGGCGGCCGCAACATCGGCGCCGTTTATGCGCACAACGACGACATGATGGTGGGCGCCATCCAGGCGATGAAGGATGCGGGGCTGAAGCCGGGGCAGGACATCCTCACCGTTTCGGTGGACGGCGTGCCCGACATCTTCCGCGCCATCGCGGCGGGGGAAGCCAACGCCACCGTGGAGCTGACGCCCAACATGGCGGGTCCGGCCTTCGATCTCCTGACCGCCTTTAAGGCGAACGGGACGGCGCCGCCCAAGTGGATCAAGACCGAGTCGAAGCTCTACACCGCCGAGAACGAGCCGATGAAGGAATACGAGGCGCGCCGCGGCCTCGGCTACTGACACCTGCGTGGCGTCGGAAACTGGCCGGCGCCCCACCCCGCAACGGCTGGCGGAGAAGGACAAGCTTGCAGCCCCTCCTGGAAGTTCGTGGCCTGAGCAAGGTTTTCGGCAGCCTGCGCGCGCTGGACGGGGTGGACTTCACCCTGCACCGGGGCGAGATCCACGCGCTGCTGGGCGAGAACGGCGCCGGCAAGTCCACGCTGATCAAGACGGTGACCGGCGTGCTGTCGCGCAGCGGCGGCGAGGTGCGCCTCGAAGGACGGCCGATCAACCCGCGCCAAACCGAGGAAGCGGTGGCCGCCGGGATCGCCGCCGTCTACCAGGAGGTCAACCTCCTGCCCAACCTCAGCGTCGCCGAGAACCTGTTCCTGGGGCGCGAGCCGACGCGCTTCGGGCTGGTGCGCCAGCGCGAGATGCGCCGCCGTGCCGCCGTGCTGCTGCGGGGCTTCGGCCTCCAGGTCGATCCGGCGGCGCCGCTGGGCACGCTGTCGGTGGCGGTGCAGCACCTCGTCGCCATCGCGCGGGCGGTGGATCTTTCGGCGCGCGTGCTGATCCTCGATGAGCCGACGGCGAGCCTGGACTCGCGCGAGGTGGCGACACTGTTCGCGGTGCTGCGCGACCTCCGTGCGCGCGGCCTGGGGATCATCCTGATCACGCACTTCCTCGATCAGGTCTACCAGATCTCGGACCGCATCACCGTGCTGCGTAACGGCCGGCTGGTGGGGGAGCGCGACACCGCGACCCTGCCGCGCATGGAGCTCCTCCAGATGATGCTGGGGCACGAGCTGGCGGAGGTCACGGCGGAGGGCGCCCCGCACGCCGCCCCAAGCGCGGAGCCGGTGGCCGCCTTCCAGGGCTACGGCCGCGCCGGCTACGTCGAGCCCTTCGACCTGGCGCTGCACCGCGGCCGGGTGGTGGGGCTGGCCGGGCTGCTGGGCTCCGGCCGCACCGAAACGGCGCGCCTGGTCTTCGGGGCCGAGCGCGCGGCCACCGGCACCGCCCGCTTCGACGGCAGGCCGGTGGTGCTGCGCTCGCCGCGCGACGCCATCGCGCTCGGCGCCGGCTACTGTCCGGAGGAACGCAAGACCGAGGGCGTCGTCGCCGAACTGTCGGTGCGCGAGAACATCGTGCTGGCGCTGCAGGCCAGGCGGGGCTTCGCGCGGCCCCTGTCGCGGCGTGAGCAGGACAGCATCGCCGCGCGCTTCATCCGCCTGCTCGACATCCGCCCCGCCGATCCGGACCGGCCGATCGGGCTGCTGTCGGGCGGCAACCAGCAGAAGGCGCTGCTGGCGCGCTGGCTGGCCACCGACCCGCGCCTGCTGATCTTGGACGAGCCGACGCGCGGCATCGACGTCGGCGCCCATGCCGAGATCATCCGGCTGGTGCGCCAGCTCTGCGAGGAAGGGCTGGCACTGCTGGTGATCTCCTCCGAGCTGGAGGAAATCGTGACCTACGCCGATGAGGTGGTGGTGCTGCGCGACCGCGCCCAGGTCGCGACGCTCACGGGCGGCGACATCTCGGTGTCGGGCATCCTGGCCGCCATCGCCGAGGCCCCCACCAGAACGCCGGCCGCGAAGGAGACGGCATGACCATCCGCCTGCCGCGCGCCGGGCTGCCGCAGCTCCTGGCGTTCCTGCTGCTGCTGGGGCTGAACTTCCTCGCCTCGCCGCAGTTCTTCGACCTGCGCTTCCAGAACGGGCGGCTGTTCGGCAGCCTGGTGGACGTGTTCAACCGCGGCGCCCCGGTGGCGATCCTGGCGCTGGGCATGGTCATGGTGATCGCGCTGCGCGGCATCGACCTGTCGGTGGGCGCGGTGATGGCCATCGCCGGCGCCATCGCCGCCACGTTGGTGCAGACAGAGCCGGTCGCCGTCGCCGTCGCGGCGGCGCTGGGGGCCGGGATCGTCTGCGGCTTGTGGAACGGCATCCTCGTCACGGTGCTGCGCATCCAGCCCATCGTCGCCACGTTGATCCTGATGGTGGCGGGCCGCGGCGTGGCGCAACTGATCACGGAAGGGCGGATCGTGACCTTCAACGCCCCCGCGCTCGCCTGGTTCGGCGGCGGCTCCGTGGCGGGCGTGCCGGCGCCGGTGGCCATCACCCTGGCGTTGCTGGCGCTGGCCGCGATCCTGGTGCGCGGCACCGCGCTCGGGCTGATGGTGGAGGCCACCGGCGCCAATGCCCGCGCCAGCACGCTGGCCGGCATCGGCACGCGCCCGGTCACGCTCGCGGCCTATACCTGGTGCGGCTTCTGCGCGGCCTTGGCGGGCGTGATCGCCGCGGCTGACATCCAGGGCGCGGACGCCAACAATGCCGGGCTGTGGCTGGAGCTGGAGGCGATCCTGGCCGTGGTGGTGGGCGGCACCTCGCTCTTCGGTGGGCGCTTCAGCCTGGGGCTGGCGGTGCTGGGGGCCTTTATCATCCAGGCCATGAACACCGGCATCCTGCTCTCGGGCGTGCGGCCGGAGTTCAACCTGGTGGTCAAGGCCGTGGTGGTGCTGGCCGTGCTGCTGCTGCAGTCCCCGGGCCTCGCCACCCTGCTGCCGCGCCGGCGGGGGCCCAGGCCATGAGCCGCTTCCTGCCGGTGCTGCTCACCACCGCCGTGCTGATCCTGGGCTTCGCGGCGTGCAGCGCGCAGTTCCCGGGCTTCGCCTCCACCCGCGTGGTGACCAACATGCTGACCGACAACGCCTTCCTGGGCATCATCGCGGTGGGCATGACGGTGGTGATCATCTCGGGCGGCATCGACCTGTCGGTGGGCGCGGTGATCGCCTTCACCTCGGTGGCCGTGGCGCTGCTGATCGGGCGCGCCGGCTTGCCGCCGCTGGCTGCCTTCGCGCTGGTGCTGGGGGCCTGCGCGGGTTTCGGCGCGGCCATGGGCGCGCTGATCCACTACCTGCGGATGCCGCCCTTCATCATCACCCTGGCCGGGATGTTTCTGGCGCGCGGCGCGGCGCTGCTGCTCTCGACCGAGAGCATCCCCGTGGAAGCGCCGCTCTACGACAGCATCTCCGCCTTCGCGCTGCCGGTGCCCGGCGGCGGGCGGCTGACGGCGGTGGCCCTCCTCATGCTGCTGGTGTTCGCCGTGGTGGGCGTGCTGCTGCATGCCACCCGCTTCGGGCTGCGGGTCTTCGCGCTGGGCGGCAACAGCACCTCCACCGCCATGATGGGCATCCGCGTGGCGCCGGTCACGATCGCCATCTACACCCTGTCCAGCACGCTGGCCGGGCTGTCGGGCATCGTGTTCTCGCTCTACACTTCGTCCGGCTACTCGCTCTCGGCCGTGGGGGTGGAGCTCGACGCCATCGCCGCGGTGGTGATCGGCGGCACGTTGCTCAGCGGCGGGCAGGGGATGCTGTTCGGCACCTTCGTGGGCGTGCTGATCCAGGGCCTGATCCTCACCTACATCGCCTTTGACGGGACGCTGTCGAGCTGGTGGGCGCGCATCGCCACGGGACTGCTGCTGTTCCTGTTCATCGCCCTGCAGCAGGGGCTGACGGCGCTGGCGGAACGCCGCGCGGCGCGGCGGCGGGAGGCCGCGGCCTGAGCGCGGAATCCGGGAAGCACCCCCGCGCGGCCGCCCTGGCCGCGGCGCGGCGCATGGTGCTAGCCCTGGCGGGTGGCTGCGCCAACGACGTGGAGACGAGGATGGCAACCGTGATCGACCGGGCCTGGCGACGGCAGGCGGCGCCCTTCCGATGATGCCGGAACGGGCGGAGTTCGGGCGCCTGCCCTCCGGCGTGCCGGTGGAGGTCGTCACGCTGCGCGGCGCGGGCGGCTTCGCGGCGCGCGTCCTGACCTTTGGCGCCACCTTGCAGGCGCTGCTGGTGCCCGGGCGCGACGGCCTGTCCGACGTGGTGGCGGGGCACGACACGCTGGACGGCTACCTGGCGGGGCGGAACTTCTTCGGCGCCACGATCGGGCGCTACGCCAACCGGATCAGTGGCGGCCGCTTCGGGCTGGACGGCGCCGCCATCACGCTGCCCACCAACAACGGGCCCCACACCCTGCATGGCGGGCCGGAGGGCTTCGACCGCCAGCTGTGGGAGGTGGCGGAAGTCGCGGCCGCGCCGGAACCGCGGCTGGTGCTGCGCCGCCTGAGCCCGGCCGGCGAGGGCGGCTTCCCCGGCGCGCTGGACACCCGCGTGAGCTTCGCGGTCACGGGCGATGCGGAGCTTTCGGTGCGCTTCGAGGCGCGCAGCACGGCCCCCACCGTGGTGAACCTGACCAATCACAGCTTCTTTCATCTCGGCGGCGGTGGCGGCGACGTGCTGGCGCACCGGCTGCGGATCGCGGCCTCTCGCTACCTGCCGACCGACGCGACGCTGATCCCACTCGGCGCCCCCGCACCGGTCGACGGCACGCCCTTCGACTTCCGGCAGGCGCACCCGATCGGCGGGCGGATCCGCGAGGCGGATGAGCAGCTGCTGCGCGCGCAGGGCTACGACCACAACTTCTGCCTGGATGGCTGGGACGGCACGCTGCGCGAGGCAGCCCGGCTGGAGGACCCGGCGAGCGGGCGCGCCATGACCCTGCTGACCGACCGGCCAGGGCTGCAGTTCTATTCGGGGAACTTCCTGGACGGCAGTGTGGCCGGCAAGGGCGGGCGCCCGCTGCGCCAGTCCGACGCCCTGTGCCTGGAGCCGCAGGACTGGCCGGACGCGCCCAACCGGCCGGACTACCCCTCGACGCGCCTCGACCCCGGCGACACCTACCGGCACAGCATCGCCTACCGCTTCAGCCGGCTGCCCACCTAGCCCGCTGCGCGGGACGCGGCGCCCGCCAGCGGTTGCGGCGCCACACGGCGAGGAGTGCGGCCGGTGCCCGCCCGTCGTGTTGCGCAGGGGGGCTCCCCGCACCGGGCTGGGGAGCGGGCGCGCGGCCCCGCGCTCACCCGCCGCGATAGCGCGAGCGCTGCCCCAGCCCGCGCTGCCGCGGGTCGGGGCGCGGCACGGCCGAGAGCAGCGCGCGGGTGTAGTCGTGCTCCGGCGCCGCGCAGATCCGTTCCGTGGGCCCGGTCTCGACGATCCGGCCGCGATACATCACCGCCATCCGGTCGCAGAAGTAGCGCACCACGCCGATGTCGTGGCTGACGAACAGGAAGCTCAGCCGCAGGCGCTCCTGCATCTCCAGCAGCAGGTCGAGCACCTGGGCGCGGATGCTGACGTCGAGCGCCGAGGTCGCCTCGTCCGCCACGATCAGCCGCGGCTCCAGCGCCACGGCGCGGGCGATGCTGATGCGCTGCCGCTGCCCGCCGGAAAAGGCGTGCGGGTAGCGCTCGGCGGCGCCGGCGGGCATGCCCACCATCTCCAGCAGCTCCGCCACCCGGCGGCGCAGCGCCTCGCCCGACAAGAGCCCGTTCACCAGCAGCGGCTCGCCCACCACCTCACCCACCGTCATGCGCGGGTTGAGCGAGCCGTAGGGGTCCTGAAAGATCATCCGCATGTCGCGCCAGGCCTGCCGCATCCCGGCGCGGTCCAGCGCGGTCAGCTCGCTCACCGTGCCGTCGCGGCGGCGCAGCCGGATGCTGCCGCCGTCGGGCTCCAGGATGCGCATGATGCAGCGGCCGAGCGTGGTCTTGCCCGAACCGCTCTCGCCCACGATGCCCAGCGTTTCCCCTTCGCGCAGATCCAGCGCCACCCCGGCCACCGCCTGCACCGCGCTGCCGCCACGCCGGAACATTCCCTTGCGCGGCGCGAAGACCTTGCTGAGCCCTTCCACCCGCAGCAGCACGGGGGCATCGGCCAGGGTGCGTTCGCGGTCGCGCCGCTGCGGCGCCGGCTGTTCCAGCTGCTGCACCGACCGGATCAGCATGCGCGAATAGGGCGCCTGCGGGCGGAGAAAGATTTCCTCCACCGGGCCGCGTTCCACCAGCTTGCCGCGGTGCATCACCGCCACTTCGTCGGCGATCTCGGCCACCACGCCCATGTCGTGGGTGATGAACAGCACCGCCATGCCGAAGTCGCGCTGCAGCTCGCGCAGGAGGTCCAGGATCTCGGCCTGGGTGGTGACGTCGAGCGCCGTGGTCGGCTCGTCGGCGATCAGGACCTTGGGGTTGCAGGCCAGGGCCATGGCGATCATCGCGCGCTGGCGCATGCCGCCGGAATATTCGAAGGGGTACTTGTCGAAGGCGGCCTCGGCGCCCGGCACCTCGACGCGGTTGAGCAGCTCGATCGCCCGACGCCGCGCGGCGCGGCGGTCCATCGGGGTGTGCAGCCGGATCGCCTCGACGATCTGGAAGCCGATGGTGTGCATCGGTGACAGGCTGGTCATCGGCTCCTGGAAGATCATCGCGATCTCGCCGCCGCGGATCGCCCGGGCCTGTCGCCCGGCCGGGTCCAGCGAGGCGATGTCCAGCTCCCCGCCGCCGCCGCGATAGATCATGCTGGAGCCGGGCTCCAGCCGGCCCGGGCGGGGGATGATGCGCAGGATGGCGCGCGCCGTGGCGCTCTTGCCGCTGCCGCTCTCGCCCACCAGGCACAGGGTCCGGCCGGCATGGAGGTCGAAATCCACCCCGTCCACGGCGCGCAGCACGGCGTGGCGCAGCGGAAAGCTCACCGTGAGGTTGCGCACCTCCAGCACCGGGAGCCGGAGCAGCGCGCCCGGGGCGCTGCCGGTCGCCACACCCTCAGGCATGCGGGTCGGCGGCGTCGCGCAGGCCGTCCCCCAGGAAGTTCAGCGCCAGCACCGCCAGCACCACCGCCGCACCGGGCAGGAAGAGCCAGGGCGCGGCGGCGATGGAGCGGACGTTCTGCGCTTCCTTCAGCAGCACGCCCCAGGAGATGGTGGGCGGCTGCAGGCCGAGGCCCAGGAAGGAGAGCGAGGTTTCCGCCAGGATCATCAGCGGGATCGCCAGCGTCACCGAGGCGATGATGTGCGAGGCGAAGGAAGGCAGCATGTGCCGGAAGATCACCCGGCCCTCGGAACAGCCGTCGATGCGCGCGGCGGTGACGAAATCCTCCGTCCTGAGGCTCAGGAAGCGGCCGCGCACCACGCGCGCCAGCTCCGTCCAGCCGATCAGCGACACGATCAGGGTGATCAGGAAGTAGATGGTCAGCGGCGGCCAGTCGCGCGGGACGGCGGCGGCCAGCGCCATCCAGACGGGGATGGTGGGCAGGGAGATGACGTATTCCGTCAGCCGCTGCACCACCCAGTCCACCCGCCCGCCGTAGTAGCCGGCCACCCCGCCGATGCCGATGCCGAGGATCAGGCTGAGCGCCACGCCCACCAGCCCCACCGTCATGGAGATGCGCGCGCCGTAAAGCGTGCGCGACAGCATGTCGCGCCCGAGGCGGTCGGCGCCCACCAGAAACACCGGATCGCCCGGCCTTTCCGGCGCCAGCAGGTGCCGGCTGCCCGGGAACAGTCCCCAGAAGCGATACGGGTCGCCCTCGGCGAAGAAGCGCAGGTAGGTCCGCCGGCCCGGATCGGGCACGAAGCGCGCCTGCAGCGTGCGGCGGTCGCGCTCCAGCCGGAAGGCCTGCACGGAAGGCCGGAAGCGCCAGCCGGCATCGTCGCTCTCGAACCAGGTGACGGATTGCGGCGGATGCAGCGCGTAGCGCGAGGACGCGCGCTCCGGGTCCATGGGTGAGAGGAACTCGGCAAAGGCGGCGAGGAGGTAGATCAGCACCACGATCGCGAGGCCTGCCATGGCCAGGTGGTGGCGGCGGAAGCGCAGCCACATCAGCTGCCGCGGCGTCAGGTCGCGCGGCGCGAGGATGACGGGGGCTTCGGTGGCGGTGGTGGTGCTCACGGCGGCCTCAGTCGAAGCGGACGCGCGGATCGAGCAGCGCCAGCAGGATGTCGGAGAGCAGCGTGCCCAGCACCGTCAGGCAGCACAGCAGCAGCAGGAAGGCGCCGGCCAGGAACATGTCCTGCGACAACAGCGACTGCAGCAGCAGCGGCCCGGCGATGGGCAGGTTGAGCACCACCGCCACGATCACCGAGCCCGAGATGAGGTGCGGCAGGATCCAGCCCAGCGTGCTGACGAAGGGGTTCAGCGCCGCGCGCACGGGATAGCGCAGCAGCAGCTTCCATTCCGGCAGCCCCTTGGCGCGCGCGGTCTCGACGTAGGGCTTGTTCAACTCGTCCAGCAGGTTGGCGCGCATCACGCGGATCAGGCTGGCCGTGCCGGACAACCCGATCACCACCATGGGGATCCAGAGATGCGAGAGGAGGTCGAGCACCTTGCCCAGGCTCCAGGGCGCGCCCTCGTAGCCTTCGGAAAACAGGCCGCCGACGCTCTGCCCGAACCAGGTCACCGCGACGTACATCACCGCCAGCCCCAGCAGGAAGCCCGGCACGGCGAGGCCGATGAAGCCCAGGAAGGTGAAGACGTAGTCGGCGACGGAATACTTCCGCACCGCCGAGTAGATGCCGATCGGCAGCGCCACCGCCCAGGTGAACAGCAGCGAGGACAGCGTCACCAGCAGCGTCAGCCCAAGCCGCTCGCGGATCAGCGGCCAGACCGGCTGCTGCCATTCGAAGGACTGGCCGAAATCACCGCGCAGCACGCCGCCCATCCACTTGACGTACTGCACCGGCAGCGGCTGCCCCAACCCGTAGCGTTCGCGCAGGTTGTCGAGCGCCGCCTTGTCGATGGTCTCGGAGCTTTCGGCCAGCTGCGCCGCGTAGTTCGACAGGTAGTCGCCGGGCGGCAGCTGGATCAGCGCGAAGACCGTCACCGAGGTCAGCGCCAGGAAGGGGATCATCGCGAGCAGTCGGCGGCCGATGAAGCGGAGCACGGCGATCCCCCTGGTCAGGACTGGTAGGAATACTGCTGCGGCAGGGTCGCCCCGGGCGTCGGGTAGCTCCAGGAATCGATCATCGGGCTGGGCACGTTGCGCAGCCGCGCGGCGCGGATTCCGGGCACGCCGAGCGGCCGGCCGATGCCCACGATCTCGAAGGCGTCCGCCGCTTCCTGCAACAGCTGGCGGAACAGCTTTTCCTGCTCATCCGCCTTGCCGGTTTCCCGCCACTTGGTGAGCAGCACGAAACGGCGCTTCATGCTTTCCGTCGGCTCCTCGCCGAGCTTGCCGCCGGACTCGTACCACTTCTGCCATTCCAGGCTTTGGCGGCTGTCCAGCGAATGTTCGGCCACCACCGCGCGCAGCTCCTGCAGCACGTCCAGCCCGCCCGGCACGGCGTCGATGCAGATCTCGTGCTCGTTGCGCTGGGCGCGCTCGTAGTAGAGCGAGCGCTCCATGGTGTTGATGCCCATGTCCAGCCCGACCGCGGCGAGGTCGCGCTTGATCAGGTTGGCCGCGTCGATGCGCGCCGGGTCCGACACGGAGGCATCGGCGGTGAAGAAGACGCGCCGGCCGTCCGGCCAAAGGCGGAAGCCCTGCGCGTCCTTGCGCGTCAGCCCGATCGCGTCGAGCATCTTCGCCGCCTGGGCCTTGTCGTATTCGAGGTACTGCGTGCCGAGCTGCTCGTTGTAGAGCGGGTGCTGCGGCACCGGCCCAACCTGGTAGGGCTCGGCCTGGCCGAGATACACGCTCTCGATGATCTCCTCGCGGTTCAGCGCGTGGCTGACGGCGATGCGGAAATCCTTGTTGCGGAACAGCTCGCGCAGCCGCCCATCCTTGGCCGTCTGGTTGAACCAGAGGGCGCAAACGTTGGACTGGGTGCTGAGCAGGTCCACGATCTCGTAGCGGCCGCGGGCCTTGTTCTCCTCCATGATGGGGCGGTTCTGCACCTGCACGATATGGCGCAGCTGCAGGTCCAGCTCGCCGCCCATGGCGCGCAAGAGGATGGTCTCGATGTCGGAGATGATGGGAAACACCAGCCCGTCGATGTAGGGCAGCTGGTTGCCGTTCCCATCCACCTGCCAGAAATACGGGTTGCGCTGCAGCGTCACGCGCGTGACGCCGCCGGTATAGGGCTCCACCGTGGTCCAGGGGTCCAGCGTCGGCCGCGCCGGGTTCTGCCAGCGGGCGGGGATCTCGATGTCGCCGCAGCGCTGCCGCAGGAGGCCCGGCCAGTCGTTCACCCCGGACTGCGCGATCAGCGCCTGCAGCTTCGCCGCCTCCGTGTAGGCCGGGTGGAACTGCGAGCCGTAGCGCTTCTGGTAGAGCACGGGATGCTGCCCCAGCGGCGTCGCCAGTTCCTGAAGGAAGCGTCCGTTCGGCGCGGCGAAGGTCATCCGCACCGTGGTGTCGTCCAGCTTCTCCACCTTCATCGGCTGCCCGGCATTGACGTAGCGCGCCGGCACGGAAGGCATGAACTCGCGGTTGAACAGGAGGTCGTTGCAGGAGAACAGCACGTCGTCGGCGGTAAACGGCGTGCCGTCCGACCAGCGCATGCCGCGACGCAGGGTGAAGGTATAGGTCGTGGCATCGTCGCTGACGGTCCAGGACTTGGCGACGCAGGGCTCGACCTCGGACATCGCGAGGTTCCAGCGCACCAGCCCCTGGTTGCCGACCAGGCGCAGGATGGCGTTGTGGTCGCCGCCGCCACGCAGCGCGCTGCGCAGCGTCCCGCCATAGCGCGCCACGCCGTCATGCGGCGTGATCACCAGCGGCTCCGCGCCGACGCGCTCGGCCACCGGCGGCAGCTCGCCGCGGCCGACCCGCGCCGCGAGGGCGGGCGCTTCCTTCGATGCCGCTGGCGACCCCGTGGGGGCGGTCTGTGCTCGCAGAGACGTGGAAACGAGCAGCGTCGCGCCGGCAACCCCGAGGAAATCCCTCCTGGTGCGCATCCCCGTATTCCTCCCGCCGGGGTGCGTTCGCCGCGCCTCCGGCTTGTTATATTCTTTATCTTTTACTTGTCAGACAAAATGGCGGCTGGCGTGCCGTGCGGTCAACTTCTTTCGGTGGCGCACCGGGGCGGCGCGCCACCGTCGGGCCTCAGTGCTGGGACACCGTGTGCTCCGTCACCCAGTCGAGGTTCACGTCCTCGCCGATGCCGGGCTTGGCGGACAGGTGCACGAAGCCTTCCTCGTCCATCGGGTCGGACAGGCTATGGAGGTATTCCGGCACCTCGTCATAGTCGAAATGCGGGTGCAGCAGCCCGCGCTCGTACCAGCGGCCGTTGCTGATGCAGGCCGCCAGCGTCAGGTTGCCGGCGCCGCCGCCATGGATCTCGCAGTCCATGTTGAAGGACTCCGCAAGGTGGCAGTTCTTCAGCGCCGGGGTGATGCCGCCCACGTCGTGCACGCCCGTGCGCAGGATGTCGCAGGCATCCGCCTTGATCCACTCGCCGCGCACATGGCCGCGCCCGGCCGCGCTTTCCGGCCCGATCACCGGAATCTCGAGCTCCCGCGCCAGCCAGGCGTAGGAGGACATGGAGCTTTCCTCCATCGGCTCCTCGAACCAGTAGTAGTTCAGCTTCTGCAGGGCGCGGCCGAGCTCCAGCGCCTCCGTGCGGCTGTACCAGTGGTTGGCGTCCAGCATCAGCGGCACGTCCGGCCCCACCGCCTCGCGCACCGCGGCGCAGGCCTTGATGTCCATGGCGACGGAGGGCGCGAAGCTGACCGGCGGCATCCAGGTGTGCAGCTTGATGGCCTTGTAGCCCTTGGCGATCAGCTGCTCGCCGAAGCGGCCGTAATCCTCGGGCGTGGCGAGACCGCCGGGGATTTCGTCGCCGCACATGGTGCTGCCATAGGCCGCGACCTTGTCGCGATAACCGCCGATCAGCTTCCACACGGGCTGACCCAGGGCACGACCGGCGAGGTCCCACAGCGCCAGCTCTACCAGCGCCACGGTGCGGTCCGTCAGCTGCCCGGTGCTGCCGCGCTGCCAGTGCGTCAGCTCCAGCCACAGCTTCTCGCGCAGGAAGGGGTCCTGCCCGATCAGGGTCGGGCGGATGAAGCCGTCGAGCAGGTGGGGCCGCAGCAGCTCGGCCGAGCCGACGACGTGTCCTTCCGTGCCGTCATCGGCGGTGATCGTCAGCAATGCCGAGCGCGTTTGCCGCGCCGGGCCCGGATGCGTGTGGCCGTCGATGTCGCGCATCGTCTTGACGGTATGGGTGAAGACGCGGACCCCGATGCTCTCGATTTTCATGTTCTTCCTTTCCTCCCGAGGCAGTTCCGTGCTGGCGCGCCGCTAGGGTGGCGCCCTCCCGCCCAGCCGCGTTGCCGGCGCGGGCGGCACGAGATCGTCCGACGCCGCGGAGTCCTGCGGCGCGTAGCCGAGCCTCGCCCAGCCCGGGTCCCGCGTCGGGTTCGCCGGATTGTTCGAGTAGCCGTAGACCGCCAGGTGGCCGGTGATCTCCGCGCTGAGCGCCCGGTCCACCAGCGCTGCCATGTCGCGCGGGCTGATCCAGACCACGAGCTGCCGCGGCGTGGACGGCCGGTCCTGAAAGGCGCCGATGCGGATCGACACCACCGCCATGCCATGGACATCCGCGTGGAACTGCCCCAGCGCCTCGCCGAAGACCTTGCTGGCGCCGTAGAGGCCGTCGGGCCGCGGCGGCGCGTCGGGCGGCACGGGGCTGCCGATCGGGTATTCCCCCATCGCGTAGTGGCTGGAGGCGTAGACGAAGCGGCGCACCCCGGCGCGCCGTGCGGCCTCGAACACCGCCTGCGCACCCTCGCAGTTCAGCCGCAGCACCGAGGCATGATCGTCGTCGAAGGCGCGCTTGTCGCCGGCGAGGTGCACCACCGCGTCGCAGCCGGCCATCGCCGCCGCCAGCGTCGCGGGGTCGAGCATGTCGCCGGTGACCGCCTCGTCATCCGGCGCCACCGGAGCAGGGGGATGAAGGTCGAAGAGGCGCAGCTGCCGCCCCGTCCGGGGCAGGAGGTCGCACAAGGATCGTCCGATGCGGCCCGCGGCGCCGGTGATCAGCACGCGCCGCAAGCGCTAGCGCTCCGCCACGGAGCCGGGCGCGCTCGTCGGGTCGAGGCCGCCGGGCGCAGGTTCTCGGTGCCGCATCCATCCCACCTGTCGGGTTTTCGCACCCGTTGGTGAGCAGCTAATTCCCCCGGCGAAAGCCTGTCAAATAGCTTCCACGCCGCACCGCAGCGCCGGATCTCTCCGCGCCTCCCCCTGCGCCGGGGCGATCCGGCGATGTGCGAAGGGACTGGCGGGCGTCCGGGAACAACCTGAACGGTCGCGGCGACGATCCGAACAGCCACGATATCCCCACCGGCTCGCAGCCCGACGGCACCGCCTTCGCGGAGGACTGAGAGGTCGAGGTGCCGGTCGGCGGCGCCGGTCGCCACGCAAGCAAACGGCACGGGGGCAGGCGCCACGAAGGAAGCCTGCGAGGGATCACCGTTCCGGCAGGCGCCGGCGGGGCATGGTCGGAACCCGCCGCGCCTTCACCTTCCGGCGGCAGCGCCGGCCGCTCAGGGGCGGCGCCGTGATCGAGTTGAGCCTGCGACGCTCGGGGCAGGGCCCAAACCAGGGGGCGGAGAACCCCGCCCGGGAAAAACCAACCTTTGGAAGAACAACTGTTGGAAACACGGGCCTTCGGGCGGAACCATCCCGGTTCCGCCCGACCTGGCCTGCCTCAGCGCGCCTGCTGGATCGCCGACAGCAGCCAGGGGCCGTTGTTGCGGCGCGCGAAGGTCCAGAGCTCGGTCACCACCTGCCGCGCCTGCGGGTCGCCCTCCACCACGCGGCCAGAGGCGTCGCGGGTCACGTCCACCAGGCTGAAGCGCATGGCGGCCGTGGCGTAGTCGGTGCCGTTCTCGCGCCAGGCTTCCGCGAGGTCGCCCGACTCCAGCTGCACGTCGCGCGTCTCGTTGCGCCAGCCGCGCGCGGCGAGGTCGTCGAGGTCGCCGGTGAAGTAGCGCGCCATCTCCGGCGTCGTGAGGCGGGTCAGCGCGGCGCGGTCACCGCGCGACCAGGCCGCGTTGATCTCGAGCAGCGAGCGGCCGAACTGGTCGAAATCCGCCGCGCCGACCTCGATCGGCGTGCCAACCGGCGCACGGCCGCCGGCGGGACCCCGCTGGGCGCCGTTGCCGTTGTCCATCGCGCGGGCATAGCCGTTGCCCCCCGCGACGCCGCCGGCCATCGCGGGCCTCGCCCCGCCCATCATGCCGCCCGAAGCGCCGCCGAGGGCACGACGGCGCAGGAAGCGCACCACGAACATGGCGATGAGCGCCAGCAGCCCGATCTGCAGCAGGAAGCCCAGGAAGCCCGCGCCGCCCGACATGCCGCCGAAGCCGCCATGGCCGAACAGCATCCCGGCAATACCGGCGCCCAGCAGACCGCCCATCAGCCCGCTCATGAAGCCGCCGCCCAGACCGCCGCCGGCCGGTGCCGGGCGATAGGTGGGCGCCGCCTGGCCGTAGCCCGGCGTGGCAGCACCCGGGTTGCCGTAGGTGCCGCGCGGGGTTTCGGTGCGGTCGAAGGTGCCGGTGCTGCCGCCCGGCGCGGTGCGCGTCATCGGCGGCGCGCTGTAGGTGCGGCTGCCGCGGCTGCCCGAGGAAAACCCGCCGCCCGGCCGGGCCTCGGCTGGGATGGGGGCGAGGGCTGGTGCCAGGGCAAGGGCCAGCGCGGCCACGGCGGCGAGGCAGCGGGCGGCTCGCTGCGGGGAACGACGCATGGGGGTTCCTTCCCGGATGGAATCTGACATGGGTGTAATATAGGCACGATCGGGGCCGCGCGCATCTCCCTCCCGCAACGATACGGCAGGGGGCGGCCGCGAAGCACTCCGGGACTCAACGCCGCGCCCGCGGCGGCCGTTGCCGGGCCCTGCGTCGCCCCCGGCCGCGGGCGGCGAGACGGCCGGACCTCGCGCCGCACCGGCCCGTGGCGGGCGGCCCGGCCGCCGGGGCCCGTGTCGCGGCCGGAGGCCGCCGGGGCCGCGTCGCGACGGCGGGCATCGCCGCCCGCACCGCCCGTGGCGGGTCCGGGGTGGCCGGGCGGCCCCGCTCGCCGCGCCGGCGGGCAGCCGCTATCGTCCTGCCCGACCCAGCCCGCAGGACAGCACCCGCATGACGGCCAGCGACCCCGCCCATTCCGACCCCACCCAGCCTGCCCCCACCCCGGCCGACGCCGCCCATGCTGACCGCACCCATCCCGACCCCAGCCGCCCCAGCCTGGCGCATCCGGACGAGGACCCGTGGATCTGGCTGGAGGAGGTCGATGGCGAGCGGGCGCTGGACTGGGTGGAGGCGCGCAACCGCGACACGCTGGCGCGCCTGAGCGGCCCGGGCTTCGAGCGCGACCGCGACGCGCTGAAATCCGCGATGGACCGGCCCGACCGCATCCCCCACGTCACCCGGCGGGGCGGGCTGCTCTACAACTTCTGGCAGGACGCGGAGCACCCGCGCGGGCTGTGGCGCCGCACCACGCTGGACAGCTACCGCGACGCACCCGAGGCCACGGCCTGGGAGGTGCTGCTCGACCTCGACGCGCTGGCGACCACCGAGGGCGAGGACTGGGTCTGGCACGGCGCCGACACGCTGGCGCCGGCGCATGAGCGCGCCATGCTGAGCCTGTCGCGCGGCGGCGGCGACGCGCACGTGATCCGCGAATTCGACCTCGCCACCCGCACCTTCGTTCCGGGCGGCTTCGACCTGCCCGAATGCAAGGGCGGCGTGGACTGGATCGACCGGGACACGATCCTGCTCTCGGCCGCGCTGGGCGAGGGGATGGTGACCGACAGCGGCTACCCCGCCACGGTGCGCGTGTGGCGGCGCGGCACGGCACCCGAGGCGGCGGCCGAGATCTTCCGCACCGCCCCCGGCAACATGGGCGCCTGGGGCGGCTGGGACCGCGACCGGGGCGAGGTCGTGGTGCGCGAACAGCTGGGCTTCTTCGACGTGCGCCTGCACCTGGGCGACGCGGCCGGGATGCGGCGCGTGCTCGACCTGCCCACCGACATGCGCGCGGACTGGTCGCACGGCTGGCTGGTGCTGCAGCCGCGCACCGACTGGACGGTGGCGGGCACGGTCTGGGCCGCCGACACGGTGCTGGGCATCGGCTTCGAGGATTTCCTCGGCGGCGGCCGCGCGCTGGTGCCGCTCTTCGAGCCGGCGCCGCGCCGGGCGCTGCAAAGCTTCCGCTGGTACGGCGACCGGCTGCTGCTCTCGGTGCTGGACGACCTGCGGCCGGTGGTCACCGTGCGCGTCCCGGCCGAGGGATGGCGCGAAAGCCGCCTCGCCGGCCTGCCGGAGATCGGCGTGGTGTCGGTCTGGCCCCTCGATGCCGAACCGGACGAGACCGACGGCACGCTGCTGGCCAGCGTGCAGGACCCGATCACCCCGCCGACGCTGCTTCTCACGCGCGAAGGCCAGGCGGTGCCCGAGCCGCTGCGCCAGTCCCCGGCGCTGTTCGACGCCACGGGGCTGGTGGTGTCGCGGCACGAGGCGGTGTCCACCGACGGTGAGCGCATCCCCTACGTCCAGATCGGCCCCGCCGACACCACGGGTGAGGCGCCGGTTCACATGACCGGCTACGGCGGCTTCCAGGTTTCGGTGCAGCCCTACTACTCGGCGCGCCTGGGGCAGCTCTGGCTCGAGCGCGGCGGCACCGGCGTGATCACCCACCTGCGCGGCGGCGGCGAGTTCGGCACCCGCTGGCACGAGGCTGGGCGCCTGGCGCGCAAGCGGCTGTCGCACGACGACTTCGCGGCGGTGGCCAAGGACCTCGTGGAGCGTGGCGTGACGCGGCCGGGGCGGATCGCGGCGGAAGGCGGCTCCAACGGCGGCCTGCTGATCGCCAACATGCTGACGCGCTACCCGGAGCGCTTCGGGGCGCTGTTCTGCACCATCCCGCTGGTGGACATGCGCCGCTACACCAAGCTGCTGGCGGGCGCGAGCTGGGTGGCCGAGTACGGCGACCCGGACAAGCCCGAGGACTGGGCATTCCTGGGCGAGATTTCCGCCTATCACCACGTCGAGGCCGGGCGTCCCTACCCGCCGATCCTGCTCGCCACCGCCAGGCGCGACGACCGGGTGCACCCGGCGCACGCGCGCAAGATGGCGGCCCGCCTCCAGGCCCTGGGCTACGACGCCGGTTTCTACGAGCCGGCGGCCGGCGGCCACGGCTACGGCAAGGACAGCACCGAGATCGCGACCTTCTCGGCGCTGGGCATGCGCTTCCTGCGGCAGGCGATCGGCTGGGAGGACCCGGCCGGCTGAGCCGGAGAACGGGGCACATCCCGGCGGCCCCGGCCCGGAGGCCGGGCGGCCGCCGGGCCGGTGCGATCATCCGGGGTGGTCAACCGGTTGGCGGATCACGACGGCGCCGCTTCCGCGTCGGCGGCGCCACCGGGTCGCGCCCGCTGGGGCAAAGGCGACGCATGGGTCTCACCCAGCCGGCGGATCAGGACGATGCCGTTTCCGCCCCGGCGGGGAGCGGCGCCCGCTGGGGCAGGGGCGCCGCGCGGGACTCACCCCCGGCGCGCCCGGCCATGCGCGACAGCACGTCGTCGCGCCAAAGGAAGCGATGCACCAGCACCATCAGGACGTGCCCGCCCACCAGCGCCAGCAGTGTCCAGGCCAGCAGCCCGTGCGCGGCGTTGGCGGGCGCCACCAGCGCCTCGATCCGCCCCTCGAAGCCCGGCATCAGCGGAACGCCGAAAGGGGCGAAGGCGCGGCCCGAGCCGTATTGCCGCAGCAGCGCCAGCAACGGCACAACCAGCATCAGCCCGTAGAGCGCGAGGTGGCCGAGGTTGGCGAGGCGCCCCACCGCGCCGGGACCGTGCCCCGGCCGGCGGCCGAGGTTCAGCAACCCCCAGGCCCCGCGAAGCAACACCAGCAGAAGCAGCAGCGTGCCGAGCGGGGCGTGGGTGCCAACCATGAACGCCGTCAGCGGTGAGCGGCCGACCGTGAGGCGGATGGCCATGCCGGCAAATTGCCAAGCGAACAGCAGCGCCATGGACCAGTGCAGGGCACGGCTGACGAGGCCGTAGCGAAGGGGCGTGTCGCGCCAGGGCAAAGATCATCTCCGGGCAGGAGATGACGTTTTAGCAATGTGCAGTGCGGCAGGAAAGCAGGGGCGGCACCGGCCGCCCCCGTGAGGCTCAGGTGCCGGAACGCTCCAGCGCCTCGGCCGCGGCGTTGAAGCCGCGCCAGGACAGCGGCAGCGCCACCCGGTTGCCGGCCGCATCCTGCCACTCGACCCGCAGCGGCTGTTCCGCGGTCTGAGCGCGCAGCCCGGCGGGCAGCCCACCCTGCTCCAGCGTGATCTCCGCGAAGCAACCCAGGGCATTGCAGGAGCGGAAGGGCAGCAGCGAGGCCTCGCCCTGCGCCGGCAGGAGGCGCAGGGGCTGATCCACCCGGGCGTTGACCGGGACCTGCAGCACCAGGCGCAGCGGCGCCTTGGGTTCCGAGCGTCCCAGCGCCGCCAGCACCAGCGGCTTTCCTTCCTTGGTCACCACGGCGGCGGCGGCCTCGCAGCCGCGCCCCCCGGCCGGACGGGCGGTGCAGATCAGCGACCAGTCGCCGAACGGCGTCGCGGTCCGCTGCGCCGCCGCCTGGGCGGCGGCGGCCTGGGCCGTTGCCCCCGCGGATGCCGCGGTTTTGGCCGCTGTTCCCGGGGACGATGCAGCCTGAGACGAAGCCCCCGGCGCTGGGCCGACGACCGCGGGGTTCGCGGCCGCCAACTGCAGGGCCGCCGGGGATGCCGCAGCAGCCGTGCCGGCCGCCGTTCCCGGGGCCATGCCGGCCGCCGCCGGCATCCCGGGCGCCGGGGGTGGCGGCAGCGGCAGGGTTCCCGCCGAGCCCGCCAGCGGCGGCACCGCGGCGCCCAGCAGCGCCACCGCGGCGAGGGCGACCCAGCCCTTTCGGCCGGGCCGGGCGAGGAGGGCGCGCACCGGCGCGCTCCCGATCCGCCCGCGCCTCACCAGGACCACCGCAGGCCGCCGGTGACCGACTGCGCCGAAGCGTTGGAGCGCAGGTCGGCGCTGTAGTTGGCATACAGGCTCGCCCCCACCGGCAGCGACACCGCGAAGCCAGCGCCCAGCAGTGCGCCGTCACGCCCGGTCCGCGCCGAGGCGAGGCGGATGCCGGTATCGGGCGCGCCGGTGAAGGCCGCGCTCGTGGTGGTCGTCACGTCGGCGAAGTCATGGGCGTAGTGCGCGCGGATGTTGGGCAGGAAGTCGTAGCCCTCCGCCAGCCGCAGCCGCGCCTCGGCCCGGAAGCCCACGGTGCCGCGCAGGCTGGTGGCGCTGTCGTCGCCCACCCGCAGCGACAGCACGCTGGCGCCGCGCTCCGTCAGCGCGTCGCGGTCGATCGTGTCGACCCGCAGGCCCACGCCCGGCTGCACGCGCCAGTTCGCGAACTCGAACCGGCCGCCGGTTTCCACCGCGGCGCTGCCGCCCCAGGAACTGTCCCGCCCGCGTGCCACCAGCCCGAAGGTCGGCAGGTCGCGCTTGGTCTTGGCGTCGGTGTTGTTCAGTCCGCCCTGTGCGTCGACGAAGAAGCGGTCCCGGTTCCAGGAACCGTAGGCCGCGAGGTGGAGCATGCCCAGCCGCGTCTGCCCGCCCGTGTCGGAAGCGGTGACCTTGCCCTCGCTGTAGCCGACCGCGAGGCCCGCCAGCAGACCGGCCCCCAGGCGCATGTCGGCACCCGCCGCGAAGCCGCCCGCGGAGGAGCGGTAGCCGGTGTTGCCGCTGGCACCCACGTGCAGCTGCTCGCCCAGCCCGCTGATCCAGGGGGTGTAGGTCCGCG
This sequence comes from Roseomonas elaeocarpi, assembly GCF_042433915.1. Lineage (NCBI taxonomy): Bacteria > Pseudomonadati > Pseudomonadota > Alphaproteobacteria > Acetobacterales > Roseomonadaceae > Roseomonas > Roseomonas elaeocarpi. Next base: position 1,841 of record NZ_JBHLUN010000036.1, on the reverse strand, counting down.
CCTCCGCCGCGCGGTCGCTGCGGCGCAGCGAGGCCTGGTCGGCGATCGCGGCACCGAAGGCGCGGTCCCGCGACAGGCCGGCCATCAGCGCGTCGCCGTAAACCGTGCCGCCCAGCGTGTTCATCACCTGGGGCAGGGCCTGTGGCACCTGCGAGTACAGCGTACCCAGCACCGCGGTCGCCGCGGCACTCACGCGCTCCGCATCCACGGGGCGCAGGGCGTCGAGGCCGCGCGCCACCGCCGTCTGGTTGGCGGTCAGCCCGACGCCGAAGGGCGTGAGGTCGGTGTAGCTCTGCGGCGTGACGTACAGATCCACCGTGTTCGGCGTGTAGAGCACGTCGAAGCGGCTGCCCGGCAGCAGCGCGTCGGTCGGCTGCTCCAGCGTCGCGAAGCTGCCCTCGACGCCGCCCTCCGCTTCCACCACCCGGAAGCCCTGGCCCACGGGCGGGGTGTAGGTGTTGCTGGCATTGCCGGTGATGCCACGCAGGTGCGGGCGCAGCGTGCCGTCGGCGGTGAAGGACGAGTCAGTGCCCTGCACCAGCACGCGGCTGAAGTTGCCGGCACCCTTCTCCGTCCCGGTGCCGTCGATGTCGAGCGAGAGCATCGACCCTTCGGCCATGGTCACCGGCGCAGTGAAGACCAGCGTGCCCGGGCTGTTGCCCGGCGCCAGCGTGCCCAGCACCAGCGTCGGCCGGTAAACCGTGCCGGTACCCCGCAGGCTGGCGTTGCGCTCCACCGTCAGGCCGCTGTTGTTGAGGGTGAGGGAACCGTTCACCTTGGCGGTGCCGTCGAACACCATCGTTTCCGTGGCGGAGGTGGCGCTCATCTGCTGTGTGATGGGGCCGTTGAGGTCCAGGACGTAGCCGTTGCTGTCGATCACGCCATCAACATGCACCGAGATGGCGCGATTGCTCGAGAAGCTGTCGAGCGCCAGCAGCTTGCCGCTGTCGATCACCAGCGCACCGGACGGATCGCCCAGTGCCGAGTCGGCCGCCACGGCGAGGGTGGTCTTGCCGGTAACCAGCGTGCCACCGGAATAGGTGTTCTGACCCGACAGCGTCAGCGTGCCGCCGCCGTCCGCCACCAGCGCGCCGGAGCCGCTGACGGTGCCCGACAAAGCCACGGCCTGGCTGTTGGTGTTGAGCGTGTTGACACCGCTCAGCCCGATCGACCGAGCCGTGCTCAGCGGCGCGGTGGTGACCAGCGTGCCGTTGCTCATGGCAAGGCGGCCGGAGGAAGCACCCAGCGCCGAGTCCGTGCCCACCACCAGCGTGCCGCCGTTGATCAGCGTACCGCCGGCCTGGGTATTGATGCCGGTGAGTTCCTGAACACCGCCGCTGACGGCGAAGGTGCCGTTGCCGGAGATGTTGCCGGCGAAGCTGTCATGGCCGCCGGTGACCGTGAGCACGCGATCGCCCAGCACCACCGAGCCGGAGCCCGCCAGGCTGTTGATCGACGCGCCGGTGTCGGTGCCGGAGATGTCGAAGGTCGCATCCGCCACCACCCGGTCGGAGGTCGCGATGCTGCCCTGACCCGTCAGCGCCAGCGTGCCACCCGCGACACGGGTCTCGCCGGTGTAGCTGTTGGTGCCGTTGATCGCCTGCACGCCGCCGCTCACCGCCAGCACGCCGTTGCCGGAGATGTTGCCGGCGAAGCTGTCGTGGCCGCCGGTGACCGTGAGCACGCGATCGCCCAGCACCACCGAGCCGGAGCCGGCCAGGCTGTTGATCGACGCGCCGGTGTCGGTGCCGGAGATGTCGAAGGTCGCATCCGCCACCACCCGGTCGGAGGTCGCGATGCTGCCCTGACCCGTCAGCGCCAGCGTGCCGCCCGCGACGCGG
>NZ_JBHLUN010000035.1:0-759 GCF_042433915.1 Roseomonas elaeocarpi | reverse complement strand
CCGGCGCGATCCAGCGCGGCATCCGCTGAGCCACGGTGACCTCGAGCGCCACCGCATCGCGCAGCATCGAGGGCGGGATCAGCGCCGCGCCGTCGGTCCAGCGCCAGGGCGTGCCGTCCGCGTCCTCCACCCCGTGCCAGCCCAGCCGCAGGTCGACGTGGTCCAGCGGCACGGCGCGCCGCTGCCCGCGCGCGTCCACGGCCGACAGCGCCGACACGGCCAGGCCCAGGCTGCGCCGGTCTTCCTCGCCCGGGCGCAGGGCGGCGGGGCGCAGCGCGCCCGAGCACAGCCGCAGCGCCACCGCGTCGCGCGGCAGCGCGAAGCGGTAGGTCACCGCCCCCGCACCCGCCACGTCGTCCGACGCGTCCGCCCGCAGCACGCGCCCGCGCTCGTCGGTGAGCCACGGCGCAGTTCCGTCCACCTCGCGCCGCCAGCCCAGCGCCTCGGCCCGCGCGAGGACATCGGCCGCCACCGCCTGCCACACCGCGCCCTCGCGGTGATGCGGCGCGCAGGCACCCGCCAGCAGCGCCGGGTCCGGCCGGGCAGAGGCCAGCGGCACACCGCCGAAGTCCGGATGCAGCTGCACCACGGCCGCGTTGTCGAAGCGCGCGCGGTTGCCGGTGTCGAGGAAGCTTTCCGCCGCGGCGCCTTCCGCCACCATCACGTCGTGCGCGTCGAGCTCGACGTGGAAGTACTCGACCTCGGCCACCTCCTCCTGCACCACGGTGGCGCCGTTGATCAGCGTTTCCGCGTGCACCA
>NZ_JBHLUN010000034.1:0-732 GCF_042433915.1 Roseomonas elaeocarpi | reverse complement strand
ACACCATTTTCCGGAGGACAGGCCCATGACGGGCACCACCAGCTATCAGGCCGGCCAGGAAGCCACCTTCGCCCGGCTCGCCTACGTGCAGGAGGCCGCCTGGGGCGTCACCCCGGCGGCGAAGCTGCAGCAGATCCGCTTCACCGGCGAGAGCCTGCGCGGCCAGAAGACCCGCTCGCGCCCGAGCGAGATCAACTCGACCCGCGCCGTTTCCACCGCGGTCACCACCGAGGAGAGCGCCGGTGGCGACATCAGCTTCGGGCTGAGCTACGGCACCTTCGACGATCTGCTGTCGGGCCTGCTGAGCGGCGAGTGGAGCGCCGCCAGCGGTGCCGCCTCGCTGACCAACGGCTCGGTGTTCAAGAGCTTCACGCTGGAGAAGAGCTTCAGCCCCGCGCTCTTCATGCAGTACCCGGGCTCGCAGATCACCGGCGGCAGCATCTCGGTGCAGCGCGGGCAGTTCCTGTCCGGCTCGGTCACCGTGATGTCGAAGCAGGAACTGCAGGCCACCACCAGCCTGTCCACCGGCGGCACATACACCGCGCCGACCACCGGCCGCGTGTTCGATCCGATCGGCGGCATCAAGGAGGTGTTCGTCGACGGTGCGGCGGTTGCGGCCGTGTGCAACAGCGTCTCGCTGAACATCACCAACGACGGGGCCGGCGCCGACTACGGCCTAGGCTCCGCCGCGGCGCAGGGCATGCGCATGGGCGTGTTCGGCTGCTCCGGCTC
>NZ_JBHLUN010000033.1:638-15769 GCF_042433915.1 Roseomonas elaeocarpi | reverse complement strand
GTGCAGCCGCCAGTCCAGGCCGGTGAACTCGATGGCCTTGTCGCTGGCGGTGACCCTGATCTCGCCGGCAGCGCGCCCGCCCAGGATGTTCCGCAGGATGGCAAGCGATCCTCGCGGCACGATGCCGCCGCCCCAGACCTCAGCGCCTGTCGGCATGTCCATGTGGAACGCCGCGAGGCGGTGCCCGTCAGTGGCGACGGCATTCAGGCGCGGCGGCTCGTGCTTCGGCTCCGGCTCCAGGTAGAGCCCGTTCAGGTAGTAGCGGGTTTCCTCGGTCGAGATGGCATGCGCCGGACCGGTGATCAGGCGCTCGAGATCCGCGAGCTGGATGCCGAAGCGAGCCGCGTGCTCGGGCATCTGCTTAATGGCCGGGAAGTCCTCCGCCGGCTGGGCGATCAGTCGCGCCTTCAGCGTGTCGGCCCTGATCAGCAGCGATCCTGCATCCGGGAGGCTCAGCGTCACCTCAGTTTCGGGCGCCAGATTGTGCAGCAGCGCGGCGATGCGGCTGGCCGGTACCGCCACGGGAGGCAGGACGCCGGCAGCCGGACCGGTGGCGACGGAGGCCGCCTCCATGTCGGTACCGATCGCCGTCACCCGGCCTTCCGCCACCTCAAGGAGGAGGCAGGTCAGGACCGGAACGGCGCAGCGCCGCGCGGTGGCGAGCTTCGCCTGGCGCACGACGCGCAGCAGGTGGCCGGCCAGGATCGTGGCGCCGGCGGGCGCCTCAGCTGCCGGGACGCGCTTCGCCTTCGGCATGGTGCTTCCATCAGGCATGCTGTGCGGCCTCCCGGCCTTCGTTCCGATCAAGGTTCTCGATGGCGACGACGATCACCGCGGCCGCGCGGAGCAGGTCCTGCCGCGGCGTGGTGGTGTGCTGGCGCCCGGCGAAGGCCGGGTTCGGGCTGGGGGTGCGGATCACCTTCGCCAGATCGCCGGTGGCGACCTGCACCGCCTTGCTGAGCGCCATGAACTCGGGCGCCGGCTGCATGCGTGCGACGGTGCCGCGGCGCATGCTAGCGATCTCGGCCAGGATGGCGTCCCAGGCGTCAGCCATGGACAACCTCCAGGGCCCTGAGCTGGAAGCGGCGGATTGCCGCGGGCGTCCGGACGCTGGTGTTGAACCGCCGGGCGAGCATGCGGAGGCGAAACGGCACCGGATCGCGGAACGGCGCCAGGATGCCAGCTGCGACCGACTGCATGGGCAGCCACAGCATGGCCGCGTCGATTGCGTCGTGCGGCGAGCTGTAGGTCGTCGGCTGCGGTTGATTGCCCTCCATGCCCAGGATCGTCCGCAGGAGGACCAACTCGCCCGGGCGGTCGGCGGAGCGATTACCGTCCGCCGCACGCATGTCGCGATGGTCCCGCACCATCAGAGCACCAGGGAGGCGAGGGCGGTCCCGCCTTTGAACAGGGCGACCCAGATGACGGCGCCGGCCGCAAGGCCAAGCGCGATGCCCTTCGAAGGACGCAGGTTGTCAGGGATCTCATCGCCGTTGGCGCGGTAGGCGGCGCGCGCGTCCAGCCAGTCGAGGAGGCGGTGCAGGGCAGGGCGAAGGGCGCGCATCAGACGATCCCCGTGTCCAGGGCGCCGAGGCGCTCCAGCACCGCCTGTCCGCGGCGAGTGACGACCAGGTGTGGGGCGCGCCCGTCCTTCGGATTGTCCCGCCGGACGGTGAGGCCGCAGCGCGCGAGAGCATCCATCTCGCGGCAGATGACCGGCTTCGAGAGCTCGAGCGCCTCGGCGGCGCGGCCCACGGTGTGAGGTCCCTGCTCGAACGCCAAGTGCATCAGCAGCGCCGTGCTGCGTGCCGTGAGATCCTGCTGCGTCCGCGGGCGGATCAGCGGCTTCAGCGCGAGGCGGATGATCTGCAGCGCGCCGTTGTGGCGCAGGTCCGCCAGCGCGTCAGGCGAGGCTACAAGGTTCGGCGAAGGCGGTGCAGCAACTGCTGCGGCGGCGGAGATCATTGCGGCAAAGCTCCGTGGGTGACGGAACCAATGTACGAACAGTGCGTACGAAGTCAACGACTAAATCGTACAATGGTTGTACGAAAAACCCCGCCGGCCGGAGCGGGCGGGGTGCAACCTGTTGCAACCTGTATGCTTAGGCGGCGGCAGGCATCGCGCCAAAGCTTCTGTCGAAGCCTCTGTTGCCAGCCACCAGGCGAACCACCGCGACGTCTGCTCTTGGCTGCGTCGCTAATCTAGCCGCAACCGCCTGGAAATATGGGGCTGTCTCTGGCCACCGGAGTGTCGCCCCAAGGAGGCCGGCACTCACACACTGCATCACGTCAGCGTAAGCCGCCGGATCTTCGACCGCCAAGTTCAATAGTTGCTCCACAAACATCCCGTTGGATCCAGGTCGCGGCGATGTCTCTGGATCGGTACTCCAATGAATTAGAAGCTCCTTCGCAAGCCGCTCCTCTTCCAGCATATCGCTGAGCTCAACAACGAAGTTCTTGATTTCACTGCTTACCTGATTGTTTCGCAGAACCATTTCGAGAGCGGTGTAGTGATCCTGCAGATAGGCGGCAGCATCTCGCAGATCACGAGTTCTGCGCTCTGCAGAACGGCGGCTGCGTACCAGCCAGCCCAGCATCAGCCCTCCAGCCCCAGCGACACCAAGCGCTGGATCAATCCAGAAACTCATCTGAACCTCCTGTCCGCTTAGATGGTGAGCGCTCACCGAGCTGACCATGTCGGTCTAACGGCAGGCTGCCCTGCGCCGCCTGGTGGCGCAAGAGCTTCATGGCCTTGCCAGTTGCAACAATCCTCTCCACACCAAGTTGCTCCATGCGCTCAACATGGCGCTCGTTAGATGAGCGACGCAGATGATAGAGAAGCAATGCCAAAAACAGTAGGACGCCTGTAGCTAGGGAGTACTGCCCTCCTTTTCCAATGATTGCGACAACTACAGATATGCAGAGCCATCCCCAGAAAAGGAGTGGGTCAGGACCATATTTTGAGAGCTTTCCAGCTAAATCTTTACAAAATGCAAAGAAGCCAGGGGGCATCGGTCAACTACCGCTTTCGGTACTGAGGACTGGACTGGCGGTCAGAGAGGCGCCAGATCATTTCCACTCCCAGCGACCAATGATGCGCCCCACCACCCTGATTTCCTCGCCGGGTACGACTAAGGGTTCGAAAGCCGGATTTCTGCTGATCAGCTTCAGCTTGCCGCCACCCACCTTCTGGACGCGCTTCACCAGCAGGCTCTCGTCCAGCACAACGAGGTAGATGCCCTCCGGTCCGATGAAGGTCTGGGACGTGTCGACCATCACCCTCTCCTCGGGCATTAGTTCGGGGACCATACTGTCTCCCTGCACCCGTATGATGGAGATGCTTCCGCCTTGATACTGAGCGGGAAGCAGTGCCTTCGGGACGCGCCATTCGTCCAGAACACGGGCCTCGCCGTTTGATCCGAGATGGGGAATGGCGCCGGCCCCCGCTGCGCCCGCCACGTCATACTCGCGGAGGACGATGTGTCCTGGCTCCGGCTCGCCCGGATCATCCCTGGACAGTTTGTTTGGGGCTGGACGTGCCGGCAGCGTGTCGACCCCGGTCAGTGCCATCACATCCTCCTCGGTGATGGGAGGGTGACCGCGACCAACGAAAATGGGCAGGTAAGACACAGCGTGCTCAACCTTTATGAAACGGCCTTTGGCCTTCTTGGGATCTTCACGGCTGCCGTAGGTCGATCGCCCTTCATGCCCGAGCGCATCCGCAACGGCCTGAACGGAGAGACCGGAGCGCTCCCGTAGCTGCTTGAGGCGGATCGCCGCCGGTTCGTCATCCGCCATTCCCTTGCCGTACGACGAAATCGCACAGCTTGTCTGTACGACAAGATCGTTGACTTTCGGCGTCATGTGCCGAATATGTCGTACATGAACCCAGCCGCTCTTATCGTCAGCAAGCTCGGTGGAACCCGGAAGGCGGCCGCCATTCTCGGCCGCCCGCCCACTACGGTGCAGTCCTGGAAGAACGCCGGAGTTATTCCCGCCCGCCGTCAAGGCGATGTCATCCAGAAGGCGCGGGCTGCTGGGATCACCATCGAGCCCGCTGACTTTTTCGCGCGCGCTGACACTTCGGTGGCGGCCTGATGCGTCACCTCACCGCCCTCCTTCGCGCGCTGGCGGATCGGCTCGATCCTCCAAGTTTGGTCAGCTCGGATGCTTTGCGTGCTGAAGTGCGGCAGGTCGTGAGCGGGTTGAGCGAAAGCTTGGCGCTGCCCGTCAGCCGCCCTGAGCTTCGCGGTACCGCAGAATGACTGTCGTCATTTCCTCGATGGCGTCGAGCAGGAGCAAGCTGTCTTCGGGCCTTCCTGCCGCATCGGCGTTTTGCTGCAGCAACCGCAAGGCGTTCGTTGCGGCGTTGAAGAGACGTCCGTCGAGCGCGGCGACGGTGGCGGCGACAACCTGCGTCAGAACCATCACGCGCACGCGCTCCTGGTTCTGCATTTCTTCCCGGCTCTTCGGGGTGGGCAGCATCGGTTCCTCCATGGGTTGGGTCGCGTCTCCCATGGTGGCCAGGGCGGGCCGTGTCGGCAACGGCGCGGTCCGCCTCAACGACGAGGAGGATCGGCGGCAACCGATCCCCCCGCATCCTGCGTCCTCCATGTCTGGTCACTCTCTCCATGGGTCTGACCATCACACTGGAGACGCACACCGTGTTGAGTGTTTCGCACAAGGGCTTGTGCATGTCGCACGCTGAGATCGCCACAGGGTGGGTGCGCGAGGGCTTTGCCCGTGAGCGCGCCAATACCGGGAGCGTGAAGGCGGCAGCATCCGCCATCGCCCGCCAGTTTGGGATCAGCCCGCGTCGGGCGCTTTCCTACTGGTGGGGCAACGTCAGCCACGTGACGGCCGACGAGTTCCAGCAGCTGGAGCGCGCCTACGCGCGTCGCCTGCAGCAGGACCGCGCCCGGGCCGCCGAAGAGGTCGCGGCGCTCGATGCGCTGCTGGCTCGCATCGAAGGAGCCCAGGATGGGCTGTAAGTTTATCGCTGCGTTCTGGCGCTTCTGGGTGGGCACGCCTGCTGACGAGTTGCTGTACCGGCACGCGCAGCTGAACTCGCTGACCGACAAAGCGAAGCGCATCCGCGACCGGATCGCGGCCACACAGCGGCGCATCACCGAGCTCACGGGGCACGACGCCTGATGGCCAAGCCTCTCAGCAAGACTGAACTGCTGATCGTGAAGCAGTGGAATGACAGCACCGGCGTCTGCACGCTGGCTGACCGCCACCGCATGTCGTTCGGGCGCGTCCTCACCATCCTGAACCGCGCTGCACGCGCGGGGATGCACGTGGACCCGCGGGACACCGAGCGGAAGCAGCGGCTGCCGAAGATCACGCCGGCCGAGGTGGATGCGCGCATGGACATCGTCCGGCTGCGCCTACCCATCGCGTCGGAGCCGGCGAAGCGCCAGCACCGCCCCTTCGTGTCGGTCTGCGATCGGGTGCCAGATCCGCTGGCGCCGCTGCGTCGCGGCCCGCCGGCATTGCCTGAGACGGCGCAGAGGTTCCGGTGATCCCCGACCGTCCCGCCGACCTGACCATCGTCCTGCCCGTGCCGCCCAGCACGAACAAGCTGTGGAAGCCGATCGCGCGCGGGAAGATGGCGCAGACCGTCATGTACGAAGCGTGGAAGCAGGAAGCCGGCTGGGCAATGAACCGCCAGCGCGCCAGCCACCACGAGTTCGGCCGCTACGCCATGCGGGTCGCGGTGGGGACGGGGCACGACCTCGACAACCTGAAGGCGGTGCCGGACCTGCTGCAGGCACAGCGCACCGTCATCAACGACAAGGACTGCGAGGCGCTGGTGATCGTGCGCGACCGCACGCTGACCGACCGCCAGTGGAGCGTGCAGCTGTGGCGCCTGTGACCCTTGCGGCAGTCTATCTGCGGATCGGGAAGGCAGTTGAGGCGGCCGGATCGCAGCGCGCCTACGCCGACAGCCTGGGCGTCTCCTCCAGCTTCGTGTCGCAGGTCCTGAACGGGAAGAAGCCGCCCACCGACGCCATGCTGACGTCAATTGGCGTGAAGCGCGTGGTTAACTTTGTGGAGGTCGCGAAGTGAGCAAATCCGACGCCTGGATGCCGCTCTACATCGGCGACTATCTCGCCGACACCATGCACCTGACTGCACAGGAGCACGGAGCGTATCTCCTACTGCTCATGCACTACTGGCGCAACGGGCCGCTCCCCGATGACGCTCGCATGCTCTCTGGCATCGCCAAGGTCGAGCGGCGGGAGTGGGAGAGGGAGGTCGGTCCCGTCCTGCGCCGGTTCTTCACGGCTGAGGGTGGGTTCCTGCGCCAGAAGCGTCTCGATGCGGAGCGGGAGCGCGCCAATGGCGTTTCCGGCAAGAGGTCGAAGGCGGCTGATGCCCGGTGGAACAAGGTACGCGAGGCCAAGCAGGAGCAGAGCACAAGCAATGCAAATGCACCTGCAAATGCATCGTCGGTGCATATGCCGGGCACATCACAGTCACAGTCACAGTCAGAAGAACCTTCGCTTCGCTCAGGGCACGCCGGTGGCGTGCCGCCGCTGGTGGAGGCTTCGGCGCCTGTCGATGCTAGAGCCTACCTCTGGCGGGAAGGGCGGGCTGCGTTCTCGCGCCTGACCGGCAAGCCCGAGAAGCAGGCCGGCCGGATGCTGGGCCGCTGGCTGCAGCAGGCGGGCGACGACTGCACCGTGGTCACCCAGGTGCTGGCCGACGCTGAGGCGCATCGGCCGGTCGATCCCATCGCCTGGATCGAGGCCGCCATCGCCCACCGCATGGGCCGCCGGCCCGGCGCACAGCCCGAGTTCCGCAACGGCTTCCTGCAGAACCTCGCCGACGACCGCGCCGCTGCCGCCGAGGGTGAGAACCCGCTGCTGACCAACCGCTTCCTGCCCGGAGGGGAGAACCGCCGTGCCCGCTGACCTCGGCACCGTCCGCGAGTGGCTGAACCTGCTGGGTGGGCTCTGCGCCGGCAACTTGTCCTCCAAGGAGGCGCAGGCCAAGGTGGCGCTCTACGTGCCGATGCTGGCGGCGGAGTTCTCGGACGAGGCGTTCACGCCCGCCAGCCTCGCCGCGGTGGCGTCGGCCTGCGAGTTCTTCCCCGCCTACGGCAAGATCGTGGGTGAGCTGCGCGGCTGGTGGCTTGCCCAGGCGCCGTCCGCTCCCGTGCTGGCGGCGCCGGTGGTGGTGGCCGTGCTAACCGAGGAGCAGCAGGAGGCCGAGGACCGCGCATGGTGGGACGCCCGCCTCGCGGGCATCGCCGCCATCGCTGACGCTACGGCGCGGTGGCGCACGGCAGAGGAGACCCGCTTGACGCTGACGCGCCGCGGCGCCCACCCGCGCCCATGGGCGGTGGCGGAAGCCGAGCGTATCGCGGCGGAGGCGAAGGAGGCTGGCGCGGACACCAACGTCGTGCAGCTGCGGACGCCTCGCGCGGTGGCAGAGGTGCCGAACCTCCACCTGCGCCGCGCCGAGCCGCCGCGCCCCAGGGTGCCGGCGCCGCAGGAAGCGCCGAGGCGCCAAGTGCCGGCCGAGCCGAATGCACAGGTGCTGGCCTTCCGTGCCAGCAACCCAGTGGTGCTGCGCGCTTTGGCGTCTCGGGATGCCTCGACGTGAGCTACTTCCGCTTCATCTGGCGCCGGCGGTACTCCTCTACGATCTCTGGCACGACCTCGGCGGCAGGGCGCGCCGCAGCGATCTCAGCGCTGCTCCATTCCGGGTTGTCGGGATCGGCGTCGATGCCTGCCTATATCTGCGCCTCTTCCTCCGCGCTGTTGCGCTCGATGGGCGGTCGGACGCGGCGCTCATCCTTCGACACGGGTTGCCAACTGCTCGACGTGAACACTAAGGACCTGCGCGAGGCGGGCCATTGCAGCGGCGCTTCCGGATTTCTTCCCGGTCTCGATCTCGCTCAGGTAAGCGACCGAAACGCCCGCCTCGCTGGCGAGGGCCGACAAGGTCATACTGCGATGCTCGCGCCAGACACTCACCGGGCTTTCGCCGGCAAGCAGGCGCATTGTCAGTACTTCGGGAAGAACTTCGGACACCGAGGCGTCCCGGCCCTGTCGGGCAACGAAGGCAAATTGTTCACGTACAGCCGCGATGTCGGCCGCGTCCTCGTCCGCTTTCCGGTTCATGCCTTTGAACCTCATGCTGGGTGGGGGGCTCTAGCGCCATGCCACTAGAGCATCATCGACGTGTCGACCGCGAGCCTGAACTGATCGACCTGAAGCGAGGCGATCGGCTCGAGGCGAAGGCCGGGCACCTGGTGCGCGAGCTGGTGCACTACGATCGGGTGCTGACCGGGCGGGAGGCGGTGGCGCGTGCGGTGGCGGTGGGCACCGACGCCCATACCCCGGAGCGGCCGCAGGACAAGGAGTTCGCTGCGGACCCAGACGACCCGAACCGCACCATCCGGCGCCACCGGCGGCACGACCCCGTGCGACGGCTGTACGATGGGGGCGATCTCACCGCCGCACACTGGGTGGCGGCCGAGAAGTTCCGGGATCTGTATGCCCTGGCCGAGGGGGCGCGGGAGGACAGCGGGCCCGGTGCGCTGGCGCCATGGCAGAAGGGGCACCTGTCACAGCGCCAGCTGGACGCCATGACCGAGCGCACTGCGGCAATCCAGGCTGTGGGATTGCGGCTGTCAGCCGTGTTCCTTGCCGCGGTGATCCAGCAGGAGCGGCTGAAGCAAATCGAGAAGGATCTGTGCATTCGGCACGGGCGGGCCGCCCACCTGCTGCGCGAGGCGCTGGATCTCCTCGCCGACCATTGGACTAGGAGGTAACCGCCGGTGCCTTCAGTCCGCGAAGATGATGTAACGGGAGAGGGTGTCTGTCTGTGAGGTGCGGCGCTGGACAGCCATCAGGAGATCGTGGTGGGCCTGTGTGGTGGCGCCCTCCATCGCCTGCTTGGTCGGAAGGTGCCTTTTTGCCGCAGCCTGGATCACGTCGTGGCTGGGCGGGTAGATGATTGGCGAGAAGGCGACGTGCTGAGCAAGCAGCATTATTCAATGCGCTGATCTGAACCAGCAGCTTGAACGTTATCGGATCATCATGCTCCAACCAATCGGTGAGCGCCTCAGCGAGCGCGTCGATGTCGGGGTTCTTGGCCAACACTAGCTCTCCGAGCAAGCAACTCATCCAGCTCTCCCACATCTGCAGTTGAGCCTTTCTGAAGGCCGAGATGCAGGTGCTTGAACCCGGGGACCAAACAGGGTAGGAAATTGTCATCCTTTAGATCTGCGCCCGGAGCCTGACGGCCTCGGGCGTTTTGCGTTTCCGGGACTGAAGCATCAGCGGGTCGTGAACGGATGGCAGCCTTCTTGCGCTGCTTTCACTTGCGGCCGGAAGTCCCGGGGCGGACGGTTCTCCAATGAGAACTCTCCCATTAGCGATGCTCCTGCTCGCCGTCGCTCTGCCCGCGGTGGCACAGCAGTCCGGCACAACTCCGAACCCGTTCGGAACCGGTGCAACTCCGTCAACGCCAACAACGAGTGCATCGCCACCCGCGCAGCCGCATGCCCAGGCTAGTCCACAGCGTGGAGCACGGGTGACAGCGGCACACTACGATAGCCTCGCGGCTGCTCAGCAGGCTTGTGGATCTGACCCCATCGTGTGGGGCAACACCAACAGCCACGTTTACCACCCGCAAAATGACCAGCTGTTCGGCAAGACCAAGCGCGGTACCTACCTCTGCCAGAGCCAGGCACAGCAGGCAGGCTTTCATGCGGCAGGGCAGAGGACCCCACACCGGACTTCGAGTTCCAGCCGGTAGGTCGTTGGCTGAAACCTAATGCGGGACGCCCAGAGCCTCGTGGCCCTGGGCGTGTTTCGCGTTCCTCACGATCGTGGTGCGCGGCGTGGGAGTAGAACGTCGGCGCCTTCGATCTTCATGGCGCCTCGCCGCATTGGTGTTCGTCGATCCACCAGTCCACAATTTCCACAATGGCCATCGGATAATCAAAGCGCTCACCGTTTTCGGGGTGACCTTTCATCCGGAGATAGTTCTCGCGGCCGTTCTTGATCGAACCCGTCTCAATCAGTGCGCCGCGGTAGTTCCACACTGGACCACCCTGAGGGCCGTACCGCACCACCATCCTCGGCTCGGAACGGAAGCTGTAGAACATCATGAAGTCCTGTGCGATTTAATCGTGTAACGATAGGTGCTGCCCTGTTTCCGTGGTCATAACGTGTGTAAGTGGCAGGATCATCCACCTTCAGTTGGTCTGACTTTGTACCGTTGTTGGTCGTCGATGGCCTTCGCTTTCGTGGAGAGGCCATGGCGAACCCTGCCAAGCTGCGCGACCCCTTCTACGTCTCTCCTGCGTGGCTCGCCCTGCGGAAGCAGGCGCTGCAGCGAGACCGTCACACCTGCGTGGTGCCGGGCTGTGGACAGCGCGCCGTGGTGGTCGACCACATCGTATCTCGCCGTCACGGTGGGGCAGACAGCCTGAGCAACCTGCGCAGCCTCTGCCGGACCCACGACAACCAGGTGAAGGAGCAGCGGGGCGGCGCACGGAAGGGCGGAGGCCAGATGCGAGTGCAGGGATGCGACCCCTCGGGCCGCCCTCTCGACCCCGAGCACCCCTGGAACAGAGGGCGCAAGGTGACCGCCTGAGGGTCGACCAAGAGCTATGCGTCGGACGCATTGAAGTGGGCGAAATCCTCTCTCAGTCATGCGTCTGGCGCGGGTGATGACGCTGGGGGAGGGGGAGGGTCGATCTTTGGGGCCGATGGGGGCCTGGACCGACAGGGGGTTTCCTTTTCGCAGAGACCAAAAACTGACCGGGGGGTTTCGGCCTGGGCCCGGTTTGGCGCGGATTTCCGTGCCTGAGAGGCCGAAATGGGTGACGTGATCGTCGGCCCCGGCGCTGATGTGGATGAGCCCGACTGGGAACTGCTGATCCCCGAGCGTGAGGACGGGCTGGAGGAGAAGCTGCGCGGGATGGCGCACCGCGAATGGGTGCGCGTGACCGCCGAGCTGCGGGACGTGCAGACCCTGGCGCCGGTGAACCGCCACGGCGTGCAGCGCCTGGTGCTGGCCTACCTGCGATACGATGTCGCGGCGGCCAACGTGATGAAGTTCGGCGCCGTCGTGGCCGCCAAGCGGACCAAGGTGCCGCAGTTGAACATCTGGCAGGTGGAGATGCGCGCGGCGGACGCCGACGCCACCAGCGCCGAGATGGAGCTGTGCCTGACCCCGCGGCGCCGCGCAGCGGCCGGCAAGGTGCAGAGGAAGGCGAAACGTGCCACGGCAGCGGACGGCTACCTCGGCAAGCGCGCCGCCACCTGACCCGACCACCGCCTGGGCGCAGGATGTCGTCTCCGGCAAGATCATCGCGGGCGAGCTGGTGCGGTTCGCAGCGGAGCGACACCTGCGCGACCTGCGCGATGGCCCGTCCCGCGGTCTGGTCTGGCGGCCGGACCTGGCGGACCGCGCCATCGGGTTCTTCCCGGCGGTGTTCACCATCACAGCGGGCGCCAAGGCCGGCCAGCCCTTCGACCTGCTGCCCTGGCACCTGTTCACGGTGGGCAGCCTCTTCGGCTGGCGCCGCACGGACGGGCTGAGGCGGTACCGCACTGCCTGGCTGGAGACTGGCAAGGGACAGGCGAAGTCGCCGCTGATGGCCGGCGTCGGCATCCTGATGATGGGCTACAGCGGGATCGAGCGCTCCGAGGTCTACGCCATCGCCGGCAGCAAGGATCAGGCGAACGTCCTGTTCAAGGACGCAGTGGCGATGTGCCGCGGGCAGATCCCGGGCGAGGAGCCGGGCGACACGCTGGAAGCGCGCGGCGAGGTGGTGATCCGCGGAACCGGCGACATGGCCTGGAAGATCGAGCACCAGGAGAGCCAGTCGAAGTTCCAGGCGCTGGCCGACGGCGACAGCGTGTCGGGCCCGCGCCCCTCGGCGGTGCTGGGCGACGAGATCCACGAGTTCAAGTCGGCCGAGGCGATCGAGCTCTGGTCGGCGGCAATCACCAAGATGCCGGGCGACCCGCTGATGATGCTGGGCACCAACACCCCGGCGGCGGACCAGCTGGTCGGCACCGAGTACAGCGAGCTCTACCAGAACGTCGTGAAGGGGCACTTCAAGGACGACACGTCCTTCGTGTTCATCGCCCGCACCGATCCCAGCGACGATCCCTTCGAGGACGAAAGCTGCTGGGTGAAATCGCTGCCGGCGCTGGGCATCACCTATCCGATCGACAACGTGCGCAACGAGGTGGCGAAGGCCCGCGGGCTGGCGTCCAAGGCCCTTTCGGTGAAGCGCCTGTTCTTCGGGGTGCCGGTCGGCTCGTCGGAATACTGGATCGACGAGGACCTGTGGGACAGCACCCTGGGCGAGGTGGATGAGGACGAGATGCAGGGCATGCCCTGCTGGCTCGGTCTCGACCCTTCCCAGCGGAACGACCTGACCGCGCTGGCCAAGGTCTGGCGCGGAGCCACGGGGCACCTGTACGCGCGCATTTCCTATTGGAAGCCGCGCGAGGGGATGGCGGACGCCGAGGCCAAGGACAAGGCGCCGTACCTGCAGTGGTCCGAGGAGAAGCTGCTGAACGCGGTGCCCGGGCGCACCATCGGCATGAGCTTCGTGGTGGCCGAGGTTGAGCGGACAGTGGCGGAGCAGCGGGTGGAGGCGATGGCCTTCGACCTGGCGCATTTCCAGACCTTCCGCGATGCGGCCTCCGAGGCGGGGTTCGCCACCTGGGAGTTCCAGGGGCCGAAGGAGCCAGAGGGCTCGGGCCTGAAGATGATCCGCCATGCGCAGGGGCAGCGCGGCCTGCATAGCGAGAAGCAGCTGTGGATGCCGCGCTCGGTGCAGGCGCTGGAAGATCTGATCCTGGCGAAGGGGATCACGATCCACGACAGCGCGGTGACGCGCTGGTGTTCGGGCAACGCCACCCTGGTCCTCGACGGGCAGGGCAACCGCTTTTTCGACAAGAAGCGGTCCCGCGGTCGCATCGACGGGATGGTGGCGCTGGCAATGGCAGTCGGGGCGGCTTCGTCCGTGGCGCCGGCGCCTGCCAGGTCCTTCTGGCAGGCATAGCGGCGGGAGGCCGGACGCATGAGTTTCTGGTCGCGCCTGATCGGCCGCGAGGAGCGGTCGGCTGCGCCGCGCTATGGGTCGCTGGAGTTGTTCCGCGACCTGCTGACGGGCGGCAGGGTATCGAAGGGCGGCGTGACGGTCAGCGCGGACCAGTCGCTCTACGTGACGGCGGTGCTGGCCGGCTGCCGGGTGATCGCGGAGGACACCTCCGGC
Source organism: Roseomonas elaeocarpi (assembly GCF_042433915.1). Classification (NCBI taxonomy): domain Bacteria; kingdom Pseudomonadati; phylum Pseudomonadota; class Alphaproteobacteria; order Acetobacterales; family Roseomonadaceae; genus Roseomonas; species Roseomonas elaeocarpi. The sequence goes on along the minus strand of NZ_JBHLUN010000033.1, from coordinate 2,506 downwards.
CTGCCGCTGAAGCTGATCCAGCAGCAGGGCAAGAAGCGGAGCTACCTGACCGACGACCCGGTGCAGCAGGTGCTGGACTGGCCCAACGACTGGCAGAGCGGGCCGGAGCTACGCGAGCAGCTGACCCTGCACGCGGTGCTGTGCGGCAACGGCTACGCCTGGAAGAACGTGGTCCGCGGCGAGGTCCGCGAGTTGCTGCCGCTGCTGCCGCAGTGGGTGGTCACCACGCAGGACAAGGACTGGGGCGTCATCCACAAGGTGACGCTGCCCGACGGAGCGTCCTTCAGGCTGAAGGCCTCCGAGGTTCTTCACCTGCGGGGGCCGAGCTGGTCGGGCTTCGCCGGGCTGGAGATCTTCCGCCTGGCGCGCGAGGCGATCGGCCTGGCGGTGGCGACCGAGACGGCGCACGCGAAGCTGCACAGCAACGGCCTGCACACCTCCGGCCTGTATTCGGTGGACGGCGCACTGCAGAAGTCGGACTACGATTTGCTGCGGGCCCACATCGAGGCGAATTTCATCGGCGAGGACAACCTGTTCCGGCCGCTGATCCTGGACCGGAACGCGAAGTTCACGCCGATCAGCATGACGGGCGTGGATGCTCAGCACCTCGAGACCCGCAAGAACCAGATCGAGGAGATCGCGCGGGCGCTGCGGGTGTTCCCGCAGATGATCGGGCACTCCGACAAGACCTCGACCTTCGCGTCCGCCGAGGCCTTCTTCCTGGCGCACGTGAAGTACAGCCTGCTGCCGTGGTGCCTGCGCTGGGAGCGCACGGTGCAGCGCGACCTGATCGGCAAGAGCCGGTCGGGCGTCTTCGTGAAGCACAACGTGGCCGCGCTGGAGCGGGCCGACATCAAGACCCGGTATGCCGCCTACGGGCAGGCGATCAAGGACGGCTGGCTGGTGCGCAACGAGGCGCGTGGCTGGGAGGATCTGGACGAGATCGATGGCCTGAGCGAGCCGCTGCAGCCACTGAACATGGCGACACCCGGCCAGGCCGAGGACGACGGGCAGCAGGATGCCGGAGGCCAGCCGACGAAGGGCCGCCGCCCTTTCGCAGATGACCTGCGGAGCTTCGACCCGTCGAAGCATCCGCGCGACGAGAACGGCAAGTTCCGAGGGCGCGGTGCCGGCAAGCGCCGGGTCCGGCGGATGGCTCGGCGCTCGATCGCCGACAAGAACCACCAGGAAACCCTGGATCTCGGCGAGATCGAGCGGGAGGAGTTCTCCCACGCCGCCGGGCGGGACGTGAGGGGCTGGCGCCTCGGACTGGGCTCTGACCAGGTCCGGCACATCCATGCCGAGCATGGTTCGAGCCGCACGGAGCGCCCGCGTGGGCAGATGGCGGTAGGGCCGGACGACTACGGCAAGCTGCGTACACTGGTGCATGAAAAGGGCAGCGTGGCGTCCGGTGGCCTGACCCGCGCGCAGAAGCTTCAGACGGTGGTGGTTTCAGGAGCGGTCGGAAAGGCCCGTTACCGCGCGGTGCTGACCGTGAACAAGCGGACCCGCAGCCTCAAGGTGTGGACCCTGACGAAGCACCCGCTCTGAGAAGTGGAATGCACGGCCTGCCGAGCCTCATGCTCAGCGCTGGAGCGCTGTCCATCGGCATACGTCCGAAACGACCGCAGGTCCGTGCGGGAAAGAATTTAGGGCCCGGCTGGGTCCGAAGCAAGGAGAATGCGATGCGCTGGGGAGCTGCGCGCCGGCCTGCCGGCGCCTGTCTGGAAGTCCGCGACGGCCATTCGTCGCGCAAGACCCTCGACTTCGGGCTGGAGATCAAGGAGGTCGCGCCGGACGGCACCTTCGCGGGCTACGGCTCGGTGTTCGGGGTGCTGGACACCTATTCCGACCGTGTGGCGCCGGGT
>NZ_JBHLUN010000033.1:0-628 GCF_042433915.1 Roseomonas elaeocarpi | reverse complement strand
CAAGTCCACGCTGGCAGATCACCGCGCGGCCGGCACCATGCCGGCGCTGCTGTGGCAGCACGACCAGCGGCAGCCGATCGGCGTCTACACCGCCATGCGCGAGGATGAGCGCGGCCTGTACGTCGAGGGCAAGCTGGCGCTGAAGACCCGCCAGGGCGCCGAGGCGCACGAGCTGCTGCAGATGAAGGCCATCTCCGGCCTGTCCATCGGCTTCATCACGGTGAAGAGCGAGCGCGACGAGCGCAGCGGCGTGCGAACGGTCAAGCAGGCGGACCTGTGGGAGGTCAGCCTGGTGACCTTCCCGGCAAACGGCTCGGCCCGCGTGGACAACGTCCGCGCCGCGGAGCGCATCCGCACCATTCGAGACTTCGAGGGCTTCCTTCGGGATGAAGGCGGTTTCTCGCATGCCCAGGCCCGCGCGATCGCGGGCGGGGGCTTCAAGGCTGCATCGGACCCTCGGGATGAGGACGGCAGCGCATCGGACCTGATGCAGAGCCTGCGAGCGCTGGATCGGTCCCTTTCGTCCACCTGATCACACACCCGAGGGGTCCTATGACCATCGAGACCATGAACCGCCACCAGCGCCGCGCTGCGGCGACCCTGGAGCGCCGTGACGGCGAGCCCGGCT
>NZ_JBHLUN010000032.1:0-571 GCF_042433915.1 Roseomonas elaeocarpi | reverse complement strand
ATGATCCTGGAGACCGCCAGGAACCGTCGGCGGAGGACGAACCGCGAAGTATCGGGGTGACCCGACCACGGCCATGCGGAGATCCGGGGTCAGTCTGACGGCGGTCATGTCCTGATGCACGAGGGCACCCGAGCGGATGCCCGCGTCGAAGCCGCTGGCGATGACGTCGGTCATGCTGTCGTCGACAACGAGATCAAGCCGGACGCCGGGATAGGCGGCGCGGAATTCCACCAACTTCGGCATCACCACCAAGTGCGCCGCGATCCGTGGCGCGTTCAGGCGCACGGTGCCGCTGGGTTGCGACTGGAACGCGCCGACGTCGCGGACGGCCCCGTCCAGCTCGGCAATGGCGGGACGGAGCCGGTCGAACAGCGCCTGACCGGCCTCGGTCGGCGCGACGCTGCGCGTGGTCCGGTTCAGGAGCCGCGCGCCCAACCGCCGCTCGAGCGATCCGATGCTGTGGCTGAGTGCGGAAGGGGACATGGCCAGCCGCTGCGCGGCGCGCCGGAAGCTCCGCTCCTCGGCCACAACCATGAAGCCCATCAGCTCGGCGAACTCTGCCCCGCGCATA
>NZ_JBHLUN010000031.1:0-3342 GCF_042433915.1 Roseomonas elaeocarpi | reverse complement strand
GACGGCGAGCCCGGCTTCGCCGAGATCAAGGGGCTGATCGAGAAGATCAACCGCTCCTTCGACGAGTACAAGTCGACCAACGACAACCGCCTGAAGCAGATCGAGCAGAAGGGCGCGGCCGATCCGCTCACGACCGAGAAGCTGAGCAAGATCGACGGCGACCTGAAGAAGCTGTCGGACGAGCTGCTGGAGCTGGGCAAGAAGTCCAACCGCCCCGGTGGTCCGGGCGGCGACGTGAAGCCCGGCGAGGGCCCGGCGCACCGCGAGCACCGCGATGCCTTCAACGCCTTCGCCCGCCGCGGCGAGGGCAGCGAGCGCGAGGTGAACGCGCTGGCAGTGAAGGCGATGTCCACGCTGGTGCCCGCCGACGGCGGCTACCTCGTGCCGGAGATCGTCGACCGCAACATCCTGAACCTGCTGCGCGATGAAAACCCGATGCGGCAGTACGCGAACCAGATCACCGTGTCCTCGCCGGACTACAAGCGCCTGGTGAACCTGCACGGCGCCGGCACCGGCTGGGTCGGTGAGACCGACGCCCGCCCCGCCACCAACACGCCGCAGCTGGCCGAGATCGTTGCCTTCATGGGCGAGCTCTATGCCAACCCGCAGGTCACGCAGACCCTGCTGGACGACGCCGCGGTGGATCTCGAGGCGTGGCTGGCCGGCGAGCTGGCGCAGGAGTTCGGCCTGGCCGAGGGCGCGGCCTTCATCACCGGCGACGGCGTGAAGAAGCCCAAGGGCTTCCTGGCCTACCCGACGGCCGCGACGAAGGACGCGACCCGCGCGCTCGGTACCTTCGAGCACATCGTGACCGGCGTGGCCGGCGGCTTCGCCGCCTCCAATCCGGGCGACCTGCTGGTGTCGCTGATCTACCGCCTGAAGTCGGGCTACCGCACCGGCGCGCGCTGGTACACGAACAGCTCGACGCTGGCGACGGTCCGCACCTGGAAGGACGGCCAGGGCAACTACCTCTGGCAGCCCAACGCCCAGGCGGGCGAGCCCGGTACGCTGCTGGGCTTCCCGATCGCCGACATGGAGCAGATGCCCGACGTGGCGGCCGGCGCCCTGCCGATCGCCTTCGGCGACATGCGCCGCGCCTACACCATCGTGGACCGGATCGGCACGCGCACGCTGCGCGACCCGTACACGAACAAGCCCTACGTCGGCTTCTACACCACGAAGCGGGTGGGCGGCATGGCCGTCGACACCCAGGCGCTGAAGTTCGCCAAGGTCAGCGCCTGACCGGGAGCGCCGGCCTCGCGCCGGCGCTTCCATCCTGCCACCAGCCCCGCCTCGCGCGGGGCTTTCCGTTTCAGGAGGGCCACATGGCCGACCCCAAGCCCGCCAAGGCGACAGACCAGAACGCCACGGCGACCACCGAGCCGACCGAGAACCTGAACCAGGCCGGCACCGCGCCGAAGGACCCGGATCAGGCGACGGTCGCGGACGCTCACGCCAAGCACGAGGCGCAGCGCGACTTGGCCGAGCGCACCGAGGCCACGAAGTGGGACAACGTCCGCGCCGGCATGAACCCGCGCGAGGCGCTGTCCGCCGCGCAGCGCAGCACCGGCCCGGCGCCGGAGAACAAGGCCGACGGCCCGGCGCCCGAGAACAAGAGCGCCTGAGCATGCTCACCGTCGTCACCCCTGCGAAGTCGCGCCTGCTGACCACGGTCCCGGCGGCGCGCGACCACCTGCTGCTGGGTGACGACGTGGACGAGACCTACCTGCGCGACCTGATCGCGCAGGCCTCGGCCGCGATCGTGTCGCACTGCCGGCGCGCCTTCGCGCGGGAGACCGTGCGCGAGACCTTCCGCCCACGCGGCAGCGCACCGCTCATTCTGGACCGCACGCCCGTCGCGGGCGCTGTCACTCTCACGGTGGCGGGGCAGGCGGTCGACGCCGACGGCACCGAGCTGAACACCCTGAGCGGCCTGCTCTACCGCCTCGACGGTGCGGCGCGCTGGACGGCCTGGGGCTGCGACGCCACGGCGGTGGAATACACCGGCGGTTACGCGCTGCCGGGCGAGCCCGACCGGGACCTGCCCGCCGACATCGAGGAGGCCTGCCTGATCATGGTCGCGGCGCGCCACGCCGCGCGCGGCCGCGATCCGATGCTGCGCTCCGAAACCACCGAGGGGGTTGGCTCCGCCTCCTTCATCGCGACGGCCGACATGAGCGGGATGCCGCCGCAGGCCGCGGCGCTGCTGGAGCCGTACCGCCGGTGGGTCGTGGCCTGATGTCGCACCACCTCGAAACCCGCCGCCGCATGATCCGCAGCCGTGGCCGGTCCATGACGCTGATCCGGCAGGCTAAGGACGCCACGCCTGCTATTTTCCTGCCGCTTGTTGGCTTCCCGCGCGCCTACCGTCCTGACGAGATCCAGGGTGGCGTGCAAGCCAGTGACCAGCAGGTCGAGATCCTGAACGACGAGATCGCCGCTGCTGACTGGCCGGCTCCGCCTGCTAACCCTGACCGCCTGGTGATCGACGGCCGCACCTCCACCGTGAAGGGCGCGCGCCCGGTCTATGCCGGCACCGAGCTGCTCGGCTGGTCCATCTGGGTGACCGGCCGATGAGCTCGCCCGAGGTCTGGGCCGATGCCCGGGTACTGATCCGCGACACGGCCGCCACGCTGGGCATCCCGGTCGCGTGGCCGAATGAGGTGTTCGACGACCTGCCCGAGCCGCCCGCGCCTTTCGTGGCGGTGGAGATCCGCGGCGACGGCGCCGAGCCCTACGAGCTCACCGGCGGCGTGTGGCGTGAGGACGGCTCGGTCTACCTGCACGTCATGGTGCCGACCGGCTCCGGCATCACCACCGGCCTGCAGCTGCGCAAGGGTTTGGCCGACGGGTTCCGCGGCCTGCCGCCGCGCGCCGTCGTCTACGACAGCTTCAGCTTCGACCCTGGCAGCGACGACGAAGAGGGCAACTGGCACCGCCTGACCCTGCGCGTCGCCTACCACTACCAGGATATCGGACCCCCAGCCTGAGGAGCACCACCATGCCCGACGACACGCCCAAGCCCATCACCTTCGCAATCATCGACGTCGCTTCCGGCAAGCAGGTCGGCGAGCAGACCTGCGACGCCAACCTGGCGCCCGTGCTGCTGGACGGCCAGCGCGCCGAGGTGCTGACGCCCAAGGCCGCCGCCAAGGCGCCTGCGCCGACGCCGGAAGCCTCCGGCTCGTAATCACGGCCCGGCTGGGCCTTTCCGTAACACCATTTTCCGGAGGACAGGCCCATGACGGGCACCACCAGCTATCAGGCCGGCCAGGAAGCCACCTTCGCCCGGCTCGCCTACGTGCAGGAGGCCGCCTGGGGCGTCACCCCGGCGGCGAAGCT
>NZ_JBHLUN010000030.1:0-1190 GCF_042433915.1 Roseomonas elaeocarpi | reverse complement strand
ACATGGCGAAGGCGAAGTTCGAGCGGACGAAGCCGCACTGCAACATCGGCACGATCGGGCACGTGGATCACGGCAAGACGTCGCTGACGGCAGCGATCACGAAGGTGCTGGCGAAGTCGGGTGGCGCGTCGTTCACGGCGTACGACCAGATCGACAAGGCGCCGGAGGAGCGCGCGCGCGGCATCACGATCTCCACGGCGCACGTGGAGTACGAGACGGCGAACCGTCACTACGCGCACGTGGACTGCCCTGGCCACGCCGACTACGTGAAGAACATGATCACGGGTGCGGCGCAGATGGACGGCGCGATCCTGGTGTGCTCGGCGGCCGACGGCCCGATGCCGCAGACGCGCGAGCACATCCTGCTGGCGCGCCAGGTGGGCGTGCCCGCGCTGGTGGTGTTCCTGAACAAGATGGACCTGGCCGATCCCGACCTCGTTGAGCTGGTGGAGATGGAGGTGCGCGAGCTGCTGTCCTCCTACCAGTTCCCCGGCGACGACATCCCGGTGATCAAGGGCTCGGCCGTGGCGGCGCTCGAGGACAAGACGCCCGAGATCGGCGAGCAGGCGGTTCTGGCGCTGATGGAGGCGGTGGACAGCTACATCCCGCAGCCGGAGCGTCCGAAGGACCTGCCGTTCCTGATGCCGATCGAGGACGTGTTCTCGATCTCGGGCCGCGGCACCGTGGTGACGGGTCGCGTCGAGCGCGGCATCGTCAAGGTGGGCGAGGAAGTCGAGATCGTCGGCCTGAAGGACACCGTGAAGACGACGGTGACGGGCGTGGAGATGTTCCGCAAGCTGCTGGACAGCGGCGAGGCGGGCGACAACATCGGCGCGCTGCTGCGCGGCACGAAGCGTGAGGACGTGGAGCGCGGCCAGGTTCTGGCCAAGCCCGGCACGATCAAGCCGCACAACAAGTTCAAGGCCGAAGCCTACATCCTGACCAAGGAAGAGGGCGGCCGCCACACGCCGTTCTTCACCAACTACCGCCCGCAGTTCTACTTCCGCACGACCGACGTGACGGGCGTGGTGCAGCTGCCCGAAGGCGTGGAGATGGTGATGCCGGGCGACAACGTGGCGATGGACGTGGAGCTGATCGCGCCGATCGCCATGGACCAGGGCCTGCGCTTCGCCATCCGCGAGGGTGGCCGCACCGTGGGTGCGGGCGTCGTCGCCAGCATCGAGAAGTAA
>NZ_JBHLUN010000029.1:0-15233 GCF_042433915.1 Roseomonas elaeocarpi | reverse complement strand
CCAGCATCTCCCAGGCCTGCGCCCCGGTGAGGCCCGAGCCGTTGGTCAGCACCACGGTGAAGGGTCCGACCGCATCGGGCGCAGCCCGGCCGCTGTGCGCGATGCGCCCGTTGAGGAAGACCTCGACCAGCGAGCCGTCGAGGAACACTTCCAGCGCCACCGGCTCGCTGCCGATCTCGGCATCCCGGTACCAGTAGGGCGTGCCGGTGCTGCCGGTGTTGATCCGTAGCTTGCGGTCGGCGGCCGAGGCCGGATCGTAGCTCACCGTCGCGAAGGCCTCGCCGCGGCCGTTGAGGACCGTCACCGTGGCCTTGCCGCCCGCCGCAGCGGTGGCCTTCACGCCCAGGCTCGGCTCCGGCAGCGAGAGCAGCGAGGCGTTGTCCACCAGCTGCGCTGGCGTCGCGGTGGTGACCGGGCCGTAGAGCGTGTTCTTGAAGGCGGCCGGCGCCACGTCGAGGCGGTTGCCGTTGCTCAGCGTCAGCAGCACCGGCTGCGTCATGCAGCCAGACCAGCCACGGGCGCGCATCTGGTCGATGGTGATCACCTCCTTCGGCCACGCCCACAGGTAACGGTTGCCATCAGAGTGCAGGAAGGAACGGCCAGCGTAGGCGCTGCCGGAGAACACCCGCCCCTCGGCCTCGCTCGTGAACACGCCGTTGGTGATGGTGCCGACGAACCAGTAGAACAGCCCGCCGGAGCCCCAGATCAGCACCCACTTGCCGCCGATCTCGAACAGGTCGGGGCACTCCCAGACGAACTTGTAGCGGGCATCGGTCGAGGGCAGCCGGAAGAACACGCCCACCGGGGCCCAGCCGTCGATGCCGTTGCCGGTGCTGGTCTGGTACAGCTTGATGCAGGCCGAGGTGGCGTCGGTCGAGGCCAGGATCATCGAGCGCACGCCGTTCAGCCGGAAGGTGTGCGGATCCCGCGCGGTGCCGGTGGTGCCGTCGGCGGTGAGCGTGGCGCGCGGCAACACCGGCGTCAGGCGCTTGGTCCAGGTGGTGCCACCGTCGGTGGAGGTCGCCACCATCTGCTGCTCGGGGCTGGGCGTGGTGTAGTAGGACAGCAGCGTGCCGTCGTCGGCGGTGTCGGCGCAGCCCGACCAGGCGCCGTTGCGGTCGATCGCGCCCGGCGTAGGGGCGATGGCGATCGGCTGGTGCGTCCAGTGCACCAGGTCGGTGCTGGTGGCGTGTCCCCATGTGGTGCGACCGCCGATGTCGGCGCTGTCGCCGGCGCCGACCCCGGCCACCGGGTTCCACTGGTAGTACAGGTGGTGCACGCCGTTGATGGTTCGCACGCCGCAGGGGTCGTTGAGGTAGCCGCGGCGTGCCACGAAGTGCCAGCGCTGCCGCGTCAGGTCGGCGCTGAGCGGCGTGCCGGTGCCGGGTCCCTGGCTGCCGCCGGCGGCGGCGATCTGGTTGGGCAGCGCCGTGCCGGGCGCGCCAGCACAGGCCGCCTGGAAATCGGCCGTGGCGGGTGCTGGCGTGTAGAGCCGCGACAGACCCAGCGTGCCGTTGAACGGGCGCAAGCGCAGGGTATTCAGGGATGACGGGCTCGGCGTGGAGAGCCACGACACCGGCCCGCCGTTCAGGCTTAACCCCATGATGCCCGAGCGCCACAGCAGGCCGAGCCGCGCCGGCACACCCTGCACCATGAAGCCGGTGGAAGGCCCGTGCGACACCGTGCCGTTGCGCGTGACCCGCAGCTGCGGCGCCATGCCGTAGGGCGGGGTGTACACCTCAATGCTGTTGTTCCCTGTGCCGTCGTCCAGCCGCAGGATCGAGCGCTCGGTGATCATCACCTCGCTCAGCACCAGGTCGAAGATCAGCGCGCCTTGCACCGGCGCCACCGCGTCGAAGGAGCTCAGCGTGATGCCTGCGCCATCCTCCGCCCGCGAGGTGGCGGCAGGCGCGCCCACCGGAGGCAGGGTCGGCACGCGGGAGTAGGCGTCGCGGGTGACGCGGGGCAGCGTCACGTTCATCACGAAGTCGACCGCTTCGTTCGCCGCCACCGTGACGAAGAAGTACGGCGCCAGCGCCACCGTGGCGGCGTCGCGCATGGTGTAGGTCATGCGGTACTCGGACGGCGCGCTGGTGATCCCGCGGCCGACGCTCTCGATGCTGCTGCCGGCGGCCGAGGCGGTGCGCTCCACCAGGCGCATGCGCGCCAGCGGGTTGGCGGGCGGCGTGGTGCCGCTCACCGAGGCGAGCACGGCGCCGGTGAAGGTCTGATCCTGCGCCGCGGGAATGCCGGTCAAGGTGTCCAGCAGCAGCCCCAGGCTGGTGACGGCCGTGGGCGTGCCCACGAAGCGGATCGAGAAGGTCGGGTTGCCGTTGGCGTCCGGGCTCACCCCCACCACCGTGGTGGTGAAGGAGGCCGCGCCGCTCAGCGTCACGTTGGTGGGCAGGGTGCCGGGGCTGCCGGCCACCGCGCCCTCGAAGCGGCTGTTGCGCAGCAGGTTGGTGTGTGCGCCCTCCATCACCAGCGCACCGGCCACGGTATAGGCGGGCGTGTCGGCCGCAACGGTCACCAGCTTGCCGGTGGCGTCGTAGCCCGTGGCGCCGGAGGCGCGGGTGAACACCGCGCTGGTGATCAGCGCACGCAGCGCCGCCACCGAGTAGCTGACCAGCGTCAGCGCCGGCGCCACGCTCCCCGACAGCACCCAGGCGCCACCGCCGACGTGCAGCGCCGTCACGGTCGCGCCAACGCCGGAGGTGCGCGGCTCGCCCAGTGCCTCGATGCTCTGGCCGCTGCCGGCCACGAAGCCAACCGCGCCGGCGCCGCGCTGGGTCACCGCGAACTCGAAGCCCGCCGCCTGCGCGCTCAGCGTGATCGCCGCGTCGCTGGTGCTGGCATAGAGCAGGCGGCGGCCGAGGTCGTCGGCGGTGATGCCGCGGCTGCCGGTCAGCTGCGCCAGGCCGCGCAGGAAGCTCGCCTTCGTGGCGAGCGCATCGGCGGTCGCCTGCGCGTCGGCCTTGTCGGCCAGGGCCTGCGCGGTGGCCTCGGCGTCGGCCTTCTCCGCCAGCTGCTCAAGGGTGGCCAGCGGCGCCACCGCCGCCTCGATCGCCGTCGCGACCGCGTCGGTGCGGGCGAAGGCGGAAAGGTCGGGCTTGAGCAGATCCGGCGGCACGCGCACCGGCTGACCGCCGTCGTGGCCGAACAGGGCTGGCACCGCAGCGAGGTCGTTGGCGACCGGCGCGGTTCGGAAGTTGGCCGTTTCAGCCATGGGCTGGCTCCATGCAGAAGGGCGCGGCGTCCGGTGCGGACGCCGCGATGGGTCAGGCGGGAGTGGGTGGCGGAGGGAGGCCGGAAGCCTCAGACGTAGACGAGCTGGACGTCGCCGTAGGTCAGCAGCACGCCGTCGTAGGTCGCGGCGCCGTCAGGGGTGGTCGGGTCAGGCGGCGGCAGGACGGTGGAGGCGACGGCGTCGAAGGAGCCCTCATCCGCGGTCGGAGTGGGATCGGTGGTGGAGAAGCGGATGCGGTAGGTGCCAGCGAGCGGCGTGGGGATCTCGGCCTGGAAGGAGCCGATTGCCACCCTGGTCACGGTGGGGTTTGGCGTCTGGTAGGTGCCGTCCGGCCGCAGCACGCGGAAGGTGGCGCCGTCGGCCGGCCAGGGCTCCCCGGTGCCGACGATGAACACCTCGCCCAGCAGCATGATGCTGTCGCCCTGGTACCAGCGGTTCCGCCGAGGACCGCCGCGGCGGCCGATCCGCAGACGCGCCTCCACATCGGGCACGTAGCTCCCGCTCATGAGCAGTCTCCAGTGTCAGGGGTGGCGCCGGGCGCCGGGGTCAGGTGATGGCGGCTGCGGCGCGGAAGAGGTCGTCCACCTCGGCCGAAGTCAGGGGCAGCATGGGCGCGAGCAGCAGCAACGCGGGGTGCTGGCGATGGTAGGTGTCGGCGTTATCCCACCACTCGGCAACCTGCTGCGCCTGGATGCTGCGCGGGTCGCTGTCGGGCAGCTCCTCAGTGTCCACGAGCATCTTGGCGATCAGCGCCTTGGTGGCCTTGAGCACGGAGCGGCCGTCGGCCAGCTGCGCCGCCGCCATCGCCTGGCGCCCTTGCACGCGGCCGACGAAGGCCGGCACGGCCTGCGTCGGCTCGTAGTCGGCGATCTCCACCCCTTCCAGCAGCGGAGCATCGGGCAGGTAGGCCCAGAGCGAGCCGTCCGACATGGTGACCTCCACCAGGTCGTGCGCCGGGCCGCCGTAGCGCGCCGAGGCGATGGTCAGGGCGCTCTCGGTCGAGGGCTGCTCGATGATCTCAGGCGCGTCGCTCATGTTCAGGCGTCCAGCATGACGTCGGCGTACAGGCCGCCGTTGTAGGCAAAGACGCTGCCGGTGCTGGCGCCCTTGCGGACGCGCAGGGCCAGCAGGACGTTGTCGCCCACGGGTGTGTCGAAGGTGAAGTTGAAGGTGCCGCCCAGCCCGCCACCGATGCCGTTGCTCGACCGGCTGATGGCGCCCGCCCGCTGGGCGATGTCCGCCCCGCTCGCCTGGTTGATCAGCGCCACCTGCGTCAGGATCACCGCCGTGGTGCCGTCGGTGTTCGCGGCATCGAGCCAGTAGCCGCCCTCGATGCGCCGGGATTTCGCGGGAACGTTGTAGTAGATCAGGTTGACGTTGCTGGTGGTCACCCCGAAGCCGCTGTTCGACCAGTCGATGTACAGGCAGCCGCGCTGCGCCACGGGGACACCCAGCGCCCAGTCGCGGCCCACCGCGTGGTTGCCCTGCAGCGGCGCCGGCAACTGGATACGGCCGTCCGTGTCCATCAGCACGGCGTCCCGCGCGAAGACATCGGGGAAGATGTAGCGCGTCTGCCCATCCTGCCAGTTGATGAAGGTGGTGCCGCCGTCCGAGCGCAGCAGCAGCGTCTCGCGCGTGATGACGTTGGGGCTGCCGGCCACATAGCGCCCGCGGAAGATCTGCCACTGCGAGCCGTCGGCGTTGACCTCGCGCCAGGTCACCAGACCGTTCGTGGGGATCTGGGTACCAGGGTGCAGGTAGGTCGCCGGGGCCGCGCCGAGCTGGGCCGCGCCGGTGCCGCCGGTGGTCGTCGCCACCATCGCCATGTCGGCGGAAAGAACCTGGTCGCCCATTCAGCGATCCCCCTTGATGGCGATGTCGACCGAGGACAGCTGCCCGCGCGCATCCCATTGCTTCTGCAGGCGCGGGGCCGGGATGGCGGTGAACTTCCCGAAGATGGTGCTGCGGGCCGGCCGGGTGGTGTCGTGCACCACCAGCACCTGGCGCTGCGTGCCGGCATCGAGGCCCAGGTTCTCGATCGCCACCGCCTCGGCCTCGCTCAGCGAGGCGATGGAAAACTGCATGCGCCGCAGCGGCGCCGTGGTGGCGCTGTCGTCGGCGCCCGGCTGATAGTTGTCGGGCGACGGATCGCGCGCCGGCCGCACGGCGCCGCCCAGCCAGGCGCGGCCCAGCTGCAGGTAGGCCTGCGCGGCGGGCACGTTGATCTGCACCCACCAGTACCGGGCCGACTTCGCCGCCGGCAGCGTGTAGGACCAGCCGTCGCGCGACATGGCGAAGGCGAGCGCCCCCGTGTCGAGCACTTCCACGCCGAAGGGCTGCTGGTTGCTGGCGCAGATCCGCACCAGGCTGCCAGCCGGCGGGCGGAGCCCGTCGAAGGGCGCACCGAAGGCCACCACGTCCACCGCCGCCGCGGCGCCGAGGTCGACGGAGAGCCGGGCCGTCTTGCTGCCCACGGCATAGGTCGGCAGGGCGTAGAGGGTGGCGCCGTCCAGGGCGTAGGAGAGCGTACCGGTGTCGGTCACGAAGTAGATGTTGGCCGTGCCGGTGCGCTGCGCGGTGAAGTCGAGCGTCAGCAACTGCCACGCGGTGCCCTGCGCGAGATTGCTCATGGGCAAGGCGAAGTTGGCCGTGGCGGCGTTGAGCACCAGGATGGCGTTGCCGCTGACGCTGGCGCCGTTGGCTCGCCTGATCCACGCCTGGATGCGGTACTTCTGGCCGCCCTTCACCTGCGCCGTGGTGCCCACGCTGGCGTTGCTGGTGGCCGAGTTGCTGTAGGCCACGGCCGCGTTGCTGGTGCCGTCGTGGTTCGCGACGTTGCCGGTGCGGGTGGTGTTCGCCCCGAGGACGGCGCCATTCTGGCTGTCGGTGGACACCACCGCGGAGGTCTGCGCCTCGACCGTGCCGGTCGTGCGCCACACCTCGCCCAGGATGGAGGTGCGCAGGTTCTCCACCCCCAGCCCGCCAAGCGCGCCGTCGGCCGCCAGCACCGTCGAGGCGGCGTCGATCAGGTTGGTGGGCCCGGTGATCAGCGCGGGCATGCGGTCAGCCCCACAGCATGGCTCCCATGTCGTCGCCAGTCCCCGAGATTGAGGTGACGATCCAGTTCTGCCCCGCGAGCCGCGGGTAATCGACGGTGATGACCTGCCCGACGTCGAGCAGGTGACCCCATGGCCCGACCGGCACCTCCCAGGTCCGCCGGCGCACGCCGTGCAGGTCCAGCAGGTACTGCGCCTGCGCCAGAGCGTCGGCCTCGTTGCGCCAGCCGGTCTCGAGCGGCTCCGGGTTCAGCGCCGCCGGGAAGGTCGAGAGGATCGACACGTCGTAGCGCGAAGCCATGCGGTAACCGGTGGAGTAGTAGTCGAGCTGCGCCGGATCAGCGGCGATCGTGCCCAGCAGGTCCCCTGCCCCCTGCGTCTGCCCGAGCAGCTGGTATTTCAGCCGCTGTCCCCACCGGGGCTTGCTGCCGGCGACCTCCTCGAGGCCCTTGCCATACCGGTCGATGGCGTCCTGGATCACCCATCCCGGGATGTTCAGCGACGCCGCGGCGCGGCCCGGGACCGGCAGCCGGCCGAAGCGCACGCGGCCCAGCCGGTCCGGCCCCCACCACCCGGCGCAGGACAGCAGCACCCGGTCCAGGGCGTCCGCAACGGTACCGGAGGTGAACAGAAAGCCGGCCTGGTTGTTGGGCAGGTTCGACACCGTGGCCGGCAGCAGTCGGTCGGCCGTGATCCCACCCGGCCCCCGCAGCAGCGACAGGGCGATGCCGCCATGGCTGGTGTCGCCAGCGCTCTGCGCGTCACAGGTCACCATGCCCTGCGGCGTGGACGCGAGGCGGATCAGGCCGAGCGCCAGGCAGGTGTCGTAGCTGCCGGGCGACGGCTGACCAGCCAGCAGCGCTGCCAGGGTGCCGTAGTCCGCGCCCTTCGTCAGCGTCGCGCCCTTGTCGCGCACCGCGATGACGGTGGAGAGCGGCGCGGAGCTGATCTGGTAGAGCAGCTGTGCCGCCAGGACCTGCGTCGGCTGCATGTTCGGCACGATGCCCAGCAGCAGCGGCCGGTTCTGCCCGGTGCGGGTCGCGTCGCCCTCAATGCCGCCGGTGCCGAGGTAGGTGGAGCACACCGGCAGCGAGAGGTCGGCCGCCGCGTTCTCCAGCGCGATGCGCGGCGCCGTGGTGCCGATCGCGGCGCTCGACACCCGCAGCGACGCCACCGTCACGAACTCGGCGCTGTCAGCGCGCAGCGGCGTGCGATGCGGCCCGCGCCGCAGCACTGCCGGGCGCCCGACCATGGACCAGTCGCCGGCCACCTGGTCGAGGCGCCCGTCGGCATTGTCCAGCGTCGCCTCGGCCGCCGTGGCGGTGCCGCGCGCCTCGCTCTCCGGCAGCACCGGGATCGTCAGCGTCAGCAGCGGCGCTTCCGCCAGGCGCGGCGGATAGGTGATATTCGCGGCGGCGCTGTCGCCGGGCTCGCCGGTCCAGCCGCGCTGCGACAGCCGCACCACCGTGACGGCAGCCGCGGCGCGAGCCGGGAAATCCTGCGGCCGCGCGCCGGGCGGGTAGGCGCCAGGCATGCCCCAGGGTGCCGCCACCAGACCGGCGAGCAGCGGGGCGCTGCCGAGCTCCAGCAGGAACTCGGCCGGGCCGGCGGAGGAGATCGTCAGGCTCATCCGCCTCGCGCCTTCCGCTCAGCCCGATCTAGCCGGGCCTCGGCGAGAAGCTGCTGCAACAGCGCCACCTGGTCCTGCTGAACCGCCAGCGACTGCTGCGCCACCACCAGCGTCTGATCGAGGCTGTCGGAGAAGTCCGGCAGGCCGAGGCCGGTCGCCAGGTTCTCCACCGTCGAGCGAATGCCCTGCACCAGCATCGCCTGCTGCGGCGAGGAGGCGTAGTTCAGCAATCCAGCCTGCTCCACCGCAGAGGCAGCGCTGGTCACGGCCGACAGGTCGGCGTTGGCCGGCCCAGCAGCCCGGGCGGCATCCACCGCGGCGGAGAACTGCTGCTGCGCCTCGGCCAGCTTCGCCGAGGGCGACAGCGTGTTGTCGTTCAGCGCCTGGCTGTCGAGGTAGCCGGTCAGCACCTTGGACTGGCTCTGCAGCTTCTGCAGCGCCGTCAGCTGATCCGACGTCGCCGTGGCGGCGGCTTCCTGCGCGGCCGTGGCCGCGGCCGTGGCGCGCGCGTTCGCCGCCGTCTGGGTCGCCAGCGAGGACACCGCATCGTCCCAGCCGGCGAAGGCGTCGGACACGTCCACCAGCTGACCAAGGTCCAACTGGTTGAGAATGGCCGTCACCTGGTCGTTGAACAGCGCCTCCGGGTCGCGGCCGAGGGAGCGCATCAGCCCGGCATTGTCATTGTAGGAGGTGCGCACCGCCTCGAGGGAGGTGATGTAGTCGCGCCCCTGCGCCGTGCGGGCGGCCTGGTCGTAGGTGGCGGCCTGCGCCGCGCGCGCCGCGGTAACCGCTGACGCCTGGTTCTCGGCCAGCTTCGCCGTCTCCAACCCCAGCTGCGACGCCTTGGCAATCGCGTCGTCAAAGGGCTTGTTCAGGGTGTCGAGCGAGGTCTGGAACCGCTCCGCTGCGGTCTGATTTTGCTCGATGGTGGCGGACAACACCTTATAGGTGCCGCTGAACCACTGGACGTTCGCCAGCAGTGTGTCGGCATCGTCCGAGTGCGCGATGATCTTCTGGATGTCGTCCGAGGCGGCGGCAGCCATGGACTTCACGATGTCCTGCGCAGCCTGCTTCACCAGCGCCGTCGTGCCGCTGTCGGAGGCGTCGTAGCTGTACTTCGTGCCGTCGGCGTACTGCAGCGAGATGCCGTCCCGGCCGCCCACCGCCACCTGGTAGGCGAGCGGCGTGGTGGACACGCCCAGAGCGGTGCGCAACTGCTCCGCCATGCTGGTGATGCTGTCAGAGATGGTCTTGGCGCTGTCGCGGTTCTCCTGGGAGAACTTCTTGCCCTCGAGGCCGCCCTCGGTGCCGACGCCGGACACCAGGTCCATGCTGTAGGTGCCGGTCTTGTCGCTCGGCCGGGCCCCGAACAGGCCGCCCAGGGCGCCGCCCAGCGTGCCACCGATGGCGCCGCCGATCGGCCCGCCGATGATCAGGCCGCCCACCGTGCCGATGCCGGTGCCGATCATGCCGTTGGTCTTGTTGCCACCGAGCAGGCTGTTCGCCAGCAGGCCACCGGCGACGCCGATGCCCGCACCGCCGAGGTAGGCACCCGTGCCGGTCATGCCCAGGAACGACGCACCGCCCGCACCAGGAATGGCGGAAGGCCCCAGCGATGCGCCGGTGGCGATCGGGTTCGCGGAAAGCTGCGCTACCGACATGGCGCCCGTCGAGGAGGCGCCGCCGAAGCCCAGGAAGCTACCCACCTTCGCCAGCCCGGAGCCTAGCGACGCAAGGCTGCCGATACTCCCGAGGGTGCCCATAAAGCCACCGGAAGATGCGGTCGTAGCGGAGGCTGCGGAAGCGGTACTGCTCGCACCACCCACCGCCGCGGCGACGCCGCCGAGCGTGCCGAGGTTTGTCCCGAAGACGGCGTTCTGCAGCGGGTTGATCAGGGCCAGCTTCAGCATGAGCTGGATGACTTCGGACAGCAGCGCCTTCGCCACGCTCGCGAAGCTGACGGCGCTGTCCTTCCCGTTCACGAAGGCCTCGGTGACCGCCCCCCCGATCCGGTCGAAGGCCTGGGTGCCGAAGCTCTGAAGTTCCTGCCACGAGGCGGCAAGCTGCTGGTTCTGCACTCGGAGCTCGGCCGCCTGCTGGCTTGCCGCCCGCAGACGATCGGCTTCCGGCGTCCCGTCCGCACCGGCTTCGCGGATCTGCCGCTCAGTCTTGTAGGCCGCGATCGCCTTTTCACGCTCAACCGTGTTGGCGGTGATCAGGCTGGTCTCGAGCTGCAGCTGCTCGTTGGCCTGCTCCGTGTCCTTGATTGATCCCAGCAGAGCACCGGCATTCACCTGCGCCTGCTGCGCCCGGTAAACGCGGGTCAGGATCTGGACGTGATTGGCATAGTCGGCCGTGCCTTCGGCGCTGGTCTTGAGCGCGTCCGTCTGCGCCTTGGCCACCACCGCAGCGTCCTGCACTGCGGCGTTGCCCTGCAGGACCACGCGATTGCGGGCGACCTGGGCGTCCGTGTCGAGGCCGACCTGACGCACCGTGTCCACCAGCGCATCGTTGAGCTCGGACTGCTTCTTCGCCCGGGCGCCCGCCACATCGGGGATACGACCTTCGGCCTCAGCCTGTCGTACCTCAGTCAGCTCGGCCTGCTTCAGGTCACGAGCACCGCCCGCCACCTCTGCCATGATGGCGGCGCGGTCCTGGAAGTCCTGCTGACGGCGCTGCTCCGGCGTCTTCAGCGCGTCGAGGGCGGCGAGCTGGTCCCGCAGGAGCGCGTTGTACCGAACCTGGCTCTCGGTATTGAGGCCGGGCGTGGCGAGCGTGCCGCGCGTTTGCGCGATTAGTTCGTTCTGCTTCCTGATGCTGTCAGGCAGGACGTTAGCGGCACGGGCGCGCTCTTCAGTGATGCCGATACTCCCGGCAGCCGCGGAAAGCGCTCCACCGGGCACCACCGCACCATTTTGCACGCGATCCGGCGCCACAGCCTGCACGTAGCGCCATGTCTCAGCCGGGAGAGAACCGCCACCGGCGAGGAACTTGTCCACACGCCCGGGACCTGCGTTGTAGGCCGCCGCGGCGAGGCTCTGGTCTCCCCCGTACTTCTCCAGCAGCTGGCCTAGGTAGCGGATGCCGCCAGCGATGTTCTGCGCCGCGTCGGTCGCATCCACCCCTAGGCCGGCTGCGGTTCCGGGCATCAGCTGCATGACACCCATGGCGCCAGCCGGAGAGGTGTAGGTGCGGCCGTCTACCTGCTGCCGGTAGTTGCTTTCCCGGCCAGCCACCGCAAGCGCGAAATCAGCTGGGACGTTGGTGCCCGCAACCGCCTGCCGGATGTAGGCCTGTATGTCGGACGCGGAGGAGGTGTTGCTGACCGACACTGAGCCCGGAGTGACGTTCGCCAGCCTGTTCAGCACCGATGCCGGGCCACTGTCGGTGGACAGTAGGAACTTGCCGATCGCGCTGTTGCTGAAGCTGTTGCTGAGCTCCTGCAACTTGGTGATCAGGCTGGCGATGCCCTCGATGCCCGAGGCAATGCTGTGCACCAGGTCGGTGCCGAGCCCGACGATCAGTGGACGGATGGCGTTCCAGACCCGCGTCGCCGCCTGCTCCGCTTCGCTGAGAGCCCGTTGGAAAGGGGTCTGAGCATCTGAGGCACTGCCAGCGGCGCGCGACAGCGCGTCCATCAGCACCGCCCCAGCCTCCGCCCGGCGCCCCAGGTTGTCCAGGCTTTCGATCGTTCGCAGCGTGGCGTCATCAAGGGTGCGCAGATCGCTCGCGGCGAGCTGGCGTGCGGTCTCGGCCGGGCGGCGGAGACCGGCCGCCATCTTCTCAGCCGCCTGCGGCACCGTGGTACCCAGCATCACGGCAACGTCGCCTGCCACCTGCTGCAGACGGCGCAGGTCCTGCTGCGTGCCGGCATAGGTCGACACGCCACCGAGGGTCACGCCAGCGGCACGTGCGTCGGAAGTGGAGAGATCGGTCGAGCCCGCCAGAACCCGGGCGTTCACGTCCACCGTCTGCGCCAGGGTGGCATAATCGGCGCGGGTCGCCCGCAAGCGTGTGGAGAGGCTGAGCAGCGCCCGCTCCTGCTGCTCGGCAGCAACCACCGATCCGACGAACGCTGCGGCCAAGCCGCCTACCAGCAGCCGCGTCGGTGTGAGGATCTGGCCCAGGATCGAAATGGCGGACTTTAGACCGCCCACCGCATCCACGGCCTGCGGGCCCTGCTGAATGATGGGGTAGAACAGCCCGCCACCGGACAGCACCTGGACACTGAAGTCCACCACCTGCGCCGTCAGGTTGCGGATCTGGTAGCCAGCGAGGCCGAAAGCGCCCGTAGCCTTCGTGGCGGCGACGCTGACCTCATCCAGCCCCTTGGCTGCGGCGGAGCCGGCCGCCTTCAGCGCCTCATGCCGGACCCTGGCTTGGGTCACGCGCTCGTTGAGGTTCTCGATTGCCCGCTCAGCCGCCGCGGCCTTCTCGCCGCCAGCCGCGAGATCGCCGGTCAGCTTCTGCTGCGCTTCCGCGAGGTCGCGTTGTGCCTTGGTCAGGCGGGCGGCAGCCTGGGTCACCGGGTCGAACTGCTTCACCAGTGCGGTGGTGCTGCGGGTGGCGCGGGTGACCCGCTCCTCCGTTACCTCCAGGGCCTGGGTGAAGCCCTCCATGGACTTGGCGGCAGCATCAGCCCCAGCCGTGACCTGATTGTCGAACCGCGCCGTGAAAACGGCTTCGGTAACTTGGGAGACGGTCGCCATGCCAATTGCTCCCGCTTGCTTCAGGGGTGGAGGGCACAGCCCGATTGCCGAGGACGTTCCGTCTGTTACGCTGAGAACCCAATCAGCGAGGGACGGTGGATGCGAGTTGTTGTAGCGAGCCTCTTATTGCTCGCCGGCTGCGAAGCGGCTCAAACGCCTCAAGAAATGCAAGCAGCCTATCCATTCCCGGTTGTGCAATATTCAAGCGACGAATTGGCCGAAAAGCATCGTGCGGATGAGCGACTTGGGCGCGAGCAGAGCCTTATTCAGCAGGCACAAAAAGGCGCTCCGGACTTAGATAAGCAACTGGCAGGCGTGGCGCGCGTCAATGTCACACTAAACCCAAACATCGCGCAGGCAGATCGCCCAAGTGCGATTGCTAATGAGCAGAGACGATTGGCGGCAGTTGTCGCACCATACCGGAACTCCGGCCCTATGACATCGACTGCTGACGGGGCTGCCCTTCAAGCGGCCGTGGCGCGGGATCAACAGGCCCGGCAAATCTGCCAGTATCGAGGAACCGCCGTTACGGCGTCTCGCCCGTACCAAGGCATACTAAACCTTGATGCAAACGTAGCTGGGCTGAATATCACCCAGCAGTGCTGGAACACCTATTTGCAAACTGGGGTAATGCCAACTTTCTAGGAACGAAGTGAGATAACCAGCGCCGGGTTTTCCACCCGGCTCCCAGCCTTTTTCCCCCTACGCAGCACGTACTGCCCAGGATGGTGCAGCTGGTAGATGCGCCGCGCGTCCAGCGTCGGGAAACGCTGCCGCACGGCGCGGGCACAGTCGTCGACCATGTTGGCGGGGACCGAGAAGCGCAGCCGCCGCCCGCCCGCCATCTGGACATCTACCTTGCGCTCGAACGGCGCTCGCGAGGAGATCAGGATCTCGCCGATGTCCGCCCCGACCTTCTGCGGGTCGAAGCTCTTCTGGCTGATGATCTGGTCATTGGCGTTGTACGAGGCCGCGACCTTCACCCCGTTGTGCCAGGTGCCGCGCGCCGAGCCGCGGGTGTAGCCGGTGGCGCTGAGCGCATAGAACCAGCTGTCGCGGAAGGCGCCGCTGCGCACCGGTGAACGAGCGCGCAGGAAGGCCATGGCGAAGACGGCCGCCTGCCCGATCAGGCTGAAGCGATAGACGATGATGCCGTCCGGCTTCACCTGCGCCTCGTCCGGCCCTTCCCGCCCGTCGACGCTCAGGATGTAGGACGGCGCCGCGCGGCCGGAGCGGATCAGGTCGGTGCGGCCAGCAACGGCAGCGTCCGCCAGCGCCTTTGACTGGGCAGCGGGTGACAGGTTGCGGTCCACGAAGACGCGCACCTGTTGCCGGAACGCTGCTGCCCGCATCACTGGCTGTCCTTCTGCTTCCGCCAGCGCAGGTACTCGTCGTCAAGGATCCTGATCAGGCGGTAGAGGGTGTCGCGCTGTTCCAACCCGTACCCGTGCACATCGCACCAGGTCATCGCGGCGCGCCAAGGGATGCGCCCGGGCTTGCTCTTCCAGACCACGCCGCCCATCGGGCCGGCGACGCCGGACACCTCCGAGGGGCGTTCGTCGGAAAGGTAGTTCCAGGCCCGCCAGACCCAGGTGTTGGCCGGCTCCAGGGCGGGCTCGACGGGCCTCTCGTCCTCCTCGACCTCGGCGATCAGGTCGGCCCAGCTGCCCCATTCGAGCTGGAAGAGGAGGACGGCGCGGAGTTTCCCTCCGCGTCCTCGATGTCGGCGGCGCGGCGGGCGGTGGCCAGGTTCGCCGCAGCGAACATGGCATTGGCGAGGGGGCGGTACTGCTCCTCGTAGACCATCTTCTTCACCTGCTCCCAGGGCACGTCGTTGCCGTCGTCGTCCTTCAGGTTGCGCAGCCCGAAGACGCTGTGCGCCAGCAGACAGTCCATGTTCGCCTTACGGAGCAGGCGGACCGGGGCGCGGGTGGCGTCACCGCCCCAGGAGCGAGCCAGCTTCTGATGACGGGCAGCCTGGGCGTCGGTGAAGGCGTCGGTGATGCCGACGGTCAGCACCTCCAGGTCATCGAATTCGCCACCGGGGGCAATCCAGTCGCCCTGCGGATCGGTGGGCGCGACGATGGTCACGGCGGAAAGCTTCATGGTGCGGGTATCCTGTGCGGGATGCGGGGAGTGCGGGATGCGGGGCCGGCGGACCCCCGCAGATCAGCCGGCCCCTACACGCGCCAGCGCCGCGGCGCCGGGCGCGCGATCAGGTGGCGGGAACGCGGTCGATCTTGAGGACCACGCCGCTGGCGTCGGGGTTTCCTTCGAGGTCGAAGGTCGCCATCACCGGTGTGCCAGGGCCGCCGGCGTTGATCTGCGGGTTCATCAGCGCCGCCGCCGGCAGCGTGAAGCGGTACCCGTTGCCGGCTGCGTCCATCGCGCGGAAGGAGAAGGAGCCGATCGTCTCCGCCTTGAAGCGCTGATAGAGGGTGAAGTCGCGGAAATAGAACTGCACTGAGCCGGAGCAGCCGAACACGCCCATGCGCATGCCCTGCGCCGCGGCGGAGCCTAGGCCGTAGTCGGCGCCGGCCCCGTCGTTGGTGATGTTCAGCGAGACGCTGTTGCACACGGCCGCAACCGCC
>NZ_JBHLUN010000028.1:0-563 GCF_042433915.1 Roseomonas elaeocarpi | reverse complement strand
GGCATCGTGCCGCGAGGATCGCTTGCCATCCTGCGGAACATCCTGGGCGGGCGCGCTGCCGGCGAGATCAGGGTCACCGCCAGCGACAAGGCCATCGAGTTCACCGGCCTGGACTGGCGGCTGCACGCGAAGCTGATCGACGGCACCTTCCCGGAATACCGCCGCGTCATCCCCAAGGCGGAGGGCGGCGCGGTCTGCACCGTGGCGCTGCCGCGGCAGCTGTCCCGCCTGCTGGGCACAGTCAGCGCGGTCTCGAACGAGCGATCCCGCCCGGTCCAGATCAACGACGGGCCGGGCGCGGAGCTGTCGGTCTCGGTGCGCAGCCCTGAGGGTGGCGAGGCGGATATGACCATCCCAGCCGATGTCGCCGCCTGGGAGGACGGCGTGCCGCACCCTCGGATCGGCTTCCAGGTGCGCTACCTGCGGGCGCTCTGCGAAGCCGCTCCGAAGGGCTTCACGATGCGGGTGCAGGACGGTCATGCCCCGATGCGGATCGAGTTCCCGGGCGGCCTGGCCTGCCTGATGCCGATGAGGGTGTGACGATGGCGACCGCCACCGCGCCC
>NZ_JBHLUN010000027.1:0-967 GCF_042433915.1 Roseomonas elaeocarpi | reverse complement strand
GCCGCTGTCCACCAGCGCGGTGTAGTAGCCGATGCCGCCGGCATCGGCTTCGCGCCCCAGGATCGCGCTGTAGAGCCGGTTCACCACCGACGAGGTCGCCGTGCCGCTGAACTCCAGCGTGCCGTCCTGGAACTGCACCGCGTGCGCGCCCGGCAGGAGCAGGTCGTCGCCGTCCAGCGTGATCTGCAGGCCCGCCGGAGTATGGATCACGCGCGTCGCCTCGCTCGCGAGGATGTCGGCCACCGCGACGCCGGTGCGGCTGAAGGTGACGCCGTCGGCGACGTCGCCGCCGCTCAGGGTGATGTCCCGGCCGGTGGCGACGTCCTGCGCGCCCTCGGTGCTGGCGGGCGTGGCGTCGGTGACGGTGGGCGCCGCGAAGACGCCCCGTGCCTCATCGGAGCGGCCGATCTGCAGGGCGGCGTCGAGGCGCGTGAAGGTGCCGTCGTTGAGCCAGGTCCGCCAGGCGGCAAGGGATGCGGCATCGACCGGACGTTCCAGCGCGTTGGCGGTCAGCACCTGTATGAACTGGTCGGTGGTCTCGCCGGTGTGGCGGGCCTCGTAGGCGTCGCTCGCCATCAGCGCGGCGTAAAGGTCGCGCACCGTGGCGGCACCGCTGTCGAGGGCAGTGCTCCAGCGCAGGAGGCTGCCGGCGTCTGGCGTGGTGTCGAGCAGGGCATCGTAGGCCAGGATCACCTCCTGCGCCGCGGTGTCGGGCACCCAGGTGCCCTGGGGATGGTTCTGCTCGTAGAGGCTGGCGGCCTCGGCGGAGTTGGCGAAGATGGCGAAGACGTGCTCGCGTGTTTCGCCGTGCTGGAGGGCGTTGAGGTAGTAGCTCATGCCACCGGCATCCGGGGCGCGGCCGAGTGCCGCCTGGTAGAGCCGCGTCAGCAGCTCCGCATCCGAGGTGCCGCCGAAGCGGGCGCGGAACTCGTCGCTGTCGAACATGATCGCCGCCACGCGCACCAGG
>NZ_JBHLUN010000026.1:0-3279 GCF_042433915.1 Roseomonas elaeocarpi | reverse complement strand
GGAAGGCCTTGTGGAAGCTGTCGAGGAGGGGCTGGATCATGTAGCGGGCGAAGGATCGCTCGCCGGTCTTGATCTGGGTATCGACGGGCATGCCGGGGCGCAGGGCGACGTTGTCGAGGGCCTTGAGCTGGTCGGGATCGATGGCGATCTGGGCGCGGTAGTACTGGAGCCCCCGCTGCGGGTCCTCGTTGATGTCGCCGCCCACGAAGGTGACGTGGCCGTGCAGCAGCGGCACCAGGCGCTGCTTGAAGGCGGGCAGGCGGACCTCGGCCTCCAGCCCCTCGTGCACGTTGTCGATGTCGGTGGGTGAGACGTGCACCTCGGCCACCAGCCGGTCGTGGGCGGGCACGATCTCGAGCACGGTGTCGCCGGCGCGCACCACGGCACCTGGGTTGAAGAACTTGGAGTTGAGCACCACGCCGTCGGCGGGCGCGATGATCTCGCGGCGCGTGGCCACGTCCTCGGCCGCGCGCAGCCGCTCGGTGGTGTCGCTGAGCTTGGTGTTGACCTCGCGCGCGTCGGTGGAGACTTCCTGCAGGCGCTGGTCGCGCACGTTGCGCAGCTGGTTGCGGGTTTCGCTGATCTGCGCCTCCGAGCGCTCGATCTGCCCGGCCACGTCCTGGACGTTGCCCTCGGCGGACGCGATCTGGCGCTGCAGGCCCAGCAGGCGGGGCATGCGCTCGAGCCCTTGCGCCACCAGGGCGCGCACGTCGCTCTCCTCGCGCCGGAGCAGGTCGAGCTGACGCTTCTGGCTTTGCAGCTGCGCGCGCGCCGAGGTGATGGCGGCGTCGTACTGCTCGATGCGGCTGCCCAGCATCTGCAGCTGGCTGGTCAGGCTGGCCTGCCTGCTGCTGAACAGGATGCTCTGGCCGGTCATCGCCTCGCGCGCCCGCGGGTCGTCGGCCTGCGTGAGCTCGGCCGGGTAGGCCACCGTTGTCGCCTCGGCGAGCTCGGAGGCCAGGCGCGCGCTCTGCGCCAGCAGCGCCCAGCGGGTGGCGCGCAGCGCCTCGTAGCTGGCACCCGACTGCGCGTCGTCGAGGCGCATCAGCACCTGACCCGCATGCACGGTGTCGCCGTCGCGCGCCAGGATCTCGCGCACGATGCCGCCCTCGAGGTGCTGCACCGCGCGCCGGGAGCCCTCGGCCTTGATCAGCCCCGGCGCGACCGCGGCCTCGCTCAAGGGTGCCAGCGCCGACCAGCTGCCCAGCGCGCCGGCAAACAGCGCCAGGCTGAACAGCCCGACCAGCAGCGGCCCGCGGGTGCGCGGCCGCGGCAGGTCCAGCACCAGCGCCGGCAGCCCGGGCCGGGGGACGAGCGCGGTGCCCGCGGAACCGGCGACGGCAGGGGCCATGGCGCCAGGGGCCATGATGTTGGGGGGAAGGGTCATGCTCATGCCGCGCTCTCCCCGGCCTGGTTCTGGGCGGGGCCAGCCGGCGGCTGCCCCTGCGATTGTCCGGCTTGCCCCGGGGATTGTCCGGGCTGCTGCCCCTGGGACTGCCCCTGGGGCCGCCCACCCGGCAGCTGCGCCGCGGCCACCGCCGCGACCACGGGGCCGGGGATGGTGGCGCCGGCGGGGGCGGCGTTGGGGATCGGGGCGGCGGGCGCCGGGCGCGGGCCCATGATGCGCGCCAGCACCTCGGCGCGCGGCCCGAAGGCCTCGATCTGGCCGTCGCGCAGCACCATCACCTTGTCCACGCCCTGCACCAGCACCGGGCGGTGGCTCACCAGCACCACCGTGGTGCCCTGGGCTTTCAGCAGCTTGAGCGCGCGCAGCAGCCGCACCTCGGCCTCGCCGTCGAGGCTGCTGTCGGGCTCATCGAGCACCAGCAGCTTTGGCCTGCCGAACAGCGCGCGCGCCAGGCCGATCAGCTGCCGCTGCCCGCCCGAAAGCTGCTGGCCGCCGTCGCCCACCTCGGTGTCGTAGCCCGCCGGCAGGCGCAGGATCATCTCGTGGCAGCCGGCCAGCTGGGCCGCCTCGTGCACGGCGGCCGGATCGGCATCGGTCATGCGCGCGATGTTGCGCAGCACCGTGCCCTCGAACAGCTCCACGTCCTGCGGCAGGTAGCCCAGGTGCCGGCCGAGATCCTCGCGCAGCCAGGTGGACACGTCGGCGCCGTCGAGGCGCACCGAGCCGGCATTGGGGCTGAGCGTGCCGATCAACAGCCGCGCCAGCGTGGTCTTGCCCGCGGCCGAGGGGCCGATCACCGCCACGCTCTCGCCCGGCTCCACCACGAAGCTCAGGCCCTTGATGATGGGGCTGCCGCCGTTGGCGCCCGAAAAGATCAGCCGCTCGGCGCTCAAGCGCCCCGTGGGCGCGGGCAGCGGCGTGCCCTCCGGCCGCAGCCGCGGCGCGCCGAGGAAGGCGCGCAGCCTGGCCATCGCCTGGCGCACCTGCACCAGCGACTTCCAGCCGCCGATCATCTGCTCCACCGGCGCCAGCGCCCGGCCCATGATGATCGAGCCCGCCATGGAGGCCCCCGAGGTCAGCTCCTGCCGCAGCACCAGCCAGGCGCCGATGCCCAGCACCGCGATCTGCAGCGCGAGCCGGGTGAACTTGGTGATCGAGCTCAGGATCGCCGCGCGGTCGGCCGCGCGGTCCTGCAGCGGCGCGCTCTGCGCCACCGCCTCGCGCCACAGCCCCACCACGGCCGGCGCCATGCCCATGCTGTCCACCACCTCGGCGTTGCGCGCCAGCATCTCGGCGCGCCGCTGAGCCAGCAGCCCCGCGGTGCCGGCCTGCTTGAGGATGGGCGCGGTCAGCCGCTCGTTGAGCAGGGTGAGCCCCAGCAACAGCACCGCCCCCGCCAGCGCCACGCCCCCCAGCAGCGGGTGCAGCAGGAAGATGACGCCCAGGTACACCGGCACCCAGGGCACGTCGTAGAGCGCCAGCGCCCCCGCGCTGCCCAGCCAGGAGCGGCACACCGCCAGGTCGCGCAGCGCCTCCATCCGGTAGGGCCGCCCGCGCAGCTGCGCCTCCAGCCCGCGCTGGAAGCCCTCCGGCGCCACCTTGGACTCGATCCAGGCGGCGGAGCGGTTCATCACCTGACCCCGCACCCCCTCCAGCAGCGCCAGCATCCCCACCGAGACGATCGCCAGCACCGTCAGCCACAACAGCGTGTCCAGGCTGCGCGATGCCATCACCCGGTCAAACACCTGCATCATGTACAGCGAGATCGTCAGCTGCAGCAGGTTCACCACCCCGCTGAACAACGCCACCGCCGTGAACTGGCCGCGACACGCCCGGATCGAACGCGACAAGATCGTGTCGGGCGGCGGCGC
>NZ_JBHLUN010000025.1:2708-15340 GCF_042433915.1 Roseomonas elaeocarpi | reverse complement strand
CCAGCATCTCCCAGGCCTGCGCCCCGGTGAGGCCCGAGCCGTTGGTCAGCACCACGGTGAAGGGTCCGACCGCATCGGGCGCAGCCCGGCCGCTGTGCGCGATGCGCCCGTTGAGGAAGACCTCGATCAGCGAGCCATCGAGGAACACTTCCAGCGCCACCGGCTCGCTGCCGATCTCGGCATCCCGGTACCAGTAGGGCGTGCCGGTGCTGCCGGTGTTGATCCGCAGCTTGCGGTCAGCGGCCGAGGCCGGATCGTAGCTCACCGTCGCGAAGGCCTCGCCCTTGCCGTTGGTAACCGTCACCGTGGCCTTGCCGCCCGCCGCGGCCGTGGCCTTCACCCCCAGGCTGGGCTCGGGCACCGAGAGCAGCGCGGCGTTGTCCACCAGCTGCGCTGGCGTCGCGGTGGTGACGGGTCCGTAGAGCGTGTTCTTGAAGGCGGCCGACGCCACGTCGAGGCGGTTGCCGTTGCTCAGCGTCAGCAGCACCGGCTGCGTCATGCAGCCAGACCAACCCCGGGCCCGCATCTGGTCGATGGTGATCACCTCCTTCGGCCAGGCCCAGAGATAGCGGTTGCCGTCGGAGTGCAGGAAGGAACGGCCAGCGTAGGCGCTGCCGGAGAATACCCGCCCCTCGGCCTCGCTCGTGAACACGCCGTTGGTGATGGTGCCGATGAACCAGTAGAACAGCCCGCCGGAGCCCCAGACCAGCACCCACTTGCCGCCGATCTCGAACAGGTCGGGGCACTCCCAGACGAACTTGTAGCGGGCATCGGTCGAGGGCAGCCGGAAGAACACGCCCACCGCAGCCCAGCCGTCGATGCCGTTGCCGTTGCTGGTCTGGTACAGCTTGATGCAGGCCGAGGTGGCGTCGGTGGAAGCCAGGATCATCGAGCGCACGCCGTTCAGCCGGAAGGTGTGCGGATCCCGCGCGGTGCCGGTGGTGCCGTCGGCGGTGAGCGTGGCGCGCGGCAACACCGGCGTCAGGCGCTTGGTCCAGGTGTAGCCTCCGTCGGTGGAGGTCGCCACCATCTGCTGCTCGGGGCTGGGCGTGGTGTAGTAGGACAGCAGCGTGCCGTCGTCGGCGGTGTCGGCGCAGCCCGACCAGGCGCCGTTGCGGTCGATCGCGCCGGGCGTAGGAGCGATGGCGATCGGCTGGTGCGTCCAGTGCACCAGGTCGGTGCTGGTGGCGTGTCCCCAGGTGGTGCGACCGCCGATGTCGGCGCTGTCGCCGGCGCCGACCCCGGCCACCGGGTTCCACTGGTAGTACAGGTGGTGCACGCCGTTGATAGTGCGCACGCCGCAGGGGTCGTTGAGGTAGCCGCGGCGCGCCACGAAGTGCCAGCGCTGCCGCGCCAGGTCGGCGCTGAGCGGCGTACCGGTGCCGGGTCCCTGGCTGCCGCCGGCAGCGGCGATCTGGTTGGGCAGCGCCGTGCCGGGCGCGCCAGCGCAGGCCGCCTGGAAATCGGCCGTGGCCGGTGCTGGCGTGTAGAGCCGCGACAGGCCGAAGGTGCCGTTGAACGGGCGCAGGCGCAGGGTGTTGAGCGACG
Organism: Roseomonas elaeocarpi; assembly: GCF_042433915.1. Lineage (NCBI taxonomy): Bacteria > Pseudomonadati > Pseudomonadota > Alphaproteobacteria > Acetobacterales > Roseomonadaceae > Roseomonas > Roseomonas elaeocarpi. Next base: position 13,792 of record NZ_JBHLUN010000025.1, on the reverse strand, counting down.
ACGGGCTCGGCGTGGAGAGCCACGACACCGGCCCGCCGTTGAGGCACAGCCCCATCATGCCCGAGCGCCACAGCAGGCCGAGCCGCGCCGCAACGCCCTGCACCATGAAGCCGGTGGAAGGCCCGTGCGACACCGTGCCGTTGCGCGTGACCCGCAGCTGCGGCGCCATGCCGTAGGGCGGGGTGTACACCTCGATGCTGTTGTTCGCCGTGCCGTCGTCCAGCCGCAGGATGGAGCGGTCGGTGATCATCACCTCGGTCAGCACCAGGTCGAAGATCAGCGCGCCCTGCACCGGCGCCACCGCGTCGAAGGAGCTCAGCGGAATGCCTGCGCCATCCTCCGCCCGCGAGGTGGCGGCAGGCGCGCCCACCGGAGGCAGGGTCGGCACGCGGGAATAGGCGTCACGGGTGACGCGGGGCAGCGCCAGGTTCATCACGAAGTCGACCGCCTCGTTCGCCGCCACCGTGACGAAGAAGTACGGCGCCATGGCCACCGTGGCGGCGTCGCGCATGGTGTAGGTCATGCGGTACTCGGACGGCGCGCTGGTGATCGCCCGGCCGACGCTCTCGATGCTGCTGCCGGCGGCGGAGGCGGTGCGCTCCACCAGCCGCATGCGCGCCAGCGGGTTCGCGGGCGGCGTGGTGCCGGTGACGGAGGCCAGCACGGCGCCGGTGAGGGTCTGGTCCTGTGCCGCAGGGATGCCGGTGACGGTGTCCAGCAGCAGGCCCAGGCTGGTGACGGCCGTGGGCGTGCCCACGAAGCGGATCGAGAAGGTCGGGTTGCCGTTGGCGTCGGGCGCCACCCCCACCACCGTGGTGGTGAAGGAGGCCGCGCCGCTCAGCGTCACGTTGGTGGGCAGGGTGCCGGGGCTGCCGGCCACCGCGCCCTCGAAGCGGCTGTTGCGCAGCAGGTTGGTGTGCGCGCCCTCCATCACCAGCGCACCGGCCACGGTATAGGCGGGCGTGTCGGCCGCGACGGTCACCAGCTTACCGGTGGCGTCGTAACCCGTGGCGCCGGACGCGCGGGTGAACACCGCGCTGGTGATCAGCGCGCGCAGCGCCGCCACCGAGTAGCTGACCAGGGTCAGCGCCGGGGCCACGCTGCCCGACAGCACCCAGGCGCCACCGCCGACGTGCAGCGCCGTCACGGTCGCGCCAACGCCGGAGGTGCGCGGCTCGCCCAACGCCTCGATGGTCTGGCCGCTGCCGGCCACGAAGCCGACCGCGCCGGCGCCACGCTGCGACACCGAGAACTCGAAGCCCGCCGCCTGCGCGCTCAGCGTGATCGCCGCGTCGCTGGTGCTGGCATAGAGCAGGCGGCGGCCGAGGTCGTCGGCGGTGATGCCGCGGCTGCCGGTCAGCTGCGCCAGGCCGCGCAGGAAGCTCGCCTTCGTGGCGAGCGCGTCGGCGGTCGTCTGCGCGTCGGCCTTGTCGGCCAGGGCCTGCGCGGTGGCCTCGGCATCGGCCTTCTCCGCCAGCTGCTCACGGGTGGCCAGCGGCGCCACCGCCTCCCCGATCGCCGTCGCGACCGCGTCAGTGCGGGCGAAGGCGGAAAGGTCGGGCTTGAGCAGGGCCGGCGGCACGCGCACCGGCTGGCTGCCGTCGTGGCCGAACAGGGCCGGTACCGCGTCGAGGCTGGTGGCGAGCGGCGCGCTCTTGAGGTCGATCGTCTCGGCCATGCGTGGCTCCATGCGAGATGGCGCCGCGACCCGGAGGGGTGCGACGTGGGGTCGGGCGGAAGGGAATGGAGGGAGGCCGGGGCCTCAGGCGGCGATGAGCTGCGTCCCGCCGTAGGTCAGAAGGATGCCGTCGAAGGCCGCGGCGCCGGCCGGGATGCCCGGGTCGGGCGGCGGCAGGACGGTGGAGGCGACGGCGTCGAAGGAGCCCTCATCCGCGGTCGGCGTGGGATCGGTGGTCGAGAAGCGGATGCGGTAGGTGCCGGCGAGCGGCGTGGGGATCTCGGCCTGGAAGGAGCCGATTGCCACCCTGGTCACGGTGGGGTTTGGCGTCTGGTAGGTTCCGTCCGGCCGCAGCACGCGGAAGGTGGCGCCGTCGACGGACCACGGCTCGTCGGTGCCGACGATGAACACCTCGCCCAGCAGCATGATGCTGTCGCCCTGGTACCAGCGGTTCCGCCGGGGACCGCCGCGGCGGCCGATCAGCAGGCGCGCCTCCACATCGGGCACGTAGCTCCCGCTCATGAGCAGTCTCCAGTGTCAGGGGGTGGCGCAGGACGCGCCGGGTGTCAGTCGATCGCGGCCGCGGCGCGGAAGAGGTCGTCGACCTCGGCGTCATCCAGGTCGAGCAGCTGCGCCAGGGTCAGCAGCGCCGGATGGTCGCGCCGGTAGGTGTCGGCGTTCTCCCACCACTCGGCGATCTGCTGCGCCTGGATGCTGCGCTCGTCGCTGTCGGGCAGGTCGTCGGTGTCGGCCAGCATCTTGGCGATCGCAGCCTTGGTGGCCTTGAGCAGGGAACGGCCGTCCCGCAGTTGCGCCGCCGCCATGGCCTGGCGCCCCTGAACACGGGTGACCGAATACGGCACCGGTGGAACGAAGGGCGCGATCTCCAGACCATCAAGGCGCGGATCGTCCGGCTTCACCGCGAAGAGGACACCTTCGTCATCGGTGAAGGCGACGTCGGTGCCCTCGGCATTGGCGTAGACAGCCTGCATGGTCACTGCCTCCCACAGGCGATGGACACCCGGACTTCCTGAAGGTTGAAGGTCTGTCCGTTGCTGGTGGCCGCGGAGAGCCGCATGCTCCGGCCCTCTGCCAGGGGGGCGCCAAGATCCCAGGCCATGGTGATCGGCATGCTGACGCTCGAGCCCGCCGCCACGCTGAGTGCCCCCACCGTGCTGAAATCGACATCAGTCGCGGTGTCACCCACGTTGCGCAGTACCGCGCTCGCCAGCAGGTCCAGAGCGCCGGCCTGCGGGTAGCCGCGCACATAGCCGTTGAGCCAGAGAAACCGGGTGCCTGCGGGGATCGGGCTGTAGATGAAGACCGTGGTGGCGGTCAGCGGATAGTTGCCGCTGTAGTTCCCGGAGACCGGCTGCAGGGGCGTCCGGACCAGGCCGTCCGGCAGCCTCCCCTCGCTATCCAGCAGCACCGCATCGCGCGCGAAGACGTCGGGGAAGATGTATCGCGTCTGCCCGTCGGGCCAGTTGATGAAGGCGTTGCCGTTGTCCCAGCGTAACAGCAGGGTCTCGCGCGTGATGGTGTTGGGACTGCCGGCGACGTAGCGGCCGCGGAAGATCTGCCACTGCGAACCGTCGGCGTTGACCTCGCGCCAGGTCACCAGCCAGCCGGTGGCAATCTGCGTCCCCGGGTGAAGGTAAGTGGCAGGCGTGGCGCCGAGCTGCGCCGCCCCCGTGCCCCCGGTGGTGGTCGCCACCATCGACATATCGGCGGAATGGATCTGCTCGGCCATTCAGCGGTCTCCCTTGATGGCGATGTCGACCGAAGACAGCTGCCCGCGCGCGTCCCACTGCTGCAGCAGCCGCGGTGCCGGGATGGCGGTGAACTTCCCGAAGATCGTGCTGCGCGCCGGCCGGGTGGTGTCGTGCACCACCAGCACTTGGCGCTGCGTGCCGGCGTCGAGCCCCAAGCTCTCGATCGCCACCGCCTCGGCCTCGCTCAGAGAGGCGATGGAAAACTGCATGCGCCGCAGCGGCGCCGTGGTGGCGCTGTCGTCGGCGCCCGGTTGGTAGTTTTCGGCCGAGGGATTGCGCGCCGGCCGCACGCCGCCGCCCAGCCAGGCGCGGCCCAGCTGCAGGTAGGCTTGCGCGGCGGGCACGTTGATCTGCGCCCACCAGTACCGGGCCGACTTCGCCGCCGGCAGCGTGTAGGACCAGCCGTCGCGCGTCATCGCGAAGTCCAGCGCCCCGGTGTCGAGCACCTCCACCCCGAAGGGCTGCTGGTTGCTGGCGCAGATCCGCACCAGGCTGCCGGCTGGCGGACGGAGCCCGTCGAAGGGCGCGCCGAAGGCCACCACGTCCACCGCCATGGCGGCGCCCAGGTCCACCGCCAAGCGCGCGCTCTTGCTCCCCACGGCATAGGTCGGCAGCGCGTAGAGGGTGGCACCGTCCAGCGCGTAGGAGAGCGTGCCGGTGTCGGTCACGAAGTACAGGTTCGCCGTGCCCGTGCGCTGCGCGGTAAAATCGAGCGTCAGCAGCTGCCACGCCGTGCCCTGCGCGAGGTTGCTCATGGGCAGGCCGAAGGCGGCCGTCGCGGCGTTGACCACCAGGATGGCGTTGCCGCTGACGCTGGCGCCGTTCGCGCGCCGCACCCACACCTGCACGCGGTATTTCTGGCCGCCCTTTACCGCCGCCGTGGTGCCGACCGAAGCGTTGCTGGTGGCGGAGTTCGAGTAAGCCACAGCCGCGTTGGACGTGCCGTCGTGGTTCGCGACGTTGCCGGTGCGGGTGGTGTTCGCCCCGAGAACGGCACCGTTGGCGCTGTCCGTGGACACCACCGACGAGGTCTGCGCCTCCACCGTGCCGGACGTGCGCCACACCTCGCCCAGGATCGAGGTGCGCAGGTTCTCCACCCCGAGCCCGCCCAGCGCGCCGTCGGCCGCCAGCACCGTCGAGGCGGCGTCGATCAGGTTGGTCGCCCCGGAGATCAGCGCGGGCATGCGTCAGGCGGCCGTCCGTGCGAGACGCGCCAGGCGGAGCTCGTCGTGGATCCCAACCAGGGTGGCGCGAGCCGTCTCCGTCGCCTCGAGCTGTGCCACCGCCACCGCGAGGCTGCTTTCCAGCGTGTCGTCGAAGTCCGGCAATCCAACCTCCCGACCGAGCGCGGCGATCGCTGCACGCACGCGCGCGCGCCGCGCCTCCTGCGCGAGGGCGGCCCTGTCTTCAGCCATGGTGATGATCCTTCAGCCCCAGAGGGTGGCTTCCATGTCGTCGCCGGCCCCGGAGATCGAGGTGACGATCCAGTTCTGTCCCGCGAGGCGGGGAAAGTCGGCGGTGATCTCCTGCCCGACGTCGAGCCGGTGCCCCCACCAGCCGACGGGCACCTGCCAGATGCGGCGACGGACGCCGTGGCAGTCCAGCAGGTACTGCGCCTGCGCCAGGGCATCGGCCTCGTTGCGCCAGCCGGTCTCAAGCGGCTCCGGGTTCAGGGCCGCCGGGAAGGTCGAGAGGATCGACACGTCGTAGCGCGAGGCGGTGCGGTAGCCGGTGGAGTAGTAGTCCAGCTGCGCCGGGTCGGCAGCGATGGTGCCGAGCAGGTCCCCTGCCCCCTGCACCTGGCCGAGGATCTGGTACCGGAGCCGCTGACCCCACCGGGGCTTGCTGCCGGCGACCTCCTCGAGGCCCTTGCCGAAGCGGTCAATCGCGTCCTGGATCGCCCAGCGCGGGATGTTCAGCGACGCCGTGGCGCGCCCCGGCACCGGCAGGCGGCCGAAGCGCACGCGCCCCAGCCGATCCGGCCCCCACCAGCCGGCGCAGGAGCGCAGCACCCGGTCCAGGGCGTCCGCCACCGTGCCGGAGGTGAACAGGAACCCAGCCTGGTTGTTGGGTAGGGTCGACACCGTGGCCGGTAGCAGTCGGTCGGCCGTGATCCCACCGGGCCCCCGCAGCAGCGACAGGGCGATGCCGCCATGGCTGGTGTCGCCGGCGCTCTGCGCGTCGCAGGTCACCATGCCCTGCGGGTTAGAGGCGAGGCGCAGGTAACCGGCGGCAAGGCATGTGTCGTAGGTACCGGCGGCAGGCTTACCGTTGAGCAGCGAAGCGACGTCGGCGTAATTGCTGCCGGGCTGCAGCGGGTAGCCCTTGTCCCGCACCGCGATGACGGTCGACAACGGCGCGGAGCTGATCTGGTAGAGCAGCTGAGCCGCCAGGACCTGCGTCGGCTGCATGTTCGGCACGATGCCGAGCAGCAGCGGCCGGTTCTGCCCGGTGCGCACGGCGTCGCCCTCCAGCCCGCCAGTGCCGAGGTAGGTGGCGCACACCGGCAGCGAGAGGTCGGCGGCGGCGTTCTCCAGCGCGATGCGCGGCGCCGTGGTGCCGATCGCGGCGCTCGAAACCCGCAGCGACGCCACCGTCACGAACTCGGCGCTGTCGGCGCGCAGCAGCGTGCGGTGCGGCCCGCGCCGCAGCACCGCCGGCCGCCCAACCATGCTCCAGTCGCCCGCTACCTGGTCGAGGCGACCGTCGGCGTTGTCCAGCGTCGCCTCGGCCGCCGTGGCGGTGCCGCGCGCCTCGCTCTCGGGCAGGATCGGGATGGACAGCGTCAGCAGCGGCGCCTCCGCCAGGCGCGGCGGGTAGGTGACGTTGGGTGCGGCGCTGTCGCCCGGCTCTCCGGTCCAGCCGCGCTGCGACAGCTTCACCACCGTGACGGCCGCCGTGACGCGCGCCGGAAAATCCTGCGGCCGCGCACCCGGCGGGTAGGCGCCGGGCATGCCCCAGGGCGCCGTCACCAGACCGGCGAGCAGCGGGGCCGACCCGAGCTCCAGCAGGAACTCGGCCGGGCCGGCGGAAAGCGAACCGCTCACGAGGCCTTGCGCTCCAGCCGATCCTGCCGGATTTCGGCGATCAGCTGCTGCAGCAGCGCCTTCTGGTCCTGCTGGACCGCGAGCTGCGCCTGCGCCACCGCCAACGACTGATCCAGGCTGTCGGTGAAATCAGGCAGGCCCAGACCGATCGCCAGGTTCTCCACTGTCGAGCGGATGCCCTGCACCAGCATCGCCTGCTGCGGCGAGGAGGCGTAGTTCAGCAGCCCAGCCTGCTCCACCGCAGAGGCGGCGCTGGTCACAGCGGACAGGTCGGCGTTGGCCGGGCCAGCAGCCCGGGCAGCATCGACCGCCGCGGAAAACTGCCGCTGCGCCTCGGTCAGCTTCGCCGACGGCGACAGGGTGTTGTCGTTCAGCGCCTGGCTGTCGAGGTAGCCTGTCAGCACCTTGGACTGGCTCTGCAGCTTCTGCAGCGCCGACAGCTGGTCCGACGTCGCCGTGGCGGCAGCTTCCTGCGCTGCCGTGGCCGCCTCGGTGGCCCGGGCGTTTGCCAGGGTCTGCGCGGCGAGGCTGACGATCGCGTCGTCCCAGCCGGTGAAGGCCTTCGTCACATCCTCCAGCTGGCTCTCGTTCAGCTGGTTCAGGATCGCCACCGCCTGGTCGACGTACATCCCTTCCGGGTCACGCCCCAGCTGGCGCATCAGCGCGGCGTTGTCGTTGTAGTAAGTCCGGACACCACTGAGCTGGGTGATGTAGTCCCGGCCCTGCGCCGTCCGGCGGGCCGCATCGTAGGTGTCGGTCTGCGTCGCCTGCGCCGCCGCCACCGCCGCCGCCTGGTTCTCCGCGAGCTTCGCCGTTTCCAGGCCCAGCTGCGAGGCCTTGGCAATGGCGTCGTCGAAGGGCTTGGTCAGGGTGTCGAGCGAGGCCTGGAAGCGCTGGGCGGCGTTCTGGTTCTGCTCGATGGTGCCGGACAGCACCTTATAGGTGCCGGTGAACCACTGGACGTTGCTGAGCAGCGTATCAGCGTCGTCCGAATGGGCGATGATGCTCTGGATCTCGCTCGAGGCGGCCGACGCCATGGACTTCACGATGTCCTGTGCCGCCTGCTTCACCAGCGCCGTCGTGCCGCTGTCCGAAGCGTCGTAGCTGAACTTCTGGCCGTCGGCGTACTGCAGGGAGAGGCCGTCCCGGCCACCCACGGCCACCTGGTAGGCGAGCGGGGTGGTGGAAACACCAAGCGCCGTGCGCAGCTGCTCCGCCATGGAGGAGATGCTGTCGGAGATGGTCTTCGCGCTGTCCCGGTTCTCCTGGCTGAACTTCTTGCCTTCCAGGCCGCCCTCGGTGCCGACGCCGGACACCAGGTCCATGCTGTAGGTGCCGGTCTTGTCGCTCGGCCGGGCCCCGAACAGGCCGCCCAGGGCGCCGCCGATGGTGCCGCCGATCGCCATGCCAACGGGGCCGCCGAAGGCGCCCACGGCCGTGCCGATGCCGGTGCCGATCATGCCGTTGGTCTTGTTGCCGCCGAGGAGGCTGTTCGCCAGCAGGCCACCACCAATGCCGATGCCCGCGCCGCCCAGCCAAGCACCGGTCCCGGTCATGCCCAGGAAGGAGGTCGGTGCGGTGGCAGCCATAGCGGAGGACGCCGCGCCGCCGCTCATGTCCAACGCGAAGGCGCCACCCGTGCCCATGCCGGCCGCCGTTGCGCTGGCGCTGGTGGCTGCCGTGGCCGCACCGCCACCGATGCCCAGGAAGCCGCCGATCTTGGACAGGCCGCTGGTGATGGAGCCGACGGACGCCAGGCTGGACAGACCGGACAGGAGGCCGCCGCTGCTGCCCCCGGTAGCGGTCACCACCTTACCGGCATCGGTGACGTAGCCGATCGCGCCGCCCGAGGCGCCGAGGACTGCCGGCGCGGCGCTGGCGGTGCCACCCAACAGGGACCCAATGCCACCGAGCGTCCCGAGGTTCGTTCCAAGGACGGCGTTCTGCAGCGGGTTGATCAGGGCCAGCTTCAACATGAGCTGGATGACCTCGGACAGCAGCGCCTTGGCCACGCTGGCGAAGCTGACGGCGCTGTCCTTCCCGTTCACGAAGGCCTCGGTGACGGCCTCCCCGATCCGGTCGAAAGCCTGGGTGCCGAAGCTCTGAAGTTCCTGCCACGAGGCGGCAAGCTGCTGGTTCTGCACTCGGAGCTCGGCCGCCTGCTGGCTTGCCGCCCGCAGACGATCGGCTTCCGGCGTCCCGTCCGCGCCAGCCTCGCGGATCTGCCGCTCGGTCTTGTAGGCCGCAATCGCCTTTTCACGCTCAACCGTGTTGGCGGTGATCAGGCTGGTCTCGAGCTGCAGCTGCTCGTTGGCCTGCTCCGTGTCCTTGATCGACCCCAGGAGGGCGCCGGCGTTCACCTGCGCCTGCTGTGCCCGGTAGACGCGGGTCAGGGTCTGCACCGCGTTCGTGTAATCAGCAGTGCCCTCGGCGCCGTACTTCAGGGCATCGGTCTGCGCCTTGGCCACCACTGCGGCGTCCTGCACCGCGGCGTTGCCCTGCAGGATCACGCGGTTGCGGGCGACCTGGGCGTCCGTGTCGAGCCCGACCTGGCGCACGGTGTCCACCAGCGCGTCGTTGAGCTCTGACTGCTTCCGGGCTCGAGCTCCGGCGATGTCAGGCGCATGCCCTTCCGCTTCGGCCTGCCGCACCTCGGCCATCTCGGCCTGCTTCAGGTCGCGGGCGGCGCCGGCCGCCTCCGCCATAATGGCGGTGCGATCCTGGAAATCCTGCTGCCGGCGCTGCTCGGGCGTCTTCAGCGCGTCGAGCGCGGCCAGCTGATCGCGAAGCAAGGCGTTGTACCGGGCCTGGCTCTCGGTATCGAGGCCAGGAGTGGCGAGCGCGCTGCGGGTCTGGGCAATCTTCTCGTTCGCCGTGCGGATCTGGTCCGGCAGGACATTGGCCGCGCGCACCCGCTCGTTCGCGATGCCCAGCACTTCGGCTTGGGAGGACAAGGCTCCACCACTGGCCACCACCACGCCGTTCTCGGTGCGGTTCGGCGCTACCGCGCGCACATAGTCCCACGTTTCCTGGGGGAGCGTGGCCTTGCCGGCGAGGAACTTGTCCACCCGCCCAGGCCCCGCGTTGTAGGCGGCCGCCGCCAAGCTCTGATCGCCGCCGTACTTCTCCAGCAGCTGGCCCAGGTAGCGGATGCCGCCGGCAATGTTCTGGGCAGCGTCGTTGGGATCCACACCCAGCCCGGCAGCGGTCGCCGGCATCAGCTGCATGGTACCCAAGGCGCCGCTACTACTGGCGAGAGTGCGGCCGTTCACTTGCTGCCGGTAGCCGCTCTCCCGGCCAGCCACCGCCAGCGCGAAGTCCGCCGGCACATTGGTGCCGGCAACGCTCTGGCGAATGTATGCCTGGATGTCCGAGGCGGAAGACGTGTTGGTCAGGCTACCGGTGGGCACGACCTGGCCGGTGGAGTGGTCAATAATCCTCGGCCCGGTGCCTTCCACCCCAGCAAAGCGGTTCAGGAAGGCAGCCGGGCCACTGTCGGCGGACAGCAGGAACTTGCCGATCGCGCTGTTGCTGAAGCTATCGCTGAGCTCCTGCAGCTTGGTGATCAGGCTGGCGATGCCCTCAATGCCCGAGGCAATGCTGTGCACCAGGTCGGTGCCGAGCCCGACGATCAGCGGACGGATAGCGTTCCAGACCCGTGTGGCTGCCTGCTCCGCCTCGCTGAGGGACCGCTGGAAAGGGGTCTGAGCATCCGTGGCGCTGCCGGCCGCGCGCGAGAGCGCATCCATCAGCACCGCACCGGCCTCAGCCCGCCGCCCGAGGTTATCCAGGCTCTCGATCGTGCGGAGCGTGGCGTCGTCCAGCGTGCGAAGATCGCTCGCGGCGAGCTGGCGTGCGGTCTCGGCCGGGCGGCGGAGACCGGCCGCCATCTTCTCAGCCGCCTGCGGCACCGTGGTGCCCAGCATCACGGCCACGTCGCCGGCCACCTGTTGCAGGCGGCGCAGGTCCTGCTGCGTGCCGGCATAGGTCGACACGCCACCGAGGGTCACGCCAGCGGCGCTGGCATCCGAGGTGGAGAGGTCCGTCGATCCCGCCAGCACCCGGGCGTTCACGTCCACGGCCTGCGCTAGGGTGGCGTAGTCAGCGCGCGTCGCCCGCAACCGGGTGGACAGGCTGAGAAGCGCTCGCTCCTGCTGTTCCGCCGCCGCAACCGAACCAACGATTGCCACTGCCAGACCGCCCACCAGCAGTCGGGTCGGCGTGAGGATCTGGCCGAGGATCGAGAGGGCGGACTTCAGGCCGCCGACCGCGTCCACGGCCTGCGGGCCCTGCTGGATGATTGGATAGAACAGGCCGCCGCCGGACAGGACCTGAACGCTGAAGTCGACAACCTGCGCTGTCAGGTTGCGGATCTGGTAGCCAGCAAGGCCGAAGGCGCCCGTGGCCTTGGTGGCAGCCACACTGACCTCATCCAAACCCTTCGCCGCCTTGGAGCCTGCGTCCTTAAGCGCCTCGTGTCGGACCTTGGCCTGGGTCACGCGCTCGTTGAGGTTCTCGATTGCTCGCTGAGCCGCCGCAGCCTTCTCGCCGCCGGCCGCGAGGTCGCCGGTCAGCTTCTGCTGTGCC
>NZ_JBHLUN010000025.1:0-2569 GCF_042433915.1 Roseomonas elaeocarpi | reverse complement strand
GGCGGCAGCCTGGGTCACCGGGTCGAACTGCTTCACCAGTGCGGTGGTGCTGCGGGTGGCGCGGGTGACCCGCTCCTCCGTTACCTCCAGGGCCTGGGTGAAGCCCTCCATGGACTTGGCGGCAGCGTCAGCCCCAGCGGTAACCTGATTGTCGAACCGCGCCGTAAAGACAGCTTCGGTGACTTGGGAGACAGTCGCCATGCGCGTGGGTCTCCCGCGAGAACGGAGGATTGAATGAGGGTATGGTTAGGGGCTGCCGCGCTGTTGGTGGCGGCAACCGGAACTTGGGCCTGTGCCTCAGCCGCAGATCCCGCGAGGCAAGCTCAGGTGTGCAGTGTTTGGGGCTACGAAGATCATCCGCGTCGCTCGGAGTGCCATCTACGCGTCGACCGCTACGATGAGTTCATACCCGGCGCCTTTAGTGGCGTTTCCGACCTCAAGCAGTTCTGTGATACCCGAGGCACGAGCATCCTGAGTGCCAACTTTGCGGATTGTCTCCAGGATTTCCGGACGAGGAACGCGACCGGAACGCTTCCGAGCAACGACCCGGTCTGCACCAAGGCCCCTGCTACCGAAGTTTTAGCGCGCCTTCAGAAGCTGTCCTGCGGAGACCGCGGTGCGGTTACTTCACGCTGATCACTAGCGCCGGGTTCTCCACACGGCTCCCGGCCTTTTTCCCCCTCCTGAGCACGTACTGCCCAGGATGGTGCAGCTGGTAAATGCGCCGTGCGTCTAGCGTCGGGAAACGCTGCCGCACGGCGCGGGCACAGTCGTCGACCATGTTGGCCGGCACGCTCCAGCGCAGGCGGCGGTTGCCCGCCAGCTGGACGTCCGCCTTGCGCTCATACGGGACACGATTGGAGATCAGGATCTCGCCGATGTCCGCCCCGACCTTCTGGGGATCGAAGCTCTTCTGGCTGATGATCTGGTCGTTGGCGTTGTACGAGGCGGCCATCTTCACCCCGTTGTACCAGGTGCCGCGGGCCGAGCCGCGGGTGTAGCCAGTGGCACTGAGCGCGTAGAACCAGCTGTCCCGGAAAGTGCCACCGCGAACCGGCGAGCGGGCGCGCAGGAAGGCCATGGCGAAGACGGCCGCCTGTCCGATCAGGCTGAAGCGATAGACGATGATGCCGTCCGGCTTCACCTGCGCCTCGTCCGGCCCTTCCCGCCCGTCGACACTCAGGATGTAGGACGGCGCCGCGCGACCGGTGCGGATCAGGTCGGTGCGGCCGGCAACGGCCGCGTCCGCCAGCGCCTTTGACTGGGCAGCGGGTGACAGGTTGCGGTCCACGAAGACGCGCACCTGCTGCCGGAACGCCGCTGCCCGCATCACTGGCTGTCCTTCTGCTTCCGCCAGCGCAGGTACTCGTCATCAAGGATCCTGATCAGGCGGTAGAGGGTGTCGCGCTGCTCGATGCGGTGCTCATGCACGTCACACCACGTCATCACCGCGCGCCACGGGATGCGCCCTGGCTTGCTCTTCCAGATGACGCCGCCCATCGGGCCGGCGACGCCGGAGATCTCCGAAGGGCGCTCGTCCGAAAGGTAGTTCCACGCCCTCCAGACCCAGGCGTTCGCTGGGTCAAGGGCCGGCTCAAGTGGCCGCTCGTCCTCCTCGACCTCGGCGATCAGGTCGGCCCAGCTACCCCATTCGAGCTGGTAGAGGAGGACGGCACGGAGTTTCCCTCCGCATCCTCAATGTCGATAGCGCGGCGGGCGGTGACCAGGTTGGCCGCGGCGAACATGGCGTTCGCGAGGGGGCGGTACTGCTCCTCGTAGACCATCTTCTTCACCTGCTCCCAAGGCACGTCGTTGCCGTCGTCGTCCTTCAGGTTGCGCAGCCCGAAGACGCTGTGCGCCAGCAGGCAGTCCATGTTCGCCTTACGGAGCAGGCGGACCGGGGCGCGGGTGGCGTCACCGCCCCAGGAGCGAGCCAGCTTCTGATGACGGGCAGCCTGGGCGTCGGTGAAGGCGTCGGTGATGCCGACGGTCAGCACCTCCAGGTCATCGAACTCGCCACCGGGGGCGATCCAGTCGCCCTGCGGATCGTTGGGTGCGACGATGGTCACGGCGGAAAGCTTCATGGTGCGGGTATCCTGTGCGGGATGCGGGGAATGCGGGAAGCGGGGCCGGCGGACCCCCGCAGATCAGCCGGCCCCTACACGCGCCAGCGCCGCGGCGCCGGCAGCGCGATCAGGTGGCGGGAACGCGGTCGATCTTGAGGACCACGCCAGTGGCGTCCGGGTTCCCTTCGAGGTCGAAGGTCGCCATCACCGGTGTGCCAGGACCGCCGGCGTTGATCTGCGGGTTCATCAGCGCCGCCGCCGGCAGCGTGAAGCGGTAGCCGTTGCCGGCTGCGTCCATCGCGCGGAACGAGAAGGAGCCGATCGTCTCCGCCTTGAAGCGCTGGTACAGGGTGAAGTCGCGGAAGTAGAACTGCACCGAGCCGGAGCAGCCGAACACGCCCATGCGCATGCCCTGCGCCGCGGCGGAGCCTAGGCCGTAGTCGGCGCCGGCCCCGTCGTTGGTGATGTTCAGCGAGACGCTGTTGCACACGGCCGCAACCGCC
>NZ_JBHLUN010000024.1:0-3358 GCF_042433915.1 Roseomonas elaeocarpi | reverse complement strand
AGCTTCGCCGCCGGGGTGACGCCCCAGGCGGCCTCCTGCACGTAGGCGAGCCGGGCGAAGGTGGCTTCCTGGCCGGCCTGATAGCTGGTGGTGCCCGTCATGGGCCTGTCCTCCGGAAAATGGTGTGACGGAAAGGCCCAGCCGGGCCGGGATTACGAGCCGGAGGCTTCCGGCGTCGGGGCGGGCGCCTTGGCGGCAGCCTTGGGCGTCAGGATCTCGGCGCGCTGGCCGTCCAGCAGCACCGGCGCCAGGTTGGCGTCGCAGGTCTGCTCGCCGACTTGCTTGCCGGACGCGATATCGATGATGGCGAAGATGATGGGCTTGGCCGGTGCATCGGCCTTGCTGTCGTCGGCCATGGTGGCCCTCCTCAGGTTGGAATGCCGATGTCCTGGTAGTGGTAGGCGACGCGCAGGGTCAGGCGATGCCAGTTGCCCTCTTCGTCGTCGCTGCCAGGGTCGAAGCTGAAGCTGTCGTAGATGACGGTGCGCGGCGGCAGGCCGCGGAAGCCGTCGGCGAAGGCCTTGCGCAGCTGCAGGCCCGCGGTGATGCCGGAACCGGTCGGCACCATGACGTGCAGATAGAGCGAGCCGTCCTCGCGCCACACGCCGCCGCCCAGCTCGTAGGGCTCGGCGCCATCACCGCGGATTTCCACCGCCACGAAGGGCGCGGGCGGCTCCGGCAGGTCGTCGAACACCTCGTTCGGCCAGGCCACCGGGAGGCCCTGCGTGGCGGCCGTATCGCGGATCAGCACCTGAGCGTCGGCCCAGACCTCGGGTGAGCTCATCAGCCGGTCACCCAGATGGACCAGCCGAGCAGCTCGGCACCGGCATAGACCGGGCGCGCGCCCTTCACGGTGGAGGTGCGGCCGTCGATCACCAGGCGGTCGGGATTGGCAGGAGGCGCGGGCCAGCCGGCCGCGGCAATCTCGTCGTTCAGGATCTCGACCTGCTGGTCGTTGGCCTGCACGCCGCCCTGGATCTCGTCAGGGCGATAGGCGCGCGGGAAGCCGATCAGCGGGAGGGAGATGGCCGGTGTAGCGCCCCTCGCCTGCCGGATCAGCGTCATGGTGCGGCCGCGGCTGCGGATCAGCCGACGGCGGGTCTCGAGGTGGTGGGACATCAAGCCACCACCCAGCGGCGGTACGGCTCCAGCAGCGCCGCGGCCTGCGGCGGCATCCCGCCCATGTCGGCCGTCGCGATGAAGGAGGCGGAGCCAACCCCCTCGGTGGTTTCGGAGCGCAGCATCGGATCGCGGCCCCGCGCGGCGTGGCGCGCTGCGACCATGATCAGGCAGGCCTGCTCGATGTCGGAAGGCAGATCCCGATTGGGCTCCCCCGGCAGCGCGAAGCCGCCGGTGTATTCCACCGCGGTGACGTCGCAGCCCCATGCTGTCCAGCGCGCCGCGCCGTCGAGGCGATACAGCAGGCCGCTCAGGGTGTTCAGTTCGGTGCCCTCGGCGTCGATCGCCTGCCCGGCCACCGTCAGCGCGACGGCACCCTGAACCGGCGTGCGATCCAGGATGAGCGGCGTGGCGCCACGAGGCCGGAAGGTCTCGCGCACCGTCTCCCGCGCGAACGGGCGGCGGCAGTGGGACACAACCGTCGCCGAGGCCTGGTCGATCAGGTCGCCCAGGTACTTCTCGTCCACGTCATCACCCAGCAGCAGGTGGTCACGCGCGGCCGGGATCGTGGTCAGGCGCCTTCCCTTCGCTGGCGTGATGACGGTGAGCATGGATCAGGCGCTCTTGTTCTCGGGCGCCGGGCCCTCGGCCTTGTTCTCCGGCGCCGGGCCGGTGCTGCGCTGCGCGGCGGCCAGCGCCTCGCGCGGGTTCATCCCGGCGCGCACGTTGTCCCACTTCGCGGCCTCGGTGCGCTCGGCCAGGTCGCGCTGCGCCTCGTGCTTGGCGTGCGCATCAGCGACCGTCGCCTGATCCGGGTCCTTCGGCGCGGTGCCGGCCTGGTTCAGGTTCTCGGTCGGCTCGGTGGTCGCCGTGGCGTTCTGGTCTGCCGCCTTTGCGGCCTTGGGTTCGGCCATGTGGCCCTCCTGAAACGGAAAGCCCCGCGCGAGGCGGGGCTGGTGGCAGAATGGAGGCGCCGGCGCGAGGCCGGCGCGCCCGGTCAGGCGCTGACCTTGGCGAACTTCAGCGCCTGGGTGTCCACGGCCATGCCGCCCACCCGCTTCGTGGTGTAGAAGCCGACGTAAGGCTTGTTCGTGTACGGGTCGCGCAGCGTGCGCGTGCCGATCCGGTCCACGATGGTGTAGGCGCGGCGCATGTCGCCGAAGGCGATCGGCAGGGCGCCGGCCGCCACGTCGGGCATCTGCTCCATGTCGGCGATCGGGAAGCCCAGCAGCGTACCGGGCTCGCCCGCCTGGGCGTTGGGCTGCCAGAGGTAGTTGCCCTGGCCGTCCTTCCAGGTGCGGACCGTCGCCAGCGTTGAGCTGTTCGTGTACCAGCGCGCGCCGGTGCGGTAGCCCGACTTCAGGCGGTAGATCAGCGACACCAGCAGGTCGCCCGGATTGGAGGCGGCGAAGCCGCCGGCCACGCCGGTCACCATGTGCTCGAAGGTGCCGAGCGGGCGGGTGGCGTCCTTGGTCGCGGCCGTCGGGTAGGCCAGGAAGCCCTTGGGCTTCTTCACGCCATCGCCGGTGATGAAGGCCGCGCCCTCGGCCAGGCCGAACTCCTGCGCCAACTCGCCGGCCAGCCACGCCTCGAGATCCACCGCGGCATCGTCCAGCAGGGTCTGCGTGACCTGCGGGTTGGCGTAGAGCTCGCCCATGAAGGCGACGATCTCGGCCAGCTGCGGCGTATTGGTGGCCGGGCGGGCGTCGGTCTCGCCGACCCAGCCGGTGCCGGCGCCGTGCAGGTTCACCAGGCGCTTGTAGTCCGGCGAGGACACGGTGATCTGGTTCGCGTACTGCCGCATCGGGTTTTCGTCGCGCAGCAGGTTCAGGATGTTGCGGTCGACGATCTCCGGCACGAGGTAGCCGCCGTCAGCGGGCACCAGCGTGGACATTGCCTTCACCGCCAGCGCGTTCACCTCGCGCTCGCTGCCCTCGCCGCGGCGGGCGAAGGCGTTGAAGGCGTCGCGGTGCTCGCGGTGCGCCGGCCCCTCGCCGGGCTTCACGTCGCCGCCCGGGCCACCGGGGCGGTTGGACTTCTTGCCCAGCTCCAGCAGCTCGTCCGACAGCTTCTTCAGGTCGCCGTCGATCTTGCTCAGCTTCTCGGTCGTGACCGGATCGGCCGCGCCCTTCTGCTCGATCTGCTTCAGGCGGTTGTCGTTGGTCGACTTGTACTCGTCGAAGGAGCGGTTGATCTTCTCGATCAGCCCCTTGATCTCGGCGAAGCCGGGCTCGCCGTC
>NZ_JBHLUN010000023.1:0-18191 GCF_042433915.1 Roseomonas elaeocarpi | reverse complement strand
CGCCACCCGACTTCGCCAGCACCTTCGTGATCGCTGCCGTCAGCGACGTCTTGCCGTGATCCACGTGCCCGATCGTGCCGATGTTGCAGTGCGGCTTCGTCCGCTCGAACTTCGCCTTCGCCATGTTCGTATCTCTCTAAAAGATCGGGTTCTGTTACCAGCGGTAGTGGCTGAAAGCCTTGTTGGCTTCGGCCATCCGGTGCGTGTCTTCGCGCTTCTTGACGGCCGCGCCGCGGTTGTTCGCCGCGTCCAGCAGCTCGCCCGAAAGGCGCTCTTCCATGGTGCTCTCGCCGCGCTTGCGCGCGGACTCGATCAGCCAGCGGATCGCCAGGGCCTGGCGACGCTCGGCGCGAACCTCGACGGGCACCTGGTAGGTGGCACCGCCGACGCGGCGCGAACGCACCTCGACGGCCGGCTTCACGTTCTCCATGGCCTCGTGGAACACGGCGAGCGGCTCGGCATTGTTGCCGACGCGGCGCTTCACGGTGTCCATCGCGGCGTAGACGATGCCCTCGGCAGTGCTCTTCTTGCCGTCGTACATCAGCACGTTCATGAAACGGCTGAGGACGACGTCACCGAACTTCGGATCGGGCAGAACTTCGCGCTTCTCGGCGCTATGACGGCGAGACATCTGTCAGACCCTTACTTCGGACGCTTCGCGCCGTAGAGCGAACGGCGCTGGCGACGCTTGGCAATGCCCTGCGTATCCAGCACGCCGCGGAGGATGTGGTAGCGCACGCCCGGAAGATCCTTCACGCGGCCACCACGGATCAGGACCACGGAGTGCTCCTGAAGGTTATGCCCCTCACCGGGGATGTAGCTGACCACCTCGTAGCCATTGGTCAGACGAACCTTCGCGACCTTACGGAGCGCGGAGTTCGGCTTCTTCGGCGTGGTGGTGTAGACGCGAGTGCAAACGCCACGCTTCTGCGGGCAGCCCTGCAGCGCAGGAACCTTGTTGCGGCTCGGCTTCGGCTCGCGCCCCTGGGCGATGAGCTGGTTGATCGTCGGCATGACGCCCCTTCGTGAACCCGTCCCAGCGGCCGCCAGCCCTCGCCATGCGAGCGGGCCCGACAGAGCACGCTTCCGCGCACCCCTCGGGCCACCACCTCACCCCCGAACTTCGCCCCCCAGCACAGGGGCAGCCTCGGCGGCGCAGAGCTGTCGTCCAAGAACAACCTTCGAAGCCCCTAAGGGGCTCCGTTGAGGGGCGGACAGGTACCCCCCTGCCCCCCTCGAGTCAAGCAATAACCCCCGAAAAGCAGCAGGGCCGGAACCCGAAGGTTCCGGCCCTGCCATGCGTTCTGCGAGGTTGCCGAGCTTACTCGGCGGCCTCCTGCCCGGCTGCCGGCGGGAGGGCCGGAGTCGGCTGCGGGATGCGCCCCTTGTCGCGCTGCGCGGCGAGCGCGCGCAGGCGGTTCATGACGGAACCCGTGCCCGCGGGGATCAGGCGACCCACGATCACGTTCTCCTTCAGGCCGGCCAGGCTGTCGATCTTGCCGGCGACCGCGGCCTCCGTCAGCACCCGGGTCGTCTCCTGGAAGGAGGCGGCCGAGATGAAGGAGGTGGTCTGCAGGCTGGCCTTGGTGATGCCCTGCAGCACGGGCTCGCCGCGCGCCGGACGCTCCTTGGCCTGCAGCCGACGCTCGTTCTCGTCAGCGAACTCCAGCCGGTCCACCTGCTCACCCACCAGGTAGGTGGTGTCGCCGGGCTCGAGGATCTCGATCTTCTGCAGCATCTGGCGAACGATCACCTCGATGTGCTTGTCGTTGATCTTCACGCCCTGCAGTCGGTAGACGTCCTGGATCTCGTTGACGAGATAGTTCGCCAGCGCCTCCACACCCAGCACGCGCAGGATGTCGTGCGGCACGCGGGGGCCGTCCACCAGCGGATCGCCGGCCTTGACGTAGTCGCCCTCCTGCACCGAGACGTGCTTGCCCTTCGGCACGAGGTACTCGCGCTCGATCGGCGCCTCGCCCTCCGGCACGTCCATCTTCACGATGATCCGACGCTTGGCCTTGTAGTCCTTGCCGAACTCCACCCGCCCGTCGATGTCGCTGATGATGGCGGCATCCTTGGGCCGGCGCGCCTCGAACAGCTCCGCCACGCGCGGCAGACCGCCCGTGATGTCGCGGGTCTTCGAAGACTCACGCGGCAGGCGGGCGATCACGTCGCCAGCGTGCACCGTGGCGCCGTTGTCCACCGAAAGGATGGTGTCGGGGCTCAGGAAGTACCGGGCCTCGGCGCCGTTCGGCAGCTTCACCACGTTGCCCTTCTCGTCCTTCAGCAGCAGGCGCGGACGCAGGTCGGCCTTGGAGGCCGCCTTGTAGTCCACCACCACCTTGGACGAGAGGCCGGTGACCTCATCCTGGCGCTCCACCAGGGTGATGCCCTCGATCAGGTCGGCGTATTCCACCGAACCCGCGCGCTCCGTGATGATCGGCAGGGTGAAGGGGTCCCACTCCGCCAGCTTCTGGGCGCGCTGCACCGCGGCACCCTCGGACACCAGCATCCGCGAGCCGTAGGGCACGCGGAAGCGGGCACGCTCCCGCCCCTGCGCGTCCGACAGGACGATCTCGCAGTTACGGCTCATGACGATCGGGGCGCCCTGGCTGTTCTCGACGACGGACAGGTTCTCGATGCGAACCGTACCCTCGGTCGTGGCCTCCACCGCCGACTGCTCCGCCCCGCGCTGGGCGGCGCCGCCGATGTGGAAGGTGCGCATGGTCAGCTGCGTGCCCGGCTCACCGATGGACTGCGCGGCGATCACGCCCACGGCCTCACCGACGTTGACCGGCGTACCGCGCGCGAGGTCACGGCCGTAGCAGTGGCCGCACACGCCCGAACCCGCGTCGCAGGTCAGCACCGAGCGGATATAGACCTCCTCGACGCCCGCCTGCTCGATGCGATCGGCCAGGGCCTCCTCCACCAGCGTGTTGCGGGTGGCCAGGATCTCGCCCGTCTCGGGGTCGGCCACGTCGCGCTGGATGGTGCGGCCCAGGATACGCTCGCTCAGCGAGGACACGACCTCACCGCCGTCCATCACCGCGCGAACGGTGATGCCGCGCTCGGAACCGCAGTCGTTGACCAGGATGATGCAGTCCTGCGCCACGTCCACGAGACGACGCGTCAGGTAGCCCGAGTTCGCGGTCTTCAGGGCGGTGTCGGCCAGGCCCTTACGGGCACCGTGCGTGGAGTTGAAGTACTCCAGCACCGACAGGCCTTCCTTGAAGTTCGCGATGATCGGCTGCTCGATGATCTCGCCCGAGGGCTTGGCCATCAGGCCGCGCATGCCGGCCAGCTGGCGCATCTGCGCCGGCGACCCACGCGCACCGGAGTGGGACATCATCCAGACGGAGTTGGTGACCTTGCCAACCTCCTGGCGGGAGATCTCCTTCATCATCGCGCCCGCCACTTCCTCGGTGGCGCGCGACCAGGCGTCGACCACCTTGTTGTAGCGCTCGCCCGCGGTGATCAGGCCGTCGAGGTACTGCTGCTCGAACTCCTTCACCTCGTTCTTGGTGCGGTCGATCATCTCCCCCTTGGTGTCGGGGATCATCATGTCGTCCTTGCCGAACGAGATGCCCGCCTTGGCCGCGTTGCGGAAGCCAAGACCCATCAGCCGGTCGGCGAAGATCACGCTCTCCTTCTGACCGCAGTGACGGTACACCGCGTCGATCACGTCGGAGACGTTCTTCTTGGTCAGCTGCCGGTTCACCAGCGAGTAGGGCAGGTTCGGATGCAGCGGCATCAGCGCGCCGATCATCATCCGGCCCGGCGTGGTGACCACGCGCTCGTTGCGCACCTTGCCCTCGGCGTCCATGGTCTGACGGCGCGCCAGGATCTTGGTGTGCAGGGTGATGCTCTTGGCGGCCAGCGCCTGCTCCAGCTCACCCATCTCGGCGAAGACGGATGGGCCGGCCTTCACCAGCTGACCCTGGGCGTCGTACTCGGCCTTGTCCGGCGCCGCGCGGTATTCCGGCGTCTCCAGGCTCAGGTAGTAGATGCCGAGCACGATGTCCTGCGACGGCACGATGATCGGCTTGCCGTTCGCGGGGCTGAGGATGTTGTTGGTGGACATCATCAGCACGCGCGCTTCCAGCTGGGCCTCGAGGCTCAGCGGGACGTGCACGGCCATCTGGTCACCGTCGAAGTCCGCGTTGAAGGCGGTGCAGACCAGCGGGTGCAGCTGGATGGCCTTGCCCTCGACCAGCGTCGGCTCGAAGGCCTGGATGCCCAGGCGGTGCAGCGTCGGCGCCCGGTTCAGCATCACCGGGTGCTCGCGGATCACCTCCTCGAGGATGTCCCAGACCTCGGGACGCTCCTTCTCCACCATCCGCTTGGCGGCCTTAATGGTGGTGGCGTGGCCGTACTTCTCGAGCTTCGAGTAGATGAAGGGCTTGAACAGCTCCAGCGCCATCTTCTTCGGCAGGCCGCACTGGTGCAGCTTCAGCTCAGGCCCGACGACGATCACCGAACGGCCGGAATAGTCCACGCGCTTGCCGAGCAGGTTCTGCCGGAAGCGGCCCTGCTTGCCCTTCAGCATGTCGGACAGCGACTTCAGCGGGCGCTTGTTGGCACCCGTGATGGCGCGGCCGCGACGGCCGTTGTCGAACAGCGCGTCCACGGCCTCCTGCAGCATGCGCTTCTCGTTGCGCACGATGATGTCGGGCGCGCGCAGCTCGATCAGGCGCTTCAACCGGTTGTTGCGGTTGATGACGCGGCGGTAAAGGTCGTTCAGGTCAGAGGTCGCGAAGCGGCCGCCGTCCAGCGGCACCAGCGGGCGCAGCTCGGGCGGGATCACCGGCACCACGTCCAGGATCATCCACTCCGGACGCGCGCCGCCCTCGGCGAAAGCCTCGATCAGCTTCAGCCGCTTGACGTACTTCTTGCGCTTGGCCTCGGAGGAGGTCTCCTTCAGCTCGGCGCGAAGGGTCGTGCTCTCCTTGTCGAGGTCGATGCCGGTCAGCATCTGCTTGACCGCCTCGGCGCCGATGCCGACCGAGAAGGCGTCCTCGCCGAACTCGTCCTGCTTGGCCTGGAACTGGTCCTCGGTCAGCAGCTGGTGCAGCTTGAGGTCAGTCAGGCCGGGCTCGAGAACCACGTAGCTCTCGAAGTACAGGACCTTCTCCAGCTCCTTCAGCGACATGTCGACCATCAGGCCGACGCGCGAGGGCAGCGACTTCATGAACCAGATATGCGCGACCGGCGAGGCCAGCTCGATATGGCCCATACGCTCGCGGCGCACCTTGGCCAGCGTCACCTCGACGCCGCACTTCTCGCAGATGATGCCGCGGAACTTCATGCGCTTGTACTTGCCGCACAGGCACTCGTAGTCCTTGATCGGTCCGAAGATGCGGGCGCAGAACAGCCCGTCCCGCTCCGGCTTGAAGGTACGGTAGTTGATCGTCTCGGGCTTCTTGATCTCGCCATAGGACCAGGAGCGGATCTGCTCCGGCGAGGCGATCGTGATCTTGATCTGGTCGAAGCTCACGGCTTGGCCCGTCTGGCCAAGGATCTTCATCAGTTCGTTCATGGGCCTTCCTTCTCGTCCAGCCGGCGCAAAGTGGCGCGCCACGAAATCAGCGGCCGGCCCCGCTGGTGGGGGCCGGCGCGAAAGAATGAAATCAGTTGCCGCGGTTCTCGAGGTCCACGTTCAGGCCGAGGCTCTTCAGCTCCTTGGTCAGAACGTTGAAGCTCTCGGGGATGCCGGCCTCGAAGCTGTCCTGGTCGCGGACGATCGCCTCGTAAACCTTGGTGCGGCCGGACACGTCGTCCGACTTCACCGTCAGCATCTCCTGCAGCGTGTAGGCGGCGCCGTAGGCTTCCAGCGCCCAGACCTCCATCTCGCCGAAGCGCTGGCCACCGAACTGCGCCTTGCCGCCCAGCGGCTGCTGGGTAACGAGCGAGTAGGGGCCGATCGAGCGGGCGTGGATCTTGTCGTCCACCAGGTGGTGCAGCTTCAGCATGTAGATGTAGCCGACCGTGGTCTTGCGCTCGAACGGCTCGCCCGAGCGACCGTCGATCAGCTGCATCTGGCCCGAGCTCTCCAGCCCCGCCTTGCCCAGCATCGCCTCGATGTCGGAGATGCGGGCGCCGTCGAACACCGGCGTCGCGATCGGGATGCCCTTCGACAGGTTGTCGCCGAGCTCGATCAACTGATCCTCGCTCATGTCGACGACCTGCTCATCCACGATCTCGTCGCCGTAGACCTCGCGCAGCTTGTCCACCAGCGCGTCGCGGGCGGCACCGGCGCGGCGGTAGTCCTCGACGAGTTCGCCGACCTGACGGCCGAGGTTGGCGCAGGCCCAGCCCAGGTGCGTTTCCAGGATCTGACCGATGTTCATGCGCGAGGGCACGCCCAGCGGGTTCAGAACCAGGTCCACCGCGCGGCCGTCCTCGAGGAACGGCATGTCCTCGATCGGGACAACGCGGGAGACCACGCCCTTGTTGCCGTGACGGCCGGCCATCTTGTCGCCCGGCTGCAGCTTGCGCTTCACCGCCACGAAGACCTTGACCATCTTCATCACGCCCGGCGGCAGCTCGTCGCCACGCTGCAGCTTCTCGACCTTCGACTCGAAGCGCTTCTGCAGCCGGTCGACGGCACCGTCGAACTCGCGCTTCAGCGCCTCGATCTCGGCCATCGCCGCGTCGTCGGCCACGCCGATCTGGCGCCAGGTGGCCTTGTTGAACTCGTTCAACACCTCATCGGTGATGACCGTGCCCGACTTGATGGCCTTGAAGCCGCCCGACGCCTTGCGGTTCAGCAGGCGCTCGCGCAGGCGCGAGTGGAACGAACGCTCCTGGATGGCGCGCTCGTCGTCGCGGTCCTTGGCCAGGCGCTCGATCTCGGCGCGCTCGATCGCCATGGCGCGCTCGTCCTTGTCCACGCCGCGGCGAGAAAAGACGCGCACGTCCACGATCGTGCCGGACACGCCGGGCGGCAGGCGCAGAGAGGTGTCGCGAACGTCGGACGCCTTCTCGCCGAAGATGGCGCGAAGCAGCTTCTCTTCCGGCGTCATCGGGCTTTCGCCCTTCGGCGTCACCTTGCCGACCAGGATGTCGCCCGGGTTCACCTCGGCACCGATATAGACGATGCCGGCCTCGTCGAGGTTGCGCAGGGCCTCCTCGCCGACGTTGGGGATGTCGCGGGTGATCTCTTCCTGGCCGAGCTTCGTGTCACGGGCCATCACCTCGAACTCATCGATATGGATCGACGTGAACACGTCGTCCCGCGCGATGCGCTCGGAGATGAGGATCGAGTCCTCAAAGTTGTAGCCGTTCCAGGGCATGAAGGCGCACATGACGTTGCGGCCCAGCGCCAGCTCGCCCAGCTCGGTGGACGGGCCGTCGGCGATGATGTCGCCGCTCACCACGCGGTCACCCACCTTCACCAGCGGGCGCTGGTTGATGCAGGTGCTCTGGTTGGAGCGCTGGAACTTCCGCAGGCGGTAGATGTCCACGCCCTTGGTCGTGCCGTCCTCGGCGGAAGCGCGCACCACGATGCGCGAGCCGTCGATGCTGTCGATCACGCCGTCGCGGCGGGCCACGATGGTCGCGCCGGAGTCCCGCGCAACGGCGGCCTCCATGCCCGTGCCCACCAGCGGCGCGTCGGACTTCACCAGCGGCACGGCCTGCCGCATCATGTTGGAGCCCATCAGCGCGCGGTTGGCGTCGTCGTTCTCCAGGAACGGGATCAGCGCCGCGGCGACCGAGACCAGCTGCTTCGGCGACACGTCGATCGCCGTCACCTCTTCCGGCTTCACCAGGCGGAAGTCGCCCGACTGACGGACGCTCACCAGCTCGGAACGGAACTCGCCGCTCTCGCGGTCCACCTCGGCATCCGCCTGGGCGACCACGAGCTTTTCCTCTTCCATGGCGGAGAGGTAGCGCGGCTCACCCACGATCTTGCCGTCCTGCACCATCTGGTACGGCGTCTCGATGAAGCCGTACTTGTTGACCTTGGCGAAGGTGGCCAGCGAGTTGATCAGGCCGATGTTCGGGCCTTCCGGCGTCTCGATCGGGCAGATGCGGCCGTAGTGCGTCGGGTGGACGTCGCGCACCTCGAAGCCGGCGCGCTCACGCGTCAGACCGCCCGGGCCAAGCGCCGAAAGGCGACGCTTGTGCGTCACTTCCGACAGCGGGTTGGTCTGGTCCATGAACTGCGACAGCTGCGAGGAGCCGAAGAACTCGCGCACCGCGGCGGCGGCCGGCTTCGCGTTGATCAGGTCGTGCGGCATGACGGTGTCGATATCGACCGACCCCATGCGCTCCTTGATCGCGCGCTCCATGCGCAGCAGGCCGACGCGGTACTGGTTCTCCATCAGCTCGCCGACCGAACGCACCCGGCGGTTGCCGAGGTTGTCGATGTCGTCGATCTGGCCCTTGCCGTCCTTGAGCTCGAGCAGGGTCTTCACGGTCGCCAGGATGTCCTGCTTGCGCAGGGTCCGCAGCGTGTCCGGGGCCTCATCGAAGGAGAAGCCCAGGCGCATGTTCATCTTCACGCGGCCCACGGCCGACAGGTCGTAGCGCTCCGCATCGAAGAACAACCCGCGGAACAGCGCCTCGGCCGTTTCCGGCGTCGGCGGCTCACCCGGGCGCATGACGCGGTAGATGTCCATCAGCGCTTCGTCGCGGTTGGTGGCCTTGTCCACCGACAGCGTGTTGCGCATCCAGGGGCCGACCTGCTGGTCGATGGCGAGCGTCGGCAGCTTGTCGTAGCCGGCCTCCTCCATCGCGGCGAGGCGGGGCTCGGTGATCTCGTCGCCGGCTTCCGCGTGGATCTCGCCGGTGTTCATGTCGACGACGTCCTCGGCCATGAAGCGGCCCAGGAGCTCGGCGCGGGACACGAGCACCTCCTTGGTGCCCTCCTCCGCGATCTTGCGCGCCGCGCGCGGCGTCATCTTGGTGTCCTTGGCGGCCACGACCTTGCCGGTCTCGGCATCCACCAGGTCTTCCAGCAGCTTCACGCCGCGGAAGCCCTCGGTCACGAAGGGACGCGACCAGCCCTTGGGCCCTCGCGTGAACACGACCTTGCCGTAGAAGGTGCTCAGGATCTCCTCGGCATCCATGCCGCGGACCTCGGAGGGCTCCAGCGGGGCGCCGCGCTCGGCACGCAGCGTTTCCGTCGCCTCGCTGTCGAGGGCGTAGAGCAGCGTGGTCGCCGGCAGCTTGCGCTTGCGGTCGATGCGGACGTAGCAGATGTCCTTGGCGTCGAACTCGAAGTCGAGCCAGGAGCCGCGATAGGGGATCACGCGCGCGGCGAACAGGTACTTGCCGCTGGAGTGCGTCTTGCCCTTGTCGTGGTCAAAGAACACACCGGGCGAGCGGTGCATCTGCGACACGATCACGCGCTCGGTGCCGTTGATGATGAAGGTGCCGTTGTCCGTCATCAGGGGCATGTCGCCCATGTAGACGTCCTGCTCCTTGATGTCGCGGACCGAGCGGGAGCCGGTGTCCTCGTCGATGTCCCAGACGATCAGGCGCAGGCGCACCTTCAGCGGCGCGGCATAGGTCAGGCCGCGCTGCATGCACTCGTCAGTGTCGTACTTCGGCTCCTCGAGCTCGTACTGCACGAACTCCAGGCGACCGCGACCGGCGAAATCATCGATCGGGAAAACGGACTTGAACACTTCCTGCAGGCCGGCCTGGGCCCGCACATCCGGGTCCACGCCCATCTGCAGGAACCCCTCGTAGGAGGCCCGCTGCACGTCGATCAGATTCGGCATCGGCGCCACTTCGGGCAGACGCCCGAAGGACTTGCGGATGCGCTTCCGGCCAGTAAGTCCCTTGCCCCCGAACGACTTCGCGATAGCGTTCATGCGCGCCCTGCTTCCTTCTATCTCCGGCCCCCGACACCGCGTCGCCGCGGCGGAAGGGGCCAGGGGTGCACCACACCAAGTGCCCCGCATTTGCCGGGACCAGCCTCCGAAGGCTGGTCCGGGAAAACGCAGGCAGGGGCGGAACTCCGACTGTTTTCGGAATTCCACCCCAACCGCTCAACTCTTCAACCCGCCCCGGACCTTAGCAGGGCCCGGGATGGGAGAACCAAGTAAGGTCTTACTTGACCTCAACCTTGGCGCCGTTCTCCTCGAGGACCTTCTTGATCTTCTCGGCCTCGTCCTTGGAAGCGGCTTCCTTGATGACCTTCGGAGCGCCCTCGACCAGGTCCTTGGCTTCCTTCAGGCCCAGGCCGGTGATCGTGCGGATCTCCTTGATCACGTTGATCTTCTTGTCGCCGGCCGAGGCCAGCGTCACGGTGAACTCGGTCTGCTCCTCGGCGGGGGCAGCAGCGGCGCCACCGGCGGCCGGCGCGGCGGCAACGGCCACCGGCGCGGCGGCGGAAACGCCCCACTTCTCTTCGAGCATCTTGGAGAGCTCGGCGGCTTCGAGAACCGTGAGGGTCGACAGCTCGTCGACGAGCTTGGCGAGATCAGCCATTTTCGTATGTCCTTCGATCTAGTGGCTTGGCTTGGTCTTTGCAAGGCCCACCCGGAACCGGGGTGGGCCGTAGGCGTCAGGCGGCTTCCGCCTCGTCCTTCTTGGCGTACGCCCCGAACACCCGCGCCAACTGCCCGGCCGGAGCCTGCAGCACGCCAGCGATACGCGTCGCCGGGGTCTGAAGCAGACCCACGAGCTGCGCACGCAGCGTTTCCAGGGACGGCAGCTCGGCCAGCGCCCGGACCCCGTCGAGGGCCAGGGTCTGGGTGCCGAGGGCACCGCCCAGGATCACGAACTTCTCGTTCGTCTTGGCGAACTCCACGGCGGTCTTCGCCACGGCCACCGGATCCTTCGACCACGCGAGCGCGGTCGGACCCTTCAGCAGCGGCGAGATGCCCTGGAAGCGGGTGCCGTCGAGGGCGAGGCTGGCGAGGCGGTTCTTCGCGACCTTGTAGGTCGCGCCCGCGCCACGCATGCGACGCCGAAGGTCGCTCACCTCGGCCACGGTCATGCCCTTGTTCTGGGCGACCAGGACGAAGGAGGTCTCGGCGAACACGCCGGCGAGGGTCGCGACGAACTCGCGCTTCTCCGTACGGTCCAACTCCGTCTCCAAACGGTAGCCAGGAGCCTGATGGAGGGGCCCTGGCGGTTCACGCGAGGGTGCGGCGGATGCCACACCCCCTTCGCCTGCCAGTAAGCCGGAAAGCCAAGAGCCGAAGGACCCCGGGACCGAAGCCCCGGGCTGCAAATCATCTCTGGCGCCCCGTCTACCGCTGGCGTGGCCGCAGCCACATCAAAGCCCCGGATCGGGCTACCCACGGTTTCCGACAGGTTCGGACGGGGCCCACGGGCCCCCTCCTGTCCACCCTTCCAGCGACGGAAGGGCGTATGCGGTTCTCGCTTAGGCCGAGGCCAGCGAGGCGACGTCGACCTTCAGGCCCGGGCCCATGGAGGAGCTCAGGGCGACCTTCTTCACGTAGGTCCCCTTGGCGCCGGTCGGGCGGGCCTTCTGGATGGCGTCGATGAAGGCGCGCGCGTTCTCGAGCAGCTGCTGCTCACCGAACGAGGCCTTGCCGATGCCGGCATGGACGATGCCGGCCTTCTCGGCGCGGAACTCCACCTGGCCTGCCTTGGCGGCGGTCACGGCGCCACGGACGTCCATGGTCACGGTGCCGAGCTTGGGGTTCGGCATCAGGCCGCGCGGGCCCAGGATCTTACCGAGGCGGCCCACCAGCGCCATCATGTCCGGCGTGGCGATGCAGCGGTCGAACTCGATCTTGCCGTCCTGCACCATCTGGGCGAGGTCGTCGGCGCCCACCACGTCGGCGCCGGCAGCCTGCGCTTCCTCGGCCTTGGCCCCGCGGGCGAAGACGCCCACGCGCACCGTCTTGCCGGTGCCGTTGGGCAGGCCCACCACGCCGCGGACCATCTGGTCGGCGTGACGCGGGTCGATGCCCAGGTTCATCGAGATCTCGACGGTCTCGTCGAACTTCGCGGTGGCGTTCGCCTTGGCGAGGCGGATCGCCTCGTCCAGCGCGTAGCTCTGCTCGAGGTTCAGGCCCTCAACGAGCTTCTTCAGACGCTTGCCGGCCATCGGATCAGCCCTCCACCACGGTCATGCCCATGGAACGGGCGGACCCGGCGAGCATGCGCACGGCGGCCTCCACGTCCTGGCAGTTCATGTCCTTCATCTTCACGGCCGCGATCTCGCGCAGCTGCGTCTTGGTCACGCGACCCACCGCGGCACCCTTGCCCGGGGTCTGCGTGCCCTTGTCGATCTTGGCCGCCTTCAACAGGAAGTAGGTGTTGGGCGGGGTCTTCGTGATGAAGGAAAAGGAGCGGTCCGAGAACGCCGTGATGACGACCGGCGTCGGCGTGCCGGGCTCCATGCCCTGCGTCGCCGCGTTGAACTCCTTCACGAACTGCATGATGTTCAGGCCGCGCTGACCCAGCGCGGGACCAACCGGCGGCGAGGGATTCGCCTTGCCGGCCGGGATCTGCAGCTTGATGTAGCCGACGATCTTCTTCGCCATGATTCTTTCCCCAAGAAACCGGGGCGCGCGGTCAGACGGCCCGCGAAAACGAGCCTCCCGCGTCCGTCGGTGCGAGTGAGGGGCGGCGTCTACACCCCCGGGCTGCCGCTGTCCACACCGAAAGCCCGCGCAGGACGCAGAACAGGCCGGCGGCGGCCTTCGCGCGCGTCGGACGGGCCGGGCCGGTCACGCCCCCCGTCTTCGTAGGGCTGCCAGCGGCGGCGCCGTTCCTCCAGCCTTTCCTTCCGGCGCTACTCGCCCGGCAGTTCGAAGTCGGCCGCGATGCGCAGGTCGCGCAGCGGGCGGACGCGGCGGATGGACTCCTCGTAGATCGGGTGCGCCTTGTAGGCGGCCAGCGCCGCCTCGTCGGGAAACTCGCCGTAGACCACCACGTCCACCTCGTTGGCGATCTGATCGCGCTTGCCGTTGAACACGACCTCGAGCCGCGTGGCGTGAGGGTTGGCCTTCAACAGCGACAGGCCGGCCAGGACCTCGTCCCGGTCCTCGGGACGCGCGGCGCGGAAGAACACGACGTGGCGGATCATGGGACCTCGTTGGGTTGGGCGGTGGTCAGACCGGCCCCTTCTCCCCGCGGATCACCGGATGAACAAGATGGTGGTGTCGCGCCCGGCTCGCCAGCGCCCGCCGCGCCAGGAACCAGCAGGCGGTGCTGACCACCGCGCCGAGCAGGAGGCCGCCCAGCAGGGCATCCTCGGCCCCGGGCAGGATCTCGAGGACCCAGTGCGGCAGCCAGGCCGGCGGATGCGCCGGCACCCAGCGGCGATGCGGCGGCAGGAACAGCCGCCCGATCGCGAGTTCCGTCGGCACCAGCACGGCATGCGTCAGGGGATTGCCCAGCAGGAGGCAGGCGGCCCCCGCGGCGGTGAAGCTGCCCCGCAGCAGCAGGGCCACCAGGGCCGCGAGAACCAGGTGAAGGCCGAAGGCCGGCATCATGGCGGCGAAGGCGCCGGCCGCGATGCCGCGGGCCACCCGCCCCTGCCCGCCCGGCGTGTCGAGCAGGCGCTCCCACCCTTCCCCCAGCGCCCTGCGGGCCGCGGCGAGGCGCCCGCGCAGGGTCACCGGCTCAGCACCCCGCCGGCTGGGACGCGGCGGCCACGGTCAGGCGGCGCGGCTGATGGCATTGCCGCCCAGCATGCCCTGGGTCGCGAGCAGCTCCCGATAGATGCCGGGGCGGTGTGCCAGGATCGCCGGCGCGCCGTCGTCCACCACCTGCCCCTCGTCCATCACGACGATGCGGTCGAAGCCCTGCAGCGTGGCGAGGCGGTGCGCCACGGCGATCACGGTGCGCCCCTGCATCAGGCGCTCCAGCGCCGTCTGCACCGCCACCTCGGATTCGCTGTCGAGCGCGCTGGTGGCCTCGTCGAGCAGCAGGATCGGTGCGTCCTTCAGCAGCGCGCGGGCGATGGCCAGCCGCTGGCGCTGACCGCCCGACAGGCGCACGCCGCGCTGGCCGACCTCGGTGTTCCAGCCGTCGGGCATCGCCTCGATGAAGTCGCGGCAGCTCGCAGCCTCGGCGGCGGCCATGACCTCGTCGTCGGTGGCATCGGGGCGGCCGTAGCGGATGTTCTCCAGCACCGAGCGCTGGAACAAGGCGACCTCCTGCGGCACCACGGCGATGGCTTCCGCGAGGCTCTGGCCGGTGACGCCCGCAATCTCCTGCCCGTCGATGGTGATGCGGCCGGTCTGGGCGACCGAGAAGCGCTGGAGCAGCGCCAGGACGGTGGACTTGCCGGCGCCCGAGCGGCCCACCAGCCCGACCTTCTCGCCCGCGCGGATGTCGAGGTCGAAACCGCGCAGCACCGGGCCGCGGCCGGGATAGGAGAAGCGCACGTCGTTGAAGCTGACGCGGCCGCCGCGCACGGTCAGGGGCTGGGCGCCCTCCACGTCCGGCAGCGCGTGCGGCACCAGCAGGGTGGACAGCGCCTCGCTCAGCCGGGCGATGTGCTGGGTCATCTCCACCAGCGCCACCGCGAGGTCGCGCGTGCCGTGGAGGATGGTGAAGCCCAGGGCACAGATCATCACCACGTCGCCGGTGCTGGCGCGGCCGGCCTCCCACAGCATCAGCGACCAGCCCAGCAGCGCCACGGTCAGCGCCACCGTGGCGACCGCGTGCAGCAGGCGCAGCTTCTCGATGTAGCGGAGGCTGTCGCGGCGGGCGTTGACCTCGCCCTGGATGCGATCGGCGAAGCGCAGGCGCTCCCGCCGCACGGCCCCGAAAGCGCGCACGAGGCTGATGTTGGACACCACGTCCACCAGCTCCCCATCCACCGCGGCGGCCTGGCCGGCGTAGTCCATGTGCAGCGGCCGCCCCTTGGCGGCCATGCGGGTGAGCATCCCGGCCATGGCGGCCGAGAGCGCCACCAGCACCAGCGCCATCACCGGATCGACGCTGCCCAGCAGGGCGATCGAGAAGATCACCGCGATGGTGGGCGGCAGGGTGTTCCAGGTGAAGGTGGACAGCACCGTCCAGGCGGCGTTGGCGGTGGCGGTGACGCGGCTGGCGAGCAGGCCCGGCGACTGGTCCACGAAGTAGTCGGGCGCGTGGCCCGACAGGTGGGCGAAGAGGTCGCGCCGCAGGTCCCCGGTCACGCCGGTGAAGGTGGTGGTGGAAATCCAGCCGCCCACCCGCCAAAGGAGGTTGTCGGCGGCGATCACCAGGCTCAGCACCGCCAGCGCGATCCACACCGCGGTCATGGCGCCGGGGCCGGCGGACAGCACGTCCACCAGCCGCTTCATGGCGTACTGCGTGCCGACCGAGCAGCCGACCGCCACCACCACCGACAGCAGGATGGCGGAATGGGCCAGCCCACGCTGGCGAATGTAGCGGAACAGAAAGCCCAGGGGGTGCTTGCGATAGCGCAGGAGGCCATCGGTATGCGCGAGGTCCTCCCTGTCCTCGAGGGCGGCCCTTCGGTCAAAAGCGTGTCGGAGATCGGCCATACAGCCTCCCGTCCCGTTGCGGATCACGAAAACCGCCGTTTCAGAGCGTCCCCAGCCATCATCACCGGGGCCTTCTGCGTGGCCCTCCGTGGAACAATCACCATGACCGGAACTACAACGCCGAGATGAGCGCCGGTTTCTGGCGGAGTTTTGGTAACGCTGCCCCAATGCCGTCACAGTTGAGTTGTTGGTCTGGGATGCCGAGGACCTGCAAGGCTGCAGAAGACGGGTCCCGATCGAGGGACAGGACAAGCGACTGACAGCGGAAAGGAATGCCACCGGCATGCGCATCGCCCAGATTGCCCCCCTCTACGAAGCCGTCCCGCCGCTGCGCTACGGCGGCACGGAACGGGTCGTATCCTTCCTGACGGAGGAACTGGTGGACATGGGCCATCAGGTGACCCTCTTCGCCAGCGGGGATTCCGTGACCAAGGCGGAGCTCGCGGCCATGCGGCCACAGGCCATCCGGCTGGACCCCACCGTGCGCGACGCCCTGGCTCCGCAATTCGTGACCCTGCACGAGGTGATGCGGCGTGCCGACGAGTTCGACGTCCTGCATTTCCACCTCGACTACCTGTCCTTTCCGCTGTTCACCGGTCTGGGTCTGCCCTGGGTGACGACGCTGCACGGCCGGCTCGACCTGCCGGAGCTGGGGCCGGTATTCGACTGCTATTCCCAGGCGCCGGTGGTCTCGATCTCGGACTCCCAGCGCCTGCCGCTGCCTCAGGCCAACTGGGCCGGAACGGTTCATCACGGGCTGCCGCGGGATCTCCTGACACCCCGCGACGTGGAGCCCGGCTACCTGGCCTTCCTGGGGCGTATCTCGCCGGAAAAGCGCCCCGACCGCGCGATCCGCATCGCCGCCGCCGCCGGGATGCCGCTGCGGATCGCGGCCAAGGTGGACAAGGCCGACGCGGACTACTTCGCGCGCGAGATCGAGCCGCTGCTGAGCCAGGCGCACGTGGAGTTCGTGGGCGAGATTTCCGACCGCGAGAAGCCGGACTTCCTGTCGGGCGCCAAGGCGCTGCTGGTGCCGATCGACTGGCCCGAGCCCTTCGGGCTGGTGATGATCGAGGCCATGGCCTGCGGCACGCCGGTGATCGCCTACCGCCACGGCTCGGTGCCCGAGGTCATCGAGGACGGGCTGACCGGCTTCATCGTCGAGGACGAGGCGGAGGCCGTCGCCGCCCTGGGGCGGCTGGCGGAACTGTCGCGGCCGCGCATCCGGGCGCGCTTCGAGGAACGCTTCACGGCCCGGCGCATGGCCTCGGACTACGTCGCGCTCTATGAGACGCTGATCCAGAAGCGCAGGCCGAAGCTGCGCGCCGTCTGATCAGGGGCGCCCGGGTCGCCGGCCCGGGACACGCCTCCGGGCGGAACGGCCATCCGGACATGAAAAAGCCGCCCAACCGTTTCCGGTGGGCGGCTCGCGAGACCCTGGCGGGAAAGGCCGGATCAGACCTTCTCGACCTGCCCGTATTCCAGTTCGACCGGCGTGGCGCGGCCGAAGATCGAGACCGAAACCTTCACGCGGCCGCGCTCCTCGTCGACCTCTTCCACCGTGCCGTTGAAGCTGGTGAAGGGGCCGTCGGCCACGCGGATCTGCTCGCCCACCTCGTAGGTGATCGAGGGACGGCGCGGCTTGTCCACGGTCTCCTGCACCTGCTTGAGCATCCGCTGCGCCTCGGACTCGGGGATCGAGGCGGGCTTGTTGCGGGCACCCAGGAAGCCGGTGACCTTGGGAGTGTCCTTCACGAGGTGCCAGGCCTCGTCGGTCATCTCCATCTTCACCAGCACGTAGCCGGGGAAGAACTTGCGCTCGGCATTGACCTTCTGCCCGCGCCGGACCTCGACCACTTCCTCGGCCGGAACCAGGACCTCATCGAACAGGTGCTCGAGGCCCTTCTGGACGGACTGCTCCTTGATCGCCTGGGCGATCTTCTTCTCGAAGCCCGAATAAACGTGAACGACGTACCACTTCTTGCCGGCCATGACCGTATCTCCCGCCTTGCGCTCAGCCGAAACCGAACAGCTGGCTCATGCCGAGCTGGATGATCTGATCGACCACGAGGAAGAAGATCGCCGCGAGGGCGGAGAGACCAAGCACCAGTCCGGTGGTGATCAGCGTTTCCTTGCGCGATGGCCAGGTCACGCGGCCCAACTCGTGACGGACGTCACGGAAGTACTGGACGGGGTTCCAACTGGCCACTTGCCGGCCTCTCTCCAAGGCTTCGCGGGCGGTGGCGAAGCCCCGCCGGGGCGCCGGCATCGCCCGCGGGTCAATCAGGGAACACGGTGGCAGGGGCGGAGGGTCTCGAACTCTCAACCTCCGGTTTTGGAGACCGGCGCTCTAGCCAATTGAGCTACGCCCCTGCAGGGCCGTGTGAGGCGGGTCTATAAGCGAGGCCGCCGGCGCTGTCGAGAGGGGTCGGACCCGCAGTTTTGCGGCCGCAACGAGGCGACGCCGTGATCCGTGCCTGGCGCCCGGCCACCGGGCCCGGATCACGGGGCAAGGCGTCAGGGGCACGGCGTCAGGGGCACGGCGTCAGGGGCACGGAACCGCCGGGCACAAAAAAGGCGGGGCGCCCGAAGACGCCCCGCCCCGTCACGGATGCCCCGAAGGGGCGCCGCTTACTTCTCGATGCTGGCGACGACGCCCGCACCCACGGTGCGGCCACCCTCGCGGATGGCGAAGCGCAGGCCCTGGTCCATGGCGATCGGCGCGATCAGCTCCACGTCCATCGCCACGTTGTCGCC
>NZ_JBHLUN010000022.1:0-13751 GCF_042433915.1 Roseomonas elaeocarpi | reverse complement strand
TCAAGGCCCTCGACAACGTCGCCCTGCGCCCCGGCATGCCCGTCGATACCCAGATCAAGACCGGCGAGCGATCCTTCGCCCGCTACATGATCCAGCCCCTCCTCGACAGCTTCCACAAGGCCTTCCGCGAACAGTAGAAGCACACACGGCAGCAGGGCAGCAGGGCGCTCCACCCCACGGGAGCGCCCGCACCACAGCAGGCAAAGGTAGAGGAAGACGGCGCGGCCGGGGAGGGCAACATCCCCGGCCGCGCCTCCTTCGCGTTCCGCTTCAAGATTGACAGCACGTCGCCTTTTCAACGATGCGGTCGTTCAGGCCCCTTCGATCCGACGGGTCCAGGAAGTGGGTAAGCCGGACGATCGTGAAGCAGGTCTTCTCCCTGTGGCCTTCCAACATGGCGGCCGAGCATCCTGGCAGGGAAGGTGACCTGCCCCGCTGGGCTCACGCGGGCAGGGCGGGGCTGCAGCGAAGCATGCTGCGGCACTTCGCAGCTCTGGTGCTTCCGGTTGCGCTGGGCGTCGCGGCCGGCCTGCTGCTGTACAGCCGGGTTCCGGTTCTCGCCGCTTTCGCCCTGCTCGCGCTCTGCCTCGCGGCATGGCTGAGCTGGAAATCCGCCGGGGAACGGGTGCGGGGCGAGCGCAGCAAC
This sequence comes from Roseomonas elaeocarpi, assembly GCF_042433915.1. Lineage (NCBI taxonomy): Bacteria > Pseudomonadati > Pseudomonadota > Alphaproteobacteria > Acetobacterales > Roseomonadaceae > Roseomonas > Roseomonas elaeocarpi. The sequence continues at coordinate 13,105 of NZ_JBHLUN010000022.1, read as the reverse complement.
CGTGAGATCTTCGAGCGGCCCGGCATCTCCCTTTGGCGGGAAGACTGGTCCGCCGTGGCCGAGGCCATCCTGACGGTTCGCCGGTCCGGCGTCAGCGACGTGCAGGCGCACTTCATCGCGCGGCCGGACGAGGCGCGGCGATTGCGCGAAGCCGTGCTCATCACCGACGTCAACGCCTTCACGCTGTCGATGATGGGCGTCGCCCGCAAGGAAGACCTCGTCGGCTCGCTCGCCCGCATCCTGCCCAACACCGACCAGACCTTCGACCAGTGGCTCCTGGCCCTGTCGAACGGCGAGCGTTTCTACCGCTCCGAAACCCACATCACCCGCCCCGACGGCAGCGTCATGGACGTGCTGTTCACCGCGGCACTGCCCGACTCGCTGGAAGGCTTCAAGGACATCATCGTCACCGCGGTCGACGTGTCCGGCTACCGCGCGGGGCAGGATCGCATGGCGAGGATGCAGGCGGAGGTCGCGAGGGCCGCGAGGATCACCACCATGGGCACGCTGACCGCCTCCATCGCGCACGAGGTGAACTCGCCCCTGGCCGCCGTGGTCAGCCACGCCCAGGCCGCGCAGCGCTGGCTCGACCGCCCCGAGCCGCAGCTGGAGGAAGCCCGCAGCGCGATGGTCGCCGCGGTGCGCGACGGCCTGCGGGCGCGCGACGTGGTGGCGCGCATCCGCAGCTTCCTCGGCAACGCGGCGGATCGCGGCGAGCGCATGGACCTCGCGGCCGTGGCGCGCGACGCCATCCTGCTGATCGAGCGGGAGCTGCGGCGCCTGGGCATCTCCGTCCACCTCGACGCCGCCGCGAACCTGCCCGCGGTGGTCGCCGATCCGGTGCAGATCGGGCAGGTCCTGGTCAACCTGATGCTGAACGGTGCCCAGGCCATGGCGCATCTGCGGGAGCCGAAGGATCTCACCGTGCGGATCCGGCACGAGGACGGCAAGGTGGTCACCGAGGTCCGGGACCGCGGTGCCGGCATCCCGCCCGACAGCATGGCCCGCCTCTTCGAGCCCTTCTACTCGACGCGCGAAGGCGGCATGGGCATGGGCCTCGCGATCTGCCGCAACTGCGTGGAAGCGGCCGGTGGCCGGATCTGGGCGACGAGCGAGCCGGGCCAGGGCGCAACCTTCCGCTTCTCGCTGCCCACGCCCGAAGGCTACGGCGCGGGACATCCGTCGCCGGCACGCTGACCGGCGCCGTTCCGCCCGTTTCGCGCGCTGGCATCGCCGTCGGGACGGTGCGGCGATGCGCCTCGTGACCGGCGAGGCACCGGCCTGTCCAGCCGGGCGGCCTGGTGTTCGCGCCGCCAGGCCATCGGCGTGGTGCCCGTGGCGTGGCGGAACAGGCGCGACAGGTGTGCCTGGTCCGCCAGGCCGCAGGCGAGCGCGATGTCGGACAGGGGGTCGTGGGTGACGAGCATCAACAGCTTGGCACGCAGCACCCTGCGGCTCACGACGTAGCGGCAGGCGGTCGTCCCGAAGCTGCGCTTGAAGGCACGGGCGAAGTGGCCGCTGCTGAGGCGCGCCTGCGCCGCCAACTCCTCCAGCAGGATCGTCCGCGAAAGCTGCGCATCGATGAACTGCAGGAGACGGCGCAGCTGCCAGCGTGCCAGGCCGCCCGGCACGGCGGGGGGCAGATCACCGCACCAGTCCCCTCGGCCCCCGTCGAGCAGCGTGCAGCCCTGCGACAGGTGGACGATCGCATCGGCCCTGTCCCGGTCCTCGCCCAGGGTGCCGCGGGCACCCGGCAGAAGCCGCGACACGGCGGCTGCCTTGCTGTCGGCCCCGCGGCCCTCGCCGGGCGTTCCGTTTTCCAGGCCTGCCGGCATCTCCGCTGATCCCCTCCGGCACCACGCGGCCGGCTGGCGGAAAACTGCGCGCGGCCCCGCCGGCGATCCATCCTACACCCATCCGCCGTGACCAGATGCAGGTCTGCTGCCAGCCAAACCTTCGTATAGGGTCGTCCCGCACGGACCAGCGGCCTGGATGGGTGATCCACCGGACGCCGCGGCGCCGCGCGGCACCGGCCTTCAGCCCGCCGTCCGGGCGAGCGGCAGCACCACCGTGAACACCGCACCCCCGCCCTCGCGCGCCTCGGCGCGCAGGGAGCCGTCGCAGGCCTCGACGATGGAGCGGCAGATCGACAGGCCGATGCCGGTTCCGCCGGGCTTGGTGGTGTAGAAGGGATCGAAGAGGTGGCGCAGGGCGTCGCCCGACAGGCCCGGGCCACGATCCTCGACGCGCAGGCACGCCGTCGCGCCGACCTGCTCCGACCTGATCAGCAAGGGCCGGCTCTGCTGCCCCTGCATAGCCTGGATGGCGTTGATCGCAAGGTTGATGAGCACCTGCTGCAGTTCGATCCGGTCGGCCATGACGGGCAGCGGCGCCCGGGCGAGGTCCAGGGTGAGGGTCACGCCATTCCCGCTCAGCTCCCGCCGGAGGAGCGCCAGCGCCTCGCCGACCACGGCGTTGAGGTCCAGCACCACGTAGTCCGGCGCCGTGCGGGTGGTCATGCGGCGGATCCGCTGGACGATCTGCGCCGCCCGCTGCCCTTCCGACACCACCATGGTGAGGCAGCTGACCGCTTCCGGCAGGTCGGGCGCCTCGCGCGACAGCCAGCGCAGCGCGGCCTCGCCGTTGGTCACCACGCCCGTCAGCGGCTGGTTGACCTCGTGCGCGATCGAGGTCGTGAAGGCGCCCAGCGTGGCGGCGCGCGCCACCTGGGCCAGCTCCGCCCGCGCCTGTTCCAGCGCACGCTCCGCCCGGACGCGGTCGGTGACGTCCACCAACCCGATCAGCACGCTGCCGAAGGCTTCGGACTGCCGGGGAAAGGTGACGTCCACGATGACGTGGCGACGCTCGCCGGTGGCCGTTCGGATCGTGGTTTCCGACAGGAAGCTCGGGCGGTTTTCCGAGATGGCCACCAGGAAGTCGGCGAAGGTCGCCCAGGTTTCCTCGGTAAAGAAAGCGCCGAGCGACTGCAGCACCTCCGCCCTGCTGCGGGCCCGCATCAGGCGGATCGCCGCCGCGTTGGCGTCCAGGATCCGCACGCGCCGGACGTAGTTCTCCACCAGCTCCGGCTGCTCGCGCAGGCGCGCCTGCAGCGCGGTGCCTTTCTCATCGGCCTGCAGCAGGCGGCGGACCGCGGAAAGGTCCTGTTCCCAGATCGCGATCCCGGTGCGGTCGAAGATATGGCGGTACCGGTCCTGCTCCCACGCCGTGACGCAGGACCTGTTCTGGCGCCAGGCCGCCAGGCCGGTGGCGAGCGCGATGCAGAGGAAGGTCAGCGGGACGTGCCACGTCACCCCATCCGGGCCGGTCGCCGCCCGTGTCACCACGAGGTCGAACAGCGCGAGAGCCACGCAGCCGGCTGCCGCGAGATACAGGCCACGCCGCCCCGCGAGCTCCGCCATCAACAGGATGACCAGCACGTAGGCCGCCGTGGCCGTCAGGCCGATGCGGCTCAGAACCCCGATCGCGAGCAGGCCGGACACGCCGACGGCGAGGCCGAGCCATGCCGGTCCGCGCCGCAACGCCCGCGCCGGCGGCGGCATGGTGCCGCCGGCATCGCCGTCGCCCGGCACTCCGGGCAAGTAGTCCGTTCGCGCCTCCTTCATCGCGGGATCTCCGTGCTGCGGCCGACCGCGCTCCGGCACGCGGACGGGATCACGGCCCGGTGGCGCGCCGGGGCGGCCGGCATCCCCGCCTGGTCTCGCCGCCCATCCAGCGGATCAGCCCTGCGGCGTCGCATCGAGGAGTGCACGGAGGTTCGCCACGAGCATCTCGGGGTCGGTGGGTTTCTCGAGGAAGAAGCGCGCACCCTCGGCCAAGGCGCGCTGCCGGACGCGCTCGTCGGGATAGGCCGTCATCAGCACGACCGGCAGTTCCGCGCGGCGCTGCCGCGTGACGCGCAGCAGGTCGAGCCCCGACAGGCCCGGCATCTGAACGTCCGACAGGACACAGCCGAAGCCGGACAGGTCCTCGGCCAGGAAGGCCTCGGCGGAGGCGAAGCCCACCGACCGCAGATCGGCGGAGCGGAGAAGGTTCGCGATCGCCACCCGAACCGTGTCGTCGTCCTCAACGATCGCGATAAGCTCTTGCCGCAATGGGCCCAATCCCTCCGGATGCCGACCGGGAGGGCGAACCCGGCCCGCCCTCATAATCGTCCGGTGGAATTGCCGGCACTATACACAAGCTTAGTCCCGGCAGCCCGGTCCCGGTGCGCGCACGCCCGTTACGGCAGCCGGTTCAGGGCATCCGCCGCGCGCACGAGGTCCGCCAGCGTCCGCACCTCCATCTTCCGCATGACGCTGGCGCGGTGCAGCTTCACCGTGATCTCGCTCAGGCCCAGCTCGCCGGCGACCTGCTTGTTCATCAGGCCGGAGGTGACGAGCGCCATCACCTGCGCCTCGCGCGGGGTCAGGGCGGCGTAGCGGGTCCGCGCCTCGGCCACCGCCTCCAAGGCCCGCCGCCGCCCGCGCTCCCGCTCCAGCGCGGCATCGACGGCGTCGAGCATGTCCTGATCGCGGAACGGCTTGATCAGGAAGTCCGCGGCGCCGGCCTTCATGGCACGCACGCTCATCGGAACGTCGCCGTAGCCGGTGACGAAGATGATCGGCGGATGCTCGCCGCGCTCGGCCAGGCGCGACTGGAACTCGAGGCCGCTCATGCGCGGGATGCGGACGTCCATGATGATGCAGCCGACATGCGCGGGCATCGGCGCGTCGAGAAGATCGCGCGCGGATTCATAGAGGAGCGTGTCGTGCCCCACCGAGCGGAGCAGGCTGTCGATCGCGCGGCGCACGGCGAGGTCGTCGTCCACCACGATGATCAGCGGCCGGACCCTGCCCCCGTCATCCATGGCTTCTGGCCTGTTCCATTCCATCCTCCGGCCGGCAAGCGGCACACGCCACGGGACCGGCGGCCACTTCCTTATCGCCCCGCCTCGCCCAGGACCACGTCCGGATTATCCAAATTTGTTGTTCCTCAACAATAGCGCCGCCGGTGCCGGCGCTACGGTCACGCTCATCCGGTGCGGCCCTCAGCGCGCTGGCGACCCAGGGAAAGCGCATGAGCAAGAGCCCGGCGACCGGTCCGGCCACCCGCCGCGATGTTCTACGCAGTGCGGTCGCCGGCGCGGCCCTGCCGGTTGCCTCGGCCGCGGCGCAGCCCGCGTCGGCGCACGCAACACCCCGGCACGAGACACCCCAACCGCAGGAGCAACGCAGCATGGCCAGTTTCACCACGCGCGACGGCACGTCGATCTACTACAAGGACTGGGGCAGCGGCGCGCCGGTCGTGTTCAGCCACGGCTGGCCACTGTCCTCCGACGCCTGGGAAGCGCAGATGATGCATCTCGCCTCCAATGGCTTCCGCTGCATCGCGCATGACCGGCGCGGCCACGGGCGTTCCTCGCAGCCCTTCACGGGCAACGACATGGACACCTATGCCGACGACCTCCACGCGCTGATGGAGCACCTGGACCTGCGCGGCGCGATGCTGGTCGGGCATTCCACTGGTGGTGGCGAGGTGGTGCGGGTCGTCGGCCGGCACGGCACCGCGCGCGTCAGCAAGGCCGTGCTGGTCAGCGCCGTGGCGCCTTACCTGGTCAAGAACGAAGGCAGTCCGGAGGGCGTGCCGCTGGAGGTGCTCGACGGCCTGCGCGCCAGCATGCTGAAGGATCGCTCGCAGCTGTTCCAGGACTTCACCACGGTGTTCTTCGGCGCGAACCGCCCGGACGCGGAGGTGACGCAGGGCATGCGCGACAGCTTCTGGCTGCAGGGCATGATGGGTGGCCTGAAGAACGAGTACGACTGCATCAAGGCCTTCTCCGAGACCGACCTGACGGAGGACCTGCGCAGGATGGACATCCCCGTGCTGGTGATCCACGGCGACGACGACCAGGTGGTGCCGATCGCCGCTTCCGGCATGCGCTCCGCCAGGATCGCACCGCGCGCGACGCTGAAGGTTTATCCCGGTGGCGCCCACGCGCTGACCGACGTGGCCCGCGACCGGCTCAACGAAGACCTGCTGGCCTTCGCCCGCTCCTGACCGCAGGCGGGGCGGCAGCCGCCGCTCCACCCATTGCATCAATGCAATCACGCACTTGCCTTATCCGGAATGGCACTGCGTCGATGCCGCGGCAACAGTGCCGACATCGCTTCCCCAACAAGGACCGACCCCCATGCCGACCGCCACGCCGACCCCGGGCAAGCAGCTGATCTCGCCCAAGAACCACGCGCTGATCATGATCGACTTCCAGTCGCAGATGAGCTTCGCGACCAAGTCGATCGACACCACGATCCTGCGCAACAACGCCGCCCTGGTGGCGCAGGCCGCCGCCGGCTTCAAGGTGCCCACCATCCTCACCACGGTCGCGGTGGATACCTTCTCCGGCCCGATGTACGCCGAGATCACCGAGGCCTTCCCGGGCCAGACACTGCTCGACCGCACTTCCATGAACACCTGGGAGGACGCGGCGGTGATCGAGGAGGTCAACCGCATCGCGCAGGGACGCATCGTGCTGGCGGGCCTGTGGACCTCGGTGTGCATCGTGGGCCCGGCGCTGTCCGCGCTCGACCAGGGCTTCGAGGTTTACTTCATCGCCGATGCCTGCGGCGACATCTCGGATGAGGCGCACCAGCGCGCGGTGGAGCGCATGATCCAGGCGGGTGCTCGGCCGATGACCTCCCTGCAGTACATCCTCGAGCTGCAGCGCGACTGGGCGCGCACCGAAACCTACGCGATGACCACCGGCATCGCGCAGAAGCTGGGCGGCGCCTATGGCCTGGGCATCACCTACGCCAAGACGATGTTCAACGCCCACGAGGGCTGAGCCGACAGGGCGCCGGGCCGCACTCCTCCTCCCCCCTGGCCCGGCGCCCTTCCCCCACGCGTCCTTTCCCCGCCGCGACGGAAGCTGCCACGATGACCTACCTGTTCTCGCTCGGCGCCGGCCTTCTCGTCGGCGTGGTGTACGGCCTGCTCGGCGTCCGCTCCCCGGCGCCGCCGGTGATCGCGCTGCTGGGCCTGCTGGGCATCCTGGCGGGCGAGCAAATCGTGCCCATCGCGCAGCGCCTGTTCCGCCGTGAACCGCTCACGCTCTCGCTGCTGGCCAAGGAATGCGGTGAGCATCTCTTCGGCACGCTTCCCGCCAATTCCGCCTCGAAGCGCGATGGCGCAGCCTGAGCCCGGTTGTCCCGTCGCGCCGCGTCCGTCTCTCCCGGCGGCCACGCCGCCCCCAGCCTCGCCGCCCACGAACGGAGCCCCGCCATGGCCGACACCGCGCCTGAGATGATCCTGCACAACGGCCGGATCACAACGCTGGACCGGGGCAACCCGGCACCGGAAGCCGTCGCCATCACGAATGGCCGCTTCTCCGCCGTGGGCGAGGCCGCGGCGATCCTGCCCACCGCCGGTCCGAACACGCGGGTGATCGACCTCGGGGGCCGGCGGCTGATCCCCGGGCTGATCGACAACCATCTGCACGTCATCCGCGGCGGGCTGAACTTCAACATGGAGCTGCGCTGGGATGGCGTGCGCTCGCTGGCCGACGCGATGAACATGCTCAAGCGCCAGGTGGCGATCACGCCGCCGCCGCAGTGGGTGCGCATCGTCGGCGGCTTCACCGAGAACCAGTTCGCCGAGAAGCGCCTGCCCACGCTGGACGAGATCAACGCCGTGGCGCCCGACACGCCGGTCTTCATCCTGCACCTGTATGACCGCGCGCTGCTGAACGGTGCGGCGCTGCGGGCCGTGGGCTACAACAAGGACACGCCCAACCCGCCGGGCGGCGAGATCCAGCGCGCGCCCGACGGCACGCCCACCGGCCTGCTGCTGGCAAGACCCAACGCCGGCATCCTTTACGCCACGCTGGCCAAGGGACCGACGCTGCCCTTCGACTACCAGCTCAATTCCACGCGCCACTTCCTGCGCGACCTGAACCGCCTGGGCGTAACGGGCGCGATCGACGCGGGCGGCGGGTTCCAGAACTATCCCGACGACTACAAGGTGATCGAGAATCTGGCCGCCGATGGTGAGCTGACGGTGCGCATCGCCTACAACCTGTTCACGCAGAAGCCCAAGGGCGAGAAGGATGACTTCCTGCGCTGGACCAGCACCGCGAAGTATCAGCAGGGCGACGACTACTTCCGCCTCAACGGCGCGGGCGAGATGCTGGTCTTCTCGGCGGCCGATTTCGAGGACTTCCGGGTCGAGCGTCCCGAGATGCCGCCGGAGATGGAGCCGGAGCTCGAGCAGGTGGTGCGCATCGTGGTGCAGAACCGCTGGCCCTGGCGGCTGCACGCCACCTACGACCAGACCATCGGCCGCGCGCTCGACGTGTTCGAGAAGGTCGACGCCGAGATGCCGATCGGTGACCTGCACTGGATCTTCGACCACGCCGAAACCGTGAGCGAGCGCAACCTCGAACGCATCGCGCGGCTCGGCGGCGGCATCGCCGTGCAGCACCGCATGGCCTACCAGGGCGAATACTTCGTGGAACGTTACGGCGCCCGCGCCGCGGAGGCCACGCCGCCGGTGGCGAAGATGTTGGAGATGGGCGTCAAGGTGTCGGGCGGCACCGACGCCACCCGCGTCGCCTCCTACAACCCCTGGGTCGCGCTCTACTGGCTGACCACGGGCAAGACCGTGGGTGGCATGCGCATCACGCCCGAGCGCAACACGCTCGACCGCGAAACGGCGCTGCGGATGCTGACCGAGAAGGTCACCTGGTTCTCCAACGAGGAAGGCAAGAAGGGTCAGATCGCCGAAGGCCAGCTGGCCGACCTTGCCGTGCTGGACCGCGACTACTTCGACATTCCCGGCGACGAGATCCAAGACGTCACCTCGCTGCTGACGGTGGTGGGCGGGCGCGTGGTGCACGGCGCGGGCGGTTTCGCGCCGCTCAGCCCGCCGCTGCCGCCGGCCATGCCCGACTGGTCGCCGGTGCGCCGCTTCGGCGGCTACCAAGACCGCCGGGCAGCCTCGGGGGATACCAGGGGCGTCTTTGCCCGCGCCATGGCCCGCTGCTGCGACGCCGCCTGCGGCGTGCACGGGCACGACCATGCCGGCGCCTGGGCGGCCTCCACCCCGGCCGGCGGCGATCAGGGGTTCTGGGGCGCGCTCGGCTGCTCCTGCTGGGCCTTCTGAGGGTGACTTCCGACCAGCCTCTCCGCCTGGCCGTAGCGCGAAGGGCGTCATGAAGCTGTCGATCCCGCTCGTCCTCACCTTTAACGGCGGTTTCGTGGATACGGCCGGCTTCCTTGCCCTGCAGGGCCTGTTTCCCGCCCACGTCACCGGCAACTTCGTGACCATCGGGGCGGCGCTGACGGGTGGCAGCGCCGGCGTGGTGACCAAGCTGCTCGCCCTGCCGACCTTCGGGCTCGTTGTTCTGCTGACCACCCTGCTTGGCCGCAGTCTGACGGAACGCCGCCGGCCGGCAGCGCAGCTGCTTCTGACCCTGAAGCTGGTGCTGCTGGTGCTGGGGGCGGGCATGGCCGTGACGCTGCTGCCGGGACAGGCGGTGGACTCCCCCGCGGCGATGCTGACCGGGCTGGTTCTCGTGACGGCCATGGCGGTGCAGAACGGCTTCCACCGCCTTCACCTGGGCGCCTTTCCGCCCAGCACCCTGATGACGGGCACCACCACGCAGGTGATGATCGACCTGGCCGACCTGCTGCGCGGCCTTCCGACCGAAAGGACGCGGGAAACGCGCGGGCGGTTGCGGCTGATGCTGCCGCAGCTGGCAGTCTTCGCGCTGGGCTGCGCCGTGGCGGCGGCGCTCTACGCCGCGACCGGCGCGTGGTGCTTCGTGCTGGCACCGCTGGTCGCGCTGCTGGCGCTGCTGGCATCCCTCAGCGAAGGGGCCACGACGTGACGGGCGGCGCGGTCGGCACCTTCGCGCTCGCCATGCTGCTCGGCGGTGCGATCGGGATGGAGCGGCAATGGCACCAGGGCATGGCCGGCCTGCGGACCAACGCGCTGGTCGCGACGGCGTCCTGCGCCTTCGTGCAGCTCCCGCTGGCGCTGCACGGCGATCTTTCGCCCGCGATCCTCGCGGGATCGGTGATCTCGGGCATTGGCTTTCTCGGCGCCGGCGTCATCCTGCGCGAAGGCACCAACGTGCGCGGCCTGAACACCGCGGCGACGCTCTGGGGATCGGCCGCGGTGGGCGTTTACACCGGGGCCGACCTGCCGGGCACGGCGGCGGCATTGGCCGGGATCATCCTGGTCATCAACGTGCTGCTGCGTCCCGTCGTCGCGCAGCTCAACCGACTGGGCGCCCAGTTCTCGACGGGCGCGCGCACCACCTTCGCCGCCACGGTGGACTGCGACGTGGCGGAGCAGGCCTCCGTCCGCGCCCTGATCCTGGAGCGCAGCCACCGGTTGGCCCTGCACCTTCTCAGCCTGCGCAGCACCACGGTGGCGGAGGACGCCACGCTGCTGCGCCTGCACTTCGAGCTGATGGGCTTCGGCCGTGTCGAGCGCACGGTGGAGCAGCTGCTGACCGGCCTCGGCAGCGCCCGTGGCGTGAGCGGCTTCGCCTGGTCGCGGCTTGGCGATGCCGGCAGCGACATCGCCCTCCATCCCGAGAGTTGAGGCGGTCCGCCGTGGGTCCTGACCGGCCGACGGCGCGGCGTCTCTCACACGAAGCGCGGGATGGGACCCAGCTGCGGCGTCTGGTCCGGCAGCTCGACCTCCATTTCATCGACGTAGCACCAGCCCCATCCCTCCGGCGGGTCGTAGCCTTCGATGATCGGGTGTCGCGTCGCGCGGAAATGCGCCCGCGCGTGCCGGTGCGGTGAATCGTCGCAGCAGCCGACATGGCCGCAGCTGCGGCAAAGGCGGAGGTGAACCCAGGGGCTGCCGATCCTGAGGCATTCCTCGCAGCCGCGGGCGCTGGGCGTGACCTCCCTGATCGTCGCGCGGTGGGTGCATCCCGTCATGCGGGCTCCTTTGCTCGCTGGGCGATCATGGCATGGATCTGCGCGACGACCGCCGCACCTTCGCCCACGGCGGCGGCGACGCGCTTGGTCGAGCCGGCGCGGACATCGCCGATCGCGAAGACGCCGGGCCGGCTCGTTTCCAGCGGAAGCGTGCCCATCCCGGTCACGACGAAGCCCTTGGCGTCCACCTCGACGCAGTGCTGCAGCCAGCCGGAGTTCGGATCGGCCCCGATGAACAGGAAGATGTGGCGCAGCGCGCGCCGGTACACGCCGCCGTCCGAATGCCGGATAAAGACGGCGGCGGACAGGCCGGAAGCGCGATCGCCTTCCAGCTGCGTGATCTCGGTGCCGACGTGGATCTCGACATTCGGCAGCGCCGCGATCCGGTCGATCAGGTAGCGCGACATCGTCGCCTTCAGCGGGCGCCGGACGACCAGGTGCAGGCGTTTGACCTTGGGTGCGAGAAAGACCACGGCCTGGCCCGCCGAGTTGCCGCCGCCGACCAGGGCGATCTCCTCGCCCGCGCACAGCCGCGCCTCGACCGGCGTCGCCCAGTACGAGATGCCGGCACCCTCGAAACTCGCGAGGTCGGGAATGTCGGGCCGGCGATAGCGGGCGCCGGACGCCACCACGATCGCCCGCGCCTCGATGCGGCGATCCCCCTCCAGCTGCAGGGTCAGCAGCGGGCCCGAGCAGTCGAGGCCCTCGATCCGCACCGGCAGCACGATCTCGGCGCCGAACTTCAGCGCCTGGTTGACGGCGCGGCCCGCCAAGGCCTGACCCGAGATGCCGGTCGGGAAGCCGAGATAGTTCTCGATCCTGGCCGAGGCGCCTGCCTGCCCACCCGTCGCGTGCTCGTCCAGCACGATCACCGACAGCCCTTCGGAGGCCGCGTAGACGGCCGTCGCCAGCCCGGCCGGCCCCGCGCCCACGACCGCGACGTCGTACACCGCCGCAGGGTCCAAGGTCGGCGTCAGGCCGAGGCAGGCGGCGAGTTCGGCCTCGCCCGGCCTGCGCAGCAGCGCCCCGCTGGGGCAGACGACCAGGGGCAGCTCATCCGGTCGCATGCCGGTGCGTTCCACCAGCGCCCGCCCCTCGCCCTCGGCGCCCGCGTCGAGCACCAGGTTCGGGAAGCCGCTGCGCGCCAGGAAGCCCTGCAGGCGAACGAGGTCCGGGCTACCCGGCACACCGATCAGGATGGTGCCGGCGCCGCCTTCCTCGATCAGGCTCACGCGGCGCAGGATCAGGGCGCGCATGACCAGCTCGCCCACATCCGCCGATCCCACCATCAGGGCGCGCAGATGCGCCGGGTCGAAGGGCAGCGCCACGCAGCCGTCCGGCCCGGCCAGGCCGGCCGCGATCGACGGCCGGCCGGCGAGCTGGTTGACCTCGCCGCTGAACTGGCCGGCACGATGCGTGGTGATCGGCGCCTCGAGGCTCAGCCCGTCGCGGCGCATGACGTCGATCGCGCCTTCCAGCACCAGCCAGGCCGGCGCGTCCCGCTCGGCGATCGCGTAGATTGTCTCGCCCGGGGCGAAGCGGCGGGCCGGGCCGCTGGCGAAGCGCCGGGCGGTTTCGATCTGCGCGGCGTCGAGCACGGGGAACATCTGGTGCTCACGCATGGACAGGGTGCTCATGCTGCCCTCCCTCCTGTTGCGAGGCGCCACGGTGGCGATGCGCCCAGGGTAGCGCCTACGAGTCCCGCCCAGGGGCTTCGGTGGATCTTGCCTGCACTGGCTGAGTTTTAGGGAACAGCACGACGCCCTGCTTGTATGATCCGCACATCGCGACGCCGTGCAAAGATTTCGATGTGCGGTTCCGCCCGTCCGGCCCGCGGCCGGGCACCGTTGCGCCTGACCCTGGCATTCCTGCCGCGGCGTCTCTCCCTCCCGCAGGGCGCCGCCCGCCCGGTGGCAGCCACGCCCTCGCCAGCCCTTCCGCCAGGGCCTATTATGGCCCCAACGGGCCAGGGGCATTGAACGCGCGGAACGTTCGCCTGTGCATGGCCTCTTGGGAAGGATCGGCCGCATGTCCAGCACCATCGACGTCGCGCGCATCGGGCACTTCATCGGGGGCCAGGTGCAGACCGGGGCGGGGGAATACGCCCCCGTGTTCAACCCCGCCACGGGCGAGGTGTCGGGCCAGGTCGCGAT
>NZ_JBHLUN010000021.1:0-31595 GCF_042433915.1 Roseomonas elaeocarpi | reverse complement strand
CTGCATCATGTACAGCGAGATCGTCAGCTGCAGCAGGTTCACCACCCCGCTGAACAACGCCACCGCCGTGAACTGGCCGCGACACGCCCGGATCGAACGCGACAAGATCGTGTCGGGCGGCGGCGCCACCATGGGAGTCGCCGGTGGGCGGTTCATGAACGGCCTTCCGCAGGCGCGGGAGTACGGACGAGCAACATTTTCTTGCCGGTCTCCGAAAGGTTTACTGCCTCGATGCCAGCCTTAAGGGCAGGCTGGTTTACCGTTCGTCACCGGCAGGCGGGCGCAGGACACCCTCGCGGCCCTGTTATCATGGATCCGGATTATCCTAGGTTTAGTTTTGAAGACGATGCGAGTTCTTCCTCGCTCACCACCACAGCCGCTCCGGCCCTGGCACGGGGCTTGCGCGCGGCACGGCGTCGGGGTTCCCTTGCGGCAATTCGCGTGATCGGGAGACTTCCGGATGCTTCGTCGTGACCTCCTGGCCGGGGTGGCGGCCATCGGCGCCGCCGTCGGGGCTGGCCGTCCGGTTCTGGCCCAGGCGCCCGCGGCCCCCCCGGCCGCGCCCGCCGCCACTGGCACTGCACCGGCCGCACCCGCCGCGCCGCGCGTGCTGAAGTTCATTCCCCAGGCCGACCTCGCCGTGGCCGACCCGATCGTGACCACCGCCTACGTGTCGCGCCACCACGGCTACCTCGTCTGGGACACGCTCTACGGCTACGACGAGGACTACAAGCCGCAGCCGCAGATGGCGGAAGGGCACAAGGTCGAGGAGGACGGCAAGCGCGTGACCATCACGCTCCGCGAGGGGCTGAAGTGGCACGACAACAAGCCGGTCACGGCCGCGGACTGCGTGGCCTCGATCCGCCGCTGGAGCGCCCGCGACGCGCTGGGCGGGGCACTGATGGCCGCCACCGAGGAACTCTCGGCACCCGACGAGAAGACCATCCTGTTCCGGCTCAAGAAGCCGTTCCCGCTGATCTTCGACGCGCTGGGCAAGCCCGCCACCCCGGTCTGCTTCATGATGCCCGAGCGACTGGCCAAGACCGACCCGGCCACGCCGATCAAGGAGATGATCGGCTCCGGCCCCTTCCGCTGGGAGGCGGCCGAGCGCGTGCCGGGATCGCGCATCGTGTATTCCCGCTTCGAGGGCTACGTGCCGCGCAAGGACGGCACCACCTCCTGGACCGCCGGCCCCAAGGTCGCGAAGTTCGACCGGATCGAATGGACCGTCATCCCCGACGGCGCCACCGCCAGCAATGCCCTGATCGGCGGCGAGATGGACTGGTGGGAACAGCCCACCCCCGACCTGCAGCCGGCGCTGCGCCAGGACCGCAACGTGGTGGTGGAGATCCCCGACCCCACTGGCCTGTGCGCGCTGGCCCGCTTCAACTTCCTCCACCCGCCCTTCAACAACCCGGCCATCCGAAAGGCCCTGCTGGGTGCCGTCAGCCAGGCCGACTACATGACGGCGGTGATCGGCGATGACCGTTCCCTGTGGCGCGAGAACGTGGGCTTCTTTCCGCCCGACACGCCCATGGCCAGCGACGCCGGGATGGAAGCGATCACCAGCAAGCCCGACTATGACAAGGTGAAGGCCGACCTCAAGGCCGCCGGCTACAAGGGCGAGAAGATCACCCTGATCGCGGCCTCGGACTTCCCCTCGCTCAACGCCCTGGCGCAGGTCGGCGCCGACATGTTCAAGAAGTGCGGCATGGAAGTGGAGTTCATCTCCACCGACTGGGGCTCGGTGGTGCAGCGCCGCGCCAGCCGCGAAGCGCCGGCCAAGGGCGGCTGGAGCGTGTTCTTCACCTTCTTCGCGGGCCTCGACATCTTCAACCCGGCCGTCAGCCAGGCGCTGCGCGGCACCGGCGACAAGGCCTGGTTCGGCTGGCCGACGATGCCGAAGCTTGAGGAACTGCGGAACGCCTGGCTCGACGCGCCCGACCTCGACACCCAGAAGAAGCTCGCGGCCGAGGTGCAGAAGCAGGCCTTCGAGGACGTGCCCTACCTGCCGCTCGGCCAGTACTTCCAGGCCACCGGCTACCGTCGGAACCTGAGCGGCGTGCTCAAGGGCATGCCGCTGTTCTGGAACGTCGAGCGCACGGCTTGAGCAACCGGCCCCGGCCTCCTGCCTCCGGCGGGGCAGGGGCCGTGCGTCCCGCCACCGGCCGCACGGCCGCTGCCCCGGGGACGTTTCCGCCCTGATCCCTGGCTGATCTCCCGCTCGCCGGCCCCGCGGCCACCCCGGGTGCCACCCCGCTGCCACCCCGCTGCCACCCCGCTGGCACGATGCATGCAAGTGCGCCGGCACGGGGGCGGCCGCGCGCCGCCCGGCCCATCACCCGCCGCATCGCGGCCGGCGCAGGAGATCACATGGATCGGCGTAGCTTCCTCAAGGCCGGCACCGGCCTCGGTGGGACCATCCTGGCCGCCGGTGGGTCCGGCCGCTCCGCGCTGGCGCAGCCCGCCGTGTCGCGCGGCGCGGCCGCGGGCACGCTGCGCTTCGTGCCGCAGAGCAACCTCGCCAATTTCGACCCGATCTGGGGCACGCAGTTCGTGGTCCGCAACGCCGCCACCATGGTGTGGGACACGCTCTACGGCGTCGACAGCCGCATCCGGCCGCAGCGCCAGATGGTGGAAAGCGAGGAAACCTCCGCCGACGGCCTCACCTGGACCTTCCGCCTCCGTCCGGGCCTGCGCTTCCACGACGGCACGCCGGTGCTGTCGCGCGACGTGGTGGCGAGCCTGAACCGCTGGGCGGTGCGCGACCCCATGGGCCAGATGATCCGCGCCATCCAGCAGGAACTCGTGGCGGTGGACGACCGCAGCTTCCGCTGGGTGCTCAGGAAGCCCTATCCGAAGCTGCTGCTGGCGCTGGGCAAGACCAACGCGCCCATCGCCTTCATCATGCCCGAGCGGATCGCGAAGACCGACCCGTTCCAGCAGATCAAGGAATACGTCGGCTCCGGCCCCTTCCGCTTCCTCACCGACGAGTGGGTGCCCGGTGCGCAGGCGCATTTCGCCCGCTTCGACGGCTACGCCCCGCGGGAGGAAAAGCCCGACTGGCTGGCCGGCGGCAAGCACGCCCTGGTGGATCGCATCGAGTGGAAGGTCATGCCCGACCCCGCCACCGCCGTCGCGGCCCTGCAGAACAACGAGGTGGACTGGTGGGAGAACCCCATCACCGACCTCGTGCCCGTGCTGCAGTCCAACCCGGACCTGCGCCTCGACATCGCCGACCCGCTGGGCAACATCGGCGTGTTCCGCATGAACCACCTGCTGCCGCCCTTCGATAAGCCGGAGGTCCGCCGGGTCGTGCTGATGGCGATCGACCAGGAGGACTGCATGCGCGCCCTGGTGGGCGAGGACCACAAGCTGTGGCGGCAGGTCGGCGGCTACTTCACCCCCGACACCACCCTTTACACCGAAGCCGGGGGCGAGATCCTGAAAGGCCCCCGCAACCTCGACGCCGCCCGCGCCGCGCTCAAGGCCTCGGGCTACGACGGCACGCCGGTGGTGATGCTGGTGGCGCAGGACCAGCCGATCGTGAAGACCCAGGGCGACGTCACGGCCGAGGCCCTGCGCTCGGTGGGCTTCAACGTGGATTACGTCGCCACCGACTGGGGCACCACCGGCACCCGCCGGGCCAGCAAGTCGCCGGTCAGTCAGGGCGGCTGGAACATCTTCTTCTCGTGGTTCGGCGGCGCCGACTGCGCCAACCCTGCCGGCTATTCCGGTATCCGCGCCAATGGCGATGGGGCCTGGTTCGGCTGGCCTTCCAGCCCGGCCGTGGAAAAGGCGCGCGACGAGTGGTTCGACGCCACCGACGAGGCCAGCGCCAAGGCCGCCATCGACCGCCTCAACGCCGCGGCGGTGGAGGACGTGGTCTTCGCGCCCACCGGCTTCTTCCTGGCCTATCAGGCTTGGCGAAAGAATGTATCCGGAGTCATTCAGGCACCAATGCCTATCTTCTGGGGCGTGTCCAAGGCATAATCAATCATGCTTTCCTACATCATCAGACGCATTCTCGCGACGATCCCGGTGATGGTGATCGTGGCGCTCTTCGTCTTCTCGCTGCTCTACTTCGCGCCGGGCGACCCGGCCGCGGTGATCGCGGGTGATCAGGCGACCCCCGCCGATGTTGAGCGCATCCGCGCCACGCTGGGCCTGGACAGGCCCTTCCTCGTCCGCTTCGGCGAATGGGCCTGGCACATCATCCAGGGCGACCTCGGCACCTCGATCTTCACCAACCTGCCGGTCAGCACCATGATCGCGCAGCGCATCGAGCCGACCCTGTCGCTGATGGTGCTGACGCTCCTGATCGCCGTGGTGATCGCGGTGCCGATGGGTGTCGTGGCCGCCTGGAAGTCGGGTTCCTGGGTGGACCGTCTGGTGATGGCCTTCGCGGTGCTGGGCTTCTCGGTGCCGGTCTTCGTGGTGGGCTATATCCTGGCCTACTTCTTCGCGCTGCGCTTCGGCTGGGTGCCGGTGCAGGGCTACACCCCCATCGCCAACGGCGTCTGGCCCTGGTTCAAGAACCTGATCCTGCCGGCCGTGGCGCTCGGCAGCGCCTATATCGCGCTGATCGCCCGCATCACCCGCGCCACCATGATGGAAGTCCTCCAGCAGGACTACGTTCGCACCGCCCGCGCCAAGGGCGTTGGCCAGCGCGGCATCCTGTTCCTCCATGCCTTGAAGAACGCCGCCGTGCCGATCGTCACGGTGATCGGCCTGGGCATCGCGCTGCTGATCGGCGGCGCCGTCGTGACCGAGAGCGTCTTCGCCATCCCCGGCCTCGGCCGCCTGACGGTGGACGCCATCCTGCGCCGTGACTACCCGATCATCCAGGGCGTGGTGCTGCTGTTCTCCTTCACCTACGTCATCGTCAACCTCTGCATCGACTTGCTCTACACCCTGTTCGACCCGAGGATCCGCTATTGAGCACCACCGTCCTCGCGCCGCGGAGCACCGCGGCCGCGCCCGTGATGCCCGACATCATGCCCGTGGCGCGCGCCCGCCGCGGCGCCTGGGGCTTTATCCGGCGTCACCCCACCATCGCGCTGGGCGGCTTCCTGCTCGCCCTGCTGGTGCTGATCGCCATCTTCGCCCCCTACCTCGGCACCGTGGACCCGACCGCGCTGGCGCCCGCCCGCCGCGTGCGGGAGCCCTCGGCCCAGTACTGGTTCGGCACCGACATGCTGGGCCGCGACGTGTATTCGCGCGTCCTTTACGGCACCCGCGTGTCGCTGATCGTGGGCTTCGGCACCGCCTTCTTCGCCTCGATCATCGGGCTGGCCATCGGCCTCTTCGCGGGCTTCGTGCGCTGGGCCGACAGCATCATCATGCGCGTCATGGACGGGCTGATGTCGATCCCCTCGATCCTGCTCGCCATCGCGCTGATGGCGCTCAGCCGCGGCTCGGTCGGCAACGTGGTGCTGGCCATCACCATCGCCGAGGTCCCGCGCGTGTCGCGCCTGGTGCGCGGCGTGGTGCTGTCCTTGCGCGAACAACCCTACGTCGACGCCGCCGTGGCGTCGGGCACCCGCACGCCGATGATCATCCTGCGCCACATCCTGCCCAACACCGTGGCACCGATGACGGTGCAGGCGACCTATATCTGGGCCGCCGCCATGCTGATCGAGGCGAGCCTGAGCTTCATCGGCGCCGGCACCCCGCCGATCATCCCCTCCTGGGGCAACATCATGGCCGAGGGCAGGGCGCTCTGGCAGGTGAAGCCCTACATCGTCTTCTTTCCCGCCGCCTTCCTGTCGCTCGCCGTTCTCGCGGTGAACCTGCTCGGCGACGGCCTGCGCGACGCGCTCGACCCGCGCGCGGCCAAGAGGATCTGAACTGATGGCTCTACTCGAGGTCGAGAACCTCCAGACTCATTTCCGTACCCCCGACGGCGGCGTGAACCGCGCCGTCGACGGGCTTTCCTTCCACGTCAACGCCGGCGAGACGGTGGCGATCGTGGGCGAGTCCGGCTGCGGCAAGTCCGTCACCTCCATGTCGGTGCTGCGCCTGATCCCCGAGCCGCCGGGCAGGATCGCGGGCGAGATCCGCTTCAACGGCCGCGACCTGCTCAAGCTCTCGGACCGCGAGATGCGCGACATCCGCGGCAACGAGATCGGCATGATCTTTCAGGAGCCGATGACCTCGCTGAACCCGGTGCTCACCATCGGGCGCCAGATCGGTGAGTCGCTCCGCCTCCACCAGGGCATGACCGGCAAGCAGGCCGAGAACCGCGCGATCGAGATGCTCAAGCTCGTCGGCATCCCGGCGCCGGAGCGGCGCGTGCGCGAATACCCGCACCAGCTCTCCGGCGGCATGCGCCAGCGCGTGATGATCGCCATGGCGCTGGCCTGCAACCCGAAGCTGCTGATCGCCGACGAACCGACCACGGCGCTCGACGTCACCATCCAGGCGCAGATCCTGGACCTGATGCGCGACCTCAAGCACCGCGTGGGTGCTGCCATCGTGCTGATCACCCACGACCTCGGCGTGGTGGCCGAGGTGGCGGAGCGCGTGATCGTCATGTACGCCGGCCGCAAGGTCGAGGAAGCCTCGGTGCAGGAGCTCTTCCGCGCACCCAAGCACCCCTATACCGAGGGGCTGCTCGGCGCCGTGCCGAAGCTGGGTTCGTCCCTGACCGGCGAGACCGAGCGCCTGGCCGAGATCCCGGGCCTCGTGCCCAGCCTCAAGACCAAGATCCAGGGCTGCGTCTTCGCCGGCCGCTGCCCCAAGGTCACCCAGTTCTGCCGCGAGGTCGCCCCGGCGCTGGAGCCCAAGGCCCCCGCGCACCTCGCCGCCTGCCATTATTCCGAGAAGGAGGCCATCGCCGCATGAGCGTCGCCCCCGTTTCCACCGGGACCCGTGAACAGCCGGTCCTGGAGGTCCTGGACCTCAAGAAGCACTACCCCCTGCGCGGCGGCTTGCTCGGCGGCGTGAAGGGCTACGTCTACGCGGTGGACGGCGTCTCCTTCCACGTCAACCGCGGCGAAACCCTCTCGATCGTCGGCGAATCCGGCTGCGGCAAGTCCACCGTCGGCAAGGCCATCCTGCGTCTCTTCGACATCACCGACGGGCAGGTGGTGCTGGAAGGCACCCGCATCGACACCATGCCGCTCGGCACGCTGCGCAAGCGCCGCCGCCAGATGCAGGTGGTGTTCCAGGACCCGTTCTCCTCGCTCAACCCCCGCATGCGGGTGCGCGACATCCTGGCCGAGCCGATCCGCAACTTCGGCCTGGCCAAGGACGGCGCCGCGCTGGACAAGCGGCTCAACGAGTTGATGGACACCGTCCGCCTGCCGCGCGAGGCCATCAACCGCTGGCCGCACGAGTTCTCCGGCGGGCAGCGGCAGCGCATCGGCATCGCCCGGGCGCTGGCCGCCGACCCCAGCCTGATCATCTGCGACGAGGCCGTCTCGGCGCTGGACGTTTCGGTCAAGGCGCAGATCGTCAACCTGCTGGGCGACCTGCAGAAGGAGCTCGGCCTCGCGCTGCTGTTCATCAGCCACGACCTCGCGATCGTGGAGCACATGACGCACCGGGTCGCGGTGATGTACCTGGGCAAGATCGTCGAGGTCGCGCCGCGGCGTGAGCTCTTCGCCGCACCCAAGCACCCCTATACCGAGGCGCTGCTCTCGGCCGTGCCGGTGCCTGAGCCCGGCGCGGCCCGCAAGCGCATCGTGCTGAAGGGCGACGTGCCGAGCCCGATCAACCCGCCCTCGGGCTGCCGCTTCCACACCCGCTGCCCCTACGTCTTCGACCGCTGCCGGGTGGACGAGCCGCGGCTGCAGCCGACCGAGAGCGGGCATTTCGCGGCCTGCCACCTGCATGACCTGCCGGCGGCCGAGAACCCGCTGGCCCGCAACACGCCGCTCGCCGCGGCCTGAACCGGCGCCCGGGCCGGCGGCACGGAACCGCCGGTCCGGACACTGCGGGTCCAAGGCCCCGGGCTCAAGCCTCAGGGGTCACGTCCCGGCGGTCACGCTCCGGGTGTCACGCGCTGGGGCTCGCGCCTCAGGACACCGTAGGCGGTGGAGCCGGGGGAGGGCGCCCTTGCCGCCGGCGGAACCCCCGGGCAAGGATGCCGCCCCTCGTTGCCCGGGCAAGGAAACGCCGATGACCCCGATCCGCCATCCCGCCCTCGTGCGGCGCCTCGGGTTGCTCACGCTGCTGGCGCTGGCACCCGCGGGCGCCGGGGCCCAGACGGCCGCGGACAGCCAGCCGCAACCCCAGGTCGAGACGCGAACCGCAGCGCCGATCCCCGCACCTGCCAGTCCCGGCACTCCCGTCCAGGCCATCCAGCCGGGCGTGATCGTGGTGGCCGCCGAGGCACGCCGACGCCTGCCCGCCACCGTGTCCGACGCCACCGTGTCGATCGAGGTGCATGGCCGCGACATCCCGGCCACGGCCAGCGCCCTGGCGCAGCGGGCGACCACGCTCCTGAACTACCTGCGCGCCCAGGGTGCCGAGCGCCTCCGCACCGAGAGCACGAGCTTCGACCCGGAAACGCAGGAAGTCCGTAACCAGCCCAACCGCATCACCGGTTATACCGGCCGTACCAGCGTGTCCTTCCGCACCGTGCCGGACCGGCTGCCGGCGCTGCTGTCGGGCAGCCTGGAGAATGGCGGCTCCGGCCTCGCCCAGTCCGGCTCGTCGCCCAGGGAGGAGGAGGTCGAGGCGGCGCGGGAGGAACTCGCGGCCGAGGCCACCCGCACGGCGCTGCGCCGCGCCGGCGCGATCGCGAAGGCGGCGGGCACCGCGCTGGGCCCCATCGCCCGCATCGAGGTCGACCCCGCCGCGATCCCGAGGCCGCCCGTCTATGGCAACCTGGCGATGGCCAGGGCCGTGCCGCCCCCGCCTATGGCCACGGAGGCCGGGGAAAGCGAGGTCGTGGCGCAGGTCCAGGTCACCGTCCGGCTCGGCGCGCCAGCTCCCTGACACGCATGGCGGGGCCGGATCACGCCCGCTTTCGCCGGACGTGCCACGCCGCGTGCGGGAGGGCAGCCCGCGAGGGCGGCGGCCGGTTGCGAATTATTCTCACGGCCTCAATGCCTTGACGCGGCGCGGCCGGTGGCGCGACCCTTCGGCGTCCATCGAATACAGTGCCAGCCGGCACCCTGCACGAGGAAACGCGCGATGCCCCAGGTTTCGCTCAGCGTGAACGGCACGCGTCACACGGTCGAGGTCGAAGGCCGCACCCTCCTGGTGGAACTGCTGCGGGAGAAGCTGCGCCTCACCGGCACCCATGTCGGCTGCGACACCAGCCAGTGCGGCGCCTGCGTCGTCCACGTCAACGGCGACAGCGTGAAGAGCTGCACGCTGCTGGCGCTCCAGGCCGACGGCGCCGAGGTCCTGACGATCGAGGGTCTCGCCGCGCCCGACGGCACGCTGCACCCGATGCAGGAGGCCTTCCGCGAGCACCACGCCCTGCAGTGCGGCTTCTGCACGCCCGGCATGGTGATGTCGGCGATCGACCTGGTGAACAAGCACCCCGAAGGCCTGAGCGACGCCGAGATCCGCCACGGGCTCGAAGGCAACCTGTGCCGCTGCACCGGCTACCACAACATCGTGGCGGCAATCGACGCGGCGCAGCACGTGATGCACGGCCGCGTCACCGCCCAGGCCGCCGAGTAAGGGGGGAGGGAACGATGTACGACTTCGCCTACCACAAGCCCGGTAGCGTCGCCGATGCCGTGGCGCTGCTCGCCGCCGACCCGGACGCCAAGGCGATCTCGGGCGGCCAGACCCTTCTGCCCGCGCTGAAGCACCGGCTGAACCGTCCGTCCTCACTGGTGGACCTGAGCGGCATCGCCGAGCTGCGCGGCATCCGGCGGGAAGGGGACGCGCTGGTGATCGGCGCCATGACCCGCCACCGCGAGGTGGAGGAGGACGCGCAGGTCCGGGCCGCCATCCCGGCGCTGGCGAAGATGGCCGGCATGCTGGGCGACACGCAGGTCCGCAACCGCGGCACCATGGGCGGCAGCCTGGCCAACAACGATCCGGCCGCCGACTACCCGGCGGCGGCGATGGCGCTGGGCGCCACCTTCGTGACCGACCGGCGCGAGATCGAGGCCGACGACTACTTCCAGGGCATGTTCACCACGGCGCTGGAGATGGACGAGCTGCTGGTGGCGATCCGCTTCCCCATCCCCGAGAAGGCCGGCTACGCCAAGATGCGCAACCCCGCCTCGCGCTACGTCATGGCCGGCGTCTTCGTGGCGCGCGGCCCCCAGGGCGTGCGCGTCGCGGTGAACGGCGCCGGCCCCGGCGTGTTCCGGCAGACCGAGATGGAAGCGGCGCTGACGGCGAACTGGTCGCCCGAGGCCGTGGCCGCGATCCGGCAATCGCCCGACATGCTGAACGACGACATCCACGGCGGCGTCGAGTACCGCGCCAGCCTCGTCACCGTAATGGCCAAGCGCGCCGTGATCGAGGCGGGCTGAGCCGGCCGGTGGGGTGTCCGACGGGGCGCCCGAGGGGGCGTCCGGGCGCCTCCAAGGGCATCCGTGCTGCGCTGCGGCTACGCGGCGCGCCCGTCAACAGGGAAAAAGCACGCTCGTTGTCTTTCGGCTGGTAATCGCCGCAACACCGTGCCAGCATAACCAGACCGGCCCAGCATTCCCGTATGGGTCGCGCGAGTTGCGTAGGCGAAAGAAACAGTGTTTCCCGACAACGACCCTCAGGGTGGCACCGGCTCCGTTGAAGCCGAAGTCAAGTGGTACAACGGTCGCAAGGGCTTCGGCTTCGTGCTTGGCCCCGACGGACAGGACGTGTTCTTCCACGCCTCTGCCCTGACCGAAGCCGGGATCGAGCCGCCCGAGACGGGCGACAAGCTCGTGTGTGAAATCGGTACGGACCGCCAGGGTCGTCGTCTGGTCACGCGCATCTCCGAGCTGAAGAAGGGTCCCGGCGGTCAGGCTGGCGGCGGTTTCGGTGACCGTCCCCCCCGTCGTGACTTCGGTGACCGTCCGCCCCGCCGCGACTTCGGCGACCGCGGCGGCTTCGGTGGCGGCGGCGGCTTCGGTGACCGTCCCCCGCGTCGCGACTTCGGCGGTGACCGTGGCGGCTTCGGCGGCGGCGATCGTGGTGGCTTCGGTGCCCCGCGCGGCGGCTTCGGCGGTGGTGACCGCGGTGGCTTCGGCGGCGGCGACCGTGGCGGCTTCGGTGCCCCGCGCGGCAACTTCGGCGATCGCCCGCAGCGTGGCGGCTTCGGTGGCCGTGACGAGGGTGGCCCGAGCTACCCCATCGGCGGCACCGTGAAGTGGTTCGATCAGGTTCGCGGCTTCGGCTTCGTGACGCCCGACGATGGTGGCCAGGACGTGTTCCTGCACTCCTCCGTCCTGCAGCGCGCCGGAGTCCAGGATGTCCAGCAGGGCCAGAAGGTCGCGCTGGAAGTCCGTGATGGTCAGCGCGGCCGCCAGGCCGTGGTCCTCAAGGACAACTGATCCCCGGCCTCCGGGCCCAGGATCAAACCCCGGTGCGGAAACGTGCCGGGGTTTTTCTTTGCCTGCCGCCTTGCGGAGCCTCGCCACAGCGGCAATGCTCCTACTGACATGTCAGAGGGTGAGGCGACGGCATGACAGAAGACGGCGGTGCGCTTCCCCTCACGCTCCAGGCGCTGCACCAGTTGCGCCAGGAAATCCTCAGCTGCGACCTGCTGCCCGGCGCAACCCTCTCGGAAACTGCGGCCTCGCAGCGCCTGGGCCTGGGCAAGGCGCCGATCCGCGCCGCGCTGGCGCGGCTGGCCGAGGAAGGGCTGGTCGGCTCGGTCGCCCGTCGCGGCTGGGTCGTGTCGCTGATCACCATCCGCGACATCCACGAAGTCTTCGACCTTCGCCTGCTGCTGGAGCCCGAGGGTGCCCGCCGCGCCGCCGCCCGCACCGATCCGTCGGCCCGGCGCCAGTTGGAAGCACTGCTCTCGGCGGAAGCGCCGCCGGACAGCCGCGCCCTGCATCAGGCCATCGCCGTGCTGTCGGGCAACACCCGCCTCGCGCAGGGGGTCTCGCGCCTGCTCGACGAGTCCTCGCGCATGCTGGCCTTCGCCGCCCGCCACGGGACGGACCTGCCGGAAGAGCCGGCGGACCGCGCGGCGCTGCTGCAAGCCGTGGCGGAGGGACGGGGGGTGGAGGCCGCCCGCCTGATCTACGACCGCGTCTGGTCGCTGCGCAGCGCCGTTCTCGCGGCCCTCACCGCGCCCGAGGCCGCCACGCCGGTGTGACGCGCCGGAACCCGGGAAACCGGCGCTACGCCGCTCCCCCAGCCGCCGCCGCTTGCGTCGCCAGCGCCTTGCGATACCCGAAGGCGCGGTCGAAGCGCCCGAGGATATGCGCCCCGGCGGTCACCGGCTCGTACAGCGCCTCCGCCTCGGGCGCGCCGAGCGCCCGCGGGTCCACCGTCGCGCCGAAATCCGGGTCGTAGAAGGTCGCGATCGAGAAGCGCTCCCGGCCCGAGCGGTTCAGCACCCGGTGCGGCGTGGAGGCGAAGCGGTCGTTGCTCCAGCGCGCCAGCAGGTCGCCGACGTTCACCACCAGCGTGCCGGGCAGGGGCGGGGCCTCGATCCAGTCGCCGCTCTGGCGCTCGCGCACCTGCAACCCGCCGTTGTTGTCCTGCCAGAGCAGGGTGATGCAGCCGAAATCCGTGTGCGGCGCCAACCCGAACTCATCCGCCGCCGAACCGGCGGGCTGCGGCGGGTAGTAGATCGCCTGCGTCCGCTGCAGCGGCTTACGGTAATGCGCCGCGAAGAACTCCGGGCTCAGCCCTAGGCTCACCGCCACGGCCGAGAGCAGCGACGCCCCGGCCCGGCCGATCTCGTGGAAGTAGTCCGCGAAGGCCGGCTGCATCGCCGGCGCGAAATCCGGCCACTGGTTCGGCCCCCGCAGCGGCTCGCCAGCCCGCACGGCCGGGTCGCTTTCCGGCAGCTCGAGGCCCAGGCTGAAGAACTCCTTGCGGTCGGCGTGCCGGGCGCCCTCCATCAACGCGCCGCCCATGGCGTGCCAGCCGCGGTGCAGCTTGTTGGCGGCGACCCGTCGCTTCTGCGCCTCCGGCAGGCGGAAGAAGCCGGCCGCCGCAGCGACGGCCGCCTCGATCACCGGCTCGGGCACGCCGTGACCGCTGATGTAGAAGAAGCCCGGTCCGGTGCAGGCCGCACGGATCGCGGCGCCGGTCTCCTCCAGGGCGCCCGCTCGCCCGGCGCGCAGCGCGGTGACGTCGATCACGGGCAGCGTGGCACTCATGGGGGAACCTCCAGGGAGGAACGTCGAAAGCTTCGCGGGGCAGCTTTACGTCCGCCTTCCACTGGGTCAACCTCGCCCGTAACGATGGCGTGACACACGCGCCGCGCACGGCCGAACGGCAGCCTCGGGGTCTAGGACCCCACCCGGAGAGCGACGATGACGGACCTTCCCGCAGACGCGAAGCGCGGCGAGCGGCCCGCCCATAATCCTGAGCGCGCGACGCCCCTCAGCCGCCCCTTCAGCCGCCGCCCCGTGCTGGCGCTCGCCGCCGCCTCGGTCGCGGCGCTGGCCGCCCCGCGCCTGGCGCGCGCCGCCGACGCGCTGGCGAAGGCCAAATCCGCCGGCACGCTGACCGTGGCCTCGGAATTCCACTTCGCCCCCTTCGACTTTACCGAGGCCGGCAAGCAGGTCGGGCTCAACGCCGACCTCTTCGCCGAAATTGGCAAGGAACTCGGCGTCAAAGTCGTCTTCCAGGACCTGCCCTGGGAATCCGTGCTGCCCGGCCTCGATGCCGGCCGCTACGACATGGTCGGCGGCCCCGCCACCATCACCAAGGCACGCTCCGAGCGCTACCGCTTCACTGCCCCCATCGCCGAGGCGACGGTGGCCTTCATGAAGCGTGCCTCGGACAAGACCATCAACAAGCCCGAGGACGTGGCCGGCAAGGCGGTGGGCTCCGGCAAGGCCACCTCGCAGCTCCAGCAGATGCAGGCCTTCGTGGACACGCTGCCCGGCAAGGCCGAGGTGCGGGAATACGTGTCCTTCTCCGAGGCCTATGCCGACCTCGCCGCCGGCCGCATCGTGGCCGTGGGCAACTCGCTGCCCAACATCGCCTATACCGCCAAGCAGCGCCCCAACGTCTTCGCGACCGTGCTGCCGACCTTCGGCACCAAGAGCTATTTCGGCTTCCTCGGCCGCAAGGACGAGGATAGCAAGCCGCTGCTCGACGCCATCGACGCCGCCATCGACAAGATGCGCGCCGACGGTCGCCTGGCCGCCGCGCAGAACAAGTGGTTCGGCCAGAGCTTCGACGTGCCGGCCCGGGTCACCGACCCCGCCGTCTGACCGCACCCCCATGTTCGACGCCGCCTTCCTGGCGGAGGCCTGGCCCGCGCTGCTCACCGGCGCGGCCAACACGGTGCTGGTCTCGCTGGCCGGCATCGCGCTGGGCTTCACGATCGGCGCCGTGATCGCGGCCGCGGCCACCGCGCCGTCGCGACCGGCCCGGGTCTTCGCCGCGCTCTACATCTCCTTCTTCCGCGGCGTGCCGCTGCTGGTGCAGTTGCTGCTGGCCTACTACGTGCTGCCCTTCGTCGGCCTCGACGTCTCGCCCTGGGCCGCGGCGGTGGGGATGCTGGGCCTGTGCTGCGCCGCCTACGCCGCCGAGATCCTGCGCGGCGGCCTGTCCACCGTGCCACCGGCCGCGATCGAGGCCGCGCGCCTGTCCGGCCTGACGCCACGCCAGACCTTTCTACGCATCCGCCTGCCGATCGCTCTGGCCGCCATGCGGCCGGCCCTGATCGGCGAGGCCACCATGATCCTGAAGGCCTCCGCGCTGGTGTCGGTGGTGGGCATCACCGAGATCACCCGCAACGCCCAGGCCATCGCCGCCTCGACCTTCATGCCGCTGGAATCCTACCTCCTGGCCGGGGTCTTCTACCTCGTGCTTAACCTCGTGCTGCTGGGCGTCGGCGCCGCCCGGCGGCAGCCGGCATGAACATCCTCGTCCAGTCGCTGGCGGCGGCGCTCGCCGGCCTGCCGCTGACGCTGCTCACCTGGCTCGGCGGCGCCGTGCTGGGCCTCATCCTCGGCCTGCTCGTCGCCTGCGGCCGACACCTCGGCCCGCGCCCGCTGCGCTGGGTGCTGACGGCCGCCGTCGAGCTCGTGCGCGGCACGCCCTTCCTGATCCAGAGCTTCCTGCTCTACTACGGCGGCCCCTTCGTGGGACTGACGCTGACGCCGGTGGCGGCGGGATTGCTCTCGCTCTCGGTCTATGGTGCTGCCTATTATTCCGAGGTCTTTCGCGGCGGCTTCGCGGCCATCCCGCCCTCGCGGCTGGAGGCGGCCCGGCTGCTGGGGCTGAGCCACGCGCAGTCGGTGCTCCGCATCCTGCTGCCCGGCGCGGCCCTGGCGGCACTGCCCGCGCTGGTCAACCTCACCATCATCCTGTTGAAGGAAACGGCGGTCCTGTCGATCATCACCGTCCCCGAGATCACCTTCCAGGTCACCAGCGTCGGCAGCGCCACCTTCCGCTACGCCCCCGCCATGGCGGTGCTGGCGCTCTTCTACTGGGCGCTGGTGGAGGCGATGTCCTTTGCCGGCCGCCGGGCCGAGCGCACCACCGCGCGGCTGCTCGCGGCATGACGGAACTGCTCCGCGTCACCCGCCTCGAACGCCGCGTCGGCGACCACGAGATCCTGCGCAACATCGACCTGTCCGTGGCACGCGGCGAGGTGCTGGGCATCATCGGACCCTCGGGTTCGGGCAAGTCCTCGCTGCTGCGCTGCATCGCCGGCCTCGACCCGCTCAGCGGCGGCAGCGTCACGGTGGAGGGCAAGCTGGCCCGCCCCGGCGACGGTGCGGTGGGCATGGTGTTCCAGAACTTCGCCCTCTGGCCGCACCTCTCGGCCGAGGAGAACGTGGCCATGCCGCTGCGCGTGGCGCGCAAGACCGGCCGTGAGGAGGCCCGCGCCATCGCCCGCCGGATGCTCGATCGCGTCGGCCTCGCGGCCCTGGCCGAGCGCAAGCCCGCCACCCTGTCCGGCGGCCAGCAGCAGCGCGTCGCCATCGCCCGCACGCTGGCCGCGCGCCCGCGGCTGATCCTGTTCGACGAGCCCACCGCCAGCCTCGACCCGGAACTGACCACCGAGGTGCTGGACGTGATCCGCGACCTCGCGCGCGAAGGGCTGACCATGCTGGTGGTCAGCCACGAGATGGGCTTCATCGCCGGTGTCGCCACCCGCGCCCTGTTCATGGAAGCGGGCCGCGTGCTGGTGGACGGTTCCACCGCCGAGGTCTTCACCCATCCGCGCGAGGACCGCCTGCGCCGCTTCCTCGACAGCTACCTCAGCCGCGTCGCCTGGCGGGCAGCGGAGGCCGCGCAATGACCCGCGCCTTCCACGCCGACACCGCGCTGCTGCCGACAGGCTGGGAGAAGGACGTCGCCTTCACCGTTGATGCTGCGGGAAACATCCTCTCGGTCGAAACGGGCGCCGAGCCGATGGACACGCTGCGCCTGGGCGGCCGTCGCCTGCGCGGCGTCACCGTGCCCGGCATCCCCAACCTCCATTCCCACGCCTTCCAACGCGCCATGGCCGGCCTGGCCGAGCGCCGCTCCCCGCCCGAGGCCGGGCGCGACAGCTTCTGGACCTGGCGCGACACCATGTACCGCTTCGTCAACCGCTTCCGGCCGGAGGATGCGGAAGCCGTAGCATCAATGCTTTATGCCGAACTCCTCACCCACGGCTTCACCTCGGTGGCCGAGTTCCACTACCTACATCACCAGCCCGACGGCACGCCCTACGCCGCTCCGGCCGAGATGGCGCTGCGCCACCTCGAGGCCGCGCGCCGCACCGGCATCGGCATCACCCTCCTGCCCAGCCTGTACCGCTACGGCGGCATCTTCGGGCGCGACCCGGTGCCCGGGCAGCGGCGTTTCCTCAACGATCTCTTCGGCTTCGGCCGCATCCTTGAGAACTGCCGCGAAGCCACCAAGGGCGACGGGCAGGCCGCCACCGGCATCGCCCCGCACTCGCTGCGCGCCGTGACGCCCGAGATGCTGCAGGCGGTCGCCGACCACGAGGGCCCGATCCACATCCACGCCGCCGAGCAGGTGCGCGAGGTCGAGGAATGCCTCGCCGCCACCGGCGCGCGGCCGGTGGAATGGCTGCTGCTGAACGCCCCGCTGGATCGCCGCTGGTGCCTGATCCACTGCACCCACCTGACCTCGGCGGAATCCGAGGCGCTGGCCCGCACCGGCGCTGTGGCGGGCCTCTGCCCGACCACCGAAGCCTCGCTGGGCGACGGCGTCTTCGATCTCGCCACCTGGCTCTCGGCCGGTGGGCGCTTCGGCATCGGCACCGACAGCCATGTCGGCACCGCCCCGCGCGAGGAACTCCGCCTGCTTGAAACCAGCCAGCGCCTCGCCCTGCGCGAGCGCGCCGTGGCCACCGACGAGGACCACCCGCATCCCGGCCGCAACCTCCTGGACCTGGCGCTGGCCGGCGGTGCGCAGGCGAGCGGCCGGGCGATCGGCGCCCTGCTGCCGGGTCACCGCGCCGACTTCGTGGAACTCGATCCCGAGCACCCGACGCTCTACGGGCGGGACGGGAACGCGCTGCTCGACAGCTGGATCTTCTCGGGCCAGGGCAATCCGGTGCGCAGCGTGATCGTGGGCGGACGGGCGGTGGTGGAAGGTGGCCAGCACGTCGAGGCCGGCGCCATCGCGCGCGACTACCGCGCCGCGCTGGACCGGCTGCTGGGATGACGCCGCCGGTGCCGCGCGTGCCGACACCAGCCGCGCCGAAACACGGGTGGGACCAATAGCCTCCCTCTCCGAAGCGGGGATCGCGTGGTGATGCGGTTCGGTCTGCCGCAATGGCAAGGACCTGACGAGGGTAACGGCCGCCCCGGCCGAAGCCCGGCGGAAACCACCACGGGCGAAAATTCGGGCGGCTCGCTGGCGGCCGCGCGTGCGATCCGGCCGCGGCACGGCCCGCGCGTCAGGCCGACTGCGCGGAACCCTCTTCCTGGCGCGCGCGGTGCCGCACCGGCCGGAAGCTGCGCGACAGCGCCGCCGGGGATCGGCGCGCTTCGCAGTGCAGGGCCGGCGGATCGTCCGGCAGGCCGCTCGCGATGAAGCCGATGCTGGTGCCGGTCCCCGGCGGCAGCACCTGCGCCACGTCCCCCGCCTCGACGGTCAGCGTGCCGTCGGTTTCGGCGTGGCAGCGCCCGTTCCACATTTCCACCAGCTGCCAGCCGGGGCGGAAGGCGAGGCTCCAGCCTTCCAGCGCGTCGCGCCCGCGGTTGACGAGCGCGATCTCGCCCTGGAAGCCGTTGTCCCAGCGGCTCACCACCCGAAAGGTGGCCCGCAACGGACCCGGCCCGCGCTCTGCCTCATTCTTTTGCACGAGTGGTGAGGTAGCTCCTGCGCAGGGGCGCTTCCACCGATCACCGGTTGCCGCACGAAATCGTTCTTTCGCCCCGGCGCATCCACGGCGCCGGCGCCTACACCGCGTCGCCCGCGACGCTGCCCGGCGGCAGCGTCAGCACGTGGTCGTGGATCGCGCCCGCCGTGCAGATCCACACCTCCGCCCGTCGCCGGAGGATATGTTCCAGCGCGCCGCGCAGCGCGCGCAGGCGATAGGGTTGTCCGATCAGGTAGGGGTGCAGCGCGATGCCCATGACCTGCGCACGCCCGTCGCGCACCTGCCGCAGCCGCTCGTCGAAGTCGTCCACGATCATCTCCGCGAACTCTCGCGCCCCGTCCTTGCGCGCCACGATCGCCGGGATGTCGTTGATCTCCTGCCCGTAGGGCACCGCCAGCAGCCGCCCGGCGCGCGTGCTGTGCCACACCGGCTGGTCGTCGGAACACCAGTTGAGCGTGTAGCGGTAGCCGGCCGCGCGCAGCAGGTCGGGCGTCGCGCGGCTCTCGGCGATCCAGGGCGACAGCCAGCCGCGCGGCGCCGTGCCCTCGTGATGCGCGATGGTCTCGGTCGCCTCGGCGATCAGCGCGCGCTCCTCCGCCTCCGGCAAGGTGCTCTGCCGCTCGCTGTTGGTGCGGCCGTGGCCCGCCACCTCGTCGCCGCGCGCGCGATGCGCCGCCATCAGCTGCGGCGCGTGCCGGTACATCGCGCTGTTGGCCAGCACGGTGCAGGGCAGGGCGAGTTCGTCCAGCATCTCGAGCACCCGCCACGCGCCCACCCGATTGCCGTAGTCCCGCCAGGCGTAGTTCAGCACGTCGGGCTGCGGCCCGCCGCCGCCATTGGCACCCGGCGCCAGCTCCGCGCCCAGCCCTTCGCCGAAGTGGAAGTGTTCAAGATTGAGCCCGAGATAGACCGCCAGTGTCGCACCGCCCGGCCAAGTCCAGCGCGCGCGCTCGGGCCAGGGATGGTAGCCGTAGCGGTGGTGCTCGGTCATGCGCGCGTCTCCGGGCCGGTGCGTGTTCCGGCCAAGGCTACCGCCGACACGGCAGGGTGCACATCGGGCGGGGAAGGTTTACATGGGGCGCATGTCGTCCAAACCGGCTGAAGACGCCGCCGCCAAGGCCTTCCTGGCCAGGCTCGCGCGCGAGGATCGTTCGCGCCTCCTCCGTCCCGTCATGCTGGGCCTGGCCGCCGCCTTGTGCGGCGTGTGCCAGGCCTGGTTCATCGCCACGCTGCTGGCGGCGCTGCTGGGCTTTCCCGGCGCCGGCTGGGGCGAGCTCGCGGCCGCGGCCGTGCTGGCGCTGGTGCAGGTCGGCCTCGCGGTCGCGCAGGAACGCGCGCAGCAGGCCGCCGGCAGCGCCGCCCGCGCCCGCCTGCGCGCGCGCGTCCAGGCCCGCCTGCTGGAGCTCGGCCCGGCCGACGAACGCCCGGCGGGTGAGCGCGCCGCGCTGATCGTGGACCGGGTCGAGGCGCTGGACGGCTACTTCGCCCGCTGGCTGCCGGCGGCGCGGCTGGCGGTGATCGTGCCGGTCGCCATCGCCGCCGCCGCCGCGGTGGCCGACCCGGTGGGCGGGTTGATCCTGCTGGCCGGCGCGGTGCTGGTGCCGCTCTCCATGGCGCTCACCGGCATCGGTGCCGCGGTGCAGAGCCGCCGGCAGTTCGAGGCGCTGCAGCAGCTTTCGGGCCGCTTCCTCGACCGCGTCCGCGGGTTGCCCACGCTGGTGCTGTTCAACCGCCAGGACGACGAGGCCGGCGCGCTGGGCCGCGCGGCGGATGAGCTTCGTGTCCGCACGCTCCGCGTGCTGCGCGTGGCCTTCCTGGGCTCCGCCGCCATGGAGCTGATCGCGGCCGCCATCCTGGGCTGCCTTGCCTGGCGCCACGCCGCGCTCGCCACCGGAGGCCACCCGTCGCCCACCGCGGCGCTGTTCGTGCTGATCCTGGTGCCCGCCTTCTTCGCGCCGCTGCGCGCCTTCTCGGCCGCCTACAACGAGCGCATGTCCGCCGCCGGTGCGGCCGCCGCCCTGGCACCGCTGCTCGACGCCCCTGCCGCCGAGGGCCTCAGGCTCGAAGAAATCCCGCCCGACGTGGTGCTGACGGTGGAAGACCTGACGCTGCGCTACGACCCCGCCCGGCCGCCGGCGCTGGACGGCGTGAGCTTCCGCGTGCTGCCCGGCGAGACGCTGGTGCTGGCTGGCCCCTCCGGTTCCGGCAAATCCTCCGTGCTGCGCGTGCTGCTGGGCTTCCGCCGCCCCGATGCGGGACGGGTGGCGCTGAACGGCCGTGATGCCCTGGCGCTGCACCCGGCCGAACTGCGCCGCCTCATTGCCTACGTTCCCCAGAAGCCGCACCTGTTCCGCACCACGATCCGCGACAACATCCGCTTCGCGCGTCCGGAGGCTGACGACGCGGCGGTGGAACACGCGGCGCGCGAGGCCCGCGTGCTTGACTTCACCCGCGCCCTGCCGGACGGCCTCGACACCGTGGTGGGCGAGGGCGGCTGGGGCCTTTCCGGCGGGCAGGCGCAGCGCGTCGCCCTGGCCCGCGCCTTCCTGCGCGACCGGCCGCTGGTGCTGCTGGACGAACCCACGGCCCATCTCGACCCCGGCACCGAGGCCGAGGTCCTGGACGGTCTGCGCCGCCTCTGCGCCGGCCGCACCGCGGTGATCGCCAGCCACTCGCCGCTGCTGCGCGACCGCTTCCCGGCGCGCATCCTGACGCTGGAGAACGGCCGCGCTGTTGCCAATCGTCGTTCCTCGCGGGAGGCCGGCCATGTGGCGTGATCTTCGCCGCGTCCTGGGCCTGTGGCGCGCCCACCGCACCTTGCTGCTGCTGGGCGGCCTCGTCGCCTGCCTCGCGGCGCTGGCCGGCGTGGCGCTGCTGGCGCTGGCCGGCAACGGCGTGGCGCTCGGCCTGCATCACGGCATTGCCGCGGCGGCGGTCGGCTCGCTCTTCCTCCTGCGCCCGCTGATCCTGCTCCGCCCGGTGCTCCGCTGGAGCGAGCGGATGACCACCCACGCCGCCACCTTCCGGGCGCTCGCCGACACCCGCGTCTGGTTCTTCCGCCGACTGGCCGACCGCCTGCCCGCGGGCCTCGGCCTGCGCCGCGCCGGCGATCTGCTCGGCCGGTTGGTGTCCGACGTCGAGGCGCTGGACGGCCTCTACCTCCGCGCTCTGGTGCCGATCGCCGCCGCGGCGGTGTCGGTGGTGGCCATCGCCGCGATCCTCGGCTGGACCTCGCCCGCGCTGATGGCCGTGGTTTGCCTGCCGCTCGCCCTGGCGCTGCTCCTGCCGCCGATCCTGGCGCCCGTGGCCGCCCGCAACGCCGCCCGCGTGGCCGAGGCCCGCGGCACGCTGCGCGCCGAAGCGGTGGAGCCGCTGCTGGGACTGGAAGACGTGCTCTCGGTGAACGGCGAGGCCGCCGCCGCCGCCCGCCTCGCGGAAGCCGGCCGGCAGCAGGCCCGCGCCGAGCGCCGCGCCAGCCGCGCCAGCGCGCTGGGTGGTGCCGCCGGCACGGTGCTGACGCAGCTGGCGCTCCTCGGCGCCCTGGCCTGGGGCGTGCTGGCCTGGGGCACCGGCCATGCCGGCGACACCGCGGCGCAGGCGCTGCTCGCCGTGCCGGCGCTGTTCCTGGCGCTGGCGGCCGCCGAGAATCTGGCCGCCGTGCCGCGCGCCGGCCTCGCCCTGGCCGGCGCCGGTGCCGCGGCGCGCCGGCTGCTCGACGCCGCCGACGCACCCGTGCCGGTCGCCGTGCCCGCATCGCCCGCGCCCGCGCCGAAGGGCCACGCCATCCGCTTCGAGGACGTCCGCTTCCGCTGGTCGCCCGAGCGGCCGGAGGTCCTGGACGGGCTGACGCTGGAGATCCCCGAAGGCGCGCGCGTGGCGCTGCTGGGCCCGTCGGGCAGCGGCAAGTCCACCGTGGCGGCGCTCCTGCTCCGCCTCGCCGACCCGCAGAACGGGCGCATCACCGTCGGTGGCACCGATCTCGCCGCCATGGCGCCCGAGGCGGTGCGGACCCGCATCTCCTGCCTGACCCAGGATGCGCGCCTCTTCGACGACACCGTGGCCGCCAACCTGCGCCTCGCCGACCCTGCAGCCTCCGACGCCGCGCTGTGGCAGGCGCTGGAACGCGCCCGCGTGGCCGACCTCGTGCGCGCCCTGCCGGACGGGCTCGACACCCGCTGCGGTGAGGGCGGGGCGCGATTCAGCGGCGGGCAGGCCCGTCGCCTGGCGCTCGCCCGCGCGCTGCTCTCGCCCGCCCCGGTGCTGATCCTGGATGAGCCCGCGGCCGGCCTCGACGTGTCGGCCGAGCGCGCCTTCTTGGAAACCCTGGGCGAGGCCACCGCCGGCCGGACCGTGCTGCTGATCGCCCACCGCCTGCTCGGGGTGGAGCGCCCGACCCGCGTGCTGCGGATGGTGGGCGGCCGGGCCCTGCCGGCCACCGCCTGAGGCCGGGCGCCGCGGAACCGGAATGCGAAACCGGGGCGCGAGACCATCCAGCACGGCTCAATCCCCGCGCTTCCGTCCGCGTGGCAGAACGTGTTGCTGCGGCGCGGGAGACACGTTCGATCAGGCACTTGCGGCGCATGGCCGCACCACGCGGTTGTGTCGTTGACGGGCCCGGCGACGCATCGCATCACCAACGAACATCCTGATGGAGTTAGCGCCTCGATGCGCCGCCTGTTCCTGGCATCCCTTGCTGCCCTGCCGCTGCTCGCCGCCTGCACCGCTTCGGAAGTGGTCACCCCCGCCTCCCGCGTCGTCTTCTTCACCCAGGACGACGTGACCCTCGACGACGCCGCCAAGGGCGTGGTCGCCGAGGCGGCCGAGGTCGCCAAGCGCCACCCCTCCACCACCGTGCGCGTGGCCGGCTTCTCCGACCCGGCCCCGACGCCCGTTCCCGGCGGCAACACCCGGCTGAGCGACCTGCGCGCCCGCGCCGTGGCCGCCGAGCTGCGCGCCGACGGCGTGGCTCCGGCCCGCATCATCATCCAGCCGCGTGGCGCCACGACTTACGAGTCCGTGCCGGTGGAAAGCCGCCGCGTGGAGATCAATATCTCCAACTGATGTTCGGATTCCTGCGTGACCGTACCGCCGGCAGCGATGCGCGACGGGTTCTCCACGACGTCTTCGGTCACCGGGAGTTCCGAGGACGCCAGGAGGAGATCGTCTCCCACGTCGTGGGAGGCGGCTCCGGCCTGGTGCTCATGCCCACCGGCGGCGGCAAGAGCCTGTGCTACCAGGTGCCGGCGCTGGTTCGCCCCGGTCTCGGCGTGGTCGTCTCGCCGCTGATCGCGCTGATGGAGGACCAGGTCTCGGCCCTCCGCCAGGCCGGCGTCGCCGCGGCGGCGCTCCATTCCGAGCTCGACGACGAGCGCCGTTCCGCCGTGATGCGCGACCTCGGCAACGGCACGCTCAAGCTCCTCTACGTGTCGCCCGAGCGGCTGAACCTCGAATCCACCCTCGAACGCCTCGGCCGCACCGACCTCGCCCTCTTCGCGATCGACGAGGCGCACTGCGTGTCGCAGTGGGGCCACCACTTCCGCCCCGACTACCGATCGCTCGACAACCTCCAGCGCCTGTTTCCCGACGTGCCGCGCGTGGCGCTTACGGCGACGGCCGATGCCCGCACCGTCGAGGACATCCGCGAACGACTGGGCCTGACCGACGACCCGGTGTTCCGCGGCGGCTTCGACCGCCCCAACATCCGCATCGAGGCCGCGCCGCGCGACAGCGCCCGCC
This sequence comes from Roseomonas elaeocarpi, assembly GCF_042433915.1. Lineage (NCBI taxonomy): Bacteria > Pseudomonadati > Pseudomonadota > Alphaproteobacteria > Acetobacterales > Roseomonadaceae > Roseomonas > Roseomonas elaeocarpi. Next base: position 7,471 of record NZ_JBHLUN010000021.1, on the reverse strand, counting down.
GCCAGATCCTGCAATTCGCCCGCGAGGCCTCGGACGGGCGCGGCGCCGGCATCGTCTACTGCTCCACCCGCAAGGGTTCGGAACAGACCGCCGGCTGGCTGCGCGAGAACGGGCACGACGCCATCTCCTTCCACGCCGGCATGGACCCGGCCGACAAGCGCGCCGCGCACAACCGCTTCGCCAGCGGCGACGCCGTGGTGATGGCCGCGACCGTGGCCTTCGGCATGGGCATCGACCGCCCCGACGTGCGCTGGGTCGCCCACGCCGCGCTGCCTGCCAGCCCCGAAAGTTGGTATCAGGAGATCGGCCGCGCCGGCCGCGACGGGCTGCCCGCGCGATCCCTGCTGCTGCACGGCGCCGAGGACATCGTCTGGGCCCGTCACCGCCTGGAAGACAGCCCCGCCTCGGACGAGCAGAAGCGCATCGAGCGCGAGCGCCTGAACCGCATGGTCGCCATCGCGGAATCCCCGACCTGCCGCCGCCGCATCCTGCTGCGCTGCTTCGGCGAGGACTTGGAGCAGGATTGCGGCAACTGCGACGCCTGCCTGCGCCCGCCCTCGCTGCGCGACGGCACGGTGGCGGCGCAGAAGCTGCTGTCCGCCGTGGTGCGCACCGGCTCGCGCTTCGGCCTCGGGCACCTCGTGGACGTTCTCCGGGGCGAGAAGACCGACAAGGTCATCCAGTTCAACCACGACCAGCTGCCGACCTTCGGCGTCGGCAAGGATGTGTCGGCGCAGAACTGGCGCGGCATCGCGCGGCAGCTCGTGGCGCGCGGCGCGCTGGACGTGGCGGTGGAGAACCACGGCGAGTACCGCCCCACCGAGGCCGCCCGCGCCATCCTGCGCGGCGAGGAGAAGGTGATGATCCGCGTCGACGTGGAACGGGTGCCCAGCGCCCGCAACACCCGCCGGCGCGGTGAGGCCCCGGCCTTCAGCGGCGACCCGGTCTTCGAGGCGCTGCGCTCCTGGCGGCGCGAGGAAGCGCAGCGCCAGTCGCTACCAGCCTACATGATCTTCAGCGACCGCACGCTGGGCGAGATCGCCGCGATGCGCCCGACCGACCTCGACGAGCTCGCCACCGTGCCCGGCGTCGGCGCCAGCAAGCTGGAACGCTACGGCGAGGACGTTCTGGACACGCTGCGCCGCTGCGACTGACGGGGCGCGCGGGCGGGTGAATCCTCCGCCGTCCGCTCAGGGCCTCGCCATGGGTCGCGGTCCTCGCGTCGTGGCAGCTACTGGTCGCGGGCGCTCCGAAAACGGGTTTCGAGTGGATTTGACGGGCAGAATCCTGCCCGTGTGGAGCCCCGCCGCTCCATTTCGAAAGGGGAGCCGATCCTGCGCTTGGTCTGCCTGCGTACGCTGCCAGACCATGGCGTGAGAGCAATCGTATCCATATCGGAATGAATTGTTGCATGTCGCCGACCGAGCGCGGAATGTCGTATCGGGAGGAGAACGAAATGCCGCAAGACGCGCCAATTGCCAAAGGTGTTGCCGACATCCTGGCAACTCCGATCCGGTGGCACGATGCCAAGCACGACCCGAACTTGAACGTGATGCTCTGCGATCTTCAGGCAAACATCCTGAAGGGCCATGGACGCGATCACACCGGCCATGTGTTCGTGAGCTTCCATGGCATGACGCCCGCCGCGATCGCGGACGTGCTGCGCGGCTTGGCGCCGAGGGTAAAGACTGCTCTCGAGCAGCTGACCAGCACGGAACATTACAAGATGACCGGCGAGGACGGGGGCACGGTGATCTGCGTGTTCCTCGCGCGCGGGGCCTACGGGAAGCTCCAGCTGCCCGCCATGCGCCGGCCCAAGGATCCCGCCTTTGTGGCCGGCATGCGGGCGCGGGGGCAACTCCCGAAGCTGCAGTTCGTGGGAATTCCCGGTGGGCTCGACGGGCTCAACGACCCGCCGCAATCCCAGTGGGGCACCGGCTGGGGCGACGAAATGCCCGAGCCGGACGCGATGATCCTGGTCGCAGGGGATACGACCGATCAGGTCACGCAAGGGCTGCAGGAGGTTGAGGCCCTGCTGAACGGCACGGGTGCCTCCATCCTGACCGTAGAGCGTGGCGAGGCGCAGCGACGCAGGCAGCCCGGCGGGAACCCCAAAGGTGAGGGGCTCGAACACTTCGGCTACGTCGACGGACGCAGCCAGCCGCTGTTCCTGCAAGAGGACATCGCCGCCGAAACCGGAATGCGCTGGAACCCGGCCTTTCCTCCGTCGCAGTTCGTGGTTCCCGACCCTGGCGGCAGGAGTCCGCTCGCCTGCGGTAGCTACTTCGTGTTCCGCAAGCTCGAGCAGAACGTCAAGAAGTTCAAAGCGCAGGAAGATGAGCTCGCCGGGTTGCTGAACCTGCCGGCCAAAGACCGCGAAAGGGCCGGGGCGATGGTCGTCGGGCGCTGGGAGGACGGCACACCGGTGGTCGGGCCCAGCGACGCGCCAGTCGCCGGCATGCCCATGAACGACTTCAACTACGGGGAGGATGCCGAAGGGCTTCGCTGCCCGTTCCGCGCCCATATCCGCAAGACCAACCCGCGCAGCCCGGAACCGAAGCCCGGCGACCCGGCACCGCCGCCCGGCCTTCCGGCGGAGCGAAGCCGGATCATGGCCCGGCGCGGCATCACCTATGGCCAGCGCCAGCCGCGCCCGGACGGCGCCGACTTCCCGGAGGATGATCTGCCGGAACGCGACGTCGGCCTGCTGTTCATGGCCTACATGTCGAACATCACCGAGCAGTTCGAGTTCACGCAGGCCGGCTGGGCCAACAACTCGAACTTTCCGACTGGCAACGCCGGGGTGGATCCGGTGCTCGGCCAGCGTCCGAACCCGGCGGCACCGCCCAACACGCACTGGCAGGACGGAACCGTCGCGGGGGGCCGCACCGGCCATGAAGCGCAGTTCGACTTCAAGACCAGTGTCACGCTGCTGGGGGGCGACTACTTCTTCGCGCCCTCGGTCGGGTTCCTGAAGAACCCGATCTGAGCCTGCGCGCCGGCGCCGCGACGGAAGCGGCGCCGGCTCCAGCGACCTGGGGGCTCGGCGGTCCTATGGTCAGCCGAGGCCCAGTTCCTGCAGCACCGCCACCGCCCGCTGCCGCTCCTCGCCTTCCAGCGGCAGGATCGGCCGCGGCGGCACGGCCGCGATCCCCAGCAGCTCAGCCGCCACGAAGGCGACGCGCAGGCTGCCGACTTCGCGGAACAGCGCCCAGAGCGGCTCCATCCGCGCGTCGAGGCGGGCGAGTTCCGCCGCGTCGCCCGCCTTTGCCGCGCGCATCATCGCGATGGCGTCGGTCGGCAGGAAGCCCGCCACGACGCTGTACCAGGTCGCGCCACCTGCCAGCACCGAGGCCGGGGCGGTCCAATCGCCGCTGTAGCCGACCGCGAAACCTGCCGGCATCGCCGCCGCCAGCGCCCGGTGCCGCGCCGCCGCCTCGGCCGCCGGCGGGGCGGGGTTCTTCACCGCCACGATGCCGGGCACCTCCGCCAGACGGCGCAGCAGCGCCTCGGTGAAGGTGAAATGCGTGGTCGAGGGGTTGTTGTAGATGCAGAGCGGCAGCGGCGTGGCCGCGGCCACGGTGCGGAAATGCTCGAACACCTCCGCATCACGCAGCGGCGTGTAGGAGACCGGCGCCAGCAGCAGCCCGTCCGCCCCGGCCGCGGCGGCGTCGCGGGCGAGAACCACTGCCTCGTCGGTCCGCAGCGCGCCGACCCCCACGATCAGCGGCCGGCGCCCGCGCAGCATTCCGGCCACGACCTCCGTCGCCCGTTGCCGCTCGGCGCGGCCGAGATAGGCATAGGTGCCGGTGCTGCCCAGCAGGCCCACGGAGTCCACCCCAGCCTCATCCAGCCGCGCCACGAGGCGGAGCAGCGCCGCCGTGTCCACCCGCCCGCCGGGATCGGCGGGGGTGATGGGAAAGGCGGAAAGGCCGTGGAACAGGGTTTCAGCGGTAGGCATGGCGGGGTCTCCTTCGCATCGGGGATGCGGCCAGGCGGGCGAGCGGGAAAGGGCCAATCCGCTCTGGCTCAAAGCGACCACTTCGGCGGGCGCAGGAAAGTCTCGCAATCCGCCAGGGCCTCATATAGGATGATATTCATATCGACAGGTCTCGGCCTGACTCCCGTAGTCGCCTCGGTTCGACGTGTGGTTCGCTGACCAGCCGTGGCCGTCCGACGCTCGCTCACCAAGCGGCGACGGGGCATGTCCGATGTGCGGGATCACCAAAACGTCGCCCCGCAAGGCGCGGAAAAAGCGTGCAGGAACCGAGTCGCGGGCGCAGTCTCCGGCCTGAGGGAGGCACCAGGAATGCCATTCGACGGAACGAACTTCCCGCCACGTCCCAATGAGCCCAGGCCAGTCTCGCGTCAGGAACGCTTCTTCGTGGCGGTCGCGATCGTGGTGACGCTGCTGATGATGCTGATGCCGATCTCGCCCGCGGGGGTTGCCGGGCTCATCCACTACTTCTGGGGCTGAGCCGCGCCGCGGTGCCGCCCGGAAGGGGCGGTAAGGAAGTAAGATAGTAAGATGGTAAGGCGAAACGGCGTCCCGGACCTCGCGGGCCCGGGACGCCGGCATGGCGCGCGCCGTCAGGCTGGCGCCAGCACCCCGTCGCGCAGCCGGAGCTGCCGGTCGTGGAACTTCGCGACCGCCGGCCGGTGGGCGATCGACACGATACCGGTTCCCGGCAGGCGTTCCCGCAGCAAGCCGTAAAGGCGTTCCTCCGCTTCCGGGTCGAGGCTGGCCGTGGCCTCGTCGAGGAACAGCCAGCGCGGCTTCTGCAACAGCGCGCGGGCGAGGGCGAGGCGCTGCTGCTCGCCGCCTGAGAGGCGACGCTCCCAATTGTCGGTCTCGTCGAGGCGCTGCCCCAGCGCGTCGAGCCCGGCCAGCGACAGTGCCTCGTGCAGTTGCGCCTCGCTGTACTCGGACGGGTCGTGCGGATAGGCCACGGCCTGTCGCAGCGAGCCTTCGGGGATATAGGGGCGTTGCGGCAGGAACAGCGCCTCGGTGCCTTGGGGCACCGACACCGTGCCGCGGCCGAAGGGCCAGATGCCGGCCAGGGCGCGGAACAGGGTGGACTTGCCGCTGCCCGAGGCGCCGGTGATCACCACCGCCTCGCCGGGCTGGACCGTGAGGTCGGCATCCTGGATCAGCGGCTTGCCGTCCGGCAGCGACAGCGCCACGTCCTGCGCCACCAGCGCCGGTCCTGCCGCCACCTCGCGGCGCGGGCCTTCGGCCGCATGGGCTTCGGCCGCGGCGATGGCGCGGGTGAAGCCCGACAGTCGCTGCACCGTGGCACGCCAGTCGGCCACCGCCGAGTAGCTGTCCACGAACCAGGAAAACGCGCCCTGGACCTGCCCGAAGACCGAGGAGGTCTGCGTCAGCGCGCCCAGCGTGATCCGCCCGGCGAAGAAGGCCGGCGCCGCCACCACGAAGGGGAAGATGATCGCGACCTGCCCGAAGGCGGAGGTGAAGAAGGTCAGCCGCTTCGTGACCGTCATCAGCGCCCGCCAGTTGGCGACCACGTCGCGGAAGCGGCTGCCGAGGACGCGCTCCTCGCCGGCCTCGCCGTGGTGCAGCGCGATTCCCTCGGCGTGCTCGCGTACGCGCACCAGCGAGAAGCGGAAGTTCGCTTCCAGCTTCTGCTGGTTGAAGCTCACCGGCACCAGCGCGCGCCCGACGAGGTGCGTCAGCCAGGTGCCCAGCGCCGAGTAGAGCAGGGCCACCCAGACGAGATAGCCGGGGATCGGCAGGTTCAACACGTTGACGGCGTCCGACAGGCTCCAGAGCACCGCGACGAAGGAGACCAGCGTCACCACCGAGCTCATCAGCCCGAGGCCCAGCGACAGGGTGGAGTTGACGAAGCCCGGTACGTCGTCGGCGATGCGCTGGTCGGGGTTGTCGGTTCCGGTTTCCGTCAGCGACAGGCGGTAATAGGCCCGCGCGTGCAGCCAGTTCGCGGTCAGCCGCGCCGTCAGCCAGCGGCGCCAGCGGATCTGCAGCAGCTGCCGCAGGTAGATCTGCGCCACCGCCACGATGATGAACAGCGCCGCCACGATGCAGAAGCCAGGCAGGTAGCCTTCCTCCGGATCATGCCGGCCCAGGAACAGCAGCTGCGTGAAGGCCGCATAGTCCTTGTCCTGCAGGGAGTTGAAGAAGGCCCGGTTCCAGAAGGTCAGGATTACGTTCATCCCGACGAGACCCAGGTTCAGCAGGACCACTACCGCCAGCAGCGCCCGGGCCGACCAGCGTTCCTCGCTGGACCAGTAGGGGCGGGCGATCGCCCAGGCTTCACGCAAGGCGCCCTTGATGCCGCGCATCGGCGATAAGCTCCGTTTCTCAGATGTCGCGAGAAGGCGCCCGATGCGGCGCCACGTCCAGGGGTGCGCCCTCAGGCGCTTGCAACGATCCGCAACCGGATGACGCCGCGCAGCTCATCGAGGTCGGCGACCGGCTTGCCCTTTCGCAGCACCTCGATCTCGCCGCGCTTGGCCATGCGGACGGCCGCGCGCCGCACCGGCGTCATCAGCGGGCGCCAGTCCTCGCCGCGCAGGTCGCGCGCCACCTCGCTCGGGCAGATCGAGGCCGCGGCGCCGCGTTCCGTCGCCAGGCGGAGGATCGTGGCCTCGATCGCCGCGTCGTCGGGCCCGCTCATGGGATCAGCCATCGTGCTTCCACCGGCCGTGCCGGGTCCTCATCCTTGAAACGAAAGCGGGCGCGGCGGTGCGTGTCGCGGCCGAGCTCCAGCAGCTCGAGCTCGCGCAGCTGCACCACCACGGCGCAGAAGTTGTGGCGCGCGGCGTCGATGGCCGCGGGAAAGGGCGTGGGGGCGGCTAGGACATGCCCGGGCACCTCGCTCCAGCCGTAGGTGCGACGCTCCGCCTCCTTGGTCTCGTTCCAGGCGGCGTCCGCAAGCTCGTCGTCCAGGTGCAGGCTCGCGTCGCCCGATAGGCGCAGCTGCAGGCGGCGCCCGGCATCCCAGCCCAGCAGCGAGGCGCGCGGATCGCGGCGCATCTCCACGATCTTGGCGGCGCGTCGGTCGCTATGGAACCGCAGGCGAAGCGTCGTCCGGTCGAAGCCGCGCAGCACCACGTTGCGCTGTCGGGCCGCCCCATCCGGCCCGGTGGTCGCGACGTCCAGGGTGCGCAGCGGCGCATCGTGTTCGTGCAAGGCCGCGGACAGGGCGGCCAGTCCGGCATCGAGGAACAGGCGCAGCGCGTCAGGGGCTGAAGCGTCGCTCATGGGAATGGCTCCGCCGTTTGGGTCATCGAAAGCAGAAAAGGAAAGGGCCGGTCCTTGCGGACCGGCCCTCCCTGGTCAAGCGACGGTTGAGGTCGCCTGCGCGATCAGCGCAGGACGATCTCGACGCGGCGGTTCTGCGGCTCGCGCACGCCGTCGGCGGTGGCGACCAGCGGACGGCTCTCGCCGAAGGCCTGCACCGTCATCTGCGAGCGAGCCACGCCGTTGCGG
>NZ_JBHLUN010000020.1:0-529 GCF_042433915.1 Roseomonas elaeocarpi | reverse complement strand
TCGAGGTCTTCCTCAACGGGCGCATCGCGCACAGCGGCCGGGCTGCGCCCGATGCGGTCGGACCCTTCACCGTGGTGCTGACCAACGGCTCGGGCCTCACCGGGGCGCAGGCCTGGGAGATGCTGGCGATCAGCGACAACCGGCTGGTGACCTGAGCCTGCCGCCGCTCGCTCCGACCGCTACTCGGCGGCCCGCTGCTGCATGGCTGTATGCGAAGCGTCCGCGAGCCAGTCATCGATGATCTCGATGGGCGTCTGCAACGTCATGAAGCTGCTGCGGTGTAGTGGGTGTCCTGGAAGGACGAGCTGGTAGGCCATCGGCTCCAGGGCGTCGAATTGCTCGATGTTTACCCCGCGGTACGTGTGCGTCGTCACTCCGGCGGCGTCATCACGGACCTCTGTCACGCTCTCTCGTACCAACGCTTGCTCCCCATTTGCGCGGCCGAAGAACGAGCCGCGTTTTCTTTTGAAATTAACATAAGTCAACCCGAACGTTCTGAATAGCCAACCACGCCTGACGGAACGTTAAC
>NZ_JBHLUN010000019.1:0-2500 GCF_042433915.1 Roseomonas elaeocarpi | reverse complement strand
ATGAGCTGTGGCTAGGGGTGAAAGGCCAATCAAACTCGGAAATAGCTGGTTCTCCGCGAAATCTATTGAGGTAGATCGTCGTTCGATTACCGCCGGAGGTAGAGCACCGGAAGGGCTAGGGGGGCCCAAAGCCCTACCAAACCCTACCGAACTCCGAATGCCGGCGAGTACAGGACGGCAGACAGACAGTGGGTGCTAAGGTCCATTGTCGAGAGGGAAACAGCCCAGACCACCAGCTAAGGTCCCCAAGTCATGGCTAAGTGGGAAAGCATGTGGGACGGCCAAAACAACCAGGAGGTTGGCTTAGAAGCAGCCATCCTTTAAAGAAAGCGTAATAGCTCACTGGTCTAATAGCTGTTCTGCGGCGAAAATGTAACGGGGCTCAAGCCATGCACCGAAGCTGTGGGTGTGCCGTAAGGCACGCGGTAGCGGAGCGTTCCGTAGGCCGTTGAAGGTGGATCGTGAGGTCTGCTGGAGGTATCGGAAGTGAGAATGCGGACATGAGTAGCGACAAAGAGGGTGAGAACCCCTCTCGCCGAAAGTCCAAGGGTTCCTGCGCAAGGTCAATCCGCGCAGGGTGAGCCGGCCCCTAAGGCGAGGGCGAAAGCCGTAGCCGATGGAAACCAGGTGAATATTCCTGGGCCTGACAGACGTGACGACTGTGAAAGCTTGTTCTCCCTTATTGGATTGGGAGGGCTGGTCCCGCAGTCCAGGAAACAGCGCTGTCGACATAGACCGTACCCGAAACCGACACAGGTGGACTGGTTGAGAATACCGAGGCGCTTGAGAGAACCATGCTGAAGGAACTAGGCAAATTACTCGCGTAACTTCGGGATAAGCGAGACCCACCGTTGCGCAAGCATCGGTGGGTGGCACAGACCAGGGGGTAGCGACTGTTTAGTAAAAACACAGGGCTCTGCGAAATCGAGAGATGACGTATAGGGTCTGACACCTGCCCGGTGCCGGAAGGTCAAGGGGAGATGTGCAAGCATCGAACCGAAGCCCCGGTAAACGGCGGCCGTAACTATAACGGTCCTAAGGTAGCGAAATTCCTTGTCGGGTAAGTTCCGACCTGCACGAATGGTGTAACGACTTCCCCACTGTCTCCAGCATGGACTCAGCGAAATTGAATTCCCCGTGAAGATGCGGGGTACCCGTGGTCAGACGGAAAGACCCTATGAACCTTTACTGCAGCTTCGCAGTGGTGCCAGGAAGGAACTGTGTAGGATAGGTGGGAGGCATTGAACCCGGGGCGCCAGCTTCGGTGGAGCCAACCTTGAAATACCACCCTGTTTCTTTCTGGCATCTAACTGAGCCCGGTTAGCCCGGGCCAGGACCCTGCGTGGTGGGCAGTTTGACTGGGGCGGTCGCCTCCCAAAGTGTAACGGAGGCGCGCGATGGTGGGCTCAAGCCGGTCGGACATCGGCTGTTGAGTGCAAAGGCATAAGCCCGCCTGACTGCGAGCGCGACAGCGCGAGCAGAGACGAAAGTCGGCCTTAGTGATCCGGTGGTCCCGCGTGGAAGGGCCATCGCTCAACGGATAAAAGGTACTCTAGGGATAACAGGCTGATCTCCCCCAAGAGTCCACATCGACGGGGAGGTTTGGCACCTCGATGTCGGCTCATCGCATCCCGGGGCTGGAGCAGGTCCCAAGGGTTCGGCTGTTCGCCGATTAAAGCGGTACGTGAGCTGGGTTTAGAACGTCGTGAGACAGTTCGGTCCCTATCTGCCATGGGTGTTGGAGACTTGAGAGGATCTGTCCCTAGTACGAGAGGACCGGGATGGACGCACCTCTGGTGCATCGGTTGTGGCGCCAGCCGCATCGCCGAGTAGCTAAGTGCGGAACGGATAACCGCTGAAGGCATCTAAGCGGGAAACCAGCCTCGAAACGAGGTCTCCCTAAGGGCCGTGGAAGACCACCACGTCGATAGGCCGCAGGTCGAAGTCCGGTAACGGATGCAGCCGAGCGGTCCTAATCGCCCGATCGAACTCAAACCCTCGACCCCGAACCACCACACAAAAACAGCAGCAGGCCTCAAAACCTGCACCGCACGCAGCACCAAGACGCTCACACACACACCACCCACTCTCACCCACACACACCAGATCCACACCCTCACAGAGGAATGCATGACGCATCCGGTGGCCTGGTGGCCATTGCGAGGCTGCCACACCCGATCCCATCCCGAACTCGGCCGTGAAACGCCTCAGCGCCCATGGTACTGTGCCTCAAGGCACGGGAGAGTCGGTCGCCGCCAGGCCACCCGATGCGTCATCCATCCCCCTCAACACAAACACCACCGCGGGGTGGAGCAGCCCGGTAGCTCGTCAGGCTCATAACCTGAAGGTCACAGGTTCAAATCCTGTCCCCGCATCCATCACCCCACACACACGCACCACAGCTGAACACGCCGCTCGCGGAGCAACAGCTCCATGAGCGGCTCTGCGTGCTCGCCACTTGGTCAGACATGGGCCAACGTCGCAGAAAGAGGCAGGCCGC
>NZ_JBHLUN010000018.1:0-16000 GCF_042433915.1 Roseomonas elaeocarpi | reverse complement strand
ATCGCGACCTGGCCCGACACCTCGCCCGTGGCGGGGTTGAACACGGGGGCGTATTCCCCCGCCCCGGTCTGCACCTGGCCCCCGATGAAGTGCCCGATGCGCGCGACGTCGATGGTGCTGGACATGTGGCCGATCCTTCCCAAGAGGCCATGCACAGGCGAACGTTCCGCGCGTTCAATGCCCCTGGCCCGTTTAGAAAATTTATTCTATTTTGAGGAAGGATGGCCGCTGGTGTCAAGCACTGGCCTCCATCGCGGACACGATCATGGATGGCGCGATGAACGCTGAGGTAGCGCGGGATTTCAGGGGCCTGCGGGAAGAACTGCTGCAGCGTCACGCGATGCTGCCGCGTCGGCTGCAGCAGGTAGCGCGCTACGTCCTCGACCATCCGGACGAGGTGGCGCTGGGCACGGTGGCGGAGGTGGCGCGCGGCGCGGAGGTGCAGCCATCAGCGCTGGTGCGCTTCGCGCAGGCCATGGGCTATGCCGGCTTCTCGGAACTCCAGGGCGTGTTCCGCACGCGGCTGCGGGACCGCTGGCCAGATTACGACGAACGTTTGAAGAATCTGCGGGACTCCGCCATGGCCGAGGGTGGGGCAACGACGTTGCTGAACGGCTTCGTGGAAGCTTCCGTCACCTCGCTCAGCCGCCTGCAGGACACCGTGACGGCGGAAGATCTGGAGCGGGCGGCAGACCTGCTGGCTGAAGCGCGAACCCTGTACCTGCTGGGACAGCGCCGCGCCTTTCCGGTGGCCAGTTACCTGGCCTATGCGCTGGGTAAGCTGGGAATGCGAGCCGCGCTGCTGGACAACACCGGTGGAATGCTGACCCAACAGGCGGAGCTGGTGCAGCCCGAGGACGCGCTGCTGGTGATTAGCTTCACGCCCTACACACCTTCCACCGTGGAGGTTGCCGCCACGATCGAGCGGCGCGGCGTTCCGGTGGTGGCCATCACGGATTCTGCCTTCAGCCCGCTGGTGCCGCTCGCCACCTGCTGGCTGGAGGTGGCGGAAGCGGACAGCGGCGCCTTCCGGTCGCTGGCCGCCAGCTTCGCCGCGGTGCTGACGCTGGCGGTGCTGGCAGCCGAGAAGCGGCGGGGGTGAGAGCCTAGAGCCTGACCGGCTGTCCCGTGCGGACCGACTCCGTGGCAGCGTCGGCCAAGATCAGGGCGCGCAGCCCATCCTCCCCGGTAGGGCCGGACGGGATCTTGTCCACGACAGCAGTGACGAAGGTATCGAGTTCCGCCCGGTATGCGGCCTCGTAGCGCTCCAGGAAGAAGGGCAGCGCCGGATCGGTGGTGAAGCCACCGCGCCCGGCGGACTCCACCGTGGTGGAAGTCATGTTGGCGGCCCGAAGCAGACCTTCCGCGCCGTGTACTTCGATGCGCTGGTCATAGCCGTAGGTGGCACGGCGGGAATTGCTGATCTGGCAGATGCGGCCGCTCGCGGTGCGCAGCGTCACCGCCGCGGTGTCCACGTCGCCCGCGGCGCCGATCGCCGGATCCACCAGCGCGGAGCCGACGGCGTAGAGCTCCACCGGTTCCTCGGCCAGGAGGAAGCGCGCCATGTCGAAGTCGTGGATCATCATGTCGCGGAACAGTCCGCCGGACTGTGCGACGTAGCTGGCAGGCGGCGGCGCGGGGTCGCGGCTGGTGATCGTCAGCAGTTCCAGGGCGCCGATCTCGCCCGCGGCCAGGCGGCGCTGCAGGGCGGCGAAGCTCGGGTCGAAGCGGCGGTTGAAGCCCACCATCAGCGGCACGCCGGCGCGTTCAACCGCGCGGAGGCAGTCGCGCACCCGCGCGGCCGAAAGGTCCACGGGCTTCTCGCAGAACACGGCGCAACCGGCCTGCGCCGCACGCTCGATGTAGTCGGCGTGCGTCGGGGTGGGTGAGGCGATCAGCACCGCTTCCGCCTTAAATGCTTCCTCGAGCGTGATCGACGCCGCGCCGCAGGCGGCCGCCAGGCTGCCCGCCGCGCCGGAGTCCGGGTCGCTGATGCCGGCCAGCCGGGCGCAGGGATGGGCGGCAATGTTGCGGGCGTGGATGCGGCCGATCCGCCCGGCCCCGATGACGGCGATGTTCAGCATGATGTTCCCTCGGCTCCTTCTTGTCTGGCGTACGGAAACGATATGTATGTTCCGGAAGCACGCAAGAATGGAATTGACAATCCATTATGCCGTGCCGAGACTGCTGGCAAGGGAGTGGTCCGGCACCCGGTGCCGGAACCGTGCAGGAAAGAAAGAAGCCGTGGCACAAACACCGGAGCCGGTGCTGGACGTGATCACGCTCGGCCGCAGCTCGGTTGATCTTTATGGGCAGCAGATCGGTGGCCGGCTCGAGGACATGGCGAGCTTCGCCAAGGCCGTCGGCGGATCGCCCACCAACATCGCCGTGGGCGCGGCCCGCCTCGGCCTGCGCGCGGGGCTGGTGACGCGGGTGGGCAACGAGCACTTCGGCCGCTTCATCCTGGAACAGCTGCGGCGCGAAGGGGTGGATACCTCCACCGTGGCGACGGACCCGGTGCGCCTGACCGCGCTGGCCATCGTCGGCGTGCGTGACGACCACTCCTTTCCGCTGGTCTTCTATCGCGAGAACTGCGCCGACATGGCGCTGACCGCGGAGGACATCGACCCGGCCGCGATCGCGCGGGCCGGAGCACTGGTACTGACCGGCACCCATCTTTCCACACCCGGTGTGGAAGGCGCCAGCCGCGCCGCCATCGCGGCGGCACGCCGTGCCGGCCGCCGCGTGGCGCTGGACATCGACTACCGCCCCAACCTTTGGGGACTGGCACACCTGGCAGCCGGCGAGGATCGCTACATCGCCTCCGAGCGCGCCACCCGCAAGGTTCAGGACATCCTGCCCGACTGCAATCTCATCGTCGGGACGGAGGAGGAGATCCGCCTGGCCGGCGGGGCGGAGGACCTGCGCGACGCCCTGATGGCCATACGGGCCCGCAGCCCGGCCGCCATCGTGCTCAAGCAGGGACCGATGGGCTGCACCGTGTTCGAGGGCGCGATCCCCACGCAGCTGGAGGACGGGCTGCGCGGCCGCGGCTTCCCGATCGAGGTTTACAACGTGCTGGGCGCGGGCGACGGCTTCATGGCCGGCTTCCTGCGCGGCTGGCTCCGGGGGGAAGGCTGGGAAACCTGCTGCACCTGGGCCAATGCCTGCGGCGCCATTGCCGTGTCGCGGCTGCTCTGTGCCCCCGAATACGCGAGCTGGGCGGAGCTGCAGCACTTCGTCGCCCATGGCAGCCCGTATCATGCCCTGCGCCGCGACCCCGTGCTGAACCACCTGCACCACGCCACCACGCGGCGGCCGCAGCCCGACACGCTGATGGCGCTGGCGGTGGATCACCGCGCCCAGCTCGAGGTCGTGGCCGACCGTATCGGCGTTCCCCGGGCGCGCATCGCCGGTTTCAAGCAGCTGGCAGTGCGGGCGGCCCTGCGGGTGGCCGGGGGCGCGCCGGGCTACGGCATGCTGCTCGACGGAACCTATGGCCGCGCGGCGCTGTTCGAGGCCGAGGGAAGCGGGTTGTGGCTGTCGCGCCCGATGGAGCTTCCGGGGTCACGCCCCCTTCGTTTCGAGGCCGGGCGCGACCCCGCCGCGACGATGCTGGAATGGCCTGCCACCCACACCGCCAAATGCCTGTGCTTCTACCACCCGGACGACCCGGCGGCGCTGCGGGCCGAGCAGGAGGAAACCCTGCTCACCTATCACGAGGCCTGCCGCAGGATCGGGCGGGAATGCCTGGTGGAGATCATCGCCAGCCGTCATGGTCCGCTGGAGCGTGACACCACCGCCGCCGTGATGCGCCGCCTCTACGAGATCGGCATACGTCCCGACTGGTGGAAGCTGGAAGCCCAGCCGGACGACCTGGCCTGGGACGCGGTGTCGGGTGCCATCGAGGGGAACGACCCGCTTTGCCGCGGCGTGGTGATGCTGGGGCTGGAAGCGCCGCTGCCGGTGCTGACGGAAGCCTTCCGCACGGCGTCACGCTGCCGCTGGGTTCGCGGCTTCGCCGTCGGACGCTCCATCTTCGCGCGGGCCGCCGAGGAATGGCTCGCGGGGCGCCTCGATGACGAGGGCGCGGTGCAGGAGATGGCGGATCGCTTCGGGGTGCTGGTGGATGCCTGGCAGGGTGTCCGTGACGCAAAGGTGGCGGCATGAGCGCGCCCGCCACCATCCGCCTGACAATGGCGCAGGCGCTGGTCCGCTTCCTGGCGGCGCAGCGCACGGCGGCGGAGGACGGCGACCTGCCGATCTTCGCCGGGGTCTGGGCGATCTTCGGTCACGGCAACGTCGCCGGGCTGGGCGAAGCGCTGCACGGCGTGCGTGACGCACTGCCCACCTTCCGGGCCCATAATGAGCAGTCGATGGCGCATTCCGCGATCGCCTTTGCCAAGGCCACGGGGCGGCGGCGGATGATGGCCTGCACCACCTCAATCGGGCCTGGCGCCACCAACATGGTCACCGCCGCCGCGCTGGCGCACGTCAACCGCCTGCCGGTGCTGCTGCTGCCGGGCGACGTCTTCGCCCACCGCGGTCCCGACCCGGTGCTGCAGCAGGTGGAGGACTTCGCCGACGGCACGGTCTCGGCCAATGACTGCTTCCGACCGGTGTCACGCTACTTCGACCGCATCACCCGGCCGGAACAGCTGCTGAGCGCCCTGCCGCGCGCCATGGCGGTGCTGACCGATCCGGCCAGTTGCGGGCCGGTGACGCTGGCGCTGTGCCAGGACGTGCAGGCCGAGGCCTACGACTACCCGACGGGGTTTTTCGAGACGCGCCGCTGGCAGCCGCGGCGTCCCCGCCCCGATGCGCGTGAACTGGCCGAGGCCGTCCGCCTCATCCAAGCGGCGCGCAGGCCGGTGATCGTGGCGGGCGGCGGCACTCACTACAGCGGCGCCTGCGCGGCTCTGGCCCGCTTCGCCGAGGCGCACGGCATCCCGGTGGCGGAAACCCAGGCCGGCAAGTCCGCCCTGCCGGCCAGCCATCCGCTCAACCTCGGCGCCGTGGGCGTTACCGGCACGACGGCGGCGAACCGGCTGGCGGCGGAGGCCGACCTCGTGCTCGCGGTGGGCACCCGGCTGCAGGATTTCACCACCGGATCCTGGGCGCTGTTCCGGGATCCCGCGCACCGGATCATCGGGCTGAACGTGCAGGCCTTCGACGCCGCGAAGCATCGGGCACAGCCCCTGGTGGCGGACGCGCGCGAGGGTCTCGAGGCGCTCGGCGGGGCACTGGCCGACCACCATGCCCCCGCCGATTGGGTCCGCCGGGCAGAGCGGGAACGGCAGGACTGGTTCGCTGCTGCCGAAGCAGCCGTTGCGCCGGGCAGCGCAATGGATGGGACTATGCCGCCTTCCGACGCGCAGGTTATCGGCATCGTGCAGCGTCATGCCGACGACCGTACCGTGGTGGTGGGCGCCTCCGGCGGTCTGCCGGGCGAGTTGCACAAGCTGTGGCAGGCTTCGAAGCCGGGCGGCTACCACATGGAATACGGCTTCTCCTGCATGGGCTACGAGATCGCCGGCGGGCTCGGCGTGAAGCTCGCCCGGCCCGAGGCGGACGTGGTCGTGATGGTGGGCGACGGCAGCTACCTGATGCTGAACTCCGAGATTGCGACCTCGGTGATGCTGGGGCTGAAGCTGACGGTCGTGCTGCTCGACAATGGCGGCTACGGCTGCATCAACCGCCTCCAGGCCGCGACCGGGGGTGCGCCCTTCAACAACCTGCTGCGCGACAGCCGGCACGAGGTTCTGCCGCTCATCGACTTCCGCGCCCATGCCGAGAGCCTTGGTGCGGTCGCCGAGCATGTCGACAGCCTCGCGGCGCTCGGGGAAGCGCTTGGCCGCGCCCGTGTGGCGACGCGCACCACGGTGATCGTAATCCGCACCGATCCAGGCCCCAGCACGGAAGCCGGCGGCGCCTGGTGGGAGGTGAGCGTACCCGAGGTATCGGAGCGGGAAGAAGTCCGGGCCGCGCGTCGACGCTACGACGTGGCGCGCCGGGCGCAGGACCCGGGAGTTTAGGAAAGATCATGGATCAGATCGATCGCCGCATCCGCCTCGGCACCAACCCCATCGCCTGGTCCAACGACGACCTACGCACGCTGGGTGGCGACACGCCGCTGGAAACCTGCCTGCGCGAGGCGCGCGAGGCGGGCTTCGAGGGCATCGAGCTCGGCCATAAGTTCCCCCGCACGGCGCCGGAGCTGAACGCCGTGCTGCGGGCACACGACCTCCGCTTCGTGTCGGGCTGGTACTCTTCGGAACTGCTGCTGCGCGACGCGCGCGCCGAGGTCGCGGCGATGCAGCCGCATCTCGACCTGCTGCGCGGTGCCGGGGCGGAGGTGCTGATCTTCGCGGAAACCTCCAACGCCATCCACGGCGACCAGTCCGTGCCGCTGTCGCGCCGACCGCGGCTCGCGGCCGGTGACTGGGCGCAGTTCGGACACCGCATGACCGAGGTCGGCAAGGCCGTGGCGGATGCCGGCCTCGCGCTGGTGTATCACCACCACATGGGCACGGTGGTCGAGAGCGCCGAGGACATCGACCGGCTAATGGACAGCACCGGCGACAGCGTGAAGCTGTTGCTCGACACCGGCCACGCCACCTTCGGCGGCGTCGATCCCGTGGCGCTCGCCCGCACCTATCGCAGCCGCGTCGGCCACGTGCACACCAAGGACATTCGCGAGGCAGTGATGGCACGCTCCCGGCGCAAGGATATGAGCTTCCTCGACAGCGTCATCGCCGGTGTCTTCACCGTGCCCGGTGATGGCATGGTGGACTTCGCGGCCGTGCTGCGGGAACTGCCGGACTACCGCGGCTGGCTGGTGATCGAGGCGGAACAGGACCCCGAGGTGGCCAACCCGCTACGCTACGCCACCATGGGCTGCCGCAACCTCGCGGGCTTCGCGCGTGAAGCCGGGCTGCTCGCCGCATGACCGCCGCCCTGCTCCGCCGCCCCACGGCACCGGATGCGCAGGGGCGCGTGTTGCACGTCACGCCGGAGAATGCCGGCTGGCGCTACGTCGGCTTCGACCTGCACCGCCTCGCGGCCGGGCAGATCATCGCGGGTGGCGAAGCCGGGCGCGAGGTCTGCCTCGTGCCCGTGACCGGCACCGTGACCGTGGTGGCGGGTGGGCAGCGCTTCGGTGGCGTCGGTAGGCGTACCACGCCCTTCGAAGGCAAGCCCAGTGCCGTCTTCGTCCCTGCCGGTACGAAGTGGCAAGTGGAGGCCGGGGACGCGGCCGAACTCGCGGTCTGCTCCGCGCCCGGTGCGCCTGGCCTGCCGCCGCGCCTGATCGACGGCAGAACGCTCGCAACCGAGGAGCGTGGCACCGGCAGCAACCGCCGCCTCGTGCACAACATCCTGCCTGAAGGCGAGCCGGCCGAGAGCCTCCTGGTGGTGGAAGTCATCACGCCGGCCGGCAACTGGTCCTCCTACCCGCCGCACAAGCACGACCGAGACGACTTCCCTGCGGAAACGCTGCTGGAGGAAACCTATTACCACCGGCTCAACCCGCCACAGGGCTTCGCCCTCCAGCGCGTCTACACCGACGACCGCGACCTCGATGAGACGATGGCGGTGACGGACGGCGACTGCGTGCTGGTGCCGCGCGGTTACCACCCGGTCGGCGCGCCGCATGGCTACGCGCTCTACTACCTCAACGTCATGGCGGGGCCGCGACGCGCCTGGCGCTTCCACAACGATCCGGCCCACGAGTGGATGCTCAAACCGCCGGGCTGAACAGCGACAACCAAGAATGCAGTGCCGCAAAGGCCGCGACACGAGGGGAAGGAAACACCATGAAGAAGCGCAACCTGCTGGGGGTTCTGGCCCTGGTCGCTACCTCTGCTGCCGGGCTGCTGGCGGGTGGCGACGAAGCCCGGGCACAGGGCAACACGCTGGTGATGTATTGCGGTGTGAACGAGCAGTGGTGCCGCGCCGCCGCCAATGCCTTCCAGGCACAGACCGGCATCCGCGTGGACATGACGCGCCAGAGCGCCGGCGAGATCTATGCCCGGCTGCGCGCCGAGCGGAACAATCCGCGGGGCGATGTCTGGTTCGGCGGCACGGGCGACCCGCACCTCCAGGCAGCCTCGGAGAAGCTCACGGCCTCCTACCAGTCACCCAGCCTCGGTCAGCTGCAGGAATGGGCCCGCAACCAGGCGCAGCGTTCGGAGAATCGCACCGTAGGCCTGTACATGGGCGCGCTGGGCTACGGCTATAACGAGACGATGCTGCGGCGTGAAAAGCTCGCCGCGCCCGCCTGTTGGACCGACCTGCTGAAGCCGGAGTTCAAGGGCGAGATCCAGGTCGCCGACCCCAACGCCTCGGGCACCAGCTGGACCATGCTGGCCACGCTCGTGCAGCTAATGGGCGAGGACAAGGCCTTCGACTACCTCAAGCGCCTCAACGCCAACGTCGACCAGTATACCAGCGCCGGCGCCGCCCCGGCCCAGGCGACGGCACGTGGCGAGACGATGGTGGGCATCGCCTTCCAGCACGACGTGATCGACGCGGCCAAGCAGAACCCGGCGGTGAAGGTGGTCTCCCCCTGTGAGGGGACCGGCTACGAGATCGGCTCCATGAGCATCATCGAAGGCGCGCGCCACATGGAGGAAGCGAAGCGATTCTACGAGTGGGCGCTCACCCCGGCGGCGCAGGCGATCGCGGCCAGCAACGGCTCCTTCCAGCTGCCGTCCAACAAGGCCACCCCGATCCCGCCCGAGGCGCCGGACCTGAGCAACATCAAGCTGATCAACTACGACTTCGAGAAGTACGGCTCCTCGGCCGAGCGTGCCCGGCTGCTCACGCGCTGGACACGTGAGGTCAAGAACGCGCGCTGAAAGGACCCATGGCGATGCGCAAGGGGAAGGCAACGCGCGCGGGCCAGAGGACGGATCAGGGAGCCTGGCTCTGGCTCATGGCCGGGGCGGTCTCGCTGGCCGTGCTGCCCTGGTACGGGCTGGAGGGCGGCATCCTGGGCGCACAATGGAGCCGCCTCGGGGCGGAGGCGCTGCCTGCCCTGTTCCAGGGGCTGCTGAACGGCCGAACCTGGCTGCTTCCCCTCGTGCTGCCGCTGCTACTGGCGGGCTGGGCCATCGCGGCGCGGGCGCCGCGTGCCACAGTGGCCGCCGGGTTGCTGGCGCTGTTCTGGTTGACCCTCGAGGCCTTCGGGCTCCGCACCTACGGGCTGCGTCTCGAAGGGCTCGCCACCCTCTGGGATGGCAGCGCCGCGCAGCCGGCCCTGGGCTGGGGGGCGCTGCTCTACGCCACGGCCGCCACCATGCTCCTGGCCTACGGGCTGGCCTGGCAGGGCTGGTGCCGGGGCGAGGTCTTCCTGATCGGCGCCATCGGCCTGGTTTGCGGCGCCATCCTGGTGTTCGTCGGCTATCCCGTCGCCTGCGTTCTGGTCTCGGCCTTCCGCGACAATGATGGGCAGGTCGACCTCGCGCTCTTTGCCGAAAAGATCACCTCCGGGTCGATCTGGGGCCTGGACTGCCTGTTCTCCGGCCGCTCCTGCGGCGTCGCCTGGAACTCGCTGGCGCAGGCCGTGGTGGTGGGCGTGCTGAGCACGCTGCTGGGCCTGGCCTTCGCGCTGGTGGCCACGCGCATGCGCTTCCCCTTTCCACGTCTCCTGCGCGTGATGTCGGTGCTGCCGGTGATCACGCCCCCCTTCGTCATCGGCCTCGCGCTGATCCTGCTCTTCGGCCGCGCCGGCATGGTGTCGAACCTCCTGCAGGACTGGTTCGACCTGCCGCGCACGCGCTGGATCTACGGCATGACGGGGCTGACCATCGCGCAGCTACTGGCCTTCACGCCGATCTCCTTCCTGGTGCTGCAGGGGGTTCTCCAGGGGGTCAGCCCCAGCATGGAGGAAGCCTCGCAGACGCTGCGCTCGGGCCGCTGGCGCACCTTCCGCCACGTCACCTGGCCGCTGATCCGTCCGGGGCTGGCCAACGCCTTCCTGATCGCCTTCATCGAGAGCTTGGCCGACTTCGGCAACCCGATCATGATCGGCGGCAACTTCCACGTGCTGTCGGTCAGCATCTACTTCGCCGTGGTGGGTGCCGCGCACGATCAGGGGCAGGCCGCGGTGCTGGCCATCGTGCTGCTGTTCTTCACGCTCTCGGCCTTTCTGCTGCAGCGCTTCTGGATCGGCCGCCGCTCCTACGTCACGGTGTCGGGCAAAGGGGATGCCGGCGTGCCGGTGCCGCTGTCGCGGGGCCTGCGGGCCGGCTGCCTCGCGGTGGTGCTGCCCTGGCTCGTGCTGACGGCGGCGGTCTACGGCATCATCCTGGTGGGTGGCTTCGTGAAGGCGATCGGCAACGACAACACGCCGACGCTGCAGCACTTCCTAACGGCCTTCGCGATCGAGCACGGCGCCGGCGGCTGGTTCCTGTCGGGTTCGGCCTGGAACTCGCTCACCACCACGCTGACCGTGGCCCTGCTGGCGATGCCGCTCACCGCGGCACTGGGCATCCTGACCGGCTACCTGCTGAACCGCCAGCACTTCGCCGGCCGCGCGGTGTTCGAGTTCCTGACCATGATGAGCTTCGCCATCCCCGGTACGGTGATCGGCATCAGCTACATCCTGGCCTTCAATGTCCCACCCGTGGAGCTGACGGGTACGGCGCTGATCATGGTGGTGGCCTTCGTGTTCCGGAACATGCCGGTGGGCATCCGCGCCAGCATCGCCAATCTCAGCCAGGTGGACCGCTCGCTGGATGAGGCCTCGCTGACGCTGGGCGCTCATTCCGCCGCCACGCTGCGGCGGGTGATCCTGCCGATCCTGCGGCCGGCGATCGCGACCTCGATGGTCTACAGCTTCGTGCGTGCCATCACCTCGGTCAGCGCGGTGATCTTCCTGGTCAGCGGCGAGTACAACCTCGCCACGGTCTACATCGTGGGCCGTGCGGAGTTCGGGGAATACGGCATCGCCATCGTCTACTCGGCGGTGCTGATCGTGATCATGGTCGCGGCCCTGCTGGCCATCCAGGCCCTGGTGGGCGAGCGACGGATCGGACGGCGCAGGATCACGGAGACCCCCGCCCTCGCGCGTTCCAGGGGCGCGGACACACGGGTGGCGGAAGCCAAGGCAGCGGGAGCATGACGGTGAACCAGATCCTTCGCGAACAGTCGCGCCCCGCCGCGATGCCCCTCACGGGCCTCGTCACCGAACGTCCGGCGCTGGAGTTCCGCTCCGTGGCCAAGCGCTACGGTCCCGTCACCGCGGTGGCCGCCGTGAACTTCGCCATCGCGCCGGGCAGCCTCGTCACGCTGCTGGGTCCTTCGGGCTGCGGCAAGACTTCGACGCTGCGGCTGATGGCGGGGCTGGAGCATCCGACGGAAGGCCAGATCCTGATCGACGGGCATGACGTCACGCACTTGTCCGCCGCCGAGCGCGACGTGTCGATGGTGTTCCAGAGCTACGCCCTGTTCCCGCACATGACGGTGATGGAGAACGTCTGCTACGGCTTGCGCGCCTCCGGCATGAAGCGGGCGGAGGCCGAGGCGCAGGCAGCCGACAAGCTCGCCACCGTCGGCCTGGCGGGCTTCGAGCGGCGGCTGCCGTCGGAACTCTCCGGCGGGCAGCAGCAGCGCGTCGCCGTGGCGCGCGCCATCGTGCTGCAACCCAAGGTGCTGCTGTTCGACGAGCCGCTGAGCAACCTCGACGCCAAGCTGCGCCGCCGCGTGCGCGCTGACATCCGCGAATTGCAGCAGCGCCTGAACCTGACCGTGGTCTACGTGACGCACGACCAGGAAGAAGCGCTGGCGGTGTCGGACCGCATCATCGTCATGCGCGGCGGCACGATCGTGCAGGATGGTGGCCCGCGCGAGCTCTACGAGCAGCCCAACAGCCGCTTCATCGCCGACTTCATCGGCAACGCCAATCTCCTGCCTGTATCGCTGCGCCGAGTGGACGACTCCATGGCGGAGGTCACCGCCGGCGACACCGTGCTGCGCCTGCCGCACCGCGGTCTTTCCGATGGCGCAGCGGAACTCGCGGTGCGTCCCCAGTGCCTCTCGCTCCGTCCCGGGGCGGCTGGTGCGGGTGAGCTCGCGGGCCATCTACGCAAGCTGGCCTACCTGGGCGACCACACTGAGTACGAGGTGGTGCTGGACGGGTTGGGCACGGAGCTCCTGGTGAAGGGACCGCCGCAGGCGGTGCCCATCCCCCAGGGTACGCCCGTATCGGTCAGCATTGACCCTGCCGGCGCCGTGGTGGTGGCGGCATGAGCGCGGAACCCGACGACGGGATCGAGGCGCGCTTGGCGCTGGCCATCACGCTCGCGCGTGAGGCCGGAGCACTGGCACTGGGCATGCGGCAGTCGCTGGGCCCGGTGGAAAGCAAGAGCCCGATCGACTTCTGCACCGCCGCCGATCACGCGGTGGAGGACATGATCCGCGCCCGTACCACCGCCGCCTTCGGGGACGGCATGATTGGTGAGGAGGACGGCGGCGAGGCGAGCGACAGCGTCTGGGTGGTGGACCCGATCGACGGCACTGCCAACTTCATCCACGGCAACCCGCGCTGGTGCATCTCGCTGGCCTATCTCCGCGCCGGGCAGGTGGAGCTGGGCGTCATCTTCCAGCCACGCGAGGATCGCCTGTTCTGGGCGCGGCGTGGCCGGGGCGCTTTCCTGAACGGGGAACGGATGCGCGTCAGCCACCTGGCACACGGCGCCGCGCCGCTGGTGGAAGTCGGGTGGTCTGAGCGCCGCAGCATGGAAGACTACTGCGGCCTGCTGCTGCGTCTGACGGCCGAGCGCTTCGAATTCCGTCGCCACGGCTCCGGTGCGCTGGGGCTGGCCGACGTGGCTGCCGGGCTGAACGACGCCTATGCGGAGCTGCACATCAACGCCTGGGACGCCCTGGCCGGGCTGCTGCTGGTGCACGAAGCCGGCGGCGTGACCAACGACTTCCTGGCCGATGACGGGCTGACGCGGGGCAACCTGCTGCTCGCCGCTACGCCCGAGGTCGGCGGCCGGCTGGCCAGCCTGCTGGGCACCGCGCTGCTGCCGTTGCCGGCCGCCGGCTAAGCGCGGCCGGTTGCTGAGAGCCGAAGGGGAAGCACGGGCAAGGAAGCCGGCGCCCGGCGGCAAACGTCCGGAGGAGGGACAGGGAAGATGTTGGGAAAGCGATGGTTGCTGGCCGGCGTTCTGGTCGGCGGGCTTCTCGGCGGCATCGGGAGTGCCGGGGCCCAGGGAAGCGGCCAGGAGATGGTGCTGGAGAAGGTTGTGACGCTGATGCGCCACGGCGTGCGCCCGCCCACCGAGTCCGCGGAGCTCGCGCACTATACCGACCAGCCCTGGCCGTCCTGGCCTGTGGCTGACGGGCAGCTGACACCGCACGGGGTCGAGGCCATCAGCCAGCTCGGCCGCTGGGAACGCGCCCAGTACGCCGCCGCCGGGCTCTTGCCGGCCGAGGGCTGCCCTGCCAAGGCCGAGGTCTTCGCCTGGGCTAACCGCGGCTACGCCCGCACCATCGACACCGGCAAGGCGATGCTGGCCGCGATGTTCCCCGGCTGCGGGCTGGAAGTCGGCGTAGCACCCGGCAAGGGCCACGATCCGCTCTTCACCGCGCGGCAGACCGAGGTGGGTCGGATGAACCCCGCCGCTGCCCAGGCCGCGATCCTGGAAAAGATGGGTGGCAGCTTCGACCGCCCGCGCGCCGAGCTCGCCGCCCTCCTGCCGCCAATGCAGGCCATGCTGGGCTGCTGCGCCGCCGTCATGTGCCCTGACAAGGGCGCGACCTGCTCCTTCGGGGATCTGCCCTGGGGCTTCACGGTGTCGAGCAACGAGGGCAACGTCGACCTTCGCGGGCCGCTGAACACCGGCTCCACCGTCGCGCAGGTGATCCTGCTGGAATACCTCGAAGGCATGCCGGCCGCGCAGGTGGGTTGGGGACAGGCCGCGACGCGCGACGAGGTGATGCGCCTGGCTGCCATCCGGCTGCTGAAGTACCGCTACATGGAAGGGGTGCCCTACATCGCCCGCCACGGCGCCTCCAACATCGCGCGCCAGATCAACCTCGCGGTCGAGCAGGGAGCCGGCATCAGGGGTGCTGACAGCGACATGGGACCGCCACCGGCGAAGCTGGTGCTCTTCGTGGGCAGCGACACCCAGATTGCCGAGCTCGGAACGCTGCTCGACGCCCACTGGCAGAGCGAGGGCTACTTGGCGGATGAGACGCCCCCCGGCGGCGCACTGAGCTTCGAGTTGCTGCGCACGCCCGATGGCCGGCGCTTCGTGCGGACCGTGTTCCTCGCGCAGAGCCCGGACCAGATCCGCGCTGTGTCCACCCTCGGCGCGGACAATGCGCCGTCGCGCAGCGTCGTCATGCCGGCCTTCTGCAAGGCGGTGGCCGAAGGTGACGCCTGCCCGGTCGCGGCCTTCAGCCAGGGCATGCGCGCCGTGATCGACATGACGGCAGTGTCGGTGCCTGCCTGGCGGCAGCACTAGCTGCTGTTGAAACCGGCGGCGCGGTGCCTTCTGCCCGCCGTCGGGAAACCTACGCGGCTTTCCCGAGGCGCGCCGGTGCGGAGTGGAACACCTCCTTCACGAACCGGATTTTTCTCTTGGCAGCATGTCGCCTAGGAGGTGGCCCTGCCCCTCTGCCAAGAGCCTGCCCCAGCGCAGGTCATCGCGACCCGGTGTTTGACGGACGTCAGAATGGATAGCCAGCCGTTCCCTCGCGCGTAGCTCCTACGGCGGCCGCTACAGGCTTGGGCAGCGCAGACTGCTGCGCAGCGCGCACCGGCGCAGCCTCACGTTGCCGTGCGATCCCCTCTGCCTCGGGTGGCAAAGCGGTTCGCGGCGCCACTTCCCTTTATTGGCGCTGCGGCGCGCATGCCCATGCCGGTGAGCTCAGCGGGAGAGAAACGATGGCGCTTCGATACGCGTACAACACCAACGGCATGGTCCATCACCGCCTGGAGGATGCCTTCGCCCTCCTGGCCGAGGCGGGCTACGACGGCGTCGGACTGACCCTCGACATCCATCACCTCGACCCGTTCGCGGCGGATTTCGCCGGTGAGCGGCGCCGGGTCGCGCGCCGGCTGCGGGAACTGGGCCTGGGCTGCGTGGTGGAAAGCGGCGCGAACTACCTGCTTGACCCGCGCGCCAAGCATGAGCCAACGCTAATCTGCAACGATCCGGCTGCGCGCGCGCGGCGGCTGAATTTGCTGATGCGGGCGTTGGAGGTCGCCGCCGAGACAGGGGCCGAGGCCATGACGTTCTGGTCCGGCACGCTGCGCCCCGGCACCGATCCAGCCGAGGCCCGTGCCCGGCTGGTGGAGGGCGTGGCCCAGGTGGTCCACCGCGCGCACGAACTCGGCACGGTGGCCTCGCTGGAGCCGGAGCCCGAGATGATGGTGAACACCGTGGCCGGCTGGGAAAGCCTGGCGCGCGAGGTGCCGGGGCTGCGTCTGTCGCTCGACACCGGCCATTGCCTGGTGACGCAGGACTGTGACCCGGCTCAGGCGGCACGGCACCACGCCGCCGAGCTCGGCACCGTGCATGTCGAGGACATGAAGCGCGGCGTCCACGCCCACCTGCCCTTCGGCGAGGGGGACATGGACATGCCGGCGATCCTGGGCGCGCTAAGCGATACGGGCTACGACCGGCTGGTCTGCGTCGAGCTGTCGCGCGACAGCTACCGCGCGCACACGATGATCCGCGACAGCCTGCGATGGCTGCGCGGTTGCGAGGCTTCGCTGCAGCAGCGCGCCAGCGCAGCCTGATCGGCGATCAGGACACCGCGTGCACCGAAGGCATCGTGTTGTCTGCCTCTGCGGCGGCAGGACCAGAGGTTCGGGAGCGGGTACGATGCTCGGCGGTGATGATGGCGGCGAGCGCCCTGGCCTCGCGCTCCAGGATCTCGCGGAAGCGGAACATGACGCGGGCACGGCGCACCGGCGGCGTGGCGGCCCAGCCGGGGAAGGCCGCCGTGGCGGCCTCGACGGCGGCGGACACGGTTGCCGCGT
>NZ_JBHLUN010000017.1:0-267912 GCF_042433915.1 Roseomonas elaeocarpi | reverse complement strand
ACCCAAACCAGCGCCTCCAGCTCCTCAGCCCAACCCGCCTCAGCAAGTCAGGCCAGAAACCCTCACCAGCGCTCCGTCCCGGTGTGAGCGGCGATATAGGCCCCATAGCCCCACCTGTAAACACCCAAGATGACGAGTTTCGGAATTTTCTTCCCGACCTCGCCGTTTGCCCTTCCGCAGGCACGTCCTCCGGGAAGAAAGCTACCACTCCGGCAACAAACCTCGCGCGGCAGCCCCCTAGATGTTGAGACACTGATGGCTGATCGCTCGCAGACGAACCTCACCATGCCGACGTGCGCCCAACCTGGCGCGCCATCCCGGTGATCTCCACGGGTTAATGTTGCCCGCCCGGTGTCGGCGGCATCGTGGCAGTAAACTTCCGAGGCGAGTGACGCAGGATGGCGCCCCCTGAGATAGCCGGTAGCCTGCCAGGGGGAGGAGCAGCGCGCCCTCCACCCTACTGTTTTACGATCTTGCTCTCTTACACTCCCCTGCTGGGGCATTCTGCCCGCCCCGTCCTCGCGCAGCCGTGTCCGGCGGAGGCGGCTTTGTGACCTGCCGCAGCGGCTGACCCGCACGGTCCCGCTGCGGGCGCGTGCTAGGCAAGGGGATGCATATCGAAGGCTACACGCTTCTCCTGTTGGGGCTGGGGCTGCTGATCCTCCTGGTGGCCTGGCTGCCGCTGATGGTGAACCGGCTGCCGCTGTCGCTGCCGATCGTCTGCGTCGCGATCGGCTTCGCGCTGTTCCGGAGCGGACTGCTGCCGCTCGACCTTCACCGCCTCGACCATGACGGGATCAGCGAGCACCTGAACGAGGCGGTGGTGCTGATCGCGCTGATGGGGGCGGGGCTGAAGCTCGACCGGCCTTTCGGCTGGCGGCGGTGGGAGTCCACCTGGCGGCTGCTGATCGTGGCGATGCCACTGACCATCGCGGGTGTGGCTGTGCTGGCGCGGCTCGGGCTGGAACTGCCCTGGGCGGCGTGCCTGCTGCTGGGGGCCGCACTGTCGCCCACCGACCCGGTGCTGGCCTCGGACGTGCAGACCGGGCCGCCGGGCCAGGGCGAGGAAGGCGAGGTGCGCTTCGCCCTGACTTCGGAAGCGGGGCTGAACGACGGGCTGGCCTTCCCGTTCGTGGTGCTGGCGGTCGCCATGGTACGGCCGGAGGAGGTGGACTGGGGCCACTGGCTCGCCGTGGAGTTCCTGGGCGAGCTGGTGTTGGGCGCCGCCATCGGCGCCGTGGTCGGGCGCGTCCTGGGCTGGATCATGTTCCGCCTGCCGGCGCTCAAGCTGTCGGACACCGGCGACGGGCTGGTGGCGGTGGCGGCAACGCTGATCACCTATGCCGTAGCGCTGGCGATCGGGGCCAACGGCTTCGTGGCGGTGTTCGTGGCGGCGCTGGCGATCCGCCGGACCGAGCCCGACGCCCAGTTCCACCACGCCATGTCGGGCTTCGCCGAGCAGGTCGAGCGCGTGATGGTGATGGCGGTGCTGGTGCTGTTCGGCTGGGCAATCGGCGCCGGGCTGCTGGCGCCGCTGACATGGGGCGGCGCGGCGCTGGGCCTCGCGCTGATCTTCGTGCTGCGGCCGGTGGCGGCCTGGGTCGGCTTCCTCGGCAACCGGGTGCCGTGGCGGGCCAAGGCGCTGCTGGCCTTCTTCGGCATCCGCGGCATCGGCACGCTGTTCTACCTGCAATACGCCTTCGCGCGGGCGGAGTTCGAGGTGCGCGACACGGTCTGGGCGGTGGCGGGCTTCACCGTGCTGGTGTCGGTGGTGCTGCACGGGGCGACCTCGACCCCGCTGATGCAGATGGCGGAGCGGCACCTGCGGGCACGGCGGAGGAAGCGGGTGCGGATCCCGGAGGCGGGGTAATCACGGGCCACCCACGCCTTCCGCCGATATCCTGTTGCGGCCGTAAATTCCGGGGCAAAAAAGCACGTCACGGGAACACCCATAACAGGAGCATCGGGCGAAATGATGCCGCTTGGCCCATTCGAAAGCCTATTGCGGCGAGCTCGCCGCGGTGTCGAGTTCCGCCAGTTTATTCTTGTTGAGACCGGAACAGGCTGTTTCACGATTGCCCGAAAAGGCGGATACAGCATCCCATTGGGCACTCTCTATTGCTCCATGCCCGAAAGCCAGCGCGATGGCTGTGGCTCCTCCAGCCTGTTGTCGGCCTTGGCCTTCGGCGATTCTTGAAACGCGTGACAACACGTTTCCGACCAGGCGCTCACGCCAGTCAGCATCGCGAAATCCGCAAACTGCGGCCAAGGTCCCGATGTATACCTCTTGAGCGAGTGGCCTGATCACGAAACGGATTTCGTCCAACACCGTTTGCTCGATCTTCATGCTCTCTATCTCTTGCTCGAGCGAGAATGTTGGATGGTTGCTGTTCCCACTCACATCCTTCGCGTCGCTTCCCCACGCAGAAATCGGCTGGCATGCAAGCAATGCCACAGCGAAGGCAATTCCCTTCATCTCAATCCCCTGATCCAGGCAAGCAGCGAGCCAGCCAGAAAACCACCTGCCATGGCTGAACCGTTTCAGCAGCATTCACATGGTTCTTGCACCGTGGCCAGGCTCAGCCCGCACTGATCCAGGCGCCGGCGTGCTCCGCCCGGCACCCAGGGCCGCCGGGCCGCCTGCCCCACCGGCGCCGAAGCTGCTAAGGCAACCGGGAAGCTGCGGAAACGGCGGGAGGCGCGCATGTCGGGCAAGGTCGAGGCACGGCACGGCCACATCCTCGGGCTGATCCGCCAGCGCGGCTACGCCTCGAACGACGAGCTGGCGCGGCAACTCCAGGTCACGGTGCAGACCATCCGGCGTGACGTGAACCTCCTGGCCGAGGAAGGGCTGGTGACGCGCCACCACGGCGGCGCGGGCCTGGTGTCGAGCGTGGAAAACATCGCCTATGCCGAGCGGCAGGTGCTGAACCTGCCCGAGAAGCGCGCCATCGCCCGGCTGGCCGCGGCCGAGATCCCCAACCGCTCCTCGGTCTTCCTCAACATCGGCACCACCACCGAGGCCGTGGCGCACGCGCTGCTGCGGCACGAGGACCTGCGGGTGATCACCAACAATCTCAACGTCGCCTCGCTGCTGGCGCGGGAAACGCGCTTCCCGGTGATCGTGGCGGGCGGCTCGGTGCGGCACCACGACGGCGGCATCACCGGCCCCTGGGTGAGCGAGATGATCGAGGGCTTCCGGGCCGATTACGGCATCATCGGCATCAGCGGCATCGACGAGGACGGCACGCTGCTGGACTTCGACGAGGATGAGGTGCGGGCGGCGCGCGCCATCATGCGCTCGGCGCGCGAGGTCTTCCTGGTGACCACCCACGCCAAGTTCGGTCGCCGCCCGCTGGTGCGGCTGGGTCATGTGCGCGAGCTGACGGCGCTGTTCACCGACCGCGCCCCGCCGCCCGGGATCACGGCGATGCTGCGCGAGCATGGGGTGCGGCTGCGCATCGCGGAGATGGGCCGCGCGGAGGCCGACGGCGAGGCGGAGGAGAGCGCGCCGGACGGGCCGCCGCCCTGACGGGTGCGCGGGACGGCGGGGGTTCCCCAGGCCAGCCCCACCTGTGGGCCGGGCACGCCCGGCGCCATGATCCGCCTCGGGGTTTAACCCTGGTGACGCCGGTGGCACCGGCAGACGCTTTTTGCCGGCAATCCCCGCGCCTCCGCCCCAGTTCTTGGCCCGGGGCCGTTCCCCCGCAACTGGCTCCCCGGCGCCTGACCCGGCCTCATTCCCCCAGGACAGGAACCGTGCACGCCTCCATGGTGCGGCGGAGCTCCTCGGGCGGGATGACGCCGAGTTCCGCGATAAACACGATCCGCGCCCGGGGCCTGCCGGCGGCAGGCGTTCCGGCGGGCACCAGCGTAGCGCGGCCGCCGGCGAGCTGAAACAGGAACTGCCTGCCGGGCTGCTCCACCGCCTCGAACAACCCCTTGGCGCGGGCGAGCCTGGGCGCCAGCCGGCCGATGGCGGCTTGGAGCAGGGGCAGCGAGAGCGGCGCCGGGGAGGTCCAGCTCAGTGTTTCGAAGCGATCCGCTGCCGGGTGCCGGCGGGGCCGGCGCGGCGCGGCAGCGCCGTCCGGGCCCACGTCGTCTCCCCGGAGGCGCTCCCGGCGCGAGCGGTTCCGGGAGAAGCTCTCCGGGGCGCTGCCATCCAGCGGCGCTCCGCCGGGCGCCTGCGACGCGGGGCCGTCTGCCAGGGGTCCATCGGGGTGAGGCGCGTCCGGGTCGGGCGGAAACAGCAGCGCCGGGGGAAGCCGGCCCTCCGGCGCCTCCATCACCACCGCGGCCGGGCGGAGGGCCCGCACGGCCTCACGGATGCGCGCGGCCGCCGCGGGCTCGGCGAGGTCGGTCTTGCTCAGCGCCACCAGGTCGGCGCTGCGCAGCTGCGCGCGCAGCAGCGGGTCGTCCAGCGAGGCCGGGGGTGCCGCCGCATCCACCACGCAGAGCACGGTTTCCAGCGGAGCCTCGCGGAACACCACCGGGTCGAGGAGGTTGCGCACCACCTCGGCCGGGTCGGCCACGCCGCTGGTCTCGATCACGATGTGCTCCGGCCGCGGGTCGCGGCGCAGGATCGTGGCCAGGGTCCGCAGGAGGTCGCCTTCCAGCGAGCAGCAGATGCAGCCGTTGCTCAGGCTGACCACGCCGTCGCTGGCGCCGGCGATCAGCTCCGCATCGATGTTGATGCTGCCGAAGTCGTTCACCACCGCCGCGATCCGCCGCCCGCCCGCGTGCTGCAGCAGCTGGTTCACCACGGTGGTCTTGCCGGCACCGAGGAAGCCGGTGACCAGCAGCACCGGCACGGGGGCGGCCGTCATCGGGAGGGTGCCGTGGCCGAGGGCTCCACGGGGCGCGCGAGCGCCGCGCCGCCCACCGCCGCGCCAGCCGGGCCCGGTGCCAGCACGCCCGGCAGCGGCAGGCCCGATGCCATCGTGCCCAATGCCGAAACGCCTGGCATCGCCACGTCGGGCGCGGCCGCGTTCCGCCGCGCCGCCGCGCCCGACGTCGTCATGCCCGGTGCCACCGGAGCTGCCAGGCCCGGCCCCGTGCCGCTCCTGATCACCGGCCGCCGGCGGGCCGGCGCACCGGGCGGCCGGGGCGGGCGGCGGTGTCCAGCACGCCGTCGGCGATCACCGGCTCCCCGCTGACCAGGAGGTGGCGCACGCCCTCGGCCGGGCGGTTCATGGCGGTGAACTCGGCGCGGTCGGTCAGCGTGGCGTAGTCGAACACCACCACGTCGGCATCCGCGCCGGGCGTCAGGCGGCCCTTGCCGGCCATGGCGGGGGTGCTGGCCTCCAGGATCTGCGCCGGGATCAGCGCGCACTTGCGGATGCCCTCGATCAGCGGGATGGCCTCGCGCTCGCGCACCCAGTGGCGGAGGAAGCGGGTGAAGCAGCCGGCCGAGCGGGGGTGCGAGGTCGCCTCCGCCGGCAGGGGCCAGCTCTCGCCAGTATAGGTGCTGCCGTCGGGCATGCTCCAGGGCATGGCGTCGGAAGCGATGGCGCCCTCGGGAAAGAGCACCGCCATGTCCAGCAGGTCGCGGTGGTGGCTGTTGTTCTCGGTGTCGAGCACGTGCCAGAGCACCATGGTCGAGGGGTCCTCGGCCTGGGCGGCCAGCAGCTCCGTCCGGTCGCGGAAGCGGTGGCCGTCGGTCACACGCTGCACGCTGTCGTAATTCGTGCCGTTGCGCGCCTCGAAGAGCGGGTCGCTGAAGAAGGCGGCCGCCAGCACGGTGGAGCCGGTGCCGTAGGGATAGGCCTCGACGGTGATCGGCAGCCCCTGCTGCTGCGCCTTGCGGACGATCTCGTAGCAGCGGGCGATGTCGGTCTTGGACGAGCTGTTGAAGTGGCAGATGTGCATGTGCGCGCCGGTCGCGCCGGCATAGCCGATCAGGCGGATATAGGCCTCGGCCGCGCTTTCCGGGTCGATGCGCGACATGTAGGCGACGTGGGTGAAGGTGGGGACCTCGTGCCGCTTGGCGAGTTGGCAGACGGAGGTCAGTTCCTGCACGCCGGCGCCGGGCGCGTAGGCGTTGAGGATGCCGATGCCGATGCCGCCCTCGCGCAGGCCCTCGTCGATGCGGTCGAGGATGCCCTGGACCTCGCCCTCGGTGGCAACGTTCTCGATCCAGCGGCGGTCGCGCATGGCGCGGCCGAAGGCCTCGAGCGAGGATTCCTCGTTGGTGCCGACCATGGAGGCGATGCGCGCGAAGGCCCAGTTGGTGGAGGCGCCGTAGTTGAGCACCCGCCCCTGCTCCGCCTGGCGGCGGTACCAGGAGGCGACCGGCATCACCCCGGCCTCGAGGTCGAGCGTGGTGGTCACGCCGTCGAAGGCCTGCATCCGGTCGGCCGGGATCGACTGGCCGTGGGCGTGGAGGTCGATGAAGCCCGGCGCCACCACGAGGCCCGCGGCGTCGATCACGCGCTCGCCCTCGCCCAGGTCAGGCCCGACCGCGGCGATGCGGCCATTCTCGATCGCGACATCGGCGATGCTGTCCATCCCGCTCGCCGGGTCCACCACCCGACCGCCCTTGATGATCAAGCCACCCATGTCGCACCCCTCGCGAGAACTGTACCCGGGGAGAGTAGCAGCATCGGCCGGAGATGCGACCCACCCGCGCCCGTTGGGGGTTGCTGCGGTCGCGGCCTGGCCATGCGCGGGGCGGCAAGCCAGGGCCATGGAGGGACGGACCGATAGGCGACATCCCACGAAAGCGAACACGGAATTTTCGCTTGCGAGTGATCTTGCGCCTTCCTACCCTGCCGGACGGATCAAGCGGAGGACGTGGCGCGTGGCGGTGGCAGCCGGAACAACGAGTCCTGTTTCGCCAGGGGGCGACGGTGTTCTCGACCTGCTGGTGGTGGGCGGCGGCGTCAACGGCGTGGGCATCGCGCGCGACGCCAGCGGCCGCGGCCTGAGCGTGACCGTGGTGGAAGCGGAGGACCTGGCGCAGTTCACCTCGTCGTCGTCGTCCAAGCTGATCCACGGCGGCTTGCGCTACCTCGAATACTACGAGTTCCGGCTGGTGCGCGAAGCCCTGCAGGAGCGCGAGCGCCTCCTGCGCGTGGCGCCGCACATCATCTGGCCGCTGCGCTTCGTTTTGCCGCACGAGAACGCGGTGCGGCCGCGCTGGATGGTCCGCCTCGGGCTGTTCCTGTACGACCACCTGGGCAAGCGGGAGATGCTGCCGGGTTCCGAGAATGTGCGTTTCCGAAACTCCGACGGGACGCCGGACTCGCCGCTCGGTTCGGCGCTGAAGCCCGGGATCCGGCGCGGCTTCGCTTATTCCGACTGCTGGGTGGAGGACAGCCGCCTCGTGGTGCTCAACGCCATGGACGCGCGCGAGCGCGGGGCCACGATCCGCACGCGCACGCGCTTCCTCGACGCCCGGCGCGAGGGCGGGCTGTGGCACGCCACGGTGGAGGACCGCCGCAGCGGCGCGCGGGAGGTGATCCGCGCCCGGGCGCTGGTGAACGCCGCCGGCCCCTGGGTAGAGCGCGTGCTGAAGGAGGGCGTGGGCAGCGCCACGGCGAAGTCGGTGCGGCTGGTCAAGGGCAGCCACATCGTGGTGCCGCGCCTGTACGAGGGCGCGCAGGCCTATATCCTGCAGAACGACGACCGGCGGATCATCTTCGCCATCCCCTACGAGCGAGACTTCACGCTGATCGGCACCACCGACGTGCCGCTCGAAGGCGCGCCGGGGCCGGTGGTGATCTCGCCGGAGGAAACCGAGTACCTGTGCCGCTCGGTGAACCGCTACTTCGCGCGGCAGATCACCGCCGCCGACGTGGTGTGGAGCTATTCCGGCGTCCGACCGTTGTATGACGACGCGGCCGCAAACGCCTCGGCCGTGACGCGCGACTACGTGCTGGACGTCGAGGCGCCGCCAGAAGGAGACGGCTTCGGGCCGGCGTTGCTGTCGATCTTCGGTGGCAAGATCACCACCTTCCGCCGTCTGGCCGAGCACGCACTCGAGAAGCTTGCCCCCCACCTGCGGCGGGTGGGGCGCGAGGTCGGCCCGGCCTGGACGGGCACCGGCGTGCTGCCGGGCGGCGACATGCCGGGGGCCGATTTCGACCGCTACCTGACGGGCCTGCGGGCGCGCTTCCCCTTCCTGGGCGAGGCGCTGTCGCGCCGGCTGGCGCGAGCCTACGGCACGCGAGCGGAGCGGCTGCTGGAGGGTGCCACCACGATGGCGGATCTCGGCGAGGATTTCGGCGGCGGCCTCACGCGTGCCGAAGTGGACTACCTCCGCCGCGAGGAATGGGCGGTGTCGGCGCAGGACATCCTGTGGCGCCGCTCCAAGCTGGGCCTCCACGTTCCGGAGGGCACGGAAGCACGGCTGGCGGCCTACCTGGCCGCGCAAGCGGGTGAGCCGGGGCGCACGGGCCGTGAGGAAGCGGCGGGAACCGGCGCGCCCGGTGCCGCCGCGACGCCCGCCATCCTGGCGGCGCGGGGCTGAGCGCCATGACCGAAGCACGGCACGTCCTGGCGATCGACCAGGGCACGACCTCCACCCGCTCCATCGTGTTCGACGCCGCGGGGCACGAGGTCGCGACGGCGCGGCGGGAATTCGCGCAGCACTACCCGGACAAGGGCTGGGTGGAGCACGACCCGGAGGATATCTGGCGCGACGCCCTGGCCACGGCGCGCGAGGCGATCGCGCGGGCCGGGGTGCCGGTGGCGGCGATCGGCATCACCAACCAGCGCGAAACCGTGGTGGTCTGGGACCGCGCCACGGGCGAGCCCATCCACCGCGCCATCGTGTGGCAGGACCGTCGCACCGCGCCGCTCTGCGCCAGGCTGCGCGAGGATGGGGCTGAGGCCCTGGTGCAGGAACGCACGGGGCTGCTGCTCGACCCGTATTTCTCGGCCACCAAGCTCGCCTGGATCCTGGACAACGTGGCCGGCGCGCGGGCGCGGGCGGAACGGGGCGAGCTGTGCTTCGGCACGGTGGACAGCTTCCTCCTGTGGCGTCTCACCGTCGGGCGGGTGCATGCGACGGACGCGGCCAACGCGTCGCGCACGCTGATCTTCGACATCCATCGCCAGTGCTGGGATGCCGAGCTGCTGCGGCTGTTCCGCATCCCCGAAGCCATGCTGCCCACCGTGTGCGACAACAGCCACCACTTCGGCGAAACGGCGCCGGAACTGTTCGGCGCTCCGATCCCGATCGCTGGCATGGCGGGCGACCAGCAGGCGGCGCTGTTCGGCCAGGCCTGCTTCCGCCCCGGCATGGTCAAGAGCACCTACGGCACCGGCTGCTTCGCGCTCACCAATACGGGCGCAACGGCAGTGCGCTCCGAGCACCGGCTGCTCACCACCGTGGGCTACCGGCTGAACGGCGTGACCACCTATGCCAGCGAGGGCGCGATCTTCGTGGCGGGTGCGGCGGTGAAGTGGCTGCGCGACGGCATCGGGCTGATCACCCATGCCTCGCAGACCGACGACATGGCGACGCGGGTGGACAACAACCACGGCGTCTACATGGTGCCGGGCTTCGTGGGCCTGGGCGCGCCGCACTGGGACCCGCTGGCGCGCGGGCTGATCTGCGGGCTGACGCTGGACTCCACCGCAGCCCACCTCGCACGCGCGGCGTTGGAATCGGTGGCCTACCAGACGCTCGACCTGCTCGACGCCATGCAGGCCGACGGCGCCACGGCGCCCGAGGCCCTGCGGGTCGATGGCGGCATGTCGGCCAATGACTGGTTCTGCCAGTTCCTGTCGGACATGCTGCGCGTGCCGGTGGAACGGCCGGCAGTGCTGGAAACCACGGCCCTCGGCGCCGCGACGCTGGCCGGGTTGGCCGTCGGCGTCTGGCCCGACCTCCACGCGCTGGAACAGGTGTGGCAGCGCGGCCGGCGCTTCGAGCCGCGGATGGATGGGGCGGAGCGGGCGCGCATGGTGACCGGCTGGCAGGACGCGGTGCGGCGGGCGCTTCTGCGCTGAGGCTTCGATCTGCACCGTGCGGTGGGCGCTGTCCCGGGGGAGAGAAGGAATTCTCTCCCCCGGACCCCCACTCATCTTTTTCCGTGACGCTGCCGCAGGAATGATGAAGCCGGTCGCGGTACGGTAGCCTTTGGCGCTGCTCAGAAAAACCAAGCTCCCTGTCAGCTCTGGCTGAACTGTCCCTCGCTCCGGCTCCGTGAGCCGGAGCGCACGACGACAGCCGCATTCCCGCGGCAGCGTTTCAGAAAAAGATGAGGGTGGAGGGGTCCGGGGAGGCGGGAGAATTCCTTCTCCTGCCTCCCCGGTGCAGAGGCTCCGCTGAAGCAAAACATAGGGGATGGTCGGGCGATGGGACCGGACCACGCCAAGGGGGATTGAGGCGCGGCCCGAGAAGAACGATCACGCTGGAGGACGCGCGGCCGAAGGAGTTGAGACCCTGGCGGGGGGAGTCCGCCTCAGGGCCACCCGGTCACCAGCGGTACTTCAGGCCGGCGAAGACCTGGCGGCTGAAGCCGTAGGCGCACCAGGGCCCGTAGTAGCAGGAGGCCACGTAGTCCTTGTCGAACAGGTTCTGCGCGTTCACGTAGGCTTCCACGCCCTTCATCTGCGGGATGGCGGCGCCGACGTCGTAGCGGATCGTGGCGTCGGCGAGCACGAAGCTCTTCACCTTGAACGAGTTGTCCTGGCTGTAGGTCTGGCCCGTGTAGCGGACGCCGCCGCCCAGGGTCAGGCCGTTCAGCGGGCCGCTGTCGAAGGTGTAGGTGGCCCAGCCGGAGGCCTGGTTCTCCGGAATCGCCGGCAGGTGCTTGCCGACGCTCGCGTCGTTCTTGCGGGTATAGACCGTGTCGAGCCAGGTGTAGCTGGCGATGATGTTCAGACGGTCCGTGATGTTGAACTTCGCCTCGAGCTCCACGCCCTGTGAGCGCGCGGCGCCGGCGGCCACCTGGAAGAGCGGGTTGGTGGCGTCCGTGGTCAGCACGTTCTCGCGCTTCAGGCTGAACACGGCCGCGGTGAACAGGGCGTTGAGGCCGGTGGGCTGGTACTTGATGCCGGCCTCGTACTGGTGGCCCTTTTCCGGGTCGAAGGCCCGGCCGTTGATGTCGGTGCCGTTCTGCGGCGTGAAGGATTCCGCGTAGCTGAGATAGGGCGCGATGCCGTTATCGAAGACGTAGGTCAGGCCCGCGCGGCCGGTGAAGGCGTGGTCGCTGGTGTCGGACAGGGTGTTGGTGGTGACGCCGCGGGTGAACTGGTCCACCCAGTCCTGCCGGCCGCCCAGCGTCAGCACGAAGTTACCCAGCTTGGCCTGGTCCTGCGCGTAGATACCGTACTGGTTGGTGTGCAGCGTCGTCAGCGCGCGGCTCGGCGTGTCGATCGGCTGGTTGTAGGTCGGCGCGAAGACGTCGATCGAGGGCGCGGAGCCGAAGCCGACGTTGTAGCTGCCGTTCAGGTGCTGGTAGTCGAAGCCGAACAGCACCGTGTGGTCCACGGGCCCGGTGGAGAACTTGCCCTGCAGCTGGTTGTCGACCGTGACCGTGTCGAGCGTGTCGTCCGAGTAGGCGGTGTAGCGGTCCAGCGTGCGGTTATCGGCCTCGAGACCGCTGCCGTAGACGCTCTGGTAGGTCTGGTCGAGCGTGAACCAGCGGCCGTTGGAGCGCACCGTCCAGGCATCGTCGAGGCGGCGCTCGAACTGGTAGCCGAGCGAGCCCTGGGTACGGTTGAACTTCTCGAAGTTCGGGTCCCCGTCGTAGAAGCGGCTCGAGATGCGGCCCAGCGGGTTGGAAAGCGCCGAGCCCGACGGCGGCACCGAGCCGTAGGCGGCGCTCTTCGGGTCGTACTGGTAGAAGCCCAGGATCGTCAGCGAGGTCATCGCGTCCGGGCGCCAGGTGAAGGAGGGCGCGATGGCGATGCGGTCGTTGCGCGTCTGCGCCACCTGCGCGTCCTCGGCACGGCCGATGCCGGTGATGCGGTACAGGAACTTGCCGTCGTTATCGAGCGGGCCGGTGGTGTCGAAACTCAGCTGCTTGTGGCGGAAGTTGCCGAACTCCACGCCGACCTCGTGCATCGCTTCCGAGCTCGGCATCCGGCTGACCTGGTTGACCAGGCCGCCCGCCCGCGCGTTGCCGTAGAGCACCGAGACGGGGCCGCGCAGCACGTCCACGCGCTCCAGCAGGTAGGGGTCGATCTGCGGCGTGCCGTAGTAGCCGTTCGAGATCAGCTTGAGGCCGTTCCAGTAGGTGTCGGCGTCGAAGCCACGGATGTTGAACAGGTCGTAGCGCGTGCCGACGCCGCCGCGCGTTTCGGTGGCGACGCCCGGGGTGTAGCGCAGTGCGGCGTTCAGCGTCTGCGCGTCCTGCTGGTCGAGCTGGTCTCGCGGGACCACCGAGATGGACTGCGGCGCCTCGATCAGCGGCGTGTCGGTCTTGGTGGCGGTGGCGTCGCGGCGGGCGACGTAGCCCTCGACGGGGGTCTGCGCGGTTTCGGCCTGTCCGGTGACGTTGACCTGGGGCAGCAGGACCGGCGCCGCGGCCGCGCCGGTCGGCTCGGCCCCGTCGGGTGTCTGGGCAGCGGCGGAGCCGCAGGCGACCATGCCGGTGAGGAGCAGGCCTTGCAGAGTCCCGTGCAGCCTGGCCCGTGGGGCGTCTGGTCGGGTCATGCGGCGGGTCTCCATACCTGTCTCCTGGCCCCAGTGGTGGGCCGTCGGCGTGCCGCTTATCGCGGTTGATAATCTTTCGCAAACACCGGTTGTACGCCCGTAAAATCTGCCAGGAAGGCCGCAAGACCCAACTTTATCCTTCTTGTTCAACTGCTTGAGAGATGATGCGCAGCGGCATCATTGCGGCACCGACAAGGACAAACTCCAACATTAATTTGCAAACGACTCGCATTCTCTCAAAACAGCTGCATCTTCGCTGCGTCGCTGGCACCCTCGCGGGCGGCACCCACACATGTTCCGACGGATCGACCGAACCATGGATCGTAACTCCCGGCTGAGCCGGCGCCTGCTTCTTCAGCACTCGGCCCTGGCGGCCGCCCTTCTTCCGGTGGCGGGGATCGGCGCCGCCCGGGCGGCCGAGGCCGCGGCGGTGCTGCGCCAGGCGGTCGGCCGCGGCCTCTACGAGATCGCCTACAGCCCGTCGCGCGACACGCTCTACGCCGCCGTGATGGGCGACTTCGAGGACAAGAAGGGCGGCCGTATCCTGCTGCTCGATCCGAAGGACCTTTCGCAGCGCGGCGCGATCGAGATGCCGCTCAAGCCCTTCTCGCTCTGCCTGGATGAGGCGAAGGGCGTGCTCTACGTCGGCCACACGATGGACCAGGCGATGAGCGCGGTGGACCTCGCCAAGGGTGAGATCCGCGGCACGCTGCG
Source organism: Roseomonas elaeocarpi (assembly GCF_042433915.1). Lineage (NCBI taxonomy): Bacteria > Pseudomonadati > Pseudomonadota > Alphaproteobacteria > Acetobacterales > Roseomonadaceae > Roseomonas > Roseomonas elaeocarpi. Next base: position 254,588 of record NZ_JBHLUN010000017.1, on the reverse strand, counting down.
GCTGGAAACGCCCGAGAAGCACCACCCGCGCGAGATCCGCCTCGACCCGGCGGGCGACCGCCTCTTCGTCACCGGCATCGGCGATCCGAGCGTGGTGTGGGTCGTGGACGTGGCGGGCTTCGCCGTGCGTTCGGTGATCAAGGACACCGGCAAGTGGGCTGCTGGGCTGGCCTACGATCCCGTCACCAGGCACCTGCTGGTCGGCAACTACGATTCCGAGCTGGTGGTGGTTGATTCGGCGGACGGGCGCATCGTGTCGCGCCAGTTCGTGGGCGCCAAGGACGAGAACTTCCTCGTCAACATCACGGTGGATCGGAAGCGGCGCCTCTTCTACGCGGCCAATTCCAAGGGCAGCGAGGTTTTCGCCTTTAACGCCGACACACTGGCGCTGGCGCACCGCATCCCCTGCGGCAAGGAGCCGCTGGCGGTGGTGATCGATGCGCCGCGCGACCGGCTGATCGTCACCAACCGCGGCGCGGGAAAGGCCTCGGTGATCGCGCTCGACGGCTACGCCACGCTACGCACGGTCGAGATGGGCGACCTGCCCAACAGCATCGCGGTCAACCCGGCCGACGGCACGCTGTTCCTCAGCACCAAGCAGACGCTGGACAAGAAGGACGCGACGTACAGCGACACCGCGCCCGACAGCATCATCCGCGCCGCCGTCGCCTGAGAGCGGGCGTCAGGCGGGCTTCGCGCGCCCGGCGCGGCGACGGGCCGTTGCCGGGGCCGGAGCAGGTTCCGCCTCGGCGCGGAAGCGGTCGCGCAACAGGGCGGCGAAGTGCTCGGCCGCCAGCGAGGCCGGGCGGCGCGAGGGCGTGAGCAGCGTCAGGTCCTCGGCGATGCGCGGCGCGAAGGGGCGCAGCACGATGCCACGGTGCCGGTTGTCCTCGGCTGAGAGGCGGTCCACCACGGCGATGCCCATGCCTTCCATCACCAGGGCGCAGGCGCTGGTGGCCAGCGGCGCGTCCACGCGGATCTGGGGCGCCACGCCGTGCTCCGCCAGCGCGGCCTCCAGCCGCAGGCGGTAACGATCGGCGGCGGCCAGCGCCACCAGCGGCTCGTCGCGCAGGTGTTCCGGGGTCACGGTGCTCTCGGCGGCGAGGCGGTGGCCGGGCGGCAGGACGCAGACCGCTTCCACCGCGCTCAGGCACTCGTGCCGCAGCGCCGTGGCCGGGACCTCGAACAGCGCGAGGCCGAGATCGAGGTGCCCCGTGGCCACGGCATGCGCCACGCCGATCGAGTCCAGGGTGCGCAGCGACACCGTCAGCCCCGGATGCGCGCGCAGGAAGCCCGCCACCACGGCAGGCAGCCAGCCGGCGCCCGCGGCATAGGGCGCGCCCAGCACGAGATGTCCCTGGCGCAAGCCCTTCAGGTCGCGGGCGAAGCGGGCAAGGTGGTCGAGGCCCAGGAAGGCGCGCTCCACCTCGGCAAACAGGGCACGCGCCTCGGGCGTGGGCAGCAGGCGCCGGCGTTCGCGCAGAAAGGCGCGAAAGCCGAGGTCGCGCTCCAGCTGCGCCAGCGTCTTGCTGACCGCGGGCTGCGTGACGCCCAGCCGGTCCGCGGCGGCCGTGACGGAGCCGGTTTCCATCACCGCGCGGAAGACCTCGCACTGGCGGAGGTTCATGGCGCACGCGGGGTCATACGCGGGCGCGGCATCGGGCCGGCGTCTCCTCGGCGAGGCGGGGCCGGCAGGCGAGCGGGCACGCCGGGCGCGAGGCGATGCGGGGGCGTGGTCATGCCGGGGGCAGCGTCATGCGGGTCGGATCCATAACTTTTGGGAATGAACCCTGGCAGCATTAGTGCTTTGACGGCAAGCTCGGATGCTCCCTAGGGTTTCCGCCAGGGACAGGAACAGCACCAGCGCGTCGCGGCCCCGCCACAGGCTTCGGGGAACCGGCCGGATGATCATGCACTTCGCGATGCGTCGCTGCGGCGATGCCCGCCGCCCTCGTGGCCGCAGCGCCGCCGTGCTCCGTAACGCGGCGGGCCACGCCTCCGCGCTGCGTTCCGCTCCGACGCGGGTCCCCGGCAGGCTGCCGGGGCCGGCCGTCCCTCCCCTTCCCTCCGGCGACACCGCGCTGCCGCCGCATTCCGTTCAGAACACCCGGAGACTTTCGGCATGAGCGAACGCCGTCGCGACATGAAGCTCGGCTTGAACATCGTGGCCAACGGCGCGCACTCGGCGGGCTGGCGGATGCCCGACGCGCAGGAGGACGCGGCGCTCGACTTCGCGCTGTGGAAGCGCATCGCCCAGGCCGCCGAGAAGGCGCGCTTCCACTTCATGTTCTGGGCTGACGGCATCGCGGTGCGCCATTCCGCCAAGAGCGACGATGAGCTGAGCTACCTCGCCCGCATCGACGTGTTCGAGCCGCTGACCATCATCGGCGCGCTGGCGGCGGTGACGGAGCGGCTGGGCTTCGTGGCCAGCGCCTCGACCACCTACAACGAGCCGTACCACGTCGCGCGCAAATTCGCGTCGCTGGATCATATCAGCGGCGGCCGCGTGGGCTGGAACGTCGTGACCTCCTGGAGCGAGCAGGAAGCCCATAACTTCGGCAGCGACCGGCTGCTGGCGCACGAGAACCGTTACCGCCGTGCGGAGGAATTCGTCGACGTCGTGTTCGGGCTGTGGGACAGCTGGGAAGACGACGCCTTTATCCGCGACAAGGAAAGCGGCCGCTATTTCGACCCTGCGAAGCTGCACAACCTGCGCCACGAGGGCGAGCATTTCCGCGTGGCCGGGCCGCTCAACGTCGCGCGGCCGATCCAGGGCTACCCGGTGATCGCGCAGGCCGGATCGTCGGGACCGGGGCAGGCGCTGGGCTCGCGCATCGCCGACATCATCTACACCGCGCAGAAGACGCGCGAGGATGCGGTGAGCTTCTACAGCAGCGTCAAGTCGCACGCGGCCCAGACGGGGCGCGACACGGAGTCCATGCTGGTGATGCCGGGCATCATGCCGATCCTGGGCCGCACGCGCGCCGAGGCGGAGGGCAAGTTCGCGCAGCTGCAGGACCTGATCCACGAGTGCCTCGGCCTGCCGATGCTGGCGGGCTCGTTCGGCGACCTGAGCCAGCTGCCGCCCGACGGGCCGCTTCCCGCCCCGCTGGAGGATTTCAACGCGGTGAAGAGCGGCCACGAGAAGCTGGCGCGCATGGCCAAGCAGGAAGGCATGACCATCCGCAAGCTGTACCAGATCGTGGCCGGCGCCTCGGGGCACAACCTGATGGTCGGCACGGCGGCGGACGTGGCGGACCTGATGGAGGACTGGTTCAACGCGCGCGGCTGCGACGGCTTCAACATCATGGCCTCCTACCTGCCGGGCCCGGCCTGGGAAGCCTTCGACTGGTTGGTCCCGGAATTGCAGCGGCGCGAGCTGTTCCACACGGAGTACAGTGGCGACGGCACCCTGCGCGGCAGCATGGGGCTGCCGCGGCCAGGCTTCGCGACGCATCGCCGGCGGGCCTGACGCGGCCGCCCTCACACTGTTTTTGCCGGGGAAGCGTCCCGGACTGCACCCTCAGAGCCTCAAGGAGACCCCCAGGATGTTCAGCCCCCTTCCCCGCCACGGCACCCGCCAACCCGTGCGGCACCCCGCCTGGCACGTCGCGCGGCGCGGCCTGGCCACGCTGCTGCTCGCCGGCGTGGCCGCCCTGCCGCTGGGCGCGCGCCCGGCCGCGGCGCAGACGCCGACCGCCACGATCAGCGCCGCACCGGTGCCCGAGCTGATCCGGCAGCTGCCGGCGCGCCTGGCCGAGAACAAGACCATGACCGTGGCGATCGCGCTGGGCTCGCCGCCCGATGACTTCCGCGACGAGAAGGGCGAGGTCGCCGGCTGGGAGATCGACATCCTGCGCGCGGCCTCCGAGGTGCTGGGCCTGAAGCTGGAGCTGCGGCCGACCACCTTCGATACGTTGATCCCGGGTCTGCAGGCCAAGCGCTTCGACGCCGCCACGGGCCAGATGGGCATCAGCGACGTGCGGCTGAAGGTGCTGGACATGATCGGCACGCTGCTGGGCAACGAGCTGTTCGCGGCGCGGGGGGATTCCGACATCAAGGTCGACAGCCTTGACGACCTGTGCGGTCGCACCGTCGCCACCACGCGCGGATCGCGCGAGATCGAGTTCGCGGAAGGACACCAGGCGCGCTGCAAGGAACTCGGCAAGCCCGCCATCAACATGCTGGCCTTCAACGACGGCAACGGCGCGGCCGAAAGCCTGATGAGCCGGCGCGCCGATCTGCTGTGGCTGGGCTCCACGGCGGTGAGCTACTTCACCGCGCAGTCGCACGGTCGCGCCAAGGTGGTCGGGCACTACACCGACACCAGCTACATCGGCATCGCGCTGCCCAAGGGATCGGACTTCTCGGCGCCGCTGCAGGCGGCGGTGCAGCACCTCGTGGCCGACGGCACCTACCGCAAGATCGTGGAGAAGTGGGGCCTGGGCGAGGGTGCGGTGCGCGAAGCGCCGCTGAACCCGACCGGGACTCCGCGCTGAGCATGGCAGGAGCGGAAACGCGGATGCTGGAACCCGGGCGCGCCGTGCAGGAGCGCCCGCCCGTGACCGCCGCCGGCACCGCCGCGCCGGGTACCGCGCAGGAGGGCACCGCGGCCGATCCGGTGGTGGTGCCGCTGCGCCATCCCTGGACCTGGGCGGCCAGCGTGGTGGTGGTGGCGATCGCGGCGATGGTGGCGGTCAGCGTCGCCACCAACCCCGCCTTCCAGTGGCCGGTGGTGGCCAGCTACATGCTCGACGGGCAGATCCTGACGGGCCTCGCGCGCACGCTGGGGCTGACGGTGGTGGCGATGGCCATGGGCCTCGTGCTCGGCACGCTGCTGGCCGTGATGCGGCTGTCGCGCAACCCACTGCTGAGCACCGTGAGCTGGCTCTACATCTGGTTCTTCCGCTCGGTGCCGGTGCTGGTGCAGCTGATCTTCTGGTACAATTTCGGCGCGCTGTATTCGACGCTCAGCCTCGGCATTCCCTGGGGGCCGAGCTTCTATACCGTGGACACCAACGCGCTGATCACGCCGGTCTTCGCGGCGCTGGCGGGGCTGGGCCTGGCGCAGGCCGCCTATACGGCCGAGGTCATCCGCGGCGGCATCGCCTCGGTGCCGCGCGGGCAGGTGCGCGCGGCGATGGCGCTGGGCATGACGCCGGGGCTGATCTTCCGCCGCATCGTGATGCCGCAGGCCATGCGCGTGATCATCCCGCCGGTGGGCAACGAGGTGATCTCGATGGTCAAGAGCACCTCGCTGGTCAGCGTGATCGCGCTGGCGGAGCTGCTGTACACCGCGCAGCTGATCTATTCGCGCACCTACGAGACCATCCCGCTGCTGATCGTGGCCTCGCTCTGGTACCTGATCATCGTGTCGGTGCTCTCGGTGGGACAGCAGTTCCTTGAACACCGCTACCGGCAGCGCTGAGGCATGACGAGCATGGCAACGAGCACGGCGCCGAACCCCGCCGCCACGGGCGGCTTCACCGGGCAACCCGGCGCCGCGCCGGCTGAGAGCATGGTGCGGATGCGGGGGTTGAGCAAACGCTACGGCCACCGCGAGATCCTGCGCCACATCGACCTCGACGTGCGGGCCGGCAGCGTGATGTGCATCATCGGCCCCTCCGGCTCGGGCAAGAGCACCCTGCTGAACTGCATCAACCATCTGGAGCGCATTGATGGCGGCAGGCTCTGGGTGGGCAACGAGCTGGTCGGCTACCGCGAGCACAATGGCAAGCTGTATGAACTGCCGGAACGGCAGGTAGCGCGGATGCGCCAGCGCGTCGGCATGGTGTTCCAGAGCTTCAACCTGTTCTCGCACATGAGCGTGCTGAACAACATCACCGAGGCGCCGGTGCGGGTGAAGGGCGTCAAGCCGGCCGAGGCGCGCGCCAAGGCGCAGGCGCTGCTGGAGCGCGTGGGCCTCGGCGACAAGGGCGCGATGTTTCCGGCGCAGCTTTCGGGCGGGCAGCAGCAGCGGGTCGCCATCGCCCGCGCGCTGGCGATGGAGCCGGAGCTGATGCTGTTCGACGAGCCCACCTCCGCCCTCGACCCGGAGCTGGTGGGCGAGGTCCTGGCGGTGATGAAGGACCTCGCGCGGTCGGGCATGACCATGGTGGTGGTGACGCACGAGATGGGTTTTGCGCGCGAGGTCGGCGATGATCTCGTGTTCATGGACGGCGGCGTGGTGGTGGAACGCGGCCACCCGCGCGAGGTGCTGACGGCACCGCGGGAACAGCGCACGCGCGACTTCCTGTCGCGGGTGCTGTGAGCCGCCCCGCCGCCGTGCCGTTTCCGCACGGCGGCGGGGTGCAGGAAAGGCCCCGGAAAACGTTCCAGCAAAGGTCACCACGAAGGTTGCAGCGGATCTGCGGCGGCCGGGTGCTCCCGCACGCTCCGGACGAGGGGAAAAGCGGCCCCCGCCCCGTCAGCCGCTGACCTCGGTCCAGGCGCCGTCGCGGGCGGCGCTGCGGCGCAGGGCGTCGATCGTGGCCGCGATGTCCACCGACTCCGCCTCCGTGGCACCGGTCCAGGCCGCCGCATCCCCGCGCACGAGGCGCACGAAGCTCTCGGCCTCCAGCTGGAAGCCGTCGCCGCCGCCCTCGTCGATGGTTTCGCTCGGCGCGGTGGAGGCCTTGCCGCGCTTGAGCTGCAGGTGCAGCGGCCCGCCGCGCAGGTGGTTCATGAAGGTGGTTTCCAGCACGCCGTCATCGCCCGCGATCAGCGCGTGACGGTGATTGCCGCTGCGGAAGGAGCAGGCCACCTGCGCCAGCGTGCCGTCGGCGAAGTCCAGCGTTCCCAGCAGGGTGCGGTCCACCCCGGGTCCGTGGAAGCGCGCCACCGCGCTCACCCGCGCGGGCGCCCGGCCCAGCGCGATGCGCACCAGGCTGACGGGATAGCTGCCGGCATCCAGCACCGCGCCGCCGCCCAGTGCCGGGTCGAAGCGTACGTTCGCCGGGTCCGCCAGGCTGAAGCCGATCGTGGCCTGGACGTATTGCGGCCTGCCCACCGCGCCTTCCGCCAGCAGTCGGCGCATCGCAACGGTCTGCGGCTGCGCCATGTAGGGATAGGCCTCGCGCAGCACGACGCCGTTGGCGCGCGCGGCGTCGAACATGGCGTGCGCCTCGTGCGCGTCCAACGCCAGGGGCTTCTCGCACAGCACGTGCTTGCCGGCCTCCGCGGCGCGGATGGACCAGGGGGCGTGCAGGCTGTTGGGCAGCGGGTTGTAGACCGCCTCGACCTCCGGGTCGGCCAGCATCTCCTCGTAGGAGCCGTAGTGTCGCGCGACGCCGGTTTCGCGGGCGAAGCTCTCGCCCTTGGTTGCGTCGCGGCTGGCCACACCATGGATCGCGGCCAGCGCGGAGGGCGCGACGCCCGCGATGAACTGTCGCGCGATGTTGGCGGCGCCGAGCACGCCGAAGCGCAGCGCAGGGTTGGACGATTCCGACAAGCTCTGTTTCCTCCTGTACCGACACAGTAGAGGCGCGGCCCCCACCCGTTGTCACGGCAAACCGCGCTTCGCCGCCTGATCTTCCGTGATCCCGGAGAATGGCAGGGAAGTGGGCTGCGTGTTTGGTCGGCGGGCCCGTGGCAATCCCCGGGGAGGGGGAGAAGGAATTCTTCCCCTCCCCGGACCCCTTCCCCTCATCTTTTTCCGGGACGCTGCCGCGGGAGCGTGGCCGGGGTGGTGCGCTCCGGCTCGATGAGCCAGAGCGGGGAACGCTTCAGTCAGGGCTGACAGGAAGCCACGGTTTTCTGGCAGCGCTGATGGCCACCGTTCCGCGACGGGCTTCCACCGTCCCGCGGCAGCGCCCCGGAAAAAGATGAGTGGGGGTCCGGAGGGAGAGAATTCCTTCTCTCCCCCGGGATGGCGCACCGCCCCACCACGACGCGCGAAACCTCCCCAACGGCGCCACCGCGCGGAAACCGGCCGCGGCGACGGTCAGCCGGCGCCCGTCACCCGGCTCAGCAGACCCTGGGCGCCCTTGATGACCACGGCCGTGTCGGTGCCGATCGCCACGAAGGCCAGGCCGTCGTTCAGGCGGCGTCGGGCCTCGTCCTCGTTGTTGGTGAGGTAGCCGGCCGGCACGCCGAGTTCGCGCAACCGGCGGAAGGCGCCGTCGATCGCCGCCTGGACCTCGGGGTGGGACTGGTTGCCCAGATGGCCCAGCGCGGCGGCGAGGTCGGCGGGGCCGATGAACACGCCGTCCACGCCGGGGGTGGTGGCGATGGCGTCGAGGTTGCGCAGGCCCGCCGCGGTCTCGATCTGCAGCAGCACGCAGGTTTCGCTGTTGGCGCGGGCGAGGTAGCCGGTATCGAGGCCGTAGAAGCCGGAGCGCGAGGCGCCGGACACGCCGCGCACGCCCTCGGGCGGGTAGCGGGTGTAGCTGACAGCGGCGGCCGCGGCGGTCGCGTCGTCGATGGCGGGCAGCAACAGCGATTGCGCGCCGCAGTCCATCAGCCGCTTCACCAGCACCATGTCGGACCAGGCCGGGCGCACCACGACGCTGGTGCGGTCGCCGATGGCCTGGAGCTGCGCCACCACGTCCGTGGTCTCGTTGGGCGAGTGCTCGGTGTCGAGCAGGATCCAGTCGAAGCCGCAGCCTGAGAAGAGCTCGCTCAGCACCGGGCCGCCGAGGGTGGACCAGAGGCCGATCTGCTGACGCTCTCGCAGCGCCTGCTTGAAGCGGTTGGTGGGTTGCCGCACGTCTGTTTCCTTCCCTTCTCGCCGTCAGGCCGGTTCCGGGGGGCGGCCCCTTGAGTGGCCCCCCGGCATGGCCCCCTGGGCGCCGCCGGTCCTGCCGTGCCATGCTCGGGCGTCGCACCGCGGCGCCGCCGGCCTCGCACCGGTCGGGAAAGTCTAACCCCCAGCCGGGGGCGAGGGGAAACCCGCCCGGGCCCGCCGGTGGGCAGTACCCGGGGGCGGTCCGTCCGGGATCGTCGGCGGCGCCGCGGAACCCGCGCAACACGAGGAGGAAGCCAGAACCATGGCCATCGACGTCCAGCCGCTCGACCCAGCGGTCGCGGAGGTGCTGCGCGGCATCTCCACCGCCACGCTGACCACGGTGCTGCTCAAGAAGGGCCTGCGCAACGTTTGGATGCGCGGCACGCGGCCGCTGCAGCCCGGTCAGCCGCGGATCGTGGGGCGGGCCTTCACGCTGCGCTTCGTGCCGGCGCGCGAGGACCTGGCGACGCCGGAGTCCTGGTCCAACCCGATCTCCACCCGCTCCGCCATCGAGGCGATGCCGCCCGGCGTGGTGGTGGTGGCCGACGCGATGGGCATCGCCGATGCCGGCATCTTTGGCGACATCCTCTGCGCGCGGATGCAGAAGCGCGAGGTCGCGGCGCTGGTGACCGACGGGGCGATGCGCGACGCGGCGGGCGTGGCGGCCACCGGGCTGCCGGTGTGGTGCCAGGGTGCGGCGGCCCCGCCCTCGGTCGCGGCGCTGACCTTCGTGAACTGGCAGGAGCCGGTGGGCTGCGGCGGCGTGGCGGTGTTTCCCAACGACGTGGTGGTGGTGGACGGCGACGGCGCGGTGCTGATCCCGCAGAACCTGCTCGACACCGTGGCGGCGCTGGCGGCGGAGCAGGAAGCGCAGGAGGCCTGGATCATGCGGGAGGTGGAAGGCGGCGCGGTGCTGCCCGGGCTTTACCCGCCCAATGCCGAGAACAAGGCGCGCTACGAGCGTTCGCGCGGGCGCTGAGCCGGCCGGGCGCGGGCAGAAGTGACGCGGGCCGCGACGGATCGCGGCCCGGGACACCACAGGTCCTACGCGGCGCAGGCCCTACGCGACATGGGGCCACACGACACGGAGCCGGGCGGTACAGGGCCGGGCGATGCAGGGCTGCCTGACGCAGGGCACACACGACGCAGGTCCACAGGACACGGGCCACACGACACGGGCCCTGCGCGACACGGAGCCCACGCGACACGGATCCCACGCGACACGGGGCCCTGCGCGACACAGGATTGAGGGGAACGAGACCATGAACGCAGCGGCCGAGACCACGGAGCGGCATCCGCCCGAAGCACTGCGCGACTTCGCGGCGCGGATCTTCGCCGCGGCCGGGATGGAGGCGCCCAAGGCGGCTGCCATGGCCGAGGTGCTGGTGGAGGCCGATCTGCTGGGCCACACCACGCACGGTCTGGCGCTGCTGGGGCGCTACCTCGACGAGATCGCGGCCGGACATATGGCCACCGGCGGCATGCCGGAGGTCCTGCAGGACCGGGGCGCCTGCGTCAGCTGGGACGGCAAGCGCCTGCCCGGCATGTGGCTGGCGACCGAGGCGATCTCGCTGGCGCTGGAGCGGGTCGGCACCTACGGCACCGTCAGCATCGCGATCGGCAACGCCCATCACCTGGGCTGCCTGGCCGCCTACCTGCCGCGCGTGACGGAGCGCGGCTGCCTCCTCAGCATCGCGAGCTCGGCGCCCGGCGTCGCCACGGTGGCGCCCTTCGGCGGGCGGCAGGGCGCGCTCTCGCCGGCGCCGGTGGCTTTCGGCTTCCCCACCGGGGGCGATCCGGTGCTGATCGACATCAGCGCCTCGGTCACCACCAACAACATGGCCGCGCGGCTGGTGCGCGAAGGGCGGCGCTACCCGCACCCGTGGCTGCTGGATGCCGAGGGGCGGCCCAGCGACGACCCGGCGGTGATGGGGGCGGGCGGCACGATCCTGCCGGCGGGCGGGCTGGACCATGGGCAGAAGGGCTACGGCTGGGCGCTGATCGCCGAGGCGCTGAGCCAGGGCCTGTCGGGCCATGGCCGCGCCGAAGGGCCGAGCAGCATGACCAACGCCGCCTTTATCCAGGTGATCGACCCGAGCGCCTTCGCCGGCGCCGCAGCCTTCACGCGCGAGGCCGACGCGATCACCGCGAATTGCCGGCGCTCCTCGCCGCGCCCGGGCTTCGAGGCGGTGCGCCTGCCGGGCGAGAGCGGGCTGCGCCACCGCGCGGCGGGACGGGAAGGCCTGCGGCTCTACGCCGGCGTGCTGGCGGACCTGCGCGCCCGCGCCGCGTCGCTGGGCGTGCCGGTGCCGGCGGTGCTGCAGCCCCCGGGCGAGGCGGGATGAGGCTGGGACGCGATCACCTGGGTCCTCGGGCGCAGGTGATCGCGCAGCGCGGGATCGGACGTAGCGCCCGGATGAAAACGGCGCTCGCGAAGCGGATGGCGACGTGAACGGGCATGAGCGCTCATGAGCCGGGTTCCGGCAATGCGGCGCCGGTCCGTGGGGCGGCTGAACAGGTGTCCGACGCGGCTCCGCTGAGGGCGGAACATCGTGTTGCGGGAGGCCCGAGATCGTGCCTCCTGTCCGAGCCTGTCCAGGGCCATGAAGCCGCGGGCCTTCAGCGCCCGGTGGCAGCGGTTGCTGTTGCAGCCCCTCGTAGCGGGAACAGTGCCATCCTGGGCGGCAAGCTGCACGGCGAACACCGCTGACCCTGCACTGCTCGGCAACGCCGGACGTCGCGTGCACGAGGACCAATCAGTTCAGGGGCTCGCCGTCGCAGCGCCTTCGCCGGCCTGAGCAGGTCATCCCTGGCAGCGCTTTTCGCCCGCCTGCAGCCGAGTCCTTAGGCATTTTTCAACCTTAGGTTGATGATATTTTACGCTGTGTGCAGCTTTTCTGCTTGAATTTGCAAGCGAAGCACGTTGCCTCATGGAAGCTGCGGCTCCACCCAATAATTCATCGTTTTTAGTTCGACAAACAAATTTTGAGACGGCATTGTTCCGACAGCGGCCTGACCCGCAGCGGCGGAAGAGGGTCGATGCAACTCGGATGCTTCCGTGCCCAGGGTCGTTCGAGATGACAGCAGCAGGGGTCTCGGCACGATGAATCTCGGCGCGTTGCGGCTCACCGCGGCTGAAGCACAGAAGCGTGGCGACTACGCGCGGGCCTCGGAATCCTGGCGCATGATCGTCCGGGAAGCGCCCGACAGCAGCGAAGCGCAGGAAAGCCTCGGCCGCCTGCTCCGCGAGATGGCCGACGCGGCCGGATCGATCAACGCGTTCCGCAAAGCGGTGCTGCTGCCCAGCGGCCGCAGCACCGCCAACCATGACTTCGGCCATATCTGCCTGAACACGCAGCGGCTGGGCACCGCGCTGGAAATCTTCGACCGTGGCCTGCGGATGACCCCGCGCTACGACGGCTTGCGCTTCCTGTGCGGCGTTGCCGCGACGCGGCTGAACTGGCTCGACGTCGCCTACCGCTACCTTGCCGGCCTGCCGCCGGACACGCTGTCCACCTGGGTCGGGGAGCGCGAGCGATCACGGGAAGCGCTGCGCCAGCTTCGCGCGAGGATCATGGACAGGCTCGCGGCGCGACGTCGTGGTCCCCTGAGCCGCGGCGATCTTCTCGAGCTCGCCGCCGACCTCGTCGCGGCCGGCAAGATCCGGGCCGCCTCGTCCATCGTGGCCGAGCTCCGCGGCGTCGATGGCGTGCCGCAGGACCTGCTGCCGACGCTGCTGGCCCTGACCAAGCGGCGGGATGGACGCCTGGCCGCCATGGCCGTTGCTTCCGCGGCAAGCCGCCAGGGCCAGCCCGCCGCGGTCGCGCACCTGCTCGCCACGGCCTGCCTGGACGGCGACGATTACGCGTCGGCCGCACGGATCCTGCAGGAACTTCCCGAGGAGCAGCATTCCGAGGCGACGCGCAGCACGCTGAGCGTCGCCCTGCTGCTCACCGGGGATCTCGAGGAGCTCGGGCGCGTCACGAGCGAGTGGTGCAGCACCAGCGGCACCACCCTGGCGAGCCGCGCCCTGCTGTCCGCCCAGCTCGCGCGCGGGCTGATACCCCGCGCCCTGCGGGATCAGGCGCCGTGGCAATCCGACATGCCGCTGCCCATCATCCAGTTCTGGCACGACCCTCAGGTTCCGGACGACGTCGCCGCCGCCATGACCACCTGGATCGGCAGCACTCCGGGCCTCCAGCCCACCGTGTTTTCCGCCGCCTCGGCGAGAGCCTGGCTGCATCAGCATGTCGGGCCGCAGGCCGTGCGGTACATGGACAGGTGCTACCATCCGGCGATGGAGGCCGACCTGTTCCGGCTCTACTACCTGCTGGTGCAGGGTGGCGTTTACGTCGATGCGGACGAGAGCTGCCGCGCACCGCTGACGCCGCTCCTCAATGCCCTGACGGAAACCGAGGCCGTGGTGGTGATTTCCGGCGAACTCGTTCCCTACGTGCACAACTACTTCATCGTTTGCCGCCCTGGGTCGAAGCTGCTGCAGCAGGCGATCCGGGATGTGGAAGCAAGGCTAGAGGCCGAGGCGCGGCCGCCGATCTGGGACGCGACGGGGCCGGGCTGCGTCACGCGATCCGTGGCCAGGGTCCTGCTGCAGGCAGACACGGAGAGCGGCAGCCTCGTCAACATCATCTCCGAGCAGCAGTACCGGAACTTCGCCCTCAACCATTCCGACCTCGCCTACAAGCGCACCGTCAGCGGTTCCTGGACACGGGCCTGACACCGCCCGAAGGCTGGCGCCGCGGGCGCGCGTGACCGGGTCGTTCTAGGACGCCTTTCCGGCCGAGGCTTTCCCGGCGGATTTCGCCCGCGCCGGGCGCCCGCCGGGCGGCTTCCATTCGTCGCGCTGCCGGGCGGACCAGCGGTAGCGGGGATCGTCGGCGATCAGGTGGAGGTGGTCGGCCAGTCGGTTGCGCTCCATCCAGCCGATCGCCGCTTCCAGTTCCGCCAGCGTCATGTGCGCCCGCGCCTTGTCGCCGGTCACGCGCTTCAGCGCCGCGTTGTAGCGATGGTACAGGCCGGGTCCGGCGGTGCGGCCGTGCGGCGCGCTCCCTGCTGCCTCGTCCTCCACCGCCTGGGCCGCCACCATCTCGCCCAGGCGGGCGCGCAGGCGGCGCTCGGCGACCGAGGGCAGTTCCAGCATCTCGCCCTGTGCTTCCTCCTGCTCCGGCCGGCGCATCGCCAGTTCCGGCCCCGGGGCGAGGCGGTGGAAGCGCATCGCCAGCGCGTTGGAGTGCAGCGGCACGATGCCTTCCTTGGGCGCGGGCAGCTGGTCCAGCAGCCAGCCCGGCAGTTCCCGCTGGCGCTCCTGCGGCTTCGGGCGACGGGCCAGCGTGCCCTGCTCGGTTTCCATGCGACGGCGGAAATTGGCAAACAGCGGGTCGTCGGGGTGGAACACCAGCGCCGTCTGCGCCTCGTAGGCGCCGGCGTTGAAGTCCACCCGCGTGGCGCGCGCCACCATCTGCTCCAGCCAGGGGCGGGAGCGGATATGCGTCAGCGCCGCCACCACCGCGACCTCGGGCGCGTCCAGCCCCTCGTAGGCCATGGCGACGGTGACCAGCACCGAAGGCTCGGGCAGGAGGCGGAAGGCGGCCAGCAGCTCGTGCGCGCGGGGCGTGTCGGAGGTCGCGAGCTGCGCCACCTCCTCGGCCTGGGCGGCGGGGATCCATTGCCGCACCACGTCGAGGTAGTGCCGCGCGGTGGCCTGATCGGGCGCCACCACCAGCAGCTTGCCCAGGCCCCGTGCCGCCTCGCCGGGCTGGAGGCCGCGGGCGCGGCGGCGGCGGGCGCGCAGGTCTCGGATCGCCACGAAGGCGTGACGCAGCAGCGCCTCGGCGAAGCCGGTGCGCAGCGCGGTGAACAGCGCCGGGCGCGTCGTCTCATCCGGGTGGAGACCGGAGATGCGGTGGGGGCCGAGTTCGTTGCCTTCCTCGTCGCGCCAGCTCGCCTCGCCATCCAGGGCGCCGAAGGTGACCGGCAGCACCGCGCGCTCGGCCAGCGCCTCGGCGCGGGAATACCCGACCACCGCCCAGCCCTCGGCATCGAGCTCGACCTCGCGCGTGCGGGCCTTCGGGCCGCGGCGATAGGGCAGCCACAGGATGCCCTTGCCGTCGGCGCGCTCCAGCGTGCCCGACAGCAGCAACCGAACGCTGGCACATTCCAGCAGTGGCAGGATGGCGCGCGACCAGGCGCTGGCCTGGTCTTCTTCCTCGGTGGCGGCGGTGACGGGGTCGATGTCGCCCAACGCCGGCAGGTGGTGCACCTCATCCACCACCAGCAGCGTACGGTGGCGGCGGAACTCGCCCAGATGGAGGTCGGGTGCCGCGGCGATGCCCTGGTAGGTGGTGATGTAGCCGGCCAAGCCCCGGCTGGGATCGGGCGTGTTGTCGGCGGCGCGCACCGACAGCGCGTGGCCGAGGGCTGAGCGCCAGACCGGGTCGGCGAAAGCTTCCTCGGCCTGCAGGCGGAGGCTGTCGCGCGGCACCACCCAGCACACGCGATCCACCACGCCGGCCGCGAGGAGGCGGGAGGCGGCGATCACCGGCAGCAGCGACTTGCCGCCGCCGGGCGTGACCGCGGCCAGGATGTCGCGCGCCTCGGTCTGCCCGGTGGCGATCGCCTCCACCACGCCGGCCAGCCGCTGCTGGTGCGAGCGAAGCGGGCGGGTGGTCAAGCTGCGACACCGAGGGAGCAGAACATAGCAAGAACCTGATTCAATTCGGTTCCCGTGTCCAGAGCCGCGATGCCGGCCGCCGCCGGAACGCTGCGGCACGGGCCGGCCTTCAGGCGTCAGGCGTCAGGCGTCAGGCGTCAGGCGTCAGGCGTCAGGCGTCAGGCGTCAGGCGTCAGGCGTCAGGCGTCAGGCGTCAGGCGTCAGGCGTCAGGCGTCAGGCGTCAGGCGTCAGGCGTCACTCGGCGTATTCCCGACGCGGGCGCAACCCGGATGGTCAGTGCCAGGCGGCCAGGATCTCCTTCACCGTGGCGGCCTGCACCTGGCCGCCGTAGCGGTCCTGGTAAAGGGTGAGCAGCGCGTCGTGCGTGTGGTCCGAGGAGGAGCACACCCCGTCGGTCGCCAGCACCACGCGGTAGCCGCGGTCCACCGCGCCCAGCACCGCCGCCAGCACGCAGACATCGGTCTCGGCGCCGGTGATGATCAGCGACTCGGTGCCGCGTTCCCGCAGCAGCGCGTCGAGTTCGGGCGTCATCCAGGGGGAATACACCGTCTTGTCCACCACCGCGGCGGGCGGCACGAAGCGCTCCAGTTCAGGCATCAGCCGTTCCGTGCCCGGCGGCAGCGCTTCCAGGGTCATGCTGCTCCAACGCCGGTAGTATTCGAGCCAGGTGCCCTCGCCTTCGCCCGGTCGTTGCGCCGGGATGAAGCGGGTGAAGACGGTACGCTCGGGATGGGCGGCCACGAGGCGCTCCACGACCGGCAGGACGCGCGTCATCCAGGGCGTGTGCCAGTCCGTGCCCTCGGCGAAGAGGCGTTGCATGTCGACGCACAGGTGCAGGCTGCGGTGGTCGAGCCGCAGGGGACGGTCCTCCGTGGGCGCTGTCATCGTGTTGCTTTCTCCTCCATCGCCCTTGCGGGTGGGGAAGCAACGCCCCTGCGCTGCGGCGGATGCACCGGGGGAGTACCGGCTGCGCGATACGTCCGCCGGGGAACACGCGGCACGGTCGCGGGGCCGGCGCTGACACTACCGTGAGGCGGGCGGTGCGACGTCGACGGCGCCTGTTAATCCGGCTGACCGACCCGACCTGCGGTGGCAATGAACGTTATGTCCCAGGCGGTCTTCCTGAACCGGATCGGCACCGCCGTGCCGCCCAACGAGGTGCACGGCACGTTTCGCGGCTTCGCGGAAACGCTGATCCCGCCGGGGCTGGAGCGGCGGCTCTTCGCGCGCATGGCCGACCGTGCCGGGATCGAGCGGCGCTGGAGCGTGCTGCGCCCCGACGGGCGGCCGGGGCTGGTGGACGACGAAGGCTTCTACGCGCCCGGCGGCTTTCCCTCGACCCGCAGCCGGATGCAGCGCTGGGAGGCTGAGGCGCCGGCGCTGGCCCTGCGCGCCATCGCGGGGCTGGGGGATGCGGCAGCGGGGATCACGCATCTCGTCACCGCCTCCTGCACCGGCTTCGCGGCGCCGGGGCTCGACCACGCGATCTGCGCGGCGCTCGGCCTCGAGGAGTCGGTGGCGCGCACCAACATCGGCTTCATGGGCTGCCAGGCCGGGATCGTGGCGCTGCGCCTGGCGCACGACACGGTGCGCGCCGACCCGCGCGCACGGGTGCTGGTGGTAAACCTAGAGCTTTGCACGCTGCACCTGCAGGAACGGCCGGAGGTGGAGCAGCTGCTGTGCTTCCTGTTGTTCGGCGACGGCTGCTCGGCCGCGATCGTGAGCGCGGAGCCGGAAGGCCTGCGCATCGACGGCTTCCGCTCCACGCTGCTGCCCGAGGCGCGCGAACAGATCGCCTGGCGGGTGGGCGACAACGGCTTCGACATGGTGCTGTCGGGCGAGGTGCCGAAAAGCCTGGCGCGCGCCCTGCCGGCGCGGCTGCCGCAGATCCTGGAGGGCGGCGCTGCGGAGGAATTCGCGCTCTGGGCGGTGCATCCGGGCGGGCGGTCGGTGATCGACGCGGTGGCGGAATCCTGCCGGCCGCCGGAAGGCGCGCTGGGGCATTCCCGCGCGGTGCTGCGGGACCACGGCAACATGTCCTCGCCCACGGTGCTGTTCGTGCTGGCCGGGATGCTGCGCGACGCGGCGGCGGGGTTGCGGGGCGTGGCGCTGGCCTTCGGCCCCGGCCTGTCGGCCGAGGCGATGCGCTTCACCACGGTCTGACGGCGGTCGTGGCGGGCGCGACGAAGCCGGGAGGCGGCGCGGTGGTGACAACAAGGGTGGCCGAAGCGAGGGCGAGTGGGGCGATGGTCCGGGCGAGGCCAGCGCCATGACGCTGCGCCACCGGGTGCTGGTGCCCGAGATCATGGACGACGCGGCGCAGGACTTCCGCGCCTTCTCGGCGGCGCTGCACGACCTGGAGCGGATCAACCGCCTGACCTTCGCCTATCGCCCGGTGATCAGGTGGCTCGAGGCGCTGGTGCGGCGGAGCGGGGCGCGGCGGCTGCGCGTGCTCGACGTCGGTGCCGGCGGGGGCGACGCGCTGGCGCGGATCGCGCGCTGGGGCGCGCGGCGCGGCGTGCGGCTGGAGCTCGCGGCGCTGGACCGCTCGCCGCACGCGGCGGCGCATGCGCGGGCGCGGCATCCCGGGCTGCCGGTGCGCTGGATCACCGCCGACCTTTTCGCGCTCGACCCGACAGAGCGCTTCGACGCGGTGGTGTGCTCGCTCTTCGCGCATCACCTGGAGGACGAGGCGATCCGCCGCTTTCTCCGCTGGCTGGACGCGCGGGCGGAGCTGGGCTGGTTGATCAGCGACCTCCACCGCCACGCCATCCCCTGGGGCGCGGTCTGGGCCGGGGTCAGGATCCTGCGGATGGACCCGATGGTGGTGCACGACAGCACCGTCTCGATCGCGCGCGGCTTCCGGCGTGACGACTGGCGGCAACTGCTGCGGGAGAGCGGGGTGCGGGCGGAGGTCCGCTGGTCGCTGCCCTTCCGCTGGAGCGTTTCGGGCGGGCCGCGGCTGCGGGACGGGGCGGCGGACGATGCCGCCGGCGCCCGCCCGGCATGACGGTGGCGCGGGCGGAGGTCATCGTGCTGGGCGGCGGGCCGGCCGGGGCGGCGGCGGCGGCGGCGCTGGCCTCGGCGGGTCGAGACGTGGTGCTGGTGGAGCGCGAGGCGGCGCCGCGCGAAAAGGTCTGCGGCGAGTTCCTGGGCCCCGACGCGGTGCTGTTGCTGCGCCGGCTGGGGCTCGACCCCGCCGCGCTGGGGGCGGTGTCGGTGGACGGGGCAATGTTGGCGGCAGGCGGCCGGGCGGTGGCGCTGCCCCTGCCCTTCCGGGGCTGGAGCCTGCCGCGCGCGGTGCTGGACGAGGCGCTGCTGTGCCGTGCCGCGGCGGCGGGGGCGGTGCTGCATCGAGGCAGGGCGGCGACGGGCGCCGTTCCCGAGGGCGAGGACTGGGTGGTGCCGCTGGCCGGCGGCGCGGTGCTGCGGGGCGGGACGCTGGTGCTGGCCACCGGCAAGCACGCGCTGCGCGGTTTTCCACGCGGCGCGGCGGGGGTGGCGGGCGGCTGGCTCGGCCTCAAGCTGCCCATACGGCTACCGGCGGTACCGGGTTCGGTGCTGCTGCTGCCCTTCGGCGGCGGCTATGCCGGGCTGCAGCCGCGCGCGGGTGGCGGGGCCAATCTTTGCCTGGCGCTGCGCCCCGGCGAGGGGGCCGCCGCCATGGCGCGCGACGCGGCGGCGCTGCTGGCGCGGGTGCGGGCAGGCTCCCGGCTCGCGGCCGGGGCGCTGGAGGGCGCCGTGCCGGACCACCCCCGGCCGCTGGCGGTGGCAGGGGTGCCCTACGGCTTCCGGCACCGCGACGGTGCCGCCGCGCCGCCGCGCCTATACCGGGTGGGCGACCAGTTCGCGGTGATCCCCTCCTTTACCGGCGACGGCATGGCCATGGCGCTGGCGGGTGGGCTGGCGGCTGCGGCGGCGATCCTGGCAGGCGAGTCGGCCGCGCGCTTTCACCGGCAACAGGGCGCGCGCTTCGCGCCGGCGATGCGCTGGGCGGGCGGCGTGGCGGCGCTGCTGCACGGCGCACCGGGCGTGCTGGCCACGGCGGCGGCGCTGTGGCCAAGCGCCGCGGCGCTGGTGGCGCGACGCACGCGGGTGCCCGGCCTGCCGCGCGACAGCTGAAACATGTCCCTCGGCCACGGCGTTCCGATGGTGGCCGCTGCCCGCACCATCCGGCAGCCCGTCCCGGCCGGGCCTGTCCGGCGAGCTTACCGGGGCCGCACCTGCGGGCAGGGCAGCTTCGCGCCGGAAGACGATGCTGCGCCCGCACATCTGTTCTACACGCTCGTTCAGGCGTCACTCCGAGGAGGCATCGATGGCGGACGGCAAGCTCTACTTCGTTTGGGGCGGTGTATTCACCGACGGCGCCTGGACCGAGCTCGAGCCCAATACCGAGGAATGCTACGGCCCCTTCCACGACCCCAAGGTGGCCGACCGCGTTTGGAACGAGAAGGCGCGCCGCAACATCGACATCGCGATGCACCGGCTCTTCGTGCTGACGGTGGACCGACCCGGCAAGGCCGCGGCCTGAGCGGCGGGCGCCGGGTCCCTTCGGGGCCCGGGCGCCACGTCCGGGGGATGGTGCGCCGTCCCCCTGGCTTTTCCTCCGAACCCTTTTCCGGGCTCTCGCCGCTGGAGCTTGCTCCGGGGCTTTCCCCCGGCCTTCCGTCCTGGAAGGCAGCACGGGCTGGACCTCGCCCGACGGGATCGCCCGCCGGGGCTGGCGCGCGCTACTCGCCGAGGCCGGCGATCGCCACGATGGCGCCCAGCGCCGTGGCGATGCCCTTGGTGCTGGCTTCCGGCGCCACGTCGATCCATTCTTCCAGCGAGTGCGCCCGGCCGCCCGTGCCGCCCGAGGCGACGGTGACCGCCGGGATGCCGAGGCTGATCGGGATGTTGCTGTCGGTCGAGGAGGCTTCCAGCACCGGCGTGTAGCCGCGGGCGGCGATCACGCCCTGGGCCAAGCGCACGATGCGCGACGAGGCGGCCGTGGTGCCGGCGGGACGGTCGCCCACCTGCTTCACCTCGACCCTGATCTCGCCCCGGCGGATGTCGCGCGCCGCGTTCTCGTCGGCGGCGGCCTGCGGCAGCGTGGCAAGGAAGCGCTCTTCCAGACGCGCCAGCTCCTCGGCGGATTCCGAGCGGAGGTCGACCTCCATCCAGGCTTCCTCCGGGATCGCGTTGATCGAGGTGCCGCCGCCCACCTTGCCGATCGAGAAGGTGGTCTTGGGCACCGAGGGCACGCGGATGCGCGACAGGTCGTCGGCCGCGCGCGCCAGGGCGAACATCGGGTTCACCAGCCCGAAGGCGCCGAAGGAATGGCCGCCGGGGCCGCGGAAGGTGATGCGGTAGCGCTTGCTGCCCACCGCGCCGATGCACAGCCGCGCGGTTTCCAGGCTGTCCACCGCCACGAAGCCAGCGACGCGGTCGCGCAAGGGGCTTTCGCGGAAGAAGTGCTTCACACCGCGCAGGTCGCCCTGCCCTTCCTCGCCCACCGAGGCCAGCACCAGGATGC
The DNA here is from genome assembly GCF_042433915.1 of Roseomonas elaeocarpi. Lineage (NCBI taxonomy): Bacteria > Pseudomonadati > Pseudomonadota > Alphaproteobacteria > Acetobacterales > Roseomonadaceae > Roseomonas > Roseomonas elaeocarpi. The sequence goes on along the minus strand of NZ_JBHLUN010000017.1, from coordinate 233,659 downwards.
CGGCGCGGGTGCGGATCCTGGCGGCATCCAGCGCGCGCAGGATCGCGAGCTTCACCGCCAGGCCGCGGCTGTTGTCGCCGACGCCCGGCGCGCGCAGCACCGTGCCCTCACGCCGGACGGCGACGTCGGTTCCCTCGGGAAACACCGTGTCGAGGTGCGAGCAGATCACCACCAGCCCGGCGGCCGGGTCGGTGCCGGGGCGCAGCGCCGTCACGTTGCCTTCCCGGTCGGTGGCGACCTCCTCAAGCCCCTGGGCGCGCAGCATGGCGGCATAGGCGGCGGCGCGGGTGGCTTCGCCGAAGGGGGGCGAGGCGATCTCGGTGATCTGGATGATCTCGCGCACCGTGCGGTCGTGATCGTCGCGCACGAAGCTGTCGGCGCGCCGGAAGGCATCGCTGTTCAGCAGGCGCGACACCTCCGCCGCCACGTCGCCCGCCTCGGACAACAGGGCGGCGCGCAGCGGCGTGCTGTCGGAGGCAACCGGGGATGTGTTGCCAGAGGCGACCGACGACGCATCGCCGGAGGCGACCGGGGGCGTGCTGCCGGTGGCGGGGGGCGTCTCGCCCGAGGGGATCGGCGAAACGGCCGCGGAGGGGGCGGGGGGCACGTCGGTCATGGCTCGGTTCTCCGGCGCCCGGAACAGGCAGGCTCCGCGCGTTTCGCATCCTAGACCAGGGCGCCGCCCCGGGCCACGCGGCGGATGCGGCGAGAGCCCTGGACGGGCTAGACTAACCCCCATGACCGCGACCACGCGCGACCTCGCCGCTTCTCCCGCGCCCACCCCTGCCCCCTCCCCGGCCTCATCTCCCGCGGCGGCGCCCGAGTTCGACGGGCGGTTCCGGGCGGAACTGCAGGCGTTGTTCCGTTGGCGCCGCGACGTGCGCCATTTCCGGCGCGACCCGCTGCCGCCCGGCCGGCTGGAAGCGCTGCTGGCCGTGGCATCGCTGGCGCCCTCCGTGGGCCTCAGCCAGCCCTGGCGCTTCGTGACGGTGGAGGACCCAGCGCGGCGCGCGGCGGTGCGCGCCAGCTTCGCCGCCTGCAACGCCGACGCCCTGGCTGCGCAGCCGGCGGAGCGCGCGCCGCTCTATGCCAGCCTGAAGCTCGCCGGGCTGGACGAGGCGCCCTGCCACCTGGCGGTGTTCGCGGAGCCGGCGCCGGCGCAGGGCGGCGGGCTGGGGCGCGCCACCATGCCGGAGATGGCGGCCTATTCCGCGGTGATGGCGGCGCACACGCTGTGGCTGGCGGCCAGGGCGGAAGGGATCGGCATGGGCTGGGTCTCGATCCTGGACCCGCAGGCGGTCACCGCCGCGCTGTCGGTGCCGGCGGACTGGGTGCTGATCGGCTATTTCTGCCTGGGCTATCCGCGCGAGGAGACCGAGGTGCCGGAGCTGGAGCGCCTTGGTTGGGAACGGCGCGCCGCCGGCGCGGCCACGCTGCTGCGGCGCTGAGCGCCCGCTCCCGTCCAGCCGGCCACGGCTGGTTCGGAAGCGCGGCGCACGGGGTTCAGTCCTTACCCACCATCACGTCGGAGGCCTTGATCACGGCATAGGCTTCGTCGCCCACGGCGAGGGCGAGGTCGTCGATCGCGGTGTTGGTGATGGAGGCGGTGACCACGGTGCCGTTGCCGATGTCGATGCGGACATGGCCGGTGGTCTGCCCCTTTTCCACGGCGACGATCCGGCCCTTGATCTGGTTCCTGGCGCTGAGCTTCATGGGTTCCGCTTTTCTGCTGGCTTCGGCAGGCCGCGCCCCGGGCGAGGCCGGGAGGTCGGGGGCTGCCCGTTCGGGATGACGCGGCGGACCATAGGGCCATCCCCAGCTGCCGCCCAGGCGCCACGCGCGGCTCCCTCCAGGCGTGGCGGATCAAGCGGTCAGGGAGCCAACCTCCTGGCCCGGCTCCGGCGCACGCCGCCGGCGTCGCCTCCCGTCAGCCCGGCCGTCGCTGCGCGGGCGGCCCTTGCCGGTGCTCCGGCACGCTCATGCCGGCGAGGTCGAAGCGGTCGCGCGTCGAGCAGTAGCCCTGCCCGCCCATGCGGCCCACCGCGTCGATCAGCGCCGGGTCGATGTGCAGCCGCTCGTTCACCGCGTCGGCCCGCAGGTGGGCGTAAACCACCTCGCCCAGCACGATCTCGCGGGCGTTGTTGATCTCGAGAAAGGAATGGAGGCGGCATTCCAGCGCCGCCGGGGCGCGGGCGATGGCGGGGCAGCGCACGGCGGTGCCGGGACGGATCTCCAGCCCGGCCTCGTGCAGCTCGTCGATGCCGGCCTCGAAGGCGGTGGCGCAGACGTTCATCGCCTCCACCAGCGCGTCGGACACGATGTTGACCGTGAAGCAGCCGGTGTCGCGGATGTTGCGCGCGGTATCCTTGGGCGATCCGTCGGGGCGGAACTCGATGCCCAGCGCCACGATGGCCGGGTCGGCCGACAGGCAGTTGAAGAAAGAATAGGGCGCGGCATTCACCCGCCCCGCCCCGTCCACCGTGGTGACCCAGGCGATCGGGCGTGGCACCACGCTGCCGATCAGGATCTTGTAGCGGTCACGCACCGGCATGGCCGTGAAGTCGAAGCCGCGCGTGGCGGGCAGGTCGTGGTCGGTCATGGCGCGTCTCCCGCTCAGGCCGCGTGCCGCCCGCCGGACGCCGCTGCCGCCGCGGCGTTGCTTCCGCGCGTCCGGGCGTGACGGCGAGGGCGATCGCAACGGCGCTGCCGCTGGCCATCGCATCGGCGGCGGGCATGGTCAACGGCCGCGGGGTCAACAGCGGCGGGAGCGAAGGGGCGGCACGGTCAACGACGGCGGTGGGGGCGGAGCGGCGGCATGGCTCCGCCCGGGCGGCGTCGCGACCGAGGGCGCGCGCCGTCGTCGGCGACGCCGGCGGAGGACCGGCGCCGGCGCGAGGTTTTTACCCGGCGCGCATCGGCTTGAGCGCCACGGCCCAGCGCTCGAGCTCGTCCAGCATCGTGCGCGCGCTGGTGTCGATCAGCTCGTTGGACACGAAGGCCCCGTCCTTCAGCTGCGCGCCGAAGTTCGGGATGCCCACGCCCTCGGGCGGGGTCACCATCTTGAGGGTCGCCAGCGTCTGCTTGAGGTGCTGCGCCCCGCGCAGGCCGCCCGACACGCCGCCGTAGCTCACCACGCCCGCCGGCTTGTAGCCCCATTCCACCACGAGGTAGTCGAGCGCGTTCAGCAGCGCCGGCGTCGTGCCGTAGTTGTATTCGGGCGTCACGAAGACGTAGGCGTCCGCCGCCGCGACGCTGGCCGACCAGCGCTTCGTGTGCTCGTGCTCGTACTGCTGCGCGCGGGGATGCTTCGGCTCATCGAAGACCGGCAGGTTGAACTCCGCCAGGTCGACGAGCACGGGCTCAAGGCCGCCGTAGTTCCGGGCGAAGCCGTCGAACCACCGGGCGATGGTGGGGCCGACCCGGCCGGGGCGTGTTGAGCCGATGATGATGTGAAGCTTGAGGGCCACGGCAGTCTCCTTGCGGCGAAGCGACCAGGGATCACGGATCGTGCCCGACGGAGTTTCGGGAACAAGGGGGAAGCGCACAAGGAGGCACATGCGTGAGCCGAGGGAACATCCATGTGCCCGGGGAGTGGCGCCCGCGCACGGTTGGGAACTCGCCGTCATTTCACGGGGAACGAGCGGCAGCGGCTTTGGTCCTCTTGCGGCCGTGTCGGGCGGCTGGCCGGCGGGCCGAGGCGCGCCAGCCCCCGGCCGGGCGTGCCGGCCGGCCTCAGCGCGCGAAGCCGCCGACCCCGCGCGCCAGCGCCTCGTCGCGCCCGTCGCGGGTCACGCCCCATAAGGGGTTGTCCACCGACAGGCGCTGCCCGCCGTCGCGCTGCACCGGGCGGATCGTGGCCTGGGCGACGCTGCGCGTGTCGGGGCCGAAGATGTCGAGCGGCACGCGCAGGTAGATGCCCTTGTCGAAGGAGCCCTCGCCGAACCGGCTGAAGGACACGTCGGTGAAGGTGGCGAAGCCGCCGACCTCGATGCCGTTGCGGAAGCGGCGCCCGACCTCCACCGTGCCGCCCCAGTCGCCCGCCAGGTAGCGGCCGGCACGGACGATGCCGTAGAGATTCCACACCGGCAGGTCGGCGTAGAGCGAGACCTGCCCCGTCACCACGGAATAGCGCCGGAAGCCCAGCAGCCCGTCGTAGGCGCGCTGGCGCACCCAGTTCAGGTCCGCCCCCACCGCCCAGGAACGGTCGTGCGGCCGCCACAGGACCTCGGCGCCGACGCCGCCGAACATCGGCTCGATCAGGCCCGCGGTGACGCGGCCGAAGACGTCGGGCGCCACGTTCCAGATGCGCTCGGCATAAAGGGCGGGAATGGTGGTCTTTCCTTCCGCCGCGTAGCGCGCGTAGTCGCTGCGCACGTGCGGCAGGCGGCTGTCGGAAGGAAGGCCGCCATCGAGGTTGCCGGCCAGGCGCTGCGCCACGGCACCACTCAGCGCGAAGCCCGAGCCGAGCTCCAGCCGTCCGCCGGCAGCAAGCCCCGCCTGCCAGCGCAGCGTCGCGGTCGGATCGCCCAGGATCACCGCCAGCCTTGGCTCCAGCCCGTAGCTCAGCGTCGTGGCCGGGGCGCGGTGTTCCCCGGCGCAGTCGCCGCCCGGGCAAAGGAGGCCGGTGGCCGGCAGGAGCGTGGTGGCGGCGAAGGCCTCCTCGGGGCTGACGGTGCCGCGCGCCGCCTCGGCCAGGGTTTCGCGCGGCGCCACGGCGGCCGCGACCTCGACGCCCGCGATCCACCAGCCCACGCGCAGCACCTGTGCCTCGGGCGGCAGCAGCCCTTCGACGGCCCGCACCACCCGCCCCAACACCTGCGCCACTGTGCGGAAGCGGCCTTCCGCCACCGCCAGCCGCGCTTCGCCGCCCTGCAGCGAGAAGCTCAGCGGCCGGAAGCCCGCCTGCGCCAGGGCGTCGAACACCGCGCCGGCCAGCTGTGCGTCGGCCTGGGCCTGGCCCGCGGCGGCGCGGTCGGGCGGGAAGTGGTCGGATGGGGTCCGGTCGGACAGGGGTTGGTCCACCGGGATCTGAGTGGGCGGGTTCCGGTCCGGCGGCGCCCGGTTCGCAGGGGCGGGCGGCGCCGGAACGGGCGGCGGTGGCGTGAGGCGCGGGACCTCCGGCGGGGCCTCGGGGTTCAGCTGGAAGGACAGGCGGAACAGCGCGTCGGTGCCGTGCACGAAGCTCAGGCCCGCATCCACGGAGCCGTTGCTCCAGCTCAGGCCGGCATTCAGTCTCGACCGGGCGCGGCCGCGCAGATTGTCGGTTTGCGCGGGATAGCCGCCGCGCTCGTCGCGCAGGTCGTCGCCCGACCATTCCAGCTTGGCGCGCAGCCCTTCCACCACGCCCAGCGGCGTCACCACCGGCGGCAGCGAGTATTCGACGCCGCCGAAGACCGCGACCTGGTCGCCGCGAAAGAAGTCGGTACGCAGCGTGCCGCCATTGCCCACCGCGCGCCGGCGCGTGCGGAAGCGGTCCGACACCGCGTCCAGGGGGTTGCCGAAATCATCCGCGGTGCCGAGCCGGCCCCAACCCAGCCCGAGGCTGAGATCGAAGCCGTGCCAGCGCTTGGAGGCCACGACGTACTCGCCGCCGTAAAGGCCGGTGCCGATCATGTCCTGCAGGCCGATCGCCAGGGCGGGAAGGTCGTCGCTCTCGGGCAGCAGCCGCAGCTTGAGGTCCAACGCCCGGTCGGTGGTGCGGCCGCTGCCCGTGGTGCCGTTGAGGCGGTCGGTGGTCCGGAAGGTGGTTTCCAGGAAGGGCAGCGCCTGGAAGGACAGGAAGTAGAAGCGCCGGTCTCGCCGCAGCGAGGCGCCAGCATCGATCACCCCGTCCTCGCGGAAGCGGGCATTGCGGGTTTCGATCAGGCCGACGCCGCCGAAGTTGCTGCCGGTCGGCGCCACTTCCTCGGCAACGACGCGGCAGGGCAGCAGAAGCAGCAGCAGCAGAAGGGCGAGGCGGGAGGACCGGAGCACTGTTCGCGTTTTGCGGGCAAGACTCCGCTAAGCTTGGGCAGCGGGTTGCTGGCAACGGCAGCAGCACAGGCGGGCGGAGAATTTCCCGTGCTGTGCGCCAACCGGCACGAATTATTCCGCTGGAAGGAATGTCGAGGTTCCCCGGGCCACGCGCCGCCGCGACGCTATCGGCCTACCCGTCCCGTTTCGTCCGCGCCTTTCCGGATGTGGTCACTGCGCCAGCCCGCCCGTGCTCAGGGCGACTCGGCGGCACGGCCCAACGTCAGGGACGGGCGGTGTCGCCGGGCGGGATCTTCCCGGCCGGGCTCAGCGCGGCGGGCGGGTGGCCAGGGCGAGGGCGCCCGCCACCCGCTGGCGTCGCCGCAGCCACCAGGCGCCGCCGGCCAGCAGCCCCGCCACGAGCAACACCGCACCCAGCAGCAACGGGCGCTCCAGCAGCGTGCCCAACTGCCCGAGCACCAGCCCGGGCAGGATCATCAGCGGCGCCCAGAGCAGGGCCGAGCCGCAATTGGCCAGCTGGAAGGAGCGGTGCCGCATGCCCGACACCCCGGCGATGGCGGGGGCGAAGGCGCGCACCGGCCCCACGAAGCGCCCGAAAAACACCGCCGCCCAGCCCCAGCGCCGGAACAGCAGCACCGCCCGGGCGTAGTTGCGGCGGTGCTGCCGCGGCAGCCAGCGCTGCACCAGCCCGCGCCCGTGCCAGCGGCACAGCCAATAGCCGATCGCATCCCCCAGGATGCCGCCCAGCACCACGGCGCCGAGCACGGGCCAGGGGTCGAGGATTTCCTGCCCGACCAGCACGCCCAGACCCAGCAGCAGGGCGGTGGCGGGCACCAGCAGGCCGATGCCGGGCAGGGATTCGAGCAGGGCAAGCAGGAAGGCCAGCAAAGGTGCCCAGGCCGCGTGTTCCCGCACCCAGCCCTCGAAGCCCGCGATGATGGCATCCATGGGCCGGCGATCTGGCCCTTTGCCGACGCGGCCGCAAGGCTGGCGGCGCCGCGGGCCGCCCCTCCCCCTTTCGCGCGGCGCCGGACCGTGGCACCGGCGGTCGGCATGAGATCCATCCTGGTGTTCGCCGCCGCCGCGGCGCTCGAGATCGGCGGCTGCTTCGCGGTCTGGTGCACGCTGCGGCAGGGTGCCTCCGCCTGGTGGCTGCTGCCAGGCTCCCTGGCGCTGGCGGGCTTCGCCAGCCTCCTGACGCTGGCCGGCACCGGCTTCGCCGGGCGGGCCTACGCGGCCTATGGCGGGATCTACGTGGCGGCCTCGGTGCTGTGGCTGTGGCTGGTGGAAGGCGTCCGGCCGGACCGATGGGACCTGCTCGGCGCCGCAGTGGTGCTGCTGGGTACGGGGGTCATCCTCCTGGCGCCACGCGGCGGCTGAGGGCGGGTCGGGGCCGCGTGCCCTCTCCGGAGGGGCCGTTCCGCCCTCCCTCCCCCAGCCTTTCCGGACCTCCTCCCGGCCTCGGTTTCGCCGCCCTCATGGCCCCGACGTTGCGCGGCCGCAGGATTCCGCCATGATCCCGCCCGGAAGCGTTGCGGGCGGGCGCGAAGCCCGGCATCCGCAGCCCAGGGGCACGGCAGCGGCCGCGCAGCAGAACAGGAACGGATCGGCCTTGGAAGCAGGGGGAGCGACGATGCGACAGCACGGCAGCTGCGCCTGCCAGCCCGGTCCGATGGGCGGCGTGCTGCTGCTGGGGGCACCGGGCAGCGGCAAGTCGGACCTGCTGCTGCGCCTGCTGGACCGGCCCGGCTGGCGGCTGGTGGGAGACGATCAGCTGATCCTGCGGCGCGACGGTGACGCGCTGCGCGCCCAGGCGGCGTCCCCGCTGCGCGGCATGCTGGAGGTGCGTGGCCTGGGGCTGCTGGAAGGATTGACCCACGAGGATGAGGCGGCGCTGGGCCTCGCCGTGGAATGCGTCGGCCGTGACGCGGTGCCGCGCCTGCCGGTGCCGCGACGGTGGGAAGCGCTGGGCGTGACGCTGCCGGTGGTGGCGATCGACGCCCATGCCGCCTCGGCCCCGCGGCTGGTGGAACTCGCCCTCCAGGGTGCCAGCGGCACGGGCACGGGCTGGCGCGCGGGCGCCTTCGAAGCCGAGGCCCGGCCCGCCGGCCGCGACGAGGCCGCGCCACACCCTGCGGCGGACGGAGCGCCGGCATGATCAACCTGCAGCCCCCGCCGCCACGCCCCGCCGGCCAGCCGGGGCGCCACGTGGTGGTGGTCACCGGCCTGTCCGGGGCGGGCAAGGCCTCGATCCTGCGCGCGCTGGAGGATCTGGGCTACGAGACCGTGGACAACCCTCCGCTCTCGGTGCTGGGGTCGCTGATCACCGAGGATGACGGGAGCCCGCTGGCGGTCGGGGTGGACACCCGCAGCCGCGGCTTCGACGGGGGCGCGCTGATCGCGGGGCTGGCGGCGCTGCGGGCGCGGGGCGACCTCGACCTGCGCATGGTCTTCGCCACCGCCGACACCGAGGCGCTGATCCGCCGCTATTCCGAAACGCGCCGCCGCCATCCGCTGGCGCCTGAAGGCAGCGTGGCCGAGGGCATCGCGCGCGAGGCGGCGGTGCTGGAACCCTTGCGCGAGGAAGCGGACTGGGTGGTGGACACCACCGGCCTGCCGCTGCCCGACCTGCGCCGCATGGTGGAGCAGCAGTTCCGGCCGGACCTCGCGCCGGGGATGTCGGTGGCGGTGAAGTCCTTCGGCTTTCCGCACGGGGTCCCGCGCGAAGCCGATCTGGTCTTCGACCTGCGCTTCCTGCGAAACCCGCACTACGACCCCATATTGCGTCCTATGACCGGAAAGGACGCGCCGGTGGCCGCCTTTATCGAGGCCGACCCGGACTTCCCCGCATTCTGGGGCCACATAACCGCCCTGCTGGACCCGCTGTTGCCGCGCTACCAGGCCGAGGGCAAGAAGTACCTTACCGTCGCGGTTGGCTGCACCGGGGGCAAGCATCGCTCCGTGCTGATGGCCGAGCGCCTGGGCGCCCATCTTGCGCGCGCGGGCTGGCGGGTCGATCTATCCCATCGCGAGCTGCGGCTGCCCCCCGTCGCGCTCGGCGCCGCATGTCCTGCGGACCCTGCCAAACCGGCAGCCCCCTTCACAGCAGGTCCAAGGGACGATCCAAGGTCGTCACCCGGACCTTCCCCTGGGCCGGAGCCCCGAACGCACTTATCATGATCGGAATGGTCCTGGTCACCCACGGACACCTGGCCGAGGAACTTCGCCTCGCGATGGAGCATGTCGTGGGACCGCAGAAGAACGTCGCCTGCGTCTGCATCGGCCCCTCGGACGATGCGGCCACGAGCCGCGAGGAGTTGCGCGCCCGCGTGGCCGAGGTCCGGCAGGGCGACGGCATCGTCGTGCTGACTGACATGGTGGGCGGCACGCCCGCCAACCTCGCCACCGCCATGTTGGCCGAGGGCGACGTCGAGGTGGTGGCCGGCGTGAACCTGCCAATGCTGATCAAGCTGGCCAAGCTGCGCGGCGTGGAGCCGATGCCCCAGGCAGTGTCGCACGCGGTCAGCGCGGCCCGGAAATACCTCGGCACCATCGGCGAGCTGCGGGCGCCCGCGCCCTGCACCGCGCCGAGCGCCATACCCAATGGGGGAGGATCGCCCGCATGAGCACCGAATCCGCCACGGCCGCGCCGCAGTCCGGCACGCCGGTGCTGCGCCGCAAGGTCACCGTGGTGAACAGCCGCGGCCTCCATGCCCGCGCCGCCGCCAAGCTGGTCACCCTGTCGGAGCGCTATTCCGTCTGCCTCAACATCGTTCATGACGGGCAGAGCGTCCCGGCCTGCTCGATCATGGGGCTGATGATGCTGGGTGCCGGCGTGGGCAGCACCCTGACCGTGGAAGCCGAGGGCTGGGAGGCCCGCGAAGCCCTGGATGCCATCGCCGGCCTGATCGAGGCCGGGTTCCATGAGGACTGAGGGCAAGCAGGACACCAGGCGCGCCGCCAGCCGCCGCACGCGGGAGGTGGTGCTGGACGGCCTCGCCATCTCGCCCGGCGTGGCGATCGGCCCCGTTTACGACACCAGCGAGATCCGCGCCGAAACGCCGCGCCGCGCCATCCAGGCCGCGGGCGTCGAGCAGGAGAAGGCGCGGCTGACGGCCGCCGCGGCGACGTCGCGCAAGCAGGTCAACAAGCTCAAGCTCCGCCTGTCGGTGCTGCCGGAAGAAGCGCAGGAGGAGCTGGAGCCCCTGCTCGACGCCTACGCGATGATGCTGGGCGAATCTCGGCTGCTGCGGGGCGCGCGCAAGCGCATCGAGACGGAGCTGCTGTCGGCCGAAACGGCCGTGGTGGATGAGGCCGAGGCGATCGCCGCCGCTATCCTCCTCGCCAAGGACGACGACAAGCCCGGCTTGCGTCGCCGCGCCGGCGAGGTTCGCGAGATCGCCCGGCGCCTGACCCGCAACCTGACCCATGCCGGCTTCCGCTCCTTCAAGGACGTTCCCGCCGGCGCGATCCTGGTGGCCGAGGAGCTCACCCCCGCCGATGCGGCGCTGCTCGACCCCACGCGCATCGCGGGCGTCGCCACCGAGGAAGGCGGCTCGGACGGGCATACCGCCATCATGCTGCGCGCGCTGGGCATCCCCTCGGTGCTGGGCTGCACGGGGCTGACCGAGGCCGCGCGGCGCGACGACCCCTGCGTGCTCGACGGCAGCAACGGCACCGTGGTGCTGCGGCCGAGCGAGAAGTCGCTCTCGGCAGGCAAGGAGGCGCTGGCGGTTCATGCGCGCGAGCGCACCAAGCTCGGCAAGCTGCGCCGCCTGCCGGCGGAAACGCTCGACGGCGAGGAGGTGGACCTTCAGGCCAACCTCGAAATCCCGGCCGAGCTGCCGCTGATCGCCAATGCCGGCGCCCACGGCATCGGGCTGCTGCGCACCGAGTTCCTGTTCATGAACCGCGACTCGCTGCCCGACGAGGAGGCGCATTTCGAGGCCTACCGCCCGATCGTCGAGGCCACCGGCGAGGACGGCGTGACCATCCGCGTGCTCGACTGGGGCGGCGAGAAGGACATGGAAGCGCTGGCCGAGGGCATGGAGCCGACCTATGCCGGCCCCAACCCGGCGCTGGGCCTGCGCGGCGTGCGCATGCTGCTCAAGCGGCCGGAACTGCTGGAAGTGCAGTTCGCCGCCATCCTGCGGGTCGCGGCGCTGGGTCCGGTGCGGGCGCTGCTGCCGATGGTGACGGTGCCCAGCGAGGTCAGCCAGGCGCGCGAGATCTACGAGCGCGTGGCCAAGCGCCTGCGTCGCAAGGGCGTGGCGCTGCCCGACAAGCTGCCGATGCTGGGCGCGATGATCGAGACGCCTGGCGCGGCGCTGGCGGCCGACGCCATCGCGCTGGAGGCGGATTTCTTCGCGATCGGCACCAACGACCTCGCGATGTACACCCTGGCGGTGGACCGGGCCGAGAGCGCGGTGTCGCACCTCTATGACCCGCTGCACCCGGCAGTGCTGCGGCTGATCCAGTTTGCCACCGAGGCGGCGCTGCGCCTGCGCATGCCGGTGTCGCTGTGCGGCGAGATGGCGGGCAACCCGCGCCTGGTGCCGCTGCTGCTGGGGCTGGGCCTGCGGAGCCTGTCGATGAACGCTTCCGCCGTGCCGCGGGTGAAGCAGGCGGTGCGCACGCTCAAAATTGACGACTGTGCCCGCTTCGCCCGTCGCGTGATGGAACAGTCCGACCCGGCGCGCATTCAGGAACTGGTCATGGAGTTCGGCAAGGAATAGCGCCCGCCAGGCACGCCGATTCGCGATGTAACGGCGCGGGAGCGCGACGGTGGGTGCCGGCGTCGCGGAACCCGCCCGTTCTCGCGCCAGTGTCCCTTGCGGTTCTGCGTCCCGCCGCGCGAGAAGGCGGGGCTCCTCCGTTCAGTCCGGGAAAACCTGAACCATGACCATCACCCGCCGCGCCGCCCTGCTGGGCGCCGCTTCCCTGCCCTTCGCCCCTGCCGTGCTGCGCGCGCAGGAGGCTTTCCCGAACCGGCCACTGCGGCTGGTGGTGCCCTATGCCCCCGGTGGCTCGGTGGACATCACCGGCCGCCTGCTGGCCGAGCAGCTGCAGCCGATCCTGGGTCAGACCGTGGTGGTGGACAACCGCGGTGGCGCCGGCGGCAACCTGGGGGCGCAGAACGTGGTGCAGGGCGAGAAGGACGGGCACACGCTGCTGCTGGGCTCCGCCAGCATCCTGGCGGCCAACAAGTTCCTGTACCGCCGTTCCATGACCTTCGACCCGATCACCGACCTCGCGCCCGTCACGCGCGTGACCACCGGCACGGTGTTCATGACGGTGAACAGCAAGAGCCCCTGGAAGAGCTTCGCCGACGTCATCGCCGCGGCGAAGAAGGAGCCGGGCAAGCTGACCATGGGCTCCTCGGGCACCGGCACGATCAGCCACCTGACGATCAGCAAGGTCTGCAAAGCGGCCGGCGTGGACATCACCCACGTCCCGTATCGCGGCGGGGCGCCTGCGCTGCAGGACATGATGGCCGGCAACGTGGACATGATGTTCGACGTGATCCCGCTGGCGATGAGCCAGGTGCGCGACGGCACGGTGCGCGTGCTGGCCGCCGGCAGCGCCGAGCGCGTGACCTACGTGCCGGAGCTCAAGGACGTGCCGGGCATGAAGGAGCTGCTGCCGGGCTCCAACATCGACATGCAGTCTTGGTACGGCATCAACCTGCCCAAGGGCGTGCCGGCGGACCGCGTCGGCAAGCTGCACGACGCCGTGGTGCAGGTCGTGAAGTCCGACGCCTTCAAGGGCCGCATGGAGCCGCTGGGCTTCACCTCCGTCTGGGACGAAACGCCGGCCGCCTACGGCGACTACACCCGCTCGCAGGAAGCGGTGTGGAAGGCACTGGTGGAAGAGTCCGGCGCCAGCCTGGATTGAGGCGCCGCACCCGCGCTGCTGGAGCCGGGTGATCGGGCGTGGTGCCGTTTCCGGGGGAGAGAAGGAATTCTCTCCCCCAGGCCCCCACTCATCTTTTTCCGGGACGCTGCCGCACGGCGGTGGAAGCCGGTCGCGGAACGGTCGATCCTGACCCTACCGAGGAAGAATTTCCTTTCAGCGTGGACGGATACGTCCCTCGCTCCGGGTCATTGACCCGGAGCGCACGTCCCCGGCCACGTTCCCGCGGCAGCGTCCCGAAAAAAGATGAGAGGGTGGGGTCCGGGGAGGGAGAGAATTCCTTCTCTCCCTCCCTGGCCACGGCCACCACCGATCAGGCCGCGTAGCGGAACCTCTGATGCATCCGGCGGTCGCGGGGATCGGGGCGTGGGATCGCCGAGAGCAGCGCCTGGGTATAGGCATGGGTCGGGTGGTCGCAGACCTGCTCGGCCGTGCCGGTTTCCACCACCTTGCCGCGGTACATCACCGCCACGCGGTCGCACATGTAGCGGATCACGCCGATGTCGTGGCTGATGAACACGAAGCTCAGGCCCATGCGGTCCTGCAGCCCCATCAGCAGGTCCAGCATCTGCGAGCGCAGCGACACGTCCAGCGCCGAGGTCGCCTCGTCCGCCACGATCACGCGCGGGTCGAGCGCGATGGCACGCGCGATGCCGATGCGCTGCCGCTGCCCGCCCGAGAAAGCGTGCGGGTAGCGTTCGCGCCAGTCGGGGTTGAGACCCACCAGCTTCAGCAGCTCCGCCACACGGTCGTCCAGGGCGCGGCCTTTCGCGATGTTGTTGACCAGCAGCGGCTCGCCCACGATCTGCGCCACGGTCATGCGCGGGTTGAGCGAGGAGACCGGGTCCTGGAACACCATGCGGATTTCGCGCCGCATGGCGGCCAGGGTCGGCTTGTCGGCGCCCACGAGGTCGACCACCGAGCCGTCGGCGCGGCGATACTCGATGCTGCCCGCTGTCGGCTCGTACATCCGCAGCAGGCAGCGCCCCATGGTGGTCTTGCCGGAACCGGATTCGCCCACGATGCCGAGCGTTTCGCCGGGCCGCACCTCCAGCGACACCTTGTCCAGAGCCTGCACCGGGTTCTTCGGCAGGCCGAAGATCATGCTGAGGTCGCGCACGCGGATGATCGGCGGCGTGGCGGGGTCGATCGGAGCGCGGTTCTGGCGGAGCTCGGCCTTGCGCTCGAGCTTGAGCACGGAGCCGATCAGCATCCGGGTGTAGTCTTCCCGCGGCGCGTGGAAGATCTGGTCCACGGGGCCGCCTTCCACCACCTTGCCGTGGTACATCACCAGCACCTCGTCGGCGATCTCGGCCACCACGCCCATGTCGTGGGTGATGAACATCACCGCCATGCCGTGCTGCGCCTGGAGGCGCTTGATGAGGTCCAGGATCTCCGCCTGGGTGGTGACGTCGAGCGCGGTGGTGGGCTCGTCCGCGATCAGCAGCGACGGGTTGCAGGCCAGCGACATGGCGATCATCACGCGCTGGCGCATGCCGCCGGAGAACTCGAAGGTGTAGCGATCCACCGCGCGCTCGGCGTTGGGGATCTCGACTTGGCGCAGCAACTCGATGCAGCGGGCACGCGCCTGCCGCTTGTCGAGGCCGAGGTGGAGGCGCAGCACCTCGGTGATCTGGTCGCCCACTGTATGGATCGGGGAAAGGGAGCTCATCGGCTCCTGGAAGATCATCGCGATCTCGCGCCCGCGCACGGCGCGGATGGCGCGCGAGCGCGGGTTGAGCTTCGCCAGGTCGGTGCTGCTGCCGTCGGGGCGGTGCAGCACCATGGCACCGCCGACGATCCGGCCCGGCGCGTCCACGATCTGCAGGATCGAGCGCGCGGTGACGCTCTTGCCCGAGCCGCTCTCGCCCACGATGCACAGCGTCCGGCCGCGGTGCAGCGTGAAGGACACACCGTCCACCGCCTTCACGGTGCCGCCGCGGACGGGGAAGTGGGTCGCGAGGTCGCGGACCTCGAGCACCACCGGCGGGATCGCGCCCGACGGTGGGGCCGCGGGGTGGTCGAGGATCGTGGCGCTCATTTGTTGTACGGGTCCGCAGCGTCGCGAAGGCCGTCTCCGAGGAAGTTGAGGGCGATCACCGCCAGCACCACGGCGACGCCGGGGGCGAAGAGCCAGGGTGCGGTGGCGATGGAGCGGATGTTCTGCGCCTCGCGCAGCAGCACGCCCCAGGAGATGGTGGGCGGCTGCAGTCCCAGCCCCAGGAAGGAGAGCGAGGTTTCCGCCAGGATCATCGCCGGGATCGCCAGCGTCACCGAGGCGATGATGTGCGAGGCGAAGGAAGGCAGCATGTGGCGGAAGATCACCCGCGCCTCGGACGCGCCGTCGAGGCGGGCGGCCGCCACGAAATCCTCGGTCCTGAGGCTCAGGAAGCGGCCGCGCACCACGCGCGCCAGCTGCGCCCAGCCGGTGAGCGAGAGGATCAGCGTGATGGTGAAGTAGTTCAGCGTGGCCGGCCAGTCGTGCGGCACCGCGGCCGAGGCCGCGAGCCAGATCGGGATGGCGGGCAGCGACAGGACGAACTCCACCGCGCGCTGCACCGCGCTGTCCACCCAGCCGCCGTAGTAGCCGGAGATGCCGCCCAGGATGATGCCCAGCGTCAGCGACAGGAACACGCCGACGAGACCCACCGAGAGCGACACCTGGGAGCCCTGCATGATGCGCGAGTATACGCAGCGGCCGAGGCGGTCGGCGCCCAGCGGCAGGATGAACTGCGCGGGATCCTGCGGCGCGAAGAGGTGGATGTTGGTGGGGAACAGGCCGAGCACGCGGTACTCGTAGCCGCGGCCGAACAGGTTCAGCGGCACGACGCGGCTCTCGTCGGTGACGTAGCGCATCTCCAGCGTTTCCGGATCGCGCTTGAGCGTGGTGCCGTAAACGTAGAGGCCGATGCCGCCATCGGGTTTGAGGATATGGAGCATCTGCGGCGGCTGGTAGGCGGAGCGGGTGTTCTGCTGCTCCGGATCGTTGATCGCGAAGAAGCCGGGCACCAGGGCGATCAGGTAGAAGACGGCCACGATGACCAGCCCCGCCATGGCGAGGCGGTGGCGGCGGAAGGCCCACCACAGCAGCTGCCATTGCGAGGCGACGGCGAAGCGGCTGGCGGGAACGGCGGCGGTGCCGAGGACGGCGTCGGACATGGCGCGATCAATCCAGCCGGATGCGGGGGTCGGCGAGGGCGAGGAGGATGTCGCTGATCAGCGAACCCAGCAGGGTCAGCACGCAGATCAGCAGCACGAAGGCGCCGGCCAGGTACATGTCCTGGCTCATCAGCGACTGCAGCAGCATCGGGCCTGCGGTGGGCAGGTTGAGCACGATGGCCACGATGATGGAGCCCGAAACGAGGTTGGGCAGCAGCCAGGTAATGGTGGAGATGAAGGGGTTCAGCGCCACCCGCATCGGGTACTTCACTAGGAGGTGGAACTCCGACAGCCCCTTGGCGCGCGCGGTGGTGACGTAGGGCCGGTGCAGCTCATCGAGCATGTTGGCGCGCATCACGCGCACCAGGCTGGCCGTGCCCGACACGGCCAGGATGATGACCGGGATCCAGAGGTGATGGAGCAGGTCCACCACCTTGGCCATGCTCCAGGGCGCGCTGACGTACTGGTCGGAGAAGAGGCCGCCGACCTCCTGCCCCCATTCCACCGCCGCGAAGTACATCAGCACCACGGCCAGCAGGAAGGAGGGCACGGCGAGGCCCACGAAGGAGATGAAGGTCAGCAGGTAGTCGGCGATCGAATACTTCTTCACCGCCGAGAACACGCCCAGCGGCAGCGCGATGCCCCAGGTCGCCAGCAGCGTCGCGAAGGTGAGCAGCAGGGTCAGCGCCATGCGCTCCCAGATCAGCCCGCTGACGGGCTGCTGCCACTCGAAGCTCAGGCCGAAATCGCCATGGAGGACGATGTTGACGATCCACTTGCCGTACTGGACGATCATCGGCTGGTCGAGGCCAAAGCGCTGGCGCAGCTCGAGCGCGGTGTTCTGGTCCACCGTCTCGTTGGAGGCGGCCAACGTCGCGATATAGGTCGTGACGTAGTCGCCCGGTGGCAGCTGGATCAGCACGAAGGCCAGGAACGACACCACCACCAGGGATGGGATCATCCAGAACAGCCGCTTGAGGATGAATTTCAGCATGGGATGACCCGCCATCTCCGCCCTTTCCGCGGCGCTGGCTGCGCCGCGGAAAGGGTCGCCGTCACGAGGAGAAGAAGAACTGCTGCGGCAGGGCCGGACCAGGGTTCGGCCAGGACCAGGAGTTCGGATATTTCGGCGGCACGTTCTGGAGGTTGTTCTTCACGACGCCGAAGGAGTTGCAGTAGAGGCAGATGCCGATCGGCTCGAAGGCCTCGGCCGCGATGTCGAAGACCTGGCGCATGACCTCGCCGCGCTTGTTCAGGTCGGTGATGCCGCGCGCCTGGTCGAACAGCTCCATGCGCTTCTTCTGGTGGTCGGGTGGCTCCATGCCGTCCTTGCCGCCCGACACGTACCACTGCGCCCAGGGAATGGCGTAGCGCGTGCCCTGCGGGTGCTGCGCGAAGAAGTCGCGCGGGTCCATCATGGGATCGAGGCCGCCCGGGCCCGCCCAGGTGGCGGCGTCGTGGTCGTTATTGTCGCCGCGCGTGTAGTAGAGCGCGCGCTCGATGGTGTTGACCTTGATGTCCACGCCGATCGCGGCCCAGTGGCGCTTCACCAGCTCCAGCGCGTCCACCTGGTCCGGCGCCAGGGTGGGGATCACGTCCACCGCGAAGAACACCTTCTGCCCGTCGGGGCGCAGGCGGAAGTTGCCGCTGTCGCGCTTGTTGTAGCCGAGCCGGTCGAGGATCGCGTTGGCCTGCGCCGGATCGTGCTGCGTGAACTGCCTTGCCAGCTTCTCGTGATACCAAGGGTGGCCGGGGCGCGGGCCGGTCTGGTAGGGCTCGCTCTGCCCCAGGTAGACCAGCTCGATGATCTCGGCGCGGTTGATGCCGTGGGAAAGCGCCTGGCGGAACTCCTTGTTGGAGAACATCGCCCGCATCGCGGGGTCCTTGTGGGTGATGTTCAGGTAGATCTGCATCTGCTGCGACGAGGCGCCGATCAGCTCCACGAGGTGGTAGTTGCCCTTCTGCATGTTGCGCGACAGCGTGGGCTTGTTCTGCAGCACGTCGATGTGCCGGTCCTGGATGTCGAGGCGGCCGGACACGGCGTCGATCATCAGGGATTCGACGTCCTGCGAGATGCCGAGGTTCAGCCGGTCGATATAGGGCAGCTGCTGCCCCGCGGTGTCGACCTGCCAGAAATACGGATTACGCTCCAGCACCACGCGGGTCGCGCCGCCGGTATAGGGCTCACGGATCACCCAGGGGTCGAGCACCGGCTTGTCGACGTTGCTCCAGCGCGACGGGATCTCGACATCGCCGCACCGGGCGCGGAACAGCGCGGCCCAGTCGTTCATGCCGGCCGCCTTGGCGTCGGCGGCGACGTTGCTGTTGTACTGCGGATGGAACTGCGAGCAGTAGTGCTTGGGGAACAGCGTCGGGTACTGGCCCAGCGGGGTCGCCAGCGCCTCGAGGAACATCGCGTAGGGTGCGGCGAAGTTGAAGCGCACCGTGGTGTCGTCGATCTTGGTGGCGGTGCAGGGCTTGTTGGCGATCACGATGGCCGACGGCGCCGCGCGGTAGAGCTCGGTGTTCTTGGCGCAGTCCTCGATTGCGAAGACGATGTCGTCGGCGGTGAAGGGATGCCCGTCGGACCACTTCATGCCCGGGCGCAGGTGGAAGGTGAACTCCGTGGCGTCGGCGTTGACCTCCCACTTGCTGGCGACCGAGGGCAGAACCTCGGTATAGGCCAGGTTCCAGCGCACCAGCCCCTGGTTGCCCACGATCTTCAGGATGCCGTTGTGGTCGGCGGAGCCGCGCAACCCGCGGCGGAGCGAGCCGCCGTAGCGGCCGACCTTCTCCACCTGTACCACCATCGGCTCGGCCGGCAGGCGCTGCGCCAGCGGCGGCAGCTTCCCATCCGCCACGAGCTTCGCCAGGTCCGGCGCTTCCTTGGCGCCGGCCTGCGCCAGCGCGCCGGCGGGCAGGCCCAGCACCGCCGCGGCACCGGCCATACCGGCGAGGAAGCTGCGACGATCGACGGCCTTCGGCACCGGCACAGGCCGGTCCCCATCAAACTTGGACATCTCTTCCTCCAGGGCCCGGGCTTGTGCCCGGTGCACCGCGCCGCGCGGGTTTCTCCCGCGTCGACGCTCACTCTCTTGGTGGCCCGGCGCCCCGCATCGAGGCGCATCGCCCGTCGGAATCGTTGCCGCTTCCGTTCAGGGGCAGGCTAGGGACGCGCTCGTTGCGCTGTCAATCACGATCCCTGCCCGGCCCGCGCGCCCGTTCCGGCGTCGCGCGGCGGCATGATCCCGCGCGCCTGCAGCAGTCCGGCGATGTAGCCGTAGCAGAAGGCGAAGGCGGTTCCCTGGGGGTCGCGGCCGCTGATCCGGGGCACGTGGTCGGGCATGATCATGTATTCGTAGCCGACCTCGTGGTAGAGCTTCAGCGACTCCCACATGTCCATGTCGCCGTCCTCGGGAAAGGTCTCCATGAAGGAGAGCTTGCCGCCGCGGATGTTGCGGAAATGGACGTTGAAGATCTTCTTCCGCTCACCGAACCAGCGGATGACCTCGCCGACCTCACGGCGCGGGTCGTCCAGCATCTCGCCCACCGTGCCCTGACAGAAGTTGAGGCCGTGGTAAGGGCTTTCACGCATCTGCACGAAGCGCTTCAGCCCGTCGACCGTGCCCAGCACGCGCGTGACGCCGCGGTAGCCGGGCGGCGTGTAGGGATCGTGCGGGTGGCAGGCGAGGCGCACGCGGTTGCTTTCCGCCACCGGCACGACGCGCTCGAGGAAGTAGTCGATGCGCTCCCAGTTCTCCTCCTCGGACAGCCGGCCCACCGGCGAGAGCGGCGCGTCGTGATCGGCCAGTTCCCAGCGGAAGGCCTCGCTCATCGCGCCGCCACGGCTCGGCTCCAGCGGCGTGCGCGGGATGCCGATGATGTTGAGGTTGTACTTCACCGCCGGGATGCCCGCCGCGGCCACCCGCTCGATCAGCCGGCACACGGCGTCGATCTGCCGGTCGCGGTCGGGCCCGGCGCCCAGGATGTCCGGGTGGGTCTGCCGCTCGATCGGCTTCGAGGGCAACGGCAGCTGCACCATGTCGAGCGAAAGGCCGAAGCCTGCCAGCTTGTCGCGCAGGCCCTGCAGCACCTCGAGCGACCAGGTGTCGGGATTGCCGGGCGGATCGGCGCAGATGTGCTGGATGCCGAGCTGTGCCATGACGCGGTAGTCGTCGTCGTCGCGCGCCGGAACCTGGGTCCCCAGTAGCATTCCTGTTTCCACCCTGTTCAACGAGGGCGTCGTGTCGCGCCCTTGGGTCTGGGGGCGCCTGTCCGGTTCCCGGCCGGCGCGGCGCCCCCGAATTTTCATCATACATCTATAACTATCCCGTGAAGCCCGGCAAGCGCCGCCTGAGGGCCCAGCCTCCCGTATCTGCCGCACTTCGACCCGGCTCACGCCGCCGCGTCCCGGGACTGCCCGGAGGCAGGCGCCCAACGCGACAGGTGGGCGCCTTTGCGGCATCCTATTGATCCTCCCTCCCGGGCCCCGCCTTCCGGGCCCTGTTTTCCGGAGTCGACATGCGCCTCGTGCAAACCAATGCGGAACTGGACGACATCCTGCGGGAGATCAGCGCGGCGCCCAGCGACGATGCGCGGCGCGCGCTGTTCCAAACCTTCAGCATGCTCCCGCCGCGCGACCTGCCCTCCGACCCCTTCTCGCCGGACTACGCGGAACGGCAGATGGCGCTCTACCGGCAGGTTTCCGGGCGCGCCTACTCGCTGGACAACGAGGCCACGCCGCTGGACGTCGCCGAGGCGGTGCGCTGCCCCTTCCCGTATCACACCCGCAGCGCCGCCACCGTCGGCCACCACTACATGGCCATGGGCTTCCTGCTGCGCATCATGGCCCTGCCGCCGCGCTCGCGCGTGCTGGAGTTCGGGCCGGGCTGGGGCAACACCACCGTGGCGCTGGCGCGCATGGGCCATCAGGTCACCGCGGTGGACGTGGAGCCGCGCTTCACCGAGGTGATCCGCCAGCGCGGCGAGCGCGAGGCCGGCGCCGCGATCGAGGCGGTCAACGCCGACTTCTTCTGGGCCGAGACCTGCGGCCGCGAATTCGACGCTGTGCTGTTCTTCGAATGCTTCCATCACGCGCACGACCACCTGCGCCTCCTGCGCGCGCTGCAGACCGTGCTGGCGCCAGGCGGGCGGATCTTCCTGGGCGCCGAGCCGATCCAGCCCGACTTCCCCCTGCCCTGGGGGCTGCGGC
Source organism: Roseomonas elaeocarpi (assembly GCF_042433915.1). Taxonomy (NCBI): domain Bacteria; kingdom Pseudomonadati; phylum Pseudomonadota; class Alphaproteobacteria; order Acetobacterales; family Roseomonadaceae; genus Roseomonas; species Roseomonas elaeocarpi. Next base: position 212,403 of record NZ_JBHLUN010000017.1, on the reverse strand, counting down.
TCGATGGCCAATCGCTTTGGGCGATCCGCGAACATGGCTGGCTGGAGCTGGGCTTCCGCGACGACTACTTCGCCGAGGCGCTGCGGCGCACCGGCTGGTTCGGCCACCGCCACGTGTCGCGCGACCTGCCGGAGATCAATGTTTGGGAGATCACGCGCGCCACGGAACCCGTCTTCTCCGCCCCCGGGGCGGATGGCCGCATCGGCACCCAGTCGGGCGAGCGCCGGGACGGGCGACTGGTGTTCCACGACGCGCCGGCCGGCGCGGCGGTCTACGGTCCCTACGTCACCCTGCCGGCCGGGCGCTACCGGGCGCAGCTGGTGCTGGCGGCGGGCGAGCGGCGCGGCCGGGTGCGCATGGACGTGGCGGGCGGGCAGGACCACCACAGCCTGGCCGAGCGGGCGCTCGACCTGTGGCAGCTGCCAGCGGGCGAGGCGATGCTGGAGCTGCCGTTCTACCTCGGCGCCGCGACCGAGCTGGTCGAGGTGCGGCTGTTCAACGAGCCGGGCCTGACGGCCGCGCTGGAGCGCGTGGTGCTGCTGGGGGACTGAGGCCGGGCCGCGCAGGGTTTGCCCTCCGCGGCATGGTGTCGCGGGCGGGGCGGCCGCGAAACCAGGCGACACCCCGCCGCCGCGCGGAAGAAGGTCACCGCTTCCGCGCGGCGGTAGGAGCCGGCCGCGGCGACGGACCGGCAGGGCGATGCCGCGGCGGCTCGGTCACCGCTGGCAGGGCGCGGGGCCGTGCCGTCAGCGCTGCAGGGCCAGGGCGCGCAGGGCCGCCAGCAGCACCGCCTCGTCCATGCGGAACTCGAAGCCGCCCGTCTGCCAGCGGCCGGTGGGGCGGATCACGATCAGCTTGTGGCGACCGGTGTCCTGGGCGGCGAGGCTGATGTCGGGAAAGATGTCGCCGCTGCGGTTGGGCGACACCAGGACCTGCAGCAGCGCCACCTCCCGGAACATCTCGTCCAAGCGGGCGATGGTGGGCAGGAACTCGGCGCGGCTCTCGTGGCCGTCCTCCACGATCTGCAGGAGGTATTTCGGGCCGCGCGCCTGCATCATCTCGCGAAAGCGCGCCACCGAGGCCGTGAGCGAGGCGTGGCCGTCGGCGATCTGCGACTCCTGCATCTGCACGATGCTGACCTGCTCGATCGCGCCGTCGAGCCCGGCCTCGGTGAACAGGCGGACCTCGATGCGGCCCGTAGGCTGCGCCAGGGCGAAGCCGACCTCCAGCACGCGCTCCCCCGCCTCGAGCCGGCCGAGGTCAAAGGGACGCTCGGCCATCGTGGCGTGGTTGTCGCCGCCGCCCACGTCGAGCTTGCCGCGGCCGGCGCAGGGCCCTTCGGCGAAGCGCACCCTGGCGCGGTAGCGGCCGGGCGGCAGCGTGATGTAGGGGCCGTGCAGCGCCACGCCGGCGGGGGCTTGCGAGAAGACCATCCGCCCGTCGCGCTGCACGCCCATCTGGCTGTAGATGCGCCCGTCCGCGCCATCGCACAGGAAGACGGCTTCGCCCGTCGATTGCGGCGCGTGGTCGGTCAGCTCGCCCGCCGCCTCCATCGCCTCGAAGTCGAACACCGGCGCCTGCAGCCGGAAGCGTTCCTCGTAGAACCGGTGCCGCGTGGCACCCTTGCGGCCGGCGGGGCGCTGCGCGGCCGGCACGTCCTCGTAGTGCTCAATGTTCAGCAGTTCCTGGAAGTCGTTCTCCAGGCAGTGCCGCGCCATGGCGGGCGAGCAGCTGAGCCAGTCGAAGGGGCTGCGCGCCTGCCGCAGGTCGAAGCGCCCGAGCATCAGGGCGTTGGCCGGTCGGGTGCCGAAGCTGAACAGCGGGCCGCCCAGCCCCATGCGGGGTGGCAGGAAGCGGCGCCGTTCCTGGCGCCGGATGGTTTCGGCATCCCCCACGGCCTCGGCGGGGGCGGTGTCCAGCAACAGATGCAGGCGCTCGCGCGCCGGCTCGCTGGCGAGCACGCTGCCCAGGTAGTCCGCGATCACGCCCGACAGGGGGCCGCTGCGGGCCTGGGTTTCCAGCGCCTCGGCCTGCTGCGCGGCCGCGGCCTCCTCGACCTCACGGCCGAGCACCGCGCGGTGCACCCCGGCGATCAGTTCCGACAACAGGGTGCGCTGCGTGATCGGCTCGTCTTGCATGCCTCATCCTAGACCGAAGCGGCGCCGGGCCTGGGCGGGGTGCCGGGGCGCCAAGATCCCTACCATAAAGGGCGGCGGGCGCCGCGGCCATGCCACCCTGCCGCCATGGCAATCCGGGCGGCATCCCGCGGGGCGGGACATGCCCAGGGCACCCGCACGGCAGCCGCGATGCGGCGCCGCCAGGGCGCAACCATCGACCTGCCGGCGGCGCTGAGGTTTAACGGAACCAATGACCACCCCTCCATCCCCGCACGATGATCCGGCCGAGAACGTGCCGCAGGCGGCAGAGCCCGGCCACGAAGCTCCGGATCGGGCCCCGGACCACGACGCCGCGGCGACATTGGCCTCGCCGGCCGAGGCCGCGGTGCTGGCCGCGGGCTTCGCCGTGACGAGTCGCGAGATGCCGCAGCTGCTGCGCCTCGTGCGGCGCCGGATGCCCGCCGACCGCGACGCGGTGGCCGAGGCACTGAGCGAGGTGCGGCGACGCGGCTGGGCAGCGCGACTGCTCGACGCGGCGAACCGCACCGGGCGATTCTGGATCACCGCGGCGGATGCGCGCAACGCGGCCGAGGTGGTGCACGACCCCGAAGCCTCGGCCGAGGTGCTGGAAGCGGCGTTGCGGCCGGTGCTGCAGGCCCGGCTGCAGGCGGCCGGCGCCGGACCGGCCGCGGCCCTGGAGTCGCTCGCCACCGAGGCGGCCGACGTGGCCGGGGCGCCGCTCTCGGCCGAGCGGCACGGGGCGCTGGCGCGCGCGGTGGCGGAAGCGCACGGCCTCGATCCGGAGGAAGCCGACCGCTTCCTCAGCCGCGCCGCCAGCGAGGAAGCCGCCCGGCGCGAGGAACGCCGCGCCGCCGCCCGTGCCGCGCGCGAGCTGCGGCGCGACGAGGTGGCCCGGCTGCGCGCCTGGGAACAAAGCCTCGTGCCCTTCGAGGAGGTCGCCGAACGGCTGGGCGCCACCGCCAAGGAGGCGCTGCGCTGGGTGGGCGCCGGGCTGGTGCCGGTGGCGCGCCGCATCCCGGGCAAGCGGGAGCGCTGGGAGTTCGACCCGGCCACGCTGGACGCCCTGCGCGCCGAGGTGCCCGCCTGGCGCGAGGCCGAGGCGGATGCCGCCCCGGCCCGGGCCAGGGGCGACGGACGCGACCGGCCGGTGCCACTGGTGGGCGGCCGCGCGGCCAATGCCGCCGTGGCGCGGGTCGCGGCGCTGGATCGCTACGCCGGGCACTTCGCCACGGCGCGGGCGCTGAACCGCCGGCTGACGCTGGTCACCGGCCCCACCAACTCCGGCAAGAGCCACCTGGCGCTGGACCGGCTGTCCACGGCCGAAAGCGGCGTGGCGCTGGCGCCGCTGCGGCTGCTGGCGCACGAGTTCCGCGAAGCGCTGGCGGCGCGCGGCGTGCTCGCCTCGCTCTCGACGGGTGAGGAACGCATCACCGTGGAAGGCAGCCGACACCTCGCCGCCACGGTGGAGATGTGCCCGCTCAACCGCCCGGTGGACGTGGCGATCGTGGACGAGGCGCAGCTCCTGTATGACCGCGACCGTGGCGCGGCCTGGACCGCGGCGATCATGGGCGTGCCGGCGCGCGACGTGTTTATCCTCGGCGCCCCGGACTGCATCCCCATGGTCCGGCGCATCGCGGCGCTGTGCGGCGACCCGCTCGAGGAAATCTCGCTGGAGCGCAAGAGCCCGCTGCGCGCGGCCACGGAGCCGGTGGGGCTGGGCGACCTGCGGGCCGGCGACGCGCTGGTGGCGTTTTCCCGCCGCGACGTGCTGGACCTGCGGGCCGAGCTGGTGCGGCGCGGCCGTCGCGTCGCGGTGGTCTACGGCGCGCTGAGCCCGGAGGTGCGGCGTGCCGAGGCCGCTCGCTTCCGCTCCGGCGAGGCCGAGGTGCTGGTGGCCACCGACGCCATCGGCATGGGGCTGAACCTGCCGATCCGCCGCGTGGTGTTCTCAGCCGGCTGGAAGTTCGACGGCGAGGTGCGGCGCGAGCTGACCGCGCAGGAGATCAAGCAGATCGGTGGCCGCGCCGGCCGCTTCGGCGCCTTCGAGGACGGTATCGTGGCGGTGCTGGCCGGCAGCGGCGCCAGTCCTGACACCATCCGCCGCGCCCTCGCCGCCCCGCCCGAGGTGATGGACGAGCTGCGACCACAGGTGCAGCCCGACAGCGAGATCATCCGCGCCGTGGCGGCCGAGATCGGCTCCGACAGCCTGTTCGGCGTGCTGGCCCGCATCAAGCGCGCAGTGCTGCGGCGCGATGACCCGAACTACCGCCTGGGCGACATGGAGCAGCAGATGGCCGTCGCCACCGCGGTGGACGGCGTGGCCGGTCTGTCGCTGCTGGATCGCTGGACCTATGCCCTGTGTCCCGTGAGCGAGCGAGACAACGGCGTCGCCCGCCTCGCCCGCTGGGCGGTGGAGCACGGCGCCGGCCGCCCGGTGGTGCCGCCCCATGCCGGCCGCCTGCCCTCGCCCGAGCGGGCGCAGCGCGAGGAGTTGGAACACGCCGAGAAGGTGCATCGCCGCCTCGTCGCCTGGCGCTGGCTGTCACTCCGCTTCGAGGCGGCTTACCCGAACCGCGCCGAGGCGGAAGCGGAAACGGAACGGCTGGACAGCTGGATCGAGGAGGTTCTGCGAACGCAGCGGCAGGGCCGCGACGGCGCGGTCGGGCTGGGCCTGACGCGGTCCGCGCGCGGCCGGCCGGGTGGCGGCACCCCGGAAGGCGGCGGCGCGCCGGCGGCAGGCGAGCGGGAGTCGCGCGGTCGGGGCGGCATGCGCGGCGGTCCGCCCCGTCGCGGCTGGGCCGGTCGCGGCGCGGACGCGGTGGCGGATGGCGCCGAGGCCCGGCCGGATGTGGGCGCGTCCCGTCGGTCCCGCCGCGGGCAGGCCGCGGCACCTCCCGCGGTCCCCAGGCGCGGCCGTGCCGGGGGTGGCGCCGGCGCGGGCAAGCCGTCGCGCAGCAAGGGCGGTCCGGGGCGCCGTTCGCCGAATCGTTGACCGGCCGCACCCGTCCTCCGGTGCCGGGGGGGAACATTCAGCCCCGCGGCGACGTTTCCCGTTGAGCAGTCCACGGGATCTCCATCGATGGCACGGCGACGTTTCCTTCTCGGGGCCTCCCTCGGGGCTTCCCTGGGCGGCTCTCTGGGCGCCCCCTTGAGTGCCATGACGATGGCGGGGCGGGCGCGGGCCGCCACGCCGGACGGCGGCTTTCCCGCAGGCTTCCGCTGGGGCGCCGCCGCCGCCGCGCCGCAGATCGAGAGTGCCGAGGGGCGCGGCCGCTCGATCTGGGACGATTTCGCCGCGCAGCCGGGCCGGATCCATGACGGCTCCACGCCCGCGGTGAACAACAGGGCCGAGGCGCGCTACGCCGAGGACCTCGACCTGATGGCGGGGGCAGGCCTCAACAGCTACTGCGTGTCGGTGTCTTGGTCACGGCTGTTTCCCGAGGGGCGCGGCCCGGCGGACGCGGCGGGGCTCGACCTTTACGACCGGCAGGTGGACGCGATGCTGGCGCGCGGCATCGAGCCCTGGCCGCTGCTGGCGCACTGGGACGTGCCCTCGGCCCTGGAAGGCGGCTGGCTGAACCGCGACGTCGCGGACCGCTACGCCGAACTGGCCGAGGCGGTCGGGCGGCGGCTGGGCGACCGCGCGCGGCACTTCGTGGTGCTGAACGAGCCCGCCACGGTGGCCTTTATCGGGCACGCCCTGGCCTACCATGCCCCAGGACTGGGAAGCGTGGACGCCTTCGTGGCGGCGATGCACCACCAGAACCTGGCGCAGGGGCGCGGCTTCCAGGCGCTGCGCTCGGTGCTGCCGGCGGGCGCCCGGCTCGGCACCACGCTGAACATCCAGCCCGTCCACCCCCAGGCCGACACGGCCGCCGACCGGGCGGCCGCCGCGGCGCTGGACGACTGCTGGAACCGCGCCTTTCTCGATCCGCTCTACGGCCGCCCCTACCCGGCCCGCTTCGAGGCTGCGCTGGCGCCGCTCCTGCGCCCCGGCGACATGGAGATCATCGCGGCCAAGCCCGACTTCCTGGGCGAGAACTACTACACCAGCTACCGCGCCCGCCCGGCGCCGGAGGTACCGTTCGGTGCCACCTTCGCCCCGCCGCCCGACACCCTGCCCCGCACCGACCTGGGCTGGGCGATCGAACCGGAAGGGCTGGGCACGGTGCTGCGGATGTTCCGCGAGGACTACGGCAACCCGGAAATCGTGATCACCGAGATGGGCGCCGCCTTCCGCGACGGCGAGGAAGCGCTGCGCGCCGATCCGGTCGAGGATGACCGGCGCGTCGACTGGCTGCGCGCGCACCTGGCGCAGCTGCAGGAGGCGATGCGGCAAGGATCGCCGGTCAGCGGCGCCTTTGTTTGGACGCTGACCGACAACTGGGAATGGGCCGAAGGGTTCGTTCCTACCTTCGGGCTCGTGCGGGTGGAGCGCGACACGCTGCAACGGCGGCCGCGCCGCAGCTTGGGCTGGTTCGGTGCCTGCGCACGGGCCAACCGCGTCGTGTGACGCGGCCCGGAACCGGTCGCCCCGGGTCGGGCGAACCGACGGCCCTGAAGCGGGCGATCGAAGAAAGGTGCCCCGAAGCGAGGGCTCTGGAACCAGGTGCTCTGCGGGGCAAGAGCCCTGGGACCAGAGGGCTCCGGGCCATCCCCTGACACGACGCGTCCCAGGCTCATGCGATCCGGGCCCATGTGATCCGGGCCCGTGCGATCCGGGTCCGGGTGTCCCGGGCTCATCAGCCCCGGGGCAGCCGGTGCGACGCCCTCAGGCCGCCGGCAGCGTCCCCGCTTCCTCGGCCAGGGCGATGGTGCGGCGGGCCATGGCGAGCGCGCCCTCGCGCGAGCGCGCGGCGCCCACGAAGCGGCGCAGGTGCACGAACACGGCGTCCGGCACGCCGGAGGCCTCGGCCAGGGCCGCATCCTGCAACCCGGCCCAGCCTTCGGGAAGCGGCAGGCGCTGAGCGAAGGACTTGGGCTCGGGCGGCATGGAATCCACCATCCAGTTGCCGTTGGAGGCCGGGAACACCGCGAAGAGCACCGGCAGGTCGTGCGCGAAGACCGCGCCCTTCCAGGGCATGCCGCGGTCGAGTTCCAGCACGCGCCCGTCGGCGGAGGCGGCCTGGGCCGCGACCACGATCGCGTCGGCGGCGTGGCGGGCGCGCAGCGATTCCACCCGGCGGCGCAGCACGCCGTCCAGCAGCGCCACGGCGCGCAGGAAGGCGGCATCCTCCAGCGCCTGGGCGGCCGCCCGGCTGTCGCCGCGCGGGGCGTCCCAGGGAGGATTGCAGTCGCCCACCAGCGCCGCGAGGTCGAGCGGGTCGCGGTTCTCGGCCGTGCCGTTGTCCACCTCGTCGATGCGGCGCACCACGACGCGCTCGACCTCGGCCGCGATGGCTTCCGCCATCGGCGCGTCCGCTGCCGCGAGCAGCGCCCGCACGGCCTCCGCGCCGTAGCGCTGCCACACCAGGCCGGCGGCGCTGAAGGGCGTGCCGTCCTCGCGCAGCGGGGCACCTCGCTGGTGGTGGTCGAAGCGGTTGGCGGCCGCGTCGTAGCTCAGGCCCACGTCCCAGACCACGTCGCCGCGGGCGATCGTGTCGGCATCGCGGGTGCGGACGAGGTCGTGGTCCACCCCGGCCTCGCGCAGGCCCAGGGCGAGGCGCAGCACGACGTAGGCGAAGGCCTCGTCGCAGTGGAAGTTGCCGCTGTGGGTGACCAGGAGGGGACGGGAGGCGTCGGGCATCGTTGCGTGAAACTCGCGAAGGGATTGGGGCGTGGAGCGGCCCCGTTGGACCAGGGGAATCGGTTGGGGGTCTAGAACAGATCGCGGCGGTTCCGTAGCGTTCCCGGACGGGCATCTGCCCCCAGGAACAGGCGGACGGGCGATGGGCCGCGGGTGACGGTCGGCGGACGCGACCCAGGGCGGCGCGGCCGATCCCCCCATCCGGTGCCGCCGCTCAGCCGCCGGCCGGGCTGTCCAGCAGCGGCGTCGCCGGACCATCGGGGCCGCGCAGGCCAAGCCGCCCCAGCCCCGGCAGCTTGACCGCCGGCCGGCGCAGGTCGAGGCCGGCCACGCCGCCCAGGATGTTGATCTCGATGCCCTCCACCCAGGCAACCGTCAGCCCGAGATAGCCGCCAAGGCTGAGGCGGAAGCCGGTGCCAGACGGCGCCAGCCGCAGCCAGCGCCCGTCATAGGGGTAGTCCTTGCCGATCGCGGTGGGCGGCAGGGCGACGTTGACCTCGGGCACCTTGTCCAGCACGGCGGCCACGAAAGTGTTGGAGTTCGGCCCCGGCCAGGCGCGGTAGTCGCCTTCCTTCTGCCAGGCGTAGTCGCGGATCGCCGCCTGCATGCGCGGGATCAGCGCTTCCGCCGCCTCGCCGTCGGCCGCGAAGACCAGTTCCGGCGCGCGGCCGAACCAGCGGCCGTCGGGCTCGAAGCCGTTCAGGCGGATGGGCTCGCCCCAGGCGGTGTAGTCGTAGCGGCTGTAGCGCGCGGCGCCGGCGGGCTTGAGCACGATCCAGCAATGCACGGCCACCACGCCCCGCCAGCGCACCGTCTGCGCCGCGAAGACGCGCACCACCGCCCCCGGCTGGCGCGAGGCCGGCGGCAGGACGCCGATGCTCGACCGGTCGGCCGTACGCCAGCCCGCGCCCGTGCCGTCGAGGCGGTAGCGGGCGGCGGAGATGCCGATCGGCAGGAGGTAGAAGACCACGAAGAGCAGCAGGCAGATCTTGAGCAGCGTCATGCGCCCCAGATTTGTTGCGATGCGGCAAACCTCAATGCTTCCGGCCCCGGGGCGCGGCAGAGTTGATCGGGGGGCACCGACCGCCGCGGCTGGGGCGGCTCCCGTCCACCCTGCCCGTTCAGCCGTGCTCCGGCAGCCCGATCGCCAGCGCCACGTCAGCCCCCGATACGGGGAGCGTGAGGCGCAGGATGCCGTCCGGCGCGACCGTCGCGCGCAGTTCGCCCTGCACCTGGCCCTCGCGCGTGTTCCAGAGCACCACCCGCCGCTCGCCCGGGGCGAGGCCCGGGACGCCGAGAGTGAGCGGGGCGCCGGGGCCTTCCTCCACCCGGCCGTCGGCAGAGCGCACCGTGCGCCGCAGGAGCCAGACCACCGCCTGTTCCGCGTCGCCGCAGGCGAAGGTGGCCCAGGTGGTGCCGTCGACCTCCACCTCCTCGTTCAGGTTGCGGCGGTGGAAGCGGTCCCACTGGATCAGCGGCAGGAAGCCGGCCAGCGCCCGTTGCGCCCGCCGCATGCCGGCGGTGAGCACGTGGGGCGAGCGGTTGGGCCAGCGCATGCCGCCGCCAGCACCACCGGAGGCCAGGTGGGCCCACTGGATGTGGCGGAAATATTCGTCGTCGAAGGGCTCGGGCAGGGTGTGGTGGCGGTCCTTGAAGCGGTGGATCGGCCCGTGCTCGGAGTCGAAGAAGGGACGCTGGTCGGCGATGTGGCGCAGCGCCTCGCGCGTCAGGCGGCCGACGCTGACGGCCGGGGCCACGGTGTCGCGCGGGTCGTCGATGGTGCCGTGCTCGTAGAAATGGCTGCTGGCGAAGTCGAGATGGGGGTGGCGGAAGATCGGGTCCACGATCTGCGGGTGGTTCAGCAGCTCCGGCCCGAAAACTGAGACGCATTGCGGGTGGGCGCGGCCGTGCAGCTCGATCTCCAGCGCGCGCAGGAAAGGCCCGACGTCGTCGATGAAGGCACCGAAGGTGGTGGGATCGTTGCCGCCATGGGCCGGGTGCATCTCGTTCCACAGATCCCAGCCGAAGATCACCCCGCGGCTGCCCCAGCGCCGGGTGGCGAAATCGAGGCGCGCCTTGATCGCCTCGCGCGTCGCGAGGCAGGTGAGGAGCTGATTGCGCCCGGCGCAGGGGCCGCCGTTGCGGCGGTTGTAGGGATGGTGGCGCCAGCGGATCCAGGTGAAGAAGGTGTCGAAGGGCGTCAGCAGCACGCGCAGCCCGTTGCGCTCGCACAGGTCCAGCAGGTCGTCCCAAAGGCGGACCATGGCCGGGTTGAACTGGCCCGCGGGGCGTTCGAGGTAGCGGTGCTGCCCTTGCGCGTATTCCAGCATCAGGCGCAGGCAGGTGACGCCGTGGCCGCGCAGGTAACGGAGGTGCTGCTCGACGCCGGTGAGGTCACGGCGGCGGAAGAGCCCGTTCAGCTCGGGCCAGGAGACGGCATCGTTCTGACCGATCGGCGTCCAGGGCTCACCTTCGGACGTGCGGAAGTAGGGCGCACCGGGCGTGCGCTCGATCCAGGGCAGTGACGGCAAGTGGAAGGGGGCTTTCGCGCGACAGGACGGGACTGGTCAGCCATGTTGCCCCGCGCGCCGGTTTGTCGAGGGAGCAGGGATCGTGGCTGCCACGCGCGGCCGTCGTGGCCCCGGGATGCAGGATCGGGGCGCCGGACCGGAACCGAGGATCGGTCCGGGTGTGAAGTGGCGGACCCACCTCGCGGTGGGCGGGTCCGCCTTTCAGCGCGTCAGGCGCGACGCTGGTTGTAAACGTCGACGCAGACGGCACCCAGCAGAACGATGCCCTTGATGACCTGCTGGTAGTCGATGCCGATGCCCAGGATCGACATGCCGTTGTTCATCACGCCCATGATGAAGGCGCCGATCACCGCGCCCACCACCTTGCCGACGCCGCCATAGGCCGAGGCGCCGCCGATGAAGCAGGCCGCGATCACGTCCAGCTCGAAGCCCAACCCCGCCTTGGGCGTCGCGGTGTTCAGGCGGGCGGCGAAGATCAGCCCGGCCAGCGCCGCCAGCACGCCCATGTTGACGAAGGTCAGGAAGGTCAGCCGCTCGGTCTTCACGCCCGACAGCTTGGCCGCCTTCTCGTTGCCGCCGACCGCGTAGATCTGCCGGCCGATGATCGTGCGGTTGGTCACGAAGGCATACAGGGCGATCAGCGCCAGCATGATGATCAGCACGTTGGGCAAGCCGCGATGCGACACGATCAGCCAGGTGAAGTACAGGATCGCCGCCGCGATCACGATGTTCTTGCCCAGGAAGATGCCCGTGGGCTCGACCTCGATCGCGTGGCTCTGCTGCCGGGTGCGGTTGCGGTAGTTCAGGTAGGTGATCACCAGCACCACCACGAGGCCCAGGAACATCGAGGACAGGTGCAGCCCGCTCTCATCGGGCAGGAACTCGGGGATGAAGCCCGAGGACAGCTTCTGGAAGGTTGCCGGGAAGGGTCCGACCGACATGCCGCCCAGGATCAGCAGCATCAGCCCCTTGAACACCAGCATGCCGGCCAGCGTCACGATAAAGGACGGTATCTTGAAGTAGGCGACCCAGTAGCCCTGGAGCGCCCCGATCAGCCCGCCCGCGACCAGGCACAGGATCGCCGCCGGCACGAAGGGCACGCCGTACTGCACCATCAGCACCGCGGCCAGCGCCCCGATGAAGCCCGCTACCGATCCCACCGACAGGTCGATATGGCCCGTCACGATCACCAGCAGCATGCCCAGCGCCATGATGACGATGTAGCTGTTCTGCAGGATCAGGTTGGTCAGGTTCAGCGGCCGCAGCAGCGTGCCACCGGTCACGACCTGGAAGAACAGCATGATCGCGAAGAGCGACATCAGCATGCCGTAGTCGCGCAGGTTGTTCTTCAGCAGTCCCAGATGGCTGCGCCCGGGAACAGGGGCTACGACCTGCTCGCTCATTGGACCCTTTCTCCCTTGTTCATGATGGAGCGCATGATGCGCTCCTGCGAGGCTTCGGCGATGGGGAACTCGCCCACGAAACTCCCCTCGTTCATCACGCAGATGCGGTCGCAGATACCCAGCAGTTCCGGCATCTCGGAGGAGATCACCACCACGCCCTTGCCGCTGTCGGCCAGCGCCTGGATGATCTGGTAAATCTCGTACTTGGCGCCGACGTCGATGCCGCGCGTCGGCTCATCGAGGATCAGCACCTCGGGGTCGGAGAACAGCCATTTCGACAGCACCACCTTCTGCTGGTTGCCGCCCGAAAGCTTGCCGCTTTCCTGGTACACGTTGGAGCAGCGGATGCGCATCTGCCCACGGTAGCCCTCGGCCACCTGGAGCTCGCGCAGGTCGTCGATCACCTTGGCGCTGGAAATCCCCTCCAGGTTGGCCAGGCTGACGTTCTTGCGGATGTCCTCACCAAGTAAAAGGCCCAGGTGCTTGCGGTCCTCGGTGACGTAGGCGAGGCCGACGTCGATGGCGCGCCCCACCGTGGACAGGTCCACCTCCCGCCCGTCGAGATAGGCGCGGCCGGTGATGTTGCGGCCGTAGGAGCGCCCGAAGATGCTCATCGCGAACTCGGTGCGGCCGGCGCCCATCAACCCGGCGATGCCCACGATCTCGCCGCGGCGGACGTGGAAGTTGACGTTGCGCACCATCTTGCGGCCGGGATGCAGCGGGTGCTCCACCGACCAGTCCTCGACCCGGAAGATGGTCTCGCCGATCTGCGGGACATGGGTCGGGTAGCGGCTGTCGAGGTCGCGATCCACCATCTTGCGGATGATGTCGTCCTCCTCCACCCGGCCGTCGTGGCAGTCCATCGTTTCGATGGTGCGGCCGTCGCGCAGCACGGTGATGCGGTCGGCCACCTGCTTGATCTCGTTCAGCTTGTGCGAGATCAGGATCGAGGCGATGCCCTGCGAGCGGAATTCCTTGAGCAGGTCCAGCAGCGCCTGGCTGTCGCGCTCGTTCAGGCTGGCGGTCGGCTCATCCAGGATCAGCAGGCGGACTTCCTTGGCCAGGGCCTTGGCGATCTCCACCATCTGCTGCTTGCCTACGCCGAGGTCGGTGACCAGCGTGTCGGGCAGCTCGCTCAAGCCCACTTTCCGTAGCAGCTCGCGCGTGCGGGCATAGACGGCGCCGCGGTCGATCACCCCGAAGCGGCGGGGCGCATTGGCCAGGAAGATGTTCTCGGCGATGCTCATCAGCGGGATCAGCGCGAGTTCCTGGTGGATGATGATGATCCCCAGCGCTTCGCTGTCGTTGATGTCGCGGAAGTGCCGTTCCTGCCCGTCGTAGGTGATCGTGCCCTCGTAGCTGCCGTGCGGGTAAACGCCGCTCAGCACCTTCATCAGGGTGGACTTGCCGGCGCCGTTCTCGCCCACCACGGCGTGGATCTCGCCCGGGCGGACCGACAGGTCGACGTTGCTCAGCGCGGTGACGCTGCCGAAGCGCTTGCGGATGCCCCGCATCTCGAGAAGGTTGTTCATCCCCGTTCCTCCCGCAGCCCCAAGGGGGGTAGCTTGGGTGGGGCGCACGGGGCGCCCCACCCGAAACGCCGTCAGGTGAGCTGACGCTTGGTGTAGTAGCCGCTGCCCACCAGAACCTCTTCCCAGTTCGCCTTGGTCACGACCACGGGCTTGAGGAGATAGGAGGGAACGACCTTCACGCCGTTGTTGTAGGTCTTGGTGTCGTTGACCGTGACGTCCTTGTTGCTGAGCACGGCGTCCACCATGTCGGCCGTGACCCGCGCCAGGTCGCGCGTGTCCTTGAAGATGGTGGAGGTCTGCTCGCCGGCGATGATGGACTTCACCGACGGCACCTCGGCATCCTGGCCGCTGACGACCGGCATGGGCAGGTTGCCGCTGCCGTAGCCGATGCCCTTCAGCGAGGAAATGATGCCCAGCGACAGCCCGTCATACGGCGACAGCACGGCATCGACCTTGCGGTTGGTATAGAAGGCGCTGAGCAGGTTATCCATGCGCGCCTGCGCCGTGGCCGGGTCCCAACGCAGCGTGGACACCTTGTCCATGCCCATCTGTCCGCTCGGCACCACCAGCTTCTTGCTGTCGAGGTACGGTTTGAACACCGACATCGCGCCGTCGTAGAAGAAGTAGGCGTTGTTGTCGTCCGGCGAGCCGCCGAACAGCTCGATGTTGAACGGACCCTTGCCCTGCGCCAGGCCCAGCGCGTCCACGATCGACTGCGCCTGCAACACGCCCACCTGGAAGTTGTCGAAGGTGGCGTAGTAGTCGACGTTGGGCGAATTGCGGATCAGCCGGTCATAGGCGATCACCTTGGTGCCCGCGGCCTTGGCCTGCGACAGCACGTCCGACAGGGTGGTGCCGTCGATCGAGGCGACCACCAGCACCTTGGCGCCCTTGGTCAGCATGTTCTCGATCTGCGACAGCTGGTTCGGCACGTCGTCGTCGGCGTACTGCATATCCACGGTGTAGCCGCGGTCTTTCAACACCTTGGAAATGTTGTCGCCGTCCAGGATCCAGCGGGCCGACGACTTGGTCGGCATGGCGATGCCCACGGTGCCCTTGGCCTGGGCCAGGGCGGGCCTGCCGGCCAGACCAAGTGCCGTGGCGCCGAGCGTCGCGGCCGTCGCCGTCAGCAGGGTTCTGCGATCCATTGTTTCTCTCCCTCCTCTTCCTGTTAGGCCAGGGCCCGCGGCCATGGCGCGGTTCCATTCCGCGACTCGAGGAGCAGCGCAGTGTCGTGCTGCCCCGCCCCCGCAGCAACGGTCATGTCGCCCGGCCGGCGCGTCACCAGTGGAACTCCGCCACCACGCGGCGCTCCCCGAGCATGAAGGCGTCGGCGACGTGAACCAGCGGCGCGAGGTCCACCTCGGACGCCCCCGCGCCGATCAGCGCGACGAAGCGGTGATAGATCTCGGTGTATTCCCGCTCCGGCGCATCGTGCAGAATGGCGCCGTCACGGCTCAGGTGCCGCCCGCCGCCGCTCAGCACCAGCGCCCCGTCGGCCGTGTCGACGTGGATGTCCCAGCTCTGCGGCCCGGTCTGGCGCCAGTCGAACTCCACCGCCACCTCCAGCCCCGCGGCATCCCCCAGGCGGAGGCTGGCGGCGATCGGGGTCGCCCGGTTGCCCGGAAACTCCAGCACGGCCTCGGTCACGAAGAGCGGGCGCGGCAGGATGCGGGTGACGATCGACAGCGCGTTGATGCCGGGATCGAAGACGCCGAGCCCGCCCGGCTGCCAGATCCATTCCTGGCCCGGGTGCCAGTGGCGCACGTCCTCCTTCCAGTTGACGCGCACCGAGCGGATCTCTGCCTCGGCAAGCAGCGCGCGCGCCGGCTCCACCGCGGGGGCGAAGCGAGAATGCCAGGTGGCAAACAGCGTCAGCCCCCGATCCCGCGCCAGTGCTTCCAGCGGCGCGATCTCGGCCACCGAGGCGCCGGGCGGCTTTTCCAGCAGCACGTGCTTGCCGGCGCGCAGGGCCGCTGCTGCCAGCCGGTGGCGCCCCATCGGCGGCGTGCACAGCGCCACCGCGTCGACCTCCACGCCCGAGGCCAGCAGCGCCTCGATCGTGAGGAAGCAGGGCACCCCGTCGAGCGTGGCGTTGCGGCTGGCCACCGCCGCGACCGAGATGCCGGGCGTGGCCGCGACCGCGGGCAGGTGCTGGTCGTGGGCAATCTTGCCCAGGCCCACGATCGCGAGGCGTATCTCGGCCACGGCGCTTACTTGCCCCAGCGCAGCACGAGCGGGTCGGTGCGCTTTGCCACCGCGATCAGCCCCGCGCGCGTCGCCGGATGGAGCGGAAGCAGCGGGTGGCGCACCGCTTCGGAGCGGATCACGCCGCCTTCCTTCATCAGCACCTTGGCCGCCAGCAGCCCGCACTGGCGGTTCTCGTAGTTGATCAGCGGCAGCCAACGCTCGTAGGCATCCGCCGCGGCCGCCTTGTCGCCGGCGAACCAGGGGTCGATGATCTGCCGGATGCCGTCCGGGTAGGCGCCGCCGGTCATGGCGCCGGTGGCGCCTGCCTCGAGGTCGGCCATCAGCGTAATCGCTTCCTCACCGTCCCAGGGGCCGACGATGTCGCCGCCGCCGATCTCGATCAGGTGGCGCAGCTTGTTGGCGGCCTGCGCGACCTCGACCTTGAAGTAGGCGATGTTGGGGATCTCGCGTGCCATCTTGGCCAGGAAACCGGCCGAGAGCGGCGTGCCCGCCACCGGCGCGTCCTGGATCATGATGGGAATCGTGATCGCGTCCGACACGGTGCGGAAGAAGCTCTCGATGCCCAGGTCCGGCACGCGGATCGTGGCGCCGTGATAGGGCGGCATCACCATCACCATCGCCGCCCCCGCGGTCTGGGCGCGGCGGGAGCGCTCGGCGCACTCGGCGCTGCTGAAATGGGTGGTGGTGACGATCACCGGCACGCGGCCGGCGACGTGCTCCAGCACCGCGTGCATCACCTGTTCGCGCTCGGCGTCGGTGAGCACGAACTGCTCCGAGAAATTGGCCAGGATGCAAATGCCGTGGGAACCCGCATCGATCATGAAGTCGATCGCGCGGCGCTGCCCTTCGAGGTCGAGCGAGCCGTCGTCGTGGAACACGGTGGGGGCGACCGGGAAGACGCCCTTATAGACGGGATGCTGGGTGGCGGACATCGGCGGTCTCCTCAGTGGTTGTCGCGCGCCACGGGCGAGCCGGTGTTGCCCACCAGGAAGTCGAGATCGACCCCCTGGTCGGCCTGCAGCACGTGCTGCACGTACATCTTGGTGTAGCCGCGCTCGGCCAGCGGCGTCGGCGGCGGGGTCCAGGCGGCGCGACGGCGCGCCAGATCCTCGTCGGACACGTGCAGGTGCAGCGAGCGCGCCTCGACGTCGAGGGTGATGGTGTCGCCGTTCTCCACCAGCGCCAGGTTGCCGCCGGCCATCGCCTCAGGCGCCACGTGCAGCACCACGGTGCCGTAGGCGGTGCCCGACATGCGCGCGTCGCTGATGCGGATCATGTCGCGCACGCCCTGGCGCAGCAGCTTGGGCGGCAGCGGCATGTTGCCGACCTCGGCCATGCCCGGGTAGCCCTTGGGCCCGCAATACTTCAGCACCATGACGCAGCTCTCGTCGATGTCGAGGTTCTCGTCGTTGATGCGCTCGTGCAGGTCCTCGATGCTTTCGAACACCACGGCGCGGCCGGTGTGCTTGAGCAGGTGCGGCGAGGCGGCGGAAGGCTTGATCACCGCGCCCGAGGTGCAAAGGTTGCCGCGCAGGATGGCGATGCCGGCATGCGGCTTGAACGGCGCCTCGTAGGAGTGAATCACCTCGCGGTTCCAGCACTGCGCCTCCGCCACGTTCTCCGCCAGGGTGCGGCCGTTGGCGGTGATGGCGTCGCCGTGCAGGAGCCCGCGCTCCACCAGCTCCCGCAGCACCACCGGCAACCCGCCGGCGTAGTAGAAGTCTTCCATCAGGAACTGGCCCGAGGGGCGCAGGTTCACGAGGCAATTCACCTCGGACGCCAGCCGATCAAAATCCTCCAACGTCAGCGGAATGCCCAAGCGGCCCGCGATCGCCAGCAGATGCACAACCGCGTTGGTGGAGCCGCCGATCGCGGCCAGGGTGCGGATGGCGTTCTCGAAGGCTTCGCGCGTCAGCAGCTTCGACAGGCGCATGTCCTCGCGCACCATCTCCACGATGCGCCGGCCGGACAGGCGCGCCAGCTCGTTGCGGCGGGCGTCGGGGGCCGGGATGGCGGCGTTGTGCGGCAGGCCGACGCCCAGCGCCTCCACCATCGAGGCCATGGTGGAGGCCGTGCCCATGGTCATGCAGGAGCCGGCGGAGCGCGACATGGCGCTCTCGGCCTCGTGGAACTCGCGCAGCGTGATCTCGCCCGCGCGCAGCTGCTCGCTCATGGAGATGGTGTTGGTGCCGGAGCCGATCTGCTGGCCGCGGTAATGACCGTTGAGCATCGGGCCACCCGACACGCCGATCGTCGGCAGGTCGACGCTGGCCGCCCCCATCAGCAGCGAGGGCGTGGTCTTGTCGCAACCCATCAGCAGCACCACGCCATCGAGCGGGTTGGCACGCAGCGCTTCCTCGACGTCCATCGAGGCGAGGTTGCGGTACAGCATGGCCGTCGGGCGCATCTGCGTCTCACCCAGGCTCAGCACTGGGAATTCCAGCGGGTAGCCGCCCGCCTCCAGGATGCCGTAGCGCACGTGCTCGGCGATGGTGCGGAAATGCCCGTTGCAGGGCGTCAGCTCGGACCAGGTGTTGCAGATGCCGATCACCGGCCGCCCGTCGAACTGGTCGTTCGGCAACCCGCGGTTGCGCAGCCAGGAGCGGTAATAGAACCCCATCTTGTCCTGCCGCGCGAACCAGGCGCGGGAGCGAAGTTCGCCGGGCTTGCGATAGTCGTTCGGGTCGTCGGTCATGCTGTTTACTCCGGCGTTCAGGCCGCGCTGCTGGCGCGGGAAGGCGCCGCCAATGGTCCGGCGGGGCGATGGGTTTCAGGGGGGCTCAGCGCGTCGGCGTAGCCGTGCCGGCGCAACCCGTTGCGGATCACCGCGGCCATGGCGGCGGAAGCACCCTCGCGGTCGCGCCGCGTCACGGCGTCGAGGATGCGCGTGTGCTCGGCGATGGTGAGGTCCCGCTCGGCGGCGTCGGTGGGGGCGCTGAGGCGGAAGGAGGCCCGCAGCGCGGCCTCGATCACCGCGCCCACCGAGCGCATGAAGGGATTGCCCGAGGCGGTCGCGATCACGAGGTGCAGCGCGAGGTCGGCATCGGCGAACTCCTCGCTGTGGGGCGCGAAGTGCTGCATCTGGCCGATGCTGTCGCGCAGCTGCGCGAGGTCGCGCTCGGAGCGGCGTTCGGCGGCCAGCGACGCGGCCTGCGGCTCCACCGCCAGGCGGATCTCGGCCAGGTCCGCCAGGAAGCGGGCGTCGATGCCGCTGTCGAGGTGCCAGGCCAATACGTCGGGGTCGAACATGTTCCAGGCCGCGCGTTCCAGCACCGTGGTGCCGACGCGCGCCTTGGTGGTGAGCAGCCCCTTGGCCACCAGCGTCTTCACGCTTTCCCGCAGCACGGTGCGCGACACCTTGAAGCGGGCGATGAGGTCGGCGTCGCGCGGCAGCACCTGCCCCGCCTCGAGCCGCCCGGCCACGATGTCGACGGCCAGGCAGCGCGTGACCTCCGCGTGGCTGGAGCGGACGGCGCGGCTCGGGATGGTGACGACGCTGGCGTGCAAGGGCCGGTTCCTGGAAGGGCGTTCGCGCCGCCGGGGCGCGGGGTGGCACCCGGAAGGGCTTCGGAAGGAGGTCGGGCGCGGGACGCACCGCCGGAGCGCCCCGCCTCACGGGCTCAGCTACCCCGGACTCGATTGCTCCGGACTCAGCTGCCGGTGATCGTGACTCGCATCCTGTTCCCCCGTGTTCGGCGCCCTTCTTCGGGGCGCTGCCTGGTGCGGATGCATCCTGGCACGGCCACGGGTCCATTAAAAGTCATACTATATGACGAAGCTTATAAATCATAGTCCATCCCGAAAGGTGACGGGGCAGCCCTCCCCCGCCTCCTTTCGCGACGGCCCGGCTGTCAGGCGGCGGTCCAGCCGCCGTCCATGGACAGGTTGGCGCCGGTGATCTGCGCCGCCGCGTCGGAGCACAGGAACACCGCCATGGCGGCCACCTCCTCCACCTTCACGAACTGCTTGGTGGGCTGCGCCGCGAGCAGCACGTCGTTGATGACCTGCTGCTCGGTCATGTTGCGCGCCTTCATGGTGTCGGGGATCTGCCGCTCCACCAGCGGCGTCCAGACGTAGCCCGGGCTGATGCAGTTGGCGGTGACCCCGTGGGCCGCGACCTCCAGCGCCACGGTCTTGGTCAGCCCGACGAGGCCGTGCTTGGCCGCGACGTAGGCGGACTTGTAGGGCGAGGCCACCAGCGAGTGCGCCGAGGCGGTCGAGATGATGCGCCCCCAGCCGCGCCGCTTCATGCCGGGCACCGCCGCGCGCATGGCATGAAAGGCCGCCGACAGGTTGATGGCGATGATCTGGTTCCACTTGTCCACCGGGAACTCCTCGACCGGGGACACGAACTGCACGCCGGCATTGTTCACCAGGATGTCGACCGAACCCAGCGCCTCCTCGGCCTGGGCGATCAGCCCGGCGATCGCCTCGGGATCGGTCATGTCGGCCGGCGAGTGGAGCGCGCGGACGCCGAATTCTCCTTCGATCGCGGCGCGCGCCTGCTCGATCTGCTCGGCCGGGCCGAAGCCGTTGAGCATGACGTTGGCACCCTCGCGCGCCAGGGCGCGGGCGCAGGCGAGCCCGATGCCGCTGGTGGAGCCGGTGACGACGGCGTTGCGTGTTCTGAGGCTCATGAGGCTGGCTCCTTTTCCGTAGCGATGGGGTTTCCCGGGCCCGCAGGCGCCGGCCCGCGCGAGGCAGGGGGCGAAAACCGGTCACGCGGCGGCACCCCGTCGCCGACCGCGACGGCGGCCGGCGGGAGAAGCAGCGATCGTGCGCCCATCCGGCGGCCGGCGTGAAGAGCCCCCCGGCGGGACCCGGCCCGAGGAGGCCACGAAGCGGGGTGGCGGCGCTTTCGCGCGGTCCGGACGCTGGCTGGGGCACGCTGCCCTGCGGCGCCGCGCGGGCGGCGGTCGGCGGTCGCAAGGAGGGTGGCGTTAAGGATTGCTTCAGATCCGGCTGCTCTACTCCGCGCTCCTCCAAACGGATCGGACCCATGCGCTTCCTTCTGCGTTCGGCAATGGCGTTCAACCTCCTCTCCGCCGCGGTGGTCTTCCTCGAAGGCTACCTGGGCGTCGGCTTCCTGCTGCTGGCGATCGCGGCCGCGCTGCATGCCAGCCAGAGCTGGGCCTCGCCCCTCCCCGAAGCCGAAACGCGGGAGGCGCCGTCCACGCCCCAGACCGTTCCTGCCCTGAGGGGATAGGAACAGCCCGCCCTTCCGGCGGGGCAGGCCCCGGGTGCCCCGGCGCGCGGGGCCGGGACGCTGCCGGTTATGCGGCCACCTTGCCAGCGGGAGATGGCACGGGCACTCCTGCGGGGGTGGTCACCCGTTCCGGCCAGGGGCGGGTCTGACGGGCGCCGGGCTTCCGATGCGCCGCGCGGCCGCCACAGACGAGCCCAAGGAAGGACCCCTGATGCGCGCCGTTTTCGTGGATGCCAGCCCCTCCCTCGCCGCCGTGGCCGAGCGGCTGCGCCGGCCGGACGACATCGCCCTCGAGGTCAACCGGCAGCCCGACGTGACGCCGGAGGAGCTTCCGGCGCTGCTGGGCGACGCCGAGATCGCCATCATCGACCATACGCACCTGCCCACCGAGATCGCCCTGCGCTGCGCGGCGCTGCGACACGTCGTTTTCCTGGGCACCGGCGCGCGCTCCTACATGAACCCGGAGGAGCTGGACGCGACGCGCGGCATCCAGGTGCACATCATCAAAGGCTACGGCGACACCGCGGTGGCGGAGATGGCCTTCGCGCTGATGTGGGCGGCCGCCAAGGGGCTGGTGCGGATGGACCGCGGCATCCGCGCCGGGCAGTGGCTGCGCACCGACGGCATCGAGCTCACCGGCAAGACGGTGGGGCTGATCGGCTTAGGGGGCATCGCCGCCGAGATGGCGCGGCTGTGCCACGGGGCGGGGATGCGGGTGGTGGGCTGGAACCGCACGCCGCGCGAGGTGCCGGGCGTGGAGCTGGTGGATCTCGACACGTTGCTGCGGGACAGCCACGTCGTGTCGCTGCACCTGCTGCTGAACGACGAAACGCGCGGCTTCCTGTCGGCCGAGCGAATCGCGCTGATGCGGCCGGGCACGATCTTCGTGAACACCGCGCGCGGCGCGATCACCGACGAGGCGGCGCTGGTGGCGGCGGTGGAGGGCGGCCGCCTCGGCCACCTGGCGCTGGACGTTTACGCCGAGGAGCCGCTGCCGCCCGGCCATGCCCTGTCGGCGGTGGAAAAGGCGACCCTTTCCGCCCATTCCGCCTTTCGCACGCCCGAGGCCAGCGACAACCTGATCGAGGCGGCGCTGAACCATTGCCGCCGCATCGCGGCGGGCTGACGGGCGGGGCGACCGCCGCGTCCCAGCGTCGGGGGAACGCCCCTTCCCCTGGCTGGCGCGACCGCGGGGAGCAGCCGGCCACCGCGGCACCATGGCCGCTCCATCCTCCCTCCGGCGCTACCGGGCCGGCCGGCCGCTTGGGGTGAGCCAGTCGGGACGGCTGGCGGTGTGGGCCAGTTGGGGCAACCTGTCGGGGCAGCCAGCCGGGACAGCCAGCCGGGACAGCCAGCGGGGCTGGTCGGCAGTCCGGACGGCTGCAAGGGCATCTTGCCAGCGCCGCGCCACTCGGCTACCGATCAGGGCATGTTCACGCGCACGCCCCCGTCACGCTGGTGGTGGCCCCTGTAAAGCAGGCGGCTCGCGCATTCTCATGAGGCCGCCTCGGAGCATCCGGGCGGCCTTTCGTGTTTTCTGACCCCGCCGATCCGCTCTCCGAGGCCGCCGCGAACCCTTCCGGAGCCCGATATGAGCAGCACCCAGAACAGGCAGGAATACCGAACCGGCGGCGGCCTCACGATCCGGCGGCAGACCCACCACGTCGAGGCCACGGAGATGCTGGCCACGCTGGCGGGGCGGCTGGACCGGCAGCGCGGCGTGCTGCTGTCCTCCTCCTTCGAGTTTCCCGGCCGCTACACCCGCTGGGACCTGGGCTTTGTTGACCCGCCGGTGATGCTGACGGCGCGCGGCCGGGCGGTCACGGTGCGGGCGCTGAACGCGCGCGGCGAGATCCTGCTGGGCGCCATTGCCCCGGCGCTGCGCGACATGCCCGAGGTCGAGCACTTCCGCGGCGACGCCACCACCCTGGACCTGCGGATGCGTGCCCCGGCGGAGCGCTTCCCGGAGGAGCAGCGCTCCCGCCAGCCCTCGGTGTTCAGCGTGCTGCGGCGCCTCACCGCGCTGTTCCGCTCGGACGAGGACCCGCATCTCGGCTTCTACGGCGCCTTCGGCTACGACCTAGTGTTCCAGTTCGAGCCCATGGCGCTGCGCCTGCCGCGCGCCGACGACGCGCGCGACCTCGTGCTGTTCCTGCCCGACGAGATCGTCACGGTGGACCACATGCGCGGCCAGGCGGAGGTCCACCGCTACGACTTCACCGTGGACGGCCGCGCCACCGATGCTCTGCCGCGCGAAACCCCGGCCGACCCGTACCGGCAGGGTGCCGATGCCCCCACCGAGGTCGAGAGCGACTACGGTCCCGGCGAGTACGCTGCCATGGTGGAACGCGCCCGCGACGCCTTCGCCCGCGGCGACCTGTTCGAGGTGGTGCTGGGCCAGACCTTCCGCACCGCCTGCGCCGAAGCGCCCAGCGCGCTGTTCGAGCGCCTGCGGAGAGTGAATCCCTCCCCGTACGGCGCGCTGATGAACCTGGGCGACGGCGAGTTCCTGGTCGCCGCCAGCCCCGAGATGTTCGTGCGAGTCGAGGGCCGCCGCATCGAGACCTGCCCGATCAGCGGCACCATCAAGCGCGGCCGCGACGCGCTGGAGGATGCCGAGAACATCCGCACGCTGCTCAACTCCGCCAAGGAGGAAAGCGAGCTCACGATGTGCACCGACGTGGACCGCAATGATAAGTCGCGCGTCTGCGAACCGGGCAGCGTGCGGGTGATCGGCCGCCGCCAGATCGAGATGTATTCCCGCCTGATCCACACGGTGGACCATGTCGAGGGCACGCTGCTGCCCGAGCTCGACGCGCTGGACGGCTTTCTGTCCCACGCCTGGGCGGTGACGGTGACGGGCGCGCCCAAGACCTGGGCGATCCGCTTCGTGGAGCAGGAGGAGCGTTCGGCACGGCGCTGGTACGGCGGCGCCATCGGGCGGATGACCTTTGACGGCAACATGAACACTGGGCTGACGCTGCGCACCATCCGGCTGAAGGACGGCGTGGCCGAGGTGCGCGCCGGCGCCACGCTGCTGCACGACAGCGACCCGGCGGCCGAGGAAGCGGAATGCCGCCTCAAGGCTTCCGCCATGTTCGCCGCGATCAAGGGTGCGGCGGCGGCGGCACCGGTGGCAGAGGCCGCCGCCGTGCTGGGCCATCGCCCGCGCGTGGTGCTGGTGGATCACGAGGACAGCTTCGTTCACACGCTGGCCGGCTATTTGCGCGCGGCCGGCGCCGAGGTCACGACGATGCGCCCTGCCCTGGCGCGCGAGGCGCTGCGCGAAGGCGGCGAGGTGGACCTCGTGGTGCTTTCGCCGGGTCCCGGGCGGCCGTCCGACTTCCTGATGGACGAGACGCTCTCGATCCTGGTGGAGCGGCAGCTGCCGGCCTTCGGCGTGTGCCTGGGCCTGCAGGGCATCGTGGAACATTTCGGCGGCGCGCTGGACGTGCTGGAGCGGCCGATGCACGGCAAGCCCTCGGTGATCCATCGCAGTGGCGGCCGCTTCCTGGGCGACCTGCCGGACAGCTTCACGGTGGGGCGCTACCACTCGCTCCACGCGCGCCGGCTGGTGCTGCCGCCCGAGATCACGGTCACGGCGGAAACCGAGGACGGCGTTGTGATGGCGGTGGAGCACGCGACGCTGCCGATCGCGGCGGTGCAGTTCCACCCGGAGTCGCTGATGACCGACCCGTCGCGCATCGGCATGCCGCTGATCCGCGCCATGCTGACGCGGCTGACCCGCCGCAACGCGGAGGTCGCGCCGGCAGCCTGACGGCCGGCCGCCCTGTCCCGGCTACTCCGCCGGGACGGGCAGCGGTTCCCGCGCGCTGCGCGGCCGCAGCCGGTCGAGCGCCAGGTAGATCACCGGCGTGGTGTAGAGCGTCAGCAGCTGCGACACGACCAGGCCGCCGATGATGGCGACGCCCAGCGGCTGCCGCAGCTCCGCCCCCACGCCGATGCCGGCCGCGAGCGGCACGGCGCCGAACAGCGCAGCCAGCGTGGTCATCAGGATCGGGCGGAAGCGGTCGCGGCAGGCGGCCAGGATGCTTTCCTCGCTGGTGGCGCCCTCGCTGCGCTCGTACTCGAGGGCGAAGTCCACCAGCATGATGGCGTTCTTCTTCACGATGCCCATCAGCAGGATCACCGCGATCAGCGCGATGACGCTGAAGGGGAGGCCCGTGATCTCCAGCGCCAGCAGCGCGCCCAGCCCCGCCGTGGGCAGGCTGGACAGGATGGTGAGCGGGTGGATGAAGCTCTCGTAGAGAACGCCCAGCACGATGTAGATCGTGGCCAGCGCCGCCAGGATCAGCAGCGGCATCGAGGAGGAAAAGGCCTGGAAGGCCGCGGCATTGCCGCCGTACTGGGAGCGGATCGTGCCCGGCAGCATGACCTCACGCTCTGCCTGCTGCACCAGCGCCTGCGCGTCGCCCAGCGCCACGCCCTCACCGAGGTTGAAGGTGATCGTGGCGGCCGGGTACTGGCCCTGGTGCGTCACGCGCGCCGGCGCCACGTCGCGCTCGACCCGCGCCACGGTGCGCAGCGGCACCGGCCCGTCCTTGCCCGGCACGAAGACGCGGTCGAACTGCGCCGAGCTCTGCTGCAGCGCCGGGTCGATCTCCAGCACCACGCGGTACTGGTTGCGGGTCATGTAGATGGTGGAGACCTGGCGCTGCGCGAAGGCGTTGTTGAAGGCGGCGCTGATGTCGTCGATCCCCACCCCCAGCCGCGCCGCGGCGTCGCGGTCGATGATCAGGCGCTCCACCAGGCCGGAGCGTTCCTGGTCGGAGGACACGTCGTACAGGCCCTTCACCGTCCGCAGCTTCTCGACCATGGTGTTGGTCCACCGGCGCAGCTCATCCAGGTCGGTGCCGAGCAGCACGTAGGAATACTGCGCGTTGCCGCCGCGGCCGCCGATGAACAGGTCCTGCTGCGAGCGCAGGAAGACGTTGACGCCCGGGATGTGGCTGAGCGGCCCGCGCAGCCGGGCGATGACCTCGTCCGCCGAAACCTTGCGCTCGTCGGCGGGCTTGAGCGTGATGAAGAGCTGCCCGGAATTGGTGCTGGCGTTGAAGCCGCTGCCCACCGTGGCGCCCAGGCTCTGCACCGCCGGGTCGCGTGCCACGATGGCGCTGACCTGGTTCTGCAGCCGCAGCATGGTTTCGAACGAAGTGTCGGGCGCGGCCTGGCTGAAGCCCTGGAGCAGGCCGGTGTCCTGTTCCGGAAAGAAGCTCTTGGGCACCACGGTGTAGAGCCACACCGTCAGCACCACGAAGCCCAGCGTCAGCAGCAGCATGGAGCGGCGGAAGCGCAGCACCACGGCCAGGCTGCGGAGATAGGCGCGGATCAGGGCACCCAGCACGCTCTCGAAGCCGCGTGCGAAGCGGCCGGGCGGCTTCGGCGGTCGGTGGCTGCCGAGATGGGCCGTCATCATCGGCGTCAGCGTCACCGACAGGATGCCCGAGATCAGCACCGCCACTGCCAGCGTGGCCGAGAACTCGCGGAAGATGCGCCCGACCACACCGCCCATCGCCAGCAGCGGAATGAACACCGCGATCAGCGACACAGTGATCGACACGATGGTGAAGCCGATCTCGCGCGAGCCCTGGATCGCCGCCTCGAAGGGGGTCAGGCCGCGCTCGCGCAGGCGCGACACGTTCTCGATCATCACGATGGCGTCGTCCACCACGAAGCCCACCGAGATCGTCAGCGCCATCAGCGAGAAGTTGTTGAGCGAGTAGCCCAGGAACCACATCACCACCAGCGTGCCCAGCAGCGACAGCGGCACCGCGGCGCTGGCCGCCAGGATGGGCGACAGGCGGCGCAGGAACACCGCCACCACGCCGATCACCAGCCCGATGGAGACCAGCAGGGTGAACTCCACCTCCTCCACGCTGGCGCGGATGGTGCCGGAGCGGTCGCTCTGCACGTCGATATGGACGCCGCCCGGCACCCAGCGCTGCAGCTGCGGCATCGCCGCGCGGACGCCGTCCACCACGTCGATGACGTTGGCATCGGCCTGCTTGTAGACCTGCAGCAGGATCGAGGGCTTGTTGTTGAACCAGCCCGCCTGGCGGCGGTTGCGACTGCCGTCCACGACGCGGGCGATGCTGGACAGGCGCATCACCCCGTCGGGCGTGCTCTTGACGATGATGTTGGCAAACTGCTCGGCCCGGCGCAGCCGGTCGTTCACGCCGATGCTGCCGGCCTGCTCCGCCCCGTCGACCAGCCCCACCGCCTGGGTGACGTTGCTGTTGCTGATGGCGGTGCGCACGTCGTCGAGCGACAGCCCCGCCGAGGCGACCGCGTCGGGGTTGACCGACACGCGCACCGCCGGCTGATCGGCGCCGCCCACCTGCACCTGCGCCACGCCGGTGACCTGCGACAGGCGCTGCGCCACGATGCTGTCGGCCACGTCGTAGAGCTCGGTCTGGCGCAGCGTGTCGGAGGTCAGCGCCAGGATCATCACCGGGAAGTCGGCCGGGTTGATCTTGCGGATGGAGGGCGGGTTGGGAAGCGTGGAGGGCAGGTCGGACCGCGCGGCGTTCACCGCGGCCTGCACGTCGCGCGCGGCACTTTCCTGGGTCCGGCTCAGGTCGAACTGGATGATGATGTTGCCCGAGCCGGTCGATGAGTTCGACGTCATCTCGGTGATGCCGGCCACCGCGCCGATCTGCCGCTCCAGCGGCGCGATCACGGTGGCGGCCATGGTTTCCGGGTTGGCGCCGGGCTGGCTCACGCTCACGAAGATGGTGGGCAGGTCCACCCGCGGCATGGCCGAGACCGGCAGCTGCCCCCAGGCCACGAAGCCCGCCAGCATCAGCCCCACCGCCAGCAGCAGCGTGGCGATGGGCCGGCGCACGAAGGGGGCGGAGATGGAGAACACGGCGGCGCTACTCCGCCGCGGCCGGGGCGGCGGGGTGGCCGCGCCAGCGCTCGACGCGGGCGCGCACCCATTCCAGCGCGAGGTACACCGCGGGCGTGGTGAACAGGGTGATCACCTGGCTCAGTAGCAGCCCGCCCACGATCGACACGCCCAGCGGCAGGCGCAGCTCCGAGCCGATGCCGTGCGACAGCACCAGCGGCAGCGCGCCCAGCAGCGCCGCGGCGGTGGTCATCATGATGGGCCGGAAGCGCAGCAGGGCTGCCTGCTCGATCGCGTCGCGCGGCGAAAGGCCGCCCTCGCGCTGCGCTTCCAGGGCGAAGTCGATCATCATGATCGCGTTCTTCTTCACGATGCCCATCAGCAGGATGATGCCGATCAGCCCCACCACCGACAGGTCGAGATCCCACAGCCGCAGCGCCAGCAGGGCGCCGATGCCGGCGGAGGGCAGGGTGGACAGGATGGTGATCGGGTGGATGAAGCTCTCGTAGAGAACGCCCAGCACGATGTAGATCACCACTACCGCCGCCAGGATCAGCCAGGGCTGCCCCGACAGCGAGGAGCTGAACTCCGCCGCGTCGCCGCTGAAGCTGCCGGTGATGGTGTCGGGCAGGCCGATCTCCTGCTGCGCCGCCTCCACCGCGTCCACCGCGTCACCCAGCGAGGTGCCTTCCTCCAGGTTGAAGCTGAGCGTGACCGCAGGGAACTGGTTCTCGCGCGAGATCAGCAGCGGCGCGCGGGTGCGGGTGAAGGTGGCGATCTCGCCCAGCGGCACCTGGCCGTTGGCGGAGGTGCTGGCCTCCGTCGTGGCGGAGCTGGAAGACGAGGAGGCGGTCGTGTTGGTGGCGCTGCTGGCCACCCCGGTGGCGCTCACGCGCAGCTGGCCGATCGCCATGGGGTTGGTGCGGATGTCGTCGGAGGCTTCCAGCACCACGCGGTACTGGTTGGTCTGGCCGTAGATGGTCGAGATCTGGCGCTGGCCGAAGGCGTTGTAGAGCGCCGCATCCACCGCCGCCATGGTCACGCCCAGCCGCGCGGCCCGGTCGCGGTCGACCTCCACGGTGATGCGGACGCCGTCCTGGCGGCTGTCGCTGGCCACGTCGCGCAGGCCGGGGATCTGGCGCAGCCGGTCCAGCACCTTGGGTGCCCATTGCGCGAGCTCGTTGGCGTCGGAATCGGTCAGCGTGTACTGGTACTGCGTCGTGGTGATGCGCGTGCCGATCTGGATGTCCTGCACGGCCACCGGGTAGCTCACGCCGCCGGTGACCTCGGCCAGCCTGGGCTGCAGGCGCGCGATGATCCCCTGCGCCGTGGCGTCGCGTTCCCCGCGCGGGTGCAGCACGGCGGTGATCCGGCCGGTGTTCTGCGCCGGGTTGGTGGCGGTGGCGCCGGCCACCGCCGACACGGAGGACACGGCGGGGTCGGCGCGCACGGCGGCGGCCAGCCGCTGCTGCAGGTCCGCCACGCGGGCGAAGGAGGCATCCTGCGGCGCCTCGGTGGTGACCTGGATCAAGCCGGTGTCCTGCGGCGGCAGGAAGCCCTTGGGCACCACCACGTAGAGCCAGCCGGTGACCGCCACCGTCAGCAGCGCCACCAGCAGCGTCAGCGCCTGGTGGCGCAGCGTCACGCGCAGCATCCGGGCATAGCCGCCGCGCATCCGCTCGAAGCCGCCCTCCACCCAGCGGGCGACGCGGCCTGGCTGGCTGTGCGGGCGCAGCACCAGCGCGCACATCATCGGCGTCAGCGTCAGCGAGACCACCATCGACACCAGCACCGCGGCGGTCAGCGTTTCGGCGAATTCCCGGAACAGCCGGCCCACCACACCGCTCATGAACAGCAGCGGGATGAACACCGCGATCAGCGACACGGTCAGCGAGATGATGGTGAAGGTGATCTGCCGCGCACCCTTGAACGCGGCGGCGAGCGGGTGTTCCCCTTCCTCGATCAGGCGGACGATGTTCTCGATCATGACGATGGCGTCGTCCACCACGAAGCCGGTCGCGATGGTGAGTGCCATCAGCGACAGGTTGTCGAGCGAGTAGCCCATCATCGACATGACGCCGAAAGTGCCCACGATCGACAGCGGCAGCGACACCGCCGGCACCAGCGTGGCGCGGCCGGAGCCCAGGAACAGGTAGATCACCGCCACCACCAGCACCACGGCGAGC
Organism: Roseomonas elaeocarpi; assembly: GCF_042433915.1. NCBI lineage: Bacteria > Pseudomonadati > Pseudomonadota > Alphaproteobacteria > Acetobacterales > Roseomonadaceae > Roseomonas > Roseomonas elaeocarpi. The sequence continues at coordinate 182,582 of NZ_JBHLUN010000017.1, read as the reverse complement.
ACCAGGGTGATCTGCACCTCCTCCACCGAGGCGCGGATGGTTTCGGTGCGGTCCGACACCACCGCCAGCCGCGCCCCCGCCGGGATGGCGGCGGTCAGCTGCGGCAGCAGCTCCTGGATACGTGACACCGTTTCCACGATGTTGGCGCCGGGCTGGCGCTGCACGTCGATCAGGATCGCGGGATGACCGTTGAACCAGGCGCCGTTGCGGTCGTTCTCCAGCCCTTCCACCGCGGTGCCGACATCGCGCAGCCGCACCGGCGCGCCGTTGCTGTAGGCGATGATGACGTCGGCGAACTCGGCGGCGTTGTTGATCTGGTCGTTGGCCAGGATGGTGGCCGCCTGCCGCGGCCCGTCCAGCGATCCCTTGGGCGAATTCTGGTTGGCGTTACTGACGGCGGTGCGCACCGCCTCCATGCCGATGCCGTAGGAGGCGAGCCGCGCCGGATCGACCCGCAGCCGCACCGCCGGGCGCATGTTGCCCTGCACCGTGACGCGGCCGACGCCGCTGACCTGCGCCAGCTTCTGCGCCAGCAGCGTGTCGGCGGTGTCGCTCAGCCGCGTGATCGGCAGCGTGTCCGAGGTCAGCGCCAGCGTCATGATCGCGGGATCCGCCGGGTTCACCTTGTTGTAGACCGGCGGGTAGGGAAGCGTGGAGGGCAGCGTGCCGCGCGCGGCATCCAGCGCCGCCTGCACGTCCTGCGATGCCTCGTCCATGCTCTTGTCGAGGCGGAACTGCAGCGTGATCCGGCTGACCCCGGGGCCGGAGGTCGAGCTCATCGCCGTCAGCCCGGAAATCTGCGCGAGGTTGCGTTCCAGCGGCGCGGTCACCAGCAGCGCCGCCGTGTCGGGCGAGGCGCCGGGCAGCTGGGTCGAGACCTCGATGGTGGGGAAGTCCACCTCCGGCAGGGCCGAGACCGGCAGCTGGAGGTAGCCGTAGATGCCGCCCAGCAGCACCGCCACGGCCAGCAGCGTGGTCGCGATCGGCCGGGCGATAAAGGGGGCGGCGATGTTCACGGCGTGCTACCCCCGGCGCGGCGGGACCGGTTGCCCGAGGACGCCGCGCCCACCGGCGGCGTCGCGGCCTCGGCCACCGGCGTCGTGCCGGCGGGTGGCGCCACCGCCACGGCGGTGCCGGGGTTCAGGCGCAACCCGCCCGAGGTCACCACGCGCTCGCCCGGCTGCAGGCCGGTGGCGACCGCCGCCTGCGTTTCCGTCAGCGATCCCAGCGTGACCGACCGCTGTTCCACGGTGTTGTCCGCCTTCACCACGAAGAGGTAGGGGCCGTTGGGGCCCTGCTGCACGGCCACCAGCGGCACCACCACCGCGTCCGGCACGGTCTGGATGCGCATGCGCAGGTTGACGAAGGCGCCGGGCCAGAGCTTGCCGTCCTCGTTGGGGAAGCTGGCGCGTGCCTTGACGGTGCCGGTGGTGGCGTCGACCGTGTTGTCCACCGTCATCAGCGTGCCCTTGGCGCCGGGGTTCTGGCCGTTGGCGGTGGTGGTTTCCACCGGCACGGGTCCTGCCGCCTGCGCCGCGAGAAGCCGGCCAAGTTCCTGCTGCGGCACGGTGAAGATCACGGTCATGGGCCGCATCTGCGTCACCGTGACCAGCCCGCTGCTGTCGGAGGAGCGCACGAGGTTGCCCGGATCGACCTGCCGCAGGCCGACGCGCCCGTCGATGGGCGAGCGGATCACGGTGTAGTCCACCTGGGTCTTGGCGCTGTCGATCGAGGCTTGGTCCTGCGCCACCTGCGCCTCGTACATCGCGACCTGGGCGCGCTGCGTGTCCACCTGCTGCCGCGTCACGCCGTTGGCGGCGAGCAGCCCCTGGTAGCGCTGCAGGTCGACGCGGGCGTTGTTGAGCTGCGCCTGGTCATAGGCCTTCTTGGCCACGGCCTGCGCCAGCGCCGCGGCGTAGGTGCGGTCGTCGATGCGGGCGAGCAGGTCGCCCTTCTTGACTTCCTGCCCTTCCGTGAAGGCGACCTCCACCAGCGTGCCGTCGACCTGCGAGCGCACGGTGATGTTGTTGAGCGGCGTCACCGTGCCCAGCGCGTCGAGGCTGAGCGCCAGGTCCTTTCGTTCCGCCGCCGCAGCCGTCACCGGCACGGCGGCGGCGCCGCCCGCCCCGCCCCCCGGGCCTCCCCCTGGGCCGCCCGCCCCGCGGCGACCCGCGCGGCCGCCGGGTGCTGCCCCAGGAGCCGCCCCATTCGCCGCCTGTGTCTGCGCCGCCTCACGGTGATGCCAGTACCAGTAGCCACCGCCTCCTGCCGCGGCGATCAGCACGAGGAGAAGAAGCAGGCGCGGGGCGCGGGAGCGGGGCATCGGGGAACCTCGGGTCGCGTCGTCGCTGTCGTTGTTCATGGGGTCGCGGTTCAGAGAGTCGGGCATCTCAGTTCCAGCCTCCTCCGAGTGAGCGGAACAGGCCGACCGCGGCCTGGAAACGCTGGAGGCGTGCCTGCACGAGGCTGGTGCGCGCGGTGAACAGCGTTTGCTGCGTGTTGATGAGCGTGATCAGGTCGATGGTGCCGGCGCGAAGCTGCGCGGTGGAGATATTGTAGGCCTGCTCGGCACGTTCCACCGCCGTCTGGCGGCGCCGTTCCTGCTCGGTGGTTTCGCGATAGGCGATGATGGCGTTCTCCACGTCCACCAGCGCTTCCACGATGGCGCGGCGGTATTCCACCAGCAGCTCCTCGGCCTGCGCCTCGGACAGTGCCACCTGGCCGCGCAGCGCGCCGCCGGCGAAGACCGACTGCGTCAGCCCGGCCGCCACGGTGTAGACCAGCGCCTGCGGCGTAATGAGGTTCGCCAGCGACAGGGTTTGGAAGCCGGCGCTGCCGGTCAGCGTGACGGAGGGCAGCAGCGACGCCCGCGCCACCGCGATGTCGGCATTGGCGGAAGCGAGGTTGGCCTCGGCCAGCAGCACGTCGGGGCGGCGCGCCAGCAGCTCCGCCGGCAGGCCGGGCGAGGCTTCGGGGATGCGTAGCTGATCGAGCCGGCCGCCCTCGACCTTGAAGCTTTCGGGCGTCTGTCCCACCAGCGTTGCGATCGAGTTGATGTTCTGCCCAATGGTCTGGCGCAGCGGCGGCACGGCCGCTTCCTGCTGCGCCACCAGCGTTTCCTGCTGCGCCACGTCGAGGCCGGTCGCGGTGCCGGCGGCGTACTGGGCGCGCACGATGGCAAGGGTGCGCTGCGCCGCGTCGAGGTTGTCGAGCTGCGTGCGCAACTCCTCCTGCGCTTCCAGCACCTGGAAATAGGTGTTGGCGAGCGAGGCCTCGGTGGTGAGCGTGACCACGCCCACGTCGTAGCGGTTGGCGATGGCGCTCTGCCGCGCGGCCTCGGTGGCGTTGCGGTTCTTGCCCCAGAAGTCGATCTCGTAGCTGGCCTGGAGCGCCAGGCTCTTGATGGCGTTGTTGCTGCCGCGCGTGCGGCCGTAGCCGCTGTTGTGCTGCTGGCTGGCATCGGCGCTGAAGTCCAGCGTCGGCAGCAGCGAGGCGCCGGTGATGCGCAGCTGCGCGTCGGCCTGCCGCACGCGGGCCTGCGCGGCGTTGAGGTCGAAGTTGCCGGCCGCCGCGGCGTTCATCAGCGCATTCAGCTCGGGCGATCCGAAGCCGGTCCACCACTGCGGGTCTGGCCAGCGCGCGGCGGTGTTCGCGGCCTCGCGGAACTGCGCGGGCGTTTCAAGCCCCGAACTCACCGGGGGTGGCTTCGGCCCGCAGGCGGCGAGCGCCAGCAGCAGCGACACCGCCAGAACCGGGCGGGCGCAGCCGGCCGGGTGCGACGCGGGACGGCGCCCGGTCGCCGCGATGGAGGTTCGGGATATCAATGGGTGGTCTTCCTTCCGTCCTGCCCAGTGCGTTCACGGTCGTGGTCGCGGTCGCCATCCCGCCTTTCGGCCGTGTCCGGGTCGGCTCTGTTCCGATCGGGTCCGGGCATGTCCTGCGCGACCCGCTGCCGTCCTTCGGGCGAGATGGCCGAAAGGGCGCGCACCAGCGTATCGTCGAAGAGGTTGCTGAAATCGTTCCAGGGCGCCCGTCCCTGCATCATCGCCGCGCGCAGTGCCGCCGGGTCGAAGGGCTGCGCGCCGATGGCGTCGCGCACCGGGGCGAGCCCTTGCCGGATCCGGCGCTCCGCGGCCGCCATCTCCTCGCGCCGGGCCGCCACCTCGCGCTCGAAGGCGGCGCGGTCCGCTTCGGGCAGCAGGCGCTCCACGCGGGCCAGCAGGCGACGGGGGTTCGGCGAAGGGCTGGAACGGTCGCGCATCAGCAACAGCCCCCCCAGCACTAGGTTGAGGGCGAGCGAGGCGCCCAGCAGCACCCGGCCCAGCACCGCGAGCGATGGGCGCCTCATGGCACCGCCTCGGCCAGCGCCAGAACCTCGGTCGCCGCCAGGGGGTCGGCCGCGCCCGCCGGCAGCGCGTCGAGCGGCTGGACCAGGGTGAGCCAGAGCCCGCAAGCCGCCAGCGTGGCCAGGGCGCCGCACCCCACCGGCAGGGCCGGTCGCAGCCGGGCCAAGAGCCGCCCGGCCGCCGTGGGCGCTTCGGGCAGCGGCATCCGGGCGACCCGCGCGGCGAGGCCCTGGCGCATCTGCTCCAGCCGGGCGGGTTCCAGCGGCGGCAGCGAGGCGCCAATGGCCGCGTCCAGGCGCTGCGCCCGCCCCAGCGCGGCCCGTGCCTCGGCGGAACCGGCCAGCAGCGCGCGCGCCGCGGCGGCTTCGGCTGCCGGCCAGCGGTCGAGCGAAGCGCCGTGCCGGTGGAGGCGGTCGCGAAAACCTTCGAGTTGCACCAGCGTCAACCCTTCAGCCGCGACAGGAGGAACTGCCGGGCACGGCGCAGCAGCCCTTCCACGGCGCGCGGCGACACGTCGAGCGCCGCGGCGGCCTCGGCCCCGCTGAGCCCGGCATCGTAGCTCAGCGCCAGGGCGGCGCGCTGGCGCGCGGGCAGCTCCTCCAGCGCGGCCAGCAGGGCGGCGCGGTCTTCGCGGGCCAGCAGCCGCGCCTCGGGGTCCTCCGCCGGGTCGGGCAGGTCGGGCACGCCCTCCAGCGTCGCGAAGCCCGGCCGCCGCGCCCGGTCGATCGCGAGGTTGGCGGCGATCCGGTAGAGCCAGGTTCCCAGCCGTGCCCGATCGGGGTCGAAGCGCGCCGCGTGCTGCCAGGCGCGCAGCATGGCCTCCTGCGCGATCTCCTCCGCCTCGGCCGGGTTGCCGGTGATGCGCAGCGCCACCGCGTGCAGGCGCGCGAGGTGGCGCGCGGCCAGCACGTCGAAGGCCAGGCGATCGCCCCCGGCGGTCCAGCCGATCAGCACCTCGTCCGCGGCCGCCGCGCGGTCGCGGTCCAGCGGGGGCGTCCGGCCCGGCGTTGCGATGGCGTCACGTCGCAGAAAGGTCTCGATCCAGCCCGGAAAGATGCCCGGCAGGGCGAAGGTGGTCATGGTTGCGATGGAAGCCAGCCTCAGGGTTTCGTCTGCTGATACGCTCCCGGCCGCGGGAACCCACACGCTTTCCATGTCTTTTTGTAGGCCGAAAGGTTTCAGCCTGTTTCAGGCGCGTGGCTCGGGGTCCTGCTCCTCGGCATTGCGCCGCCGCCACCAGGTCGTCACCAGCGCCAGCCCGGCCAGCACCAGGAAGGGCAGCCCGACCAGGGGCGAGAGCACCACCGAAAGGTCCAGCGCCCCGCCGCGGTCGAAGACCTCGCCCAGCCCGGCGCCGATCCAGGCAAAGACCGCGGTGCCCGGCAGGATGCCCAGCGCCGTGGCCCCGGCGAAGACGGCCAAGCGCATGCCCACCAGCGCCGCGGCGACGTTGCCCAGCCAGAAGGGCACCACCGGCAGGAAGCGAAGCGACATCAGGTACCAGAAGCCGTCGCGCTCGAGCTCCGGCCGCAGGCGCTCCACCAGATTGCCGGCGCGCTTCAGCACCATCGGCCCGAAAACCGAGCGGGTGACCAGGAACAGCACGCAGCCGCCCAGCGTCGCGCCACACACCGCCAGCGGGATCCCGGCCCAGGGTCCGAACAGGAAGCCGCCCGCCAGCGTCAGCGGCATGCCGGGCAGAAAGAAGCTCGTGGCGGCGGCATAGACCAGGAGGTAGAGCAGCACGGCCTCGAAGGGGCGGGTCGCCACCAGCAGCAGCAGGGCCTCGCGGTATTCCGCCAGCGCGCCCAGGCTGGCGTAGCGGCCCAGGCCCAGGAAATAGGCGAGGCCGCCGCCCAGCAACAGCAGCAGCAGCGGCCAGAAGCGCGTCCAGCCACGCGCCCGCCGGAGGCGCCCGCGGGGGCGGGCCTCGGGCGCGTGCGCCTCCACCGACGCCGGTGCGGAGGCGGATTGTTCGGCCGCCGCGCGGGCGCCCGCCTCCGACCCGCCACCCCGGGGTTCCGTCCCGCTATCCTGCCCCATGCCTGCCAACCCTTCCGGCTTCGGCAACGCGGCGCCGGCGCGCGGGATGCGTGACCGCGGGCCGACGGCGCGCCTATGATGCGGGCAACCCGGATGTTGCACCCCGGGGGTTCCTGCCTTCCCCGCTCTGCCGCCCCTGTTTCCGGAGCCGATGCGCCCTCCCCTTCAAGCCAGCCTGGTGAACGGCCGCTTCGGTGACCCGTCGCTCTTCGTGGAGGCGCCGCTCAGCGGCCGCGCGCTGCTGCTGGACCTGGGCGAGCTGCACCGGCTGCCGGCGGCCGCCCTCTTGCGGGTGGACGCGGCGCTGGTGACGCACGCCCACATGGATCACCTGATCGGCTTCGACACGCTGCTGCGCTACCTGGTGGGGCGGGAAAAGCGGCTGCCGCTGCTGGGGCCGCCGGGCATCATCGAGCGGATCGGGCACAAGCTGCTGGGCTATGCCTGGGACCTGGCCGGGCTCTACGAGGCGGCGCTGGAGTTCGAGGTGACGGAGCTGGACGCCGACGGCGCCCGCCGCCACGCGCGCTTCCGCCTGGCCACCGGCTTCCGGGCGGAACCCCTGGCGGCGGAGGCCGCTCCCGCCGACGGGGTGGCGCTGCGCCTGCCCGGCCTCGCGGTGCGGGCCGCCACGCTGGAACACCACGGCGTCGCCTGCCTCGGCTACCGGCTGGAGGAGGACGCCACCGCGAATGTTTCGCGCGTGGCGATCGAGCAGGCGGGCCTGCGTCCGGGGCCCTGGATCAACGGGTTGAAGCGCGCCCTGCTCGAGGGGTTGCCCGACAGCCACCCACTGCCGCTGGGCGATGGCGAGAGCCGGCCGCTGGGCGAGCTGCGGTCGCTGGCCACGGTGTCGCCGGGCTTCCGGCTGGCCTACTGCACCGACCTTGCCGACACGCCGGCGAACCGGGCGGCGGTGGAGGCGCTGGCGCGCGACGCCGACCTGTTGTTCCTCGAGTCCGCCTTCGCGGCCGCCGATGCCGCGGTGGCCTCGCGCCGCGGCCACCTCACCACCCGCGCCGCGGGCGAGATCGCGCGCGCGGCCGGGGCGCTGCGGCTGGAGCCCTTCCACTTCTCCGCCCGCTACCGAGGCGAGGAAGCGCGGATGCTGGCCGAGGTGGCGGCCGCCTTCACGGCTGGCGGGGAAAACCCCACGGGGTGGTTGGCGAGCACCGCCCCCGGGCGCTAAGCCCTTTTTCTTCCGTGCCCATGCCGCCGAGGAGCGCACCCTCCATGCCGACGCCCAAGCCCGCGATGCTGGTGATCCTGGATGGCTGGGGCTGGCGGGAGGAAGTGGCCGACAACGCCGTCCTCCAGGCGCGCACACCCTGCTTCGACGAGCTGTGGAACAGCTGCCCGCACGCCTTCCTGCGCACCTCCGGCGCCGATGTCGGGCTGCCGGACGGGCAGATGGGCAATTCCGAGGTGGGGCACCTCAACATCGGCGCCGGGCGCATCGTGATGCAGGACCTGCCGCGCATCACCGCCGCCGTGGCCGACAACTCCATCGCCGCCAATCCGGCCTTGCGGAGGGTGATCGACCGGCTGCGGGACAGCGGCGGCACGCTGCACCTCCTGGGGCTCCTGTCGCCGGGTGGCGTGCACAGCCACCAGGACCACGGTCTGGCGCTGGCCCGGATCGTGGCGGCGGCGGGCGTCCCGGTGGCCCTGCACCTGTGGACCGACGGGCGCGACACGCCGCCACGCGCCTCGCCCGACTACCTGGCGCGGTTCGAGCCCTCCCTGCCGACGGGGGCGCGGGTCGCCACGATCTCCGGCCGCTACTTCGCCATGGACCGTGATCGCCGCTGGGACCGGGTGGAAAAGGCCTGGCGCGCCATGGTGATGGCCGAAGGGCCGCGCTTCGCCGAAGCGGCCGCCGCCATCGCCGCGGCGCACGGGGCGGACGTGACCGACGAGTTCATCCCCCCCACCGTGATCGGCGACTACGCCGGCATGCGCGATGGCGACGCGGTGCTGTGCTTCAACTTCCGGGCGGACCGCGTGCGCCAGATCATGGCGGCGCTGCTGGACCCCGGCTTCGACGGCTTCGACCGCCCCGTCCGCCCGCGCTTCGTGGCGGCCGCGGCGCTGACCCAGTATTCCGAGGCGCTGGACCCCTTCCTCGCCACGATGTTTCCACCGCAGTCGATGGCCGACATCCTGGGCGCGGTGGTGTCCGCCGCCGGCCTGAAACAGCTGCGCATGGCGGAAACCGAGAAGTACCCCCACGTCACCTACTTCCTCAACGGCGGCGAGGAAACGCCCTTCCCCGGCGAGGACCGGATCATGGTCGCCTCGCCCAAGGTCGCGACCTACGACCTGCAGCCCGAGATGTCGGAGCCCGAGCTCGCCGCCAAGGCCGAGGCCGCGATCCGCTCCGGCCAGTACGACCTGATCGTGCTGAACTTCGCCAATGCCGACATGGTGGGCCATACCGGCAGCCTGGCCGCCGCGATCCGCGCCTGCGAGGCGGCGGACAGCGGCCTCGCCCGCATCGCCGCGGCGATCCGTGACGTGGGCGGCGCCTTGCTGGTCACCGCCGACCACGGCAATGCCGAGCTGATGCGCGACCCGGTGACCGGCGGCCCCCACACCGCGCACACCACCAACCCGGTGCCGGTGGTGCTGCTGGGCGGCCCGGCGGGCGCGTCGCTGCGCGATGGGCGGCTGGCCGACCTCGCGCCGAGCCTGCTAGCGCTGATGGGCGTGGCGCAGCCGGCGGCGATGACCGGGCAAAGCCTGATCCTGCGCGGCGGAGGCTGATGCCTTCCGCCGCCCGGCCGCGGAAAGCCCCGGCGCGAGGCCGCGAGGGCGGGGCGCAAACCCCGCGTTCCGGCGGCCGGGTGACGGCCGGCCTGCTGCTGGCGCTGCTGCCCCTCCTATTGGGCGGTGCCGGCCAGCCCGCCCCGACGCGCCGCTCGGTGCAGGACGCGCAGCGGGACGCCGCGCAGGCGCGCGACGCCGCCGACGCCGCGGCCCGCAACGCCAAGGAGGCCCGGGCGCGGGAGGCCGCGCTGTCGGCGCAGCGCGCCGTGGCCGGGCGGCAGGCGGTGGCGGCCGAGGACGCGGTGGACCAGGCGCGCGCCCGGCTGGACGCCGCCAACCACGAGGCCCAGGCGGCGCAGGAATCCCTGAACGAGCAGGCGGCGCGATTGGCGCCGCTGCTGCCCGCGATGCGCCGGCTGTCGGCCTGGCCCTCGGAAACCCTGCTGGCGTTGCCAGTGCCGCCGGAGGACGCGTTGCGCGGCGCGTTGGTGCTGCGCAGCCTCGGCCGGCAGCTGGCGGTGGAGGCCGCCGCTTATCGCGCGGCCGGCGCGAAAGCCGCGGCGGCAGCGGCGCAGGCACAGAGCGAGCGCGACGCCCTGCTGGCGGCCCGCGACCGCGCCGCCGCGGCAGTGGCGACGGTCGAAAAGGGCCTGGCCGAGGCGCGCTCCGACCGGCGCGAAGCCGACCAGGGGCAGAACAAGGCGGCGCAGGAGGCGGCAAACAGCGCCGCCCGGGCCCGCAACCTCAACGACGCCCTGGCGCGGCTGGAGCGCGAGGAAGCGGCCCGCGCGCGCGCCGAGGCCGCCGCCAAGGCTGCGGCGGAGCGCGCCGCCGCGCAGCAGGCGGCGGCGGACCGGGCGGCGGCGGCCGCGGTGCGTAATGCCGCCCGTAGCGCGCCAAAGCCCGACGAGGAGGCGCCGGACGAGGACGAGGCGCTGGCCTCGCTGCCGGCGGCGAACGGGCGCGCCCTGCCGGTGGCCGGCCGCGTCACCTCGGAATTCGGGGCCGGCGGCACGGCAGGGCAGACCTGGTCCACGCCGCCCGGGGCGCGCGTGGTCAGCCCTTGTTCGGGCCGCGCGGTGTTCGCTGATACATTTCGTTCCTATGGCCTCCTGTTGATCGTGGATTGTGGCGGCGGATATCATGTGGTCCTTGCTGGATTGGACCGTCTGGATGCCACGGTGGGACAGCGTGTCTCGGCGGGCGAGGCGGTTGGCGTGATGGGACGACCCGGATCCGGGCGCCCCAGCCTCTACGTCGAGTTGCGGCGCAGGGGGCAGGCGGTCGATCCGCGTCCCTGGCTGGCCTCCGGCCGGTTGGGGTAGCGGCTTTGGAAACTCAGGACACGGGGAGCACGCAGCGGATGCGGCGCAAGTTCCGGACCATGACGGGTATTGCGGTGGCCTTCACCGCGGGGGCCGTCGCGGGCCCGCTCCTCACCTCGCCCGTGGTGCAGGCCTGGGCACAGACCTCGAACCGCGAAGACACCTACAAGCTGCTGAACCTGTTCGGCGACGTGTTCGAGCGGGTGCGGGCGGAATACGTCGACCCGGTGAACGACCGCGACGCGGTCGAGAACGCGATCAACGGCATGCTGCAGGGCCTCGACCCGCATTCCTCCTACATGAACGCGCGCAACTTCCGCGACATGCAGGTGCAGACCCGCGGCGAGTTCGGGGGGCTGGGCATCGAGGTCAGCCAGGAGGGCGGCTACGTCAAGGTGATCTCGCCGATCGACGACACGCCCGCGGCGCGTGCCGGCGTGAAGCCCGGCGACCTGATCACCAACCTCAACGGCACCTCGGTCCAGGGCATGTCGCTGCAGGACGCGGTGGAGCAGATGCGCGGCGAGCGCGGCACGGCCATCAAGCTGACCATCCGCCGCGAGGGCACGCCGGCGCCGATCGAGCTGAACCTGACGCGCGAGGTGATCCGCCCGCAGGTCGTGCGCTCCCGCCTCGAGGGCAACGACGTCGCCTATATCCGCCTGACCTCGTTCAACGAGCAGACCGATGCCGGCATGCGCAAGGCGCTGCAGCAGCTGCGGCAGCAGGCCAGCGGCGGGCTGAAGGGCATCATCCTGGACCTGCGCAACAACCCGGGCGGGCTGCTCGATCAGGCGATCCAGGTGTCGGACGATTTCATCGACCAGGGCGAGATCGTGTCCACCCGCGCCCGCCGACCCGAGGACAGCCAGCGCTGGAACGCCCGCGCGGGCGACATCGCGCAGGGGTTGCCGATCGTGGTGCTGACCAATGCCGGCTCGGCCTCGGCCAGTGAAATCGTGGCGGGCGCCCTGCAGGATCACCGCCGGGCGGTGGTGCTGGGCGTGCGCTCCTTCGGCAAGGGCAGCGTGCAGACGGTGATGCCGCTGCCTGGCAACGGCGCGCTGCGGCTGACCACGGCACGCTACTACACGCCCTCGGGTCGCTCGATCCAGGCCACCGGCATCGAGCCCGACGTCGAGGTGCTGGCGCAGCGCCAGGACACCGCCGTGCGCGACCGCGAGGCCGACCTGCGCCGCGCCCTGCGGCACGAGGACACCACGCCGCAGCACCCGGTGGCGCCGCTGCCGCCGCTGAACCTGCCGCAGGGGCTGCTGGACCGCATCCAGCACACTCCGGCCGAGAACGCGCCGGCCTTCGACCCCACCAAGCCGGAAACCGACTTCCAGCTGCAGCAGGCGCTGGTGCTGGTGCGCGGCATGGGCACCCCCCAGGCCGCGCCGGCGCCGCAGCCGCCGCAGCAGCGCCGCGCCAGCAACCTTTGAGCGCGTCCTGAAGCGGTGAGCGGATCGACGGGGAGGACGCCGCCTCCGGGCGGGTCCTGGCGGCCGCTCGGCTGGTTCTGGGCGGCGGTGCTGCTCGTGGCGGGCGGCACCGCGGGGGTGCTGCAGTTCCTAGGCCCGCCGCCGGACGCGGTGCGGGTCGCGCAGACAGGGCAGGAGGCCCGGGGCGCTCCACAGGGCACCCCACTGGGCACCCCGGCGGACACCCCGCAAACCGTTTCCCCGGGTACCGCGAGCGTCGCGCCACCTTCGCCCGAGGTCACTGCCGCGCAGGCGCCGGCCACTCCCGCTGATCCCACGCAGGCCGCCGCTCCGGCGGTTCGCGACCCGGCGCCTCCTGACGGCGCACTTCCTGACCAGGCAGCCCCGGCCCCATCCGCCCCTGGCTTGTCCGATCCTGGCTTGTCCGATCCTGGCCTGGTGGCGGACGGCTCGGCGCCGCCCGGTGCCGGAACGACGCAGTCTGCTTCCGCCGAAACGCCCCGGCCCCAGGGCGCGCCCGCCGCCGCAACGCCTGCCGCCACGATTCCGGACGCGCCGGCAACCGCGGCACCGGTGGCGCCCGCACCGGTCGCCGCCTCGCCTCAGCCCTTCGTGGTGCCGCCGATCACGCCGCCGGACCCGGCCCTGCAGGAAGCATCCCGCCACGGCCCGCTGCCGAAAACCGGTGCCGACGGGCGAACCGCCATCCGCACCTACGCCCGCGCCTTTCCGCGCGACGAGACCAGGCCGCGCGTGGCCGTGGTGCTGGGCAATATCGGCCTGAACAACGCCCTGAGCGAGAGCGCGATCCGGCGCCTGCCGCCCGCCGTGACCCTGGCCTTCAGCCCCTACGCCACCCGCATCGCGCCGCTGGCGGACACGGCGCGGCAGCGCGGCATGGAGATGCTGGTGGCGCTGCCGCTGGAGCCCGCGGGCTACCCGCTCGATGATCCCGGGCCCAAGGCGCTGCTCACCACCCTGTCGGCCGCGGAAAACGCGGACCGGCTGATGTGGGCCATGGCGCGCCTGCAGGGCTATGTCGGCGCCGTGGGCGCGCTGGGCTCGATGCGGGGCGAGCGCTTCGCGCAGTCGCCGGAGTTGCTGGGCGGCGTGCAGGACGTGCTGCGCAACCGCGGCTTGCTCTACGTCGATCCGCGCCCCACCGCGGCGCCCGCGGGACGGGCGGCGCGGGCCTGGGGCCGCACCGTCGACGTGGTGCTGGATGAGCCCGCGACCCGCGCCGGGATCGAGCGCCGCTTCCAGGAGCTGGAACAGGTAGCGCGGGAACGCGGCGCGGCCCTGGGCATCGCGGGCGATCCCACCCCGGCGCTGGTGGAACGCCTGTCCGCCTGGGCGGCCGGGCTGGAAGAGCGCGGCCTCGTGCTGGCGCCCGTGACCGCCATGCTGCGCCGACCCGATCGCGGCGCCGACCCGGCGGCGGGGCCGGGGCCCGTCGCGGGGGCCGCCGTCTCCGAAACCCCACGGGAGAATGCCGCGCGATGAGCGACCTGCCCTACCGGCCCAATGTCGGCGCGGTGCTGTTCAACCACGAGGGCCGCGTCCTGGTGGCGCGCCGCGCGCCGCAGCCCGGGCGCGGCGAGACCGGCAGCGGCGCCTGGCAGCTTCCCCAGGGCGGCATGGACGAGGGCGAGAGCCCCCGCGCCGCCGTGCTGCGCGAGCTGGCGGAGGAGATCGGCACTGATCGCGCCGAGATCCTGGCCGAGCACGAGGAATGGCTGCACTACGACCTGCCGGAACACCTCGTCGGGGTGGTCTGGGGCGGGAAGTGGCGCGGGCAGCGGCAGCGCTGGTTCGCGCTGCGCTTCACCGGTCAGGACAGCGACATCCGCCTTGATGCCGACGCCCACCAGGAATTCGACGCCTGGCGCTGGGCAGCACTGGAGGAGCTTCCGGACCTCGCGGTGGCCTTCAAGCGGCCGATCTACGAAACGCTGGTGCGGAGCTTTGCCCGCTTCGCCGTGCCGGTGGCGGGTCAGCCCGGCGACGGAGCCTCGCCGCCCAGCAGCTGAGGCAGGCCTTCGCGCAGCACCGCGTCGTCGGGAAAGCGTCGCCAGGCCTCCTCGGTGTGCCGCTGGAGGGCTTCCCGTTCGCCCTCGTCATGCAGAAGCTGCGCGTGCAGCATCCAGGTATGACTGTCCCCGCCGCGTTCCATGGCCGCCCCGGTCTGCGCGAGGGCCGCGGCGCGGTCGCCGCGCAGTGCCTCGATCCGTGCGAGGCGCGTCCGGAGGTCCCAGAGTTCCGGACGCTCCGCCACGGCCAGTTGGGCCGCCTCGCGCGCGAGCGCGAGTTCGCCACGCTCCCGATGGTAGAGGCTCAGGAGGTTGCTGACGCGCCAACCCTCGGCACCGAGTTCCCGCAGCGCCTCCACCTCCAGGCGCGCGTCGTCCCATCTCCCGTCCCGTAAGGCCTGCCAGAAGCGGGCTTCACGGTATTCCGCGCTCTGCTCCACCGCCGGGCGTAGCGCGTCGAAGGCGTCGTCGAGGGCGGGTTCGGGCGCGTGCCGGCACAGCGCCGCCCAGGCCGATGCCGCCGCGCCGCCCGGCAGCTGGGCCGTGATCCACTCCCCCAGCGCGCCCCGACGGAGCGGCGGGATGGCCGGCAGCGTGCGCGCCACCTCCACGAAGCGGGGAACGTTTTTCATGAACTCCCCCACGCGCGCGAGGCCGGGTCCGTCGAGCACCAGCCCGGCCAAGAGGCGGATCAGCAGCAGCGCCGCGGCCTCCTCCGGCCGGCCACGCGCCCGCGCCGTGTCGGCGGCCACGGAAACGAGGCATTCCAGCAGGATCAGGGGCGGGTCGGTGCGCGCCACCGTATCCAGCGCCGCCTCCGCCGCCGCCAGTCGCCCATCTGCCACCGCGGTGGCCGCTTCCAGGATGGCCGTGAGACGCCCCCAGTCCGCGCCACCGGCAGCCTCCGCGCCGGGCGGCTGCCGGTGCAGCTCCTCCAGCAGGATCGCCCGGTTGCGCGGGTGACGGCGCGCGAAGTCCTCCACGATGCCCTGTCCGAGCTGGAGGCCGCGCACCTCCAGCCCGGTTCGCAGCACCTGGTCGTGCAGCTCCGCATGGACGCCGCGCCAGGGCCGGTCGACCGACAGCACCGCCTGCCCGAACAGCGCCGCGGTGATGTCGGCCGCCCGCGAGGAGCAGACGGTGAGCTGGTCCTGCGCGTGGCCGGGCCGCCACCCGCCCGCGAGGAGGTAGAGCGCACGCTCCAACTCCTTCACCGGCGGCAGGGCTCCGGGGGCTGGCGGCACCACGTCGGGCCGGAAGCGCACCACCATGTCGAAGCGCCGACCCCGCCGCGTTTCCTCGGCCCGCTTGAGGGCGTTGCAGCGCCAGGCCTTGTAGAGCATCCGCAGGCTGTTGCGGTCGACGGTCGCTTCCTCGAAGTCGAGGTGCAGCCTCTCGTCCTCGAGGTCGATCACCGCCTCGGGGAAGTAGCGGCGGAGCTCGTCCTCGCTGGCCTCCCGGCTGCCATCCTCCAGACGTGGCGCCAGTTCCGGCAGAAGCACGTGGAAGCGCGCCTGCATGGGGCGCGGCACGGCGAAGGCCACCTCGGCGCCAAACATCCGGATCAGCTGCGACGGGTAGGCCGCCCCGGCCGCCTTGGTGCCGCGCCGGCGCCAGGTGCTGAGAAACACCGTGGCCCCGAGTTCCCGCGCGATCCGCGCTGTCTGGGGAAAGGACAGGTGCTCGTCGCGCAGCTGGCCGAAGATGCAGAAGGCGATGCTGGGCAACCCGTCCCCTCCCCCGGATGCCGACGGCGCGGCGCGCGCCGGAGCGCCGGCGGTCAAGCGCTGCGGAAGGCGTCCACCATGGCTTGCCAGTAAACCTTGCGGTTGCCCTCCCAGTCCAGCGGCAGACCGCGGTGCAGCAAACCATCGGCTCGCTTCACGCCTGGATCGGTGACCAGCCAGGAATAGCGGTCGATCAGGCCCCAGGTCAG
This sequence comes from Roseomonas elaeocarpi, assembly GCF_042433915.1. NCBI lineage: Bacteria > Pseudomonadati > Pseudomonadota > Alphaproteobacteria > Acetobacterales > Roseomonadaceae > Roseomonas > Roseomonas elaeocarpi. The sequence continues at coordinate 166,688 of NZ_JBHLUN010000017.1, read as the reverse complement.
GAAGGTCTTCACCCCGCCCGCCAGGGCGGCGTCCACGAAGGACCGGACCCTGTCGGCCACCAGCTGGTCGCGCGCCGGGTAGCCGTCCGGCACGCGCCAGGACTCCCGTACGTCGAGCTCGGTGATCAGCACGCCCAAGCCTTCCGCCGCCAGGGCACGGCAGAAGGTGGTGAAGGAGGCCGGGTTAAAGGGCCGGTCCATCTGCAGGTGCGCCTGCAGTCCCACCGCGTCGAGCGGCGCGCCGGCGCGGCGGATGCTGCGCACCAGGTCGAGCAGCCGGCGGCGCTTTTCCAGGCAGTGCGGCGCTTCTTCCTCGACGCCGTACTCGTTCAGCACCAGCCGCAGCGTCGGGTCCTGCGCCCGCGCCAGCCGGAGGGACAGCGGGATGTAGTCCGGCCCCAGCGCCCGCAGCCAGGGGCTGTCGCGCAGGTCCCCGGGCGTCGACTGCGGCGTGTCGCTGCCGGGCGGGTCCGCCACGACCTCGTTCACCACGTCCCATTCGCGGATCGTGGGGCGGGTGTGGTCGAGCACCGTCCTGATATGCGCGTCCAGCAGCGCCCTGGCCCGGTCCGGCCCTTCCGCCAGGGCGGCGGTCAGCCAGTCGGGCATGGCGTTGTGCCAGACCAGCGCGTGGCCCCGCACGGTCTTGTTCTTCGCGCGGGCCCAGCCCGTCAGCGCGTCGAGGCCGCGGAAGTCGAACTTTCCTTCCGCCGGCTGGAGCGCGGCCCACTTGCCCTCGTATTCCGGCACCAGCAGGGCGCACTCGGTCTCGTAGGCCCGCGCGTAGCTCGCGTCGCGCTCCAGCATGGCGGCCTGCACCGCGGCGCCGTAGCGCAGGCCGTGGTCGCGGGCGACCTCGCCCAGGCCCGGACCTTCCCGGCCCGGCTGCCCGGCAGCGGAACCACCCGTCGCCGGAGCGGCTTGCCCCTGGCTTGCTGGACCTTGGCCTCCCTGGGCCGGGCCGGTCTGCGCCCAGGCGGGCGCGACACCGGCCGCCAGCAGCGCCGAATGCAGCAGGGCCCGGCGGCGGAGGTCCAGGCTCAGGCTGCCACCCGCCGCGCGGGCGTGTCGTCGTTCACCGCGCCGTCCTTCGCCAGCTGCTGCTCGTAGCGGCCCCGGCGCCACTTGAGCAGCTTCCAGGCCCCCTTGGCCGCGAGGTCGGACATGCGGCCGCGTGGCTCCAGCCCGATCGACTTGAACACCATGCCCATGCTGCGCTCGATGTGGCGGTAGCGGTAGAAGCGCATGGCGCGGCCCATGTACTGGGCGATGCAGCGCTCGTGGCTGTAGGTCGCGCCCTCCGCGTCGTTGCCGCAGTGGTAGGCGAAGGCCAGCTCGTCATCCTCGCTCTCTCCGATGCGGCCGGCCGCGACCTTGAGGCGCTGGAGGAAGCTCAGCTTCTCGCGCGCCAGGTAGCGCCTCATATGGTCGTAGAAGAGCTTGAAGTGGCGGTACTCATCCGCCGCGATCAGCCGGCAGACCTGCTTGAGCACCGGCTCCTCGGTCGCGTCGCCCAGCGCGGTGTAGTAGGAGGAGGTGCCGACCTCCACCATGCAGCGGGCGATCAGCTCGCCGGTGCGCGATCCACGGATCGAGGCATCGACCTTGGTCTCGATCTTGTAGCCCTCGCGGTAGCGGCGGAAAGCCTCGTCGAAGTCCCAGTCCGGGTCGGCCAGCTTCGCCCAGCGGCCCAGCGCGTCGCCGTGCTGCACTTCCTCCACCGCCCAGTTGTCGGCGGCCTGGCTGAAGTCAGGGTCGCCCACGAAAACGTTGCGCAGGTAGATCGCGTAGTCGAGCCCGTTCTTCTCCACCATCGCCGCCGCCTTGATCAGCGGGATGATCGCGGGATCGAGCTTGGAGCGGTCGAAACTGTCCCAGGCGATCTGTTCGAGGTGCCAGTGCTTCATGCTGTCTGTTCGGTTCCCGGAAGGGGCCGGCGCAGTCGGTGCCGGAGGAGGATTGTCTTTTGAACCCGCCGGCGCTTCAAGTCACGGCTGCTTGGGCTTTCCGGAAGGACGGAGCGACGGCATGCCAACGGACATCCTCGTGATGGTGGAATCCTCGGAGGCAAGGCTGGGCAGCCTCCGCAGCCTGGGCGAGGTGCACTACGCCCCCGGCGCCACCGAGCGCGCGGCCGTGATCGCGGCGCACGGGCCGAAGATCCGCGCCCTGGTGACCAACGGCTCCATCGGCGTGCAGGCGGCGGAGATCGAGCTCCTCCCAGCACTCGGCATCATCATCGCGGTGGGGGCGGGCTTCGAGAACATCGACCTCGCCGCGGCCAGGGCGCGCGGCATCGCGGTGGCGCATGGGCCGGGTACCAACGACGCGGCGGTGGCGGACCACGCCTTCGCTCTGCTGCTGGGGGTCGCACGCGACCTGCTCCATTCCGACCGGCAGGTTCGGGAAGGCCTTTGGGACGCCTCGCGCCGGATGCGGCCGGGCGTCGCCGGCAAGCGGCTGGGCATCCTGGGCCTGGGGCGCATCGGCCTGGGCGTTGCCCGCCGGGGCGAGGGCTTTGGCATGGAGATCGGCTACCACAACCGCCACCGGCGGGACGACGTGCCCTACCGCTACCACGCGAGCCTGCGCGACCTCGCCGAGGCCTCGGACTTCCTGGTGGCGGTGGCGCCGGGGGGGCCTGAGACGCGGCACATCGTCGATGCGGAGGTCCTGCGCGCCCTGGGACCCAAGGGCTTCCTGGTCAATGTCGGCCGCGGCAGCGTGGTGGACAACGCGGCCCTGGCCGCCGCCCTGCACGGCGGCACGATCGCGGGCGCCGGCCTGGACGTGCTGGATGGGGAGCCCAATGTGCCGGCGGAGCTGCTGAGCGCGCCGAACCTCCTGTTCACGCCGCACGTCGCCGGCCGCTCGCCGGATGCCGTGGCGGCCGGCCTCAGGCTGCTGATGAGCAACCTCGCGGCCTTCTTCGAGGGGCGGCCCCTCGTGACGCCAGTGCCCTGAACAGATCCATGCCCTGAACAGCAACGGGGCCGCGGAGGATATTCCTCCGCGGCCCCGTCGGTTCAGCCGTTCCGGCCGGTGGGCGGCCGGGTCGTTGTCAGGCGGCGCTGGCCGCGTCGCGCATGGCGCGGGCCGCCAGCAGGCGGTCCATCACCCGGTCGCGCACCGCCTCGGGCTCGGCCGCCGCGGCGGTCAGCGCGGCTTCCGCCTCGCTCAGCCGCGACTCGGCCTCGGCACGGGACAGTTCGGTCACCGGCGTCGCCTCGTCGGCCAGCACCGTCACGCGCTCGGGCGTGATCTCGGCGAAGCCGCCCATCACGAAGAGCCGCTCGGTCTCCGCCCCGTTCTCGCGCACCCGGATGATGCCGCCCTTGAGGGCGACCACCATCGGCGAGTGTCCGGGCAGGATGCCCATGTCGCCTTCCCAGGCCGGGATGGTCGCCATCTCGACCGGGCGCGACAGCAGCAGCTTCTCCGGGCTGACCAGCTCCAGTTCGAAGGTGGCGGCCATGGATCAGGCCGCCTGCTTCAGCGTCTCGGCCTTCTTCACCGCCTCTTCGATCGAACCCACCATGTAGAAGGCGGCCTCGGGGAGGTGGTCGTACTCGCCGGCCACGATGCCCGCGAAGGAGCGGATCGTGTCCTCGAGCTTGCAGAAGACGCCCGGCGTGCCGGTGAAGACCTCGGCCACGTGGAAGGGCTGGGACAGGAAGCGCTGGATCTTGCGCGCGCGCGCCACCACCAGCTTGTCCTCTTCCGACAGCTCATCCATGCCCAGGATGGCGATGATGTCCTGCAGCGATTTGTAGCTCTGCAGCACGCGCTGCACCTCGCGCGCCACGCGGTAATGTTCCTCGCCCACCACGCGGGGGTCGAGGGCGCGCGACGTGGAGTCCAGCGGGTCCACGGCCGGGAAGATGCCGAGCTCGGCGATCGAGCGGTTCAGCACCGTCGTGGCGTCGAGGTGGGCGAAGGACGTGGCCGGCGCCGGGTCGGTCAGGTCGTCGGCGGGCACGTAGATCGCCTGCACCGAGGTGATCGAACCCTTCTTGGTGGAGGTGATGCGCTCCTGCAGGGCGCCCATGTCGGTGGCCAGCGTCGGCTGGTAGCCCACCGCGGAGGGGATGCGACCCAGCAGCGCCGACACTTCCGCGCCCGCCTGGGTGAAGCGGAAGATGTTGTCGATGAAGAACAGCACGTCCTGGCCCTGCTCGTCGCGGAAGTATTCCGCCATCGACAGGCCCGACAGCGCGACGCGGGCGCGCGCACCCGGCGGCTCGTTCATCTGGCCGTACACCAGCGCCACCTTGGAACCCTCGGTGGAACCGTTCTCGCCCAGCTTGATGACGCCGGCGTCGATCATCTCGTGGTAAAGGTCGTTGCCCTCGCGGGTGCGCTCACCCACGCCGGCGAAGACCGACACGCCGCCGTGCCCCTTGGCGATGTTGTTGATCAGCTCTTGGATGGTCACGGTCTTGCCCACGCCGGCGCCGCCGAACAACCCGATCTTGCCGCCCTTGGAATACGGCGCCAGCAGGTCGATGACCTTGATGCCCGTCACCAGGATCTCGGCCGCTGTGGACTGGTCCTCGAAGGAGGGCGCCGGGCGGTGGATCGTGTAGGTCTTGTCGGCCGTGACCGGGCCGCGCTCGTCGATCGGCTCGCCGATGACGTTCAGGATGCGGCCCAGCGTGCCGCTGCCGACCGGCACGGCGATGCCCTTGCCGGTGTCCACGACCTCGGTGCCGCGCACCAAGCCGTCGGTGGTGTCCATGGCGATGGTGCGGACGGTGCGCTCGCCCAGCTCCTGCGCCACTTCCAGCACCAGCGTGCGGTCGCCGACCTTGGTGGTCAGCGCGTTCATGATGAACGGCAGCTCGGAGGGGAACTGCACGTCCACGACGGCGCCCAGGACCTGGGTGACCTTACCGACGTTGTTCTTCATGTTGCGGAATCCCCTCAGACGGCCGAGGCGCCGGAGATGATCTCGGTCAGCTCCGTCGTGATGTTGGCCTGGCGCGTGCGGTTGTAGTTGAGCGTCAGCTTGTTGATCATCTCGCCCGCGTTGCGGGTCGCGTTGTCCATCGCGTTCATCTGCGCGCCGTAGAAGCCCGCGACGGACTCCAGCAGGGCGCGGTAGATCTGGATGGACAGGTTCTTGGGCAGCAGCACGGTGAGGAGTTCCTCCTCGCCCGGCTCGTACTCGTAGAGCGCGCCGCCCACGGTCGCCTGGGCGTCGCTGGCCGCAGCCGGCAGGGCCGCCGGGATCATCTGCTGCTCGCTCGGGATCTGCGAGATCACGGAGCGGAAACGGTTGTAGATCAGCGAGCAGACGTCGAACTCGTTCTGCTCCAGCAGCGCGGTGATGCGGTCGGCCACGGCCTGCGCCTGCTCGAAGCCCATGCGCTTCACGCTGGCGTAGGAGATTTCCTCGATGATGCGCGAGCCGTACTCGCGCTTGAGGTACACGGCGCCCTTGCGGCCCACCGTGATCACCTTGACCGTCTTGCCCTCGGCCTCGAGCGCGCGGATGCGCGCGCGGGCGAAGCGGCCGGCATTGGTGTTGAAGCCGCCGGCCAGGCCGCGCTCGCCGGTGACGACCACCAGCAGGTGCACCTGGTCGCGCCCCGTGCCCACCAGCAGGCGCGGCGCGTCGGGGCTGCCCGCCACCGCGGTGCCCAGCGAGGCCAGGATCCGCTCCATGCGCTCGGCATAGGGGCGGGCCGCCTCGGCCTGCTGCTGGGCGCGACGGAGCTTGGCCGCGGCGACCATCTTCATGGCCTGCGTGATCTTGCGGGTCGACTTCACCGAGGTGATGCGCGCCCGCAGGGCCTTGAGGTTCGCCATCGGCCTATCTTTCCCCCGTCAGCCTCAGGCGAAGTTCTTCGCGAAGCCGTCGAGGAAGCTGACCAGCTTGCCCTCGGTCTCCTTGGAGATCGTGCCCTCGCTGCGGATCGCGTCGAGGATCTCCGGCTTCGTGGTCTTCACCTCGGCCAGCATGCGTGCCTCGAAGGTGGTGACCTTGTTCACGTCCACCTTGTCGAGGTAGCCGCGGGTGCCGGCGAAGATCGACACCACCTGCTCCTCGACGGGCACGGGCTGGAACTGCGGCTGCTTCAGCAGCTCCGTCAGCCGCGCGCCGCGGGCCAGCAGCGCCTGGGTGGAAGCGTCGAGGTCGGAGGCGAACTGCGCGAAGGCCGCCATCTCGCGATACTGGGCGAGGTCGAGCTTGATCTTGCCCGCCACCTGCTTCATCGCCTTGATCTGCGCCGCCGAGCCCACGCGGGACACGGAGATGCCGACGTTCACCGCGGGGCGGATGCCCTTATAGAACAGCTCGGTCTCGAGGAAGATCTGGCCGTCGGTGATGGAGATGACGTTGGTCGGGATATAGGCCGACACGTCGCCCGCCTGGGTCTCGATCACCGGCAGCGCGGTGAGCGAACCGTTGCCGGCCGCGTCGCCCATCTTCGCCGCGCGCTCCAGCAGGCGGGAGTGCAGGTAGAACACGTCGCCCGGATAAGCCTCACGACCGGGGGGACGGCGCAGCAGCAGCGACATCTGACGATAGGCCACGGCCTGCTTCGACAGGTCGTCGTACACGATCAGCGCGTGCATCGCGTTGTCGCGGAAGTACTCGCCCATGGCGCAGCCGGTGTAGGGCGCCAGGAACTGCATCGGCGCCGGGTCCGAGGCGGTGGCGGCGACCACGATGGAGTATTCCATCGCGCCGCGCTCCTCGAGCGTGCGGACCAGCTGCGCCACGGTGGAGCGCTTCTGCCCGATCGCGACGTAGATGCAGTAGAGCTTCTTCGACTCGTCGGTGCCGGCGTTCAGCGGCTTCTGGTTCAGGATGGTGTCGATCAGCACGGCGGTCTTGCCGGTCTGACGGTCACCGATCACCAGCTCGCGCTGGCCGCGGCCGATCGGGATCAGGGCGTCGATCGCCTTGACGCCGGTCTGCATCGGCTCGTGCACGGACTTGCGCGGGATGATGCCGGGCGCCTTGACCTCGACCAGGCGACGCTCGGTGGACTGGATCGGGCCCTTGCCGTCGATCGGGTTGCCCAACCCGTCCACGACGCGACCCAGCAGGCCCTTGCCCACCGGCACGTCCACGATCTGGCCGGTGCGCGACACCGTGTCGCCCTCGCGGATGCGGGTGTCGTCGCCCAGCACCACGACGCCGACGTTGTCGGCCTCGAGGTTCAGTGCCATGCCCTTCACGCCGGCGCCCGGGAACTCCACGAGCTCACCGGCCATGACGTTCTGCAGGCCGTAGACGCGGGCGATGCCGTCGCCCACCGTCAGCACGGTGCCGACCTCGGACACGTTCGCCTCGGCGTCGAAGCCGGCGATCTGCTTCTTGAGGATCTCGGAGATTTCGGCGGGACGGATGTCCATGGTCAGGCAGCCCCCTTCATGGCGTAGCTCAGGCGCTGGAGCCTGGACTTGATGGATGTGTCGTAAAGGCGGGAACCGATCCGGAGGATCATCCCGCCCAGGATGGACGGATCGAGGGTCTCGATCAGGCGCACGTTGCCGAAGCCGGCCTCGGTCAGGCGCGCGGCGATCTGGGTGCGCTGCGTGTCGCTGAGCGGGTGCGCGGTGGTCACTTCGGCCGTCTGCTGCCCGCGGCTCTCGGCCAGCAGGGTGGCGAAGCCGGTCGCCACCGTGGGCAGCACCGCGAGACGGCGGTTGTTCACCAGCACGCCCACGAGGTTGCGCACGTCGCCCGACACGCCGGCCCGGTCGAGCACCGCGAAGATGCCCTTCATCTGGCTGGCGGCATCGAGGCGCGGGTCGGACACGAAGGCGCGGAAAGTATCGTCGTCCCGCCAAAGGGCGAGAAGGGTCTCCATATCGGCCGCGACCTTGTCCACCGTCCGCCGCTCATTGGCGAGGTCGAGGAGCGCCTGCGCGTAGCGTTGCGCAAGTCCGGTGGCGCGGGGCGCGTCGGGCGAGACAGTGGTCGCGTCAGAGGCCACGTGAGTTCCCGTATCGTGAGTTGAGCCACGGTGGAGCACCGGGCGCGCCAGGAGAAGCCCTCTCGCGGCGTGGGCGCCTTACCATATGGAAAGGCAATTCGGCAACCGGGGTGGTAACGGTTCCGCTACCTTCTCCCCGCGCAACGCTTGAAAAATCCGCCTACAGGTCAGCAACTTGCGGTGGTGGTCCGGGAACCCAAGGCACTGCCGGACGCTCTGCTTCCCGGTAGCGGAACAGGAGAAACCGCATGAGTGACAGTCCACGTAATCCCGGGGCGGGTAATCCCGGACCGCGCGACCCGGACCGTACCGAGGATCAGGGCATCGACGAGGCCGTGGAGGAAAGCTTTCCCGCTTCCGACCCGCCCGCCTACGGTGGCGTCACCGGCCCGGTGATCGATCCGCTCGAGGAGCTGCCGCCCGAGGAACAGGGCGAGGCGCCGCACGAGGTCATCCGCGACTGGCGCGGCGAGTTCCCGCTGCGGGGCGGCTGAGCCTCCCAGGGGATTTCCGCCGCGTGGCGTGTCCCCGGGGAAGACCGCCCAGCCGGCCAGGGCGTTCGGGCAGCGCCAGGGTCGCACGGCGCTGCCAGGCTGGCCTCAGCCTTTCTCGGCCGCAACCACGCGGCCGCAGGCAACCTCGGCCAGGCCCGATCCGGCGCGCCCCCAGGAGGGCGCCACGTGCCGGCCGGGCCGCCAGGGCAGGAAACGCCCTTCGCGCAGCGAGGTCTCGATCTCCTCGAGCGAGCGCCCGGCGGTTTCCGGCACGCAGCGCAGCACGAACACGAAGGAAACGAGGTTCAGCGCGGCGTAGGTCCACATCATGCCGCTCACCCCGGCATAATGCACCAGGGTCAGCGCCGTCGCGGTGACCACGAGGTTGGAGCCCCAGAGCGTCGCGGCGTGGAGGCTGCTCGCCTTGCCGCGAATCGAGAGCGGAAACATCTCGGAGCCCAGCAGCCAGCCCACCACCTGGATGCCGCCGGCGTTGAACAGCATGAACACCAGCAGTGCGCCCACCACGAGCCAGGCATTCGCGTCATTGGCCAGCCCGGCGCGGAACAGTGCTCCCAGCACGGCGAGGCTCACCACCGTTCCTGGGATCATCACCAACATCAGCCCGCGGCGCCCGATCCGGTCCACCACCAGGCGGCCCAGAAAGGTCATGACGACGTACATCGCGGCGAGGCTCAGGCTCGACCACAGGGCGACGCCCTGCGAGAAGCCGGCGCCCGCCAGGATGGTGGGGGTGTAGTAGATCATCATCTCCAGCCCGGAGAGCTGGGTGAAGGCCGCGACACCCAGCGCCGCCACCAGGGCCGGGCGCAGCCAGGGCTGCGCCAGGGTGCGCCAGCCGGCCGCCGCATCGCGGCGCTCCTGGCGCGCCACCTCGCGGATCGCGCGCAGCTCCTGGGTTACGGTTCCGTCATCCACGCGGACGGAAGACAGCGCCCGCGCGGCCTCCTCCACCCGGTCGCGCTCCACCAGCCAGCGGGGGCTTTCCGGCAGCCGCAGCATGGCGGCCAGCAGCAGCGCGGCGGGCAGGATCGCCACCGCGATCATGCTGCGCCAGGACCACAGCTCATGGAGCGCCACGCCGACCACGTTGGCCAGCAGGATGCCCGCGCCGATCGCCAGGTTGAAGGTGATCACCAGCCGCCCGCGCTGCGCGGCCGGCGCCAGCTCCGCGATATAGACGGGCACCACCTGCGAGGAGCCGCCCACCGCCAGACCCAGGAAGACGCGCGCCAGGGCCAGCTGCGTGGCGCTGCCCGCCAGGCTCGACCAGAGGGCGCCCAGGCAGAAGACCGCGGCCACGATCATCACGGTCCAGCGGCGCCCCAGACGCTCCGACAACCAGCCGGTGGCGAAGGCCCCCAGCACCGCGCCCACGAGGATGGAGGCGGTCACGACCTCCTGCAGGCGGTGGTCGAGCGCGAACTCGTCGGTGATCTGGAGAAGGGCGCCGGAGATGATGCCGGTGTCGTAGCCGTACAGGAACCCCGCGATGGCCATGACCGCGGTGATGGCGAGGAGGAAACCACTCCCGCCGGATAAGGGATGGGCGGGGGCCGTGCTGCCGGAAGGGGATGGGCGGGGTGCCGCTTGCCGGGCGGCGGGAAGGCTGGTGCCTGCCAATGGATCGCTCCGCTGGTACGCGAAAGTCAGGCGCGTGCCGGGCGCGCGCCGAAACCTCCTGAGGGTTCATGGCCACAAGGCCGGGACAGGGCCGAAGCAACGGCCCGCGAGACGGTGCGACCCGGCTCAACCAGGTATCGCGGGATCAGCGATGAAGCCGATCAAACCGCCGTTGCATGCTGCAATGCAGCGAGGCATGTCGGACACGACCCTGCCATGTCAAGGCCACAATTCGTTCCAGATTCCGGCCAAGCCAATGGAATGTTTCACCCAGTTTACGAAGTAAACCGATGATTTCAGGCCGTTTCCCCGATTCGCTCAGAGGAAGCTGACCGGGTCCACATCCACCTGAACACGAACCGCTGAGGGGACCTCGACCCGGCTCAGCCAGTCCCACAACAGCGGCTGCACCGCCACGTCGCGACGCGCCTTGAGCAGCAGGCGCCGCCGGTGCCGCCCGCGCAGCAGCGACAGCGGTGCCGGGGCCGGGCCCAGCACCTGCACCCCTTCCCCGCCCGGCGCGCTCAGCCCCAGGTCGCGCGCCACGCGGTCGGCGGCGCGCTCGTCCTCCGAGCTCACGATCACCGCGGCCAGGCGCCCGAAGGGCGGCCAGCCGCCGGGGCGGCGGGCGGCAGCTTCCTCGGCCATGAAGGTGTCGAGGTCGCCCGAGATCAGCGCCTGCATCACCGGGTGGTCGGGGATCCAGGACTGCAGCAGCACCCGACCCGGGTGTTCGGCGCGGCCGGCGCGGCCGGCCACCTGGTGCAGCAGCTGTACCGTGCGCTCGGCGGCACGCAGGTCCCCGCCCGCGAGGCCGAGATCCGCATCCACCACGCCCACCAGCGTCAGGCCGGGAAAGTGCCAGCCCTTGGCCACGATCTGCGTGCCGATGATCAGGTCCACCTCGCGTTCGGCCACCTGCCGCGCGGCCTCCGCCGCCGCGGCCGGGCCGGGGATGGTGTCGGAGGCCATCACCAGCCGCCGCGCCTCGGGAAACAGCAGCGCTGCTTCTTCCTGCACGCGCTCCACGCCCGGGCCGATCGCGGTCAAACTGTTCTCGGCGCCGCATTCCGGGCAGGAGGGCGGCGTGGGCTCGGTATGGCCGCAGTGGTGGCACTGCAGGCGCCGCTGCGCCCGGTGCTCCACCAGCCAGGCGGTGCAGTTCGGGCAGCGCATCCGGTGGCCGCAGGTGCGGCACAGCGTCAGCGGCGCGTAGCCCCGGCGGTTAAGGAACAGCATCGCCTGCTCGCCGCGCGCCAGGGTCTCGTTCACCGCTTCCACCAGCGGGGGCGAGATGAAGCGCCCGCGCTCGGGCGGCACGCGCTTGAGGTCGAGCACCGTGATCTCGGGCAGCCCCGCCCCGCCGTGGCGGCGCGGCAGGCTGAGCGCGGTGTAGCGCCCGCCCTCGGCGTTGTTCAGCGTTTCGAGCGAGGGCGTGGCCGACACCAGCACGCAGCCCGCCTGGGAAAAGCGGGCACGCACCACCGCCATGTCGCGGGCGTGGTAGATCACGCCCTCCTCCTGCTTGAAGGCGGTCTCGTGTTCCTCGTCCACGATGATCAGGCCGAGGTCCGGGAAGGGCAGGAACAGCGCCGAGCGCGCGCCCACCAGCACCTTGGCCTCACCCTCCGCCACGGCGCGCCAGGTGTTGCGCCGCCGTCTGCCGCCGAGCTCGGAATGCCACAGCGCCGGCTCGCAGCCGAAGCGTTCCTGGAAGCGCTCCAGCCACTGGGCCGACAGGGCGATCTCGGGCAGCAGCACCAGCGCCTGCCGCTTCTGGCGCAGGCATTCCGCTACGGCGTCGAGGTAAACCTCGGTCTTGCCGGACCCGGTGACGCCGGCCAGCAGCGTCACGCCGAAGCGCCGCTCGCCCACGAGGTTGCGCAGGGAGGCCGCGGCCTCCTCCTGCTCGGGCCGCAGCTCAGGCCCGGGGTGCTCGGGGTCGGGACTCGGGAAGGCGGTGCGGCGCGGCAGCAGCGCCGGCTCCACCAGCCGCTGGTCCACCATGCCGCGCAGCACCGCGGCCGAGACGCCCGCTTCCTCGGTGATGTCGGCGCCGGCGCGGATCTCGCCCGGCAGCATGATGTCGAGGACGCTGCGCCGCCCTTCCGTCAGCCGGTAGCCGCCCCCGCCGGCGCGCGCCGCCTCGCCCGCCGGGCTCAGCCGCCAGCCCGCCTGCTGCCCCGGCGGCTCCAGCGCGGAGGGCACGCTCATCGCCATGCGCAGCACGGCACCCGGCGGCGCCATGGTATAAGCGGCCACCCAGTCGATGAAGCGGCGCAGGCTGTCGGTCATCGGCGGCACGATCAGCGTGCCCAGGATGTTCTTCAGCCGCCCTTCCGACAGGGTGGGGTCGGGCGCGCCGTCCCAGACCACGCCGCGCAGCTCCCGCCCGGCGAAGGGAACCTCCACGAAGCTGCCGGGCCCCGGCACCGCCATGCCCTCCGGCACGCCGTAGTCGTAGGCGCCGTCCAGCGGCAGCGGCAGCAGCACCTTCACGCGAGGACGCACCGGCCCGAGCAGCGCGGGCTGATGGGGCTTCTTGCGGGACTTCTTCTCGGGGGTCGGCATGGGCTATGGCTGCGGTCGCAGTTGGGGACAACGCCACATGAAATTCTTCGTCGACACCGCCGACGTTTCCGAGATCCGCTCCCTGGCCGAAACCGGCCTGCTCGACGGCGTCACCACCAACCCTTCCCTGATCGCCAAGGCCAACCGGCCGATGCGCGACATCATCGCCGAGATCTGCGAGATCACGCCCGGCCCCGTTTCGGCGGAAGTCACGGCGCTGGACTACGACGGCATGATGCGGGAGGGCGAGCACCTCCGGAAGATCGCGTCCAACGTCGTGGTCAAGCTGCCGCTCACGGAAGCGGGGCTGCGCGCATGCAAACATATGGTGAACGAAGGGGCCATGGTCAACGTGACCCTGTGCTTCTCGGCGGTGCAGGCGCTGCTCGCGGCCAAGGCCGGGGCGACCTACATCTCGCCCTTCATCGGCCGCCTCGATGACATCGGCCAGGACGGGATCGAGCTGATCGCCGACATCATGGAAATCTACGGGGCCTATCCGAACATCAAGACCGAGGTGCTGGCGGCTTCCGTGCGCCACCCGGTGCACCTGCTGCAATGCGCCAAGCTCGGCGCCCACGTCGCCACGCTGCCGCCGGCGGTGATCCGCTCGCTGGTGAAGCACCCGCTGACCGACAAGGGCCTCGACGCCTTCATGGCGGACTGGAAGAAGACCGGCCAGAGCATCCTCTGAACCGTCGCTGAGCGCGGGGCGGGCGCGATCCCGCCCCCATCCCGGGCACGGCCCCGGTCAGGGCCCGGCGCCTCGCCGCGGGGCCGCCCCGTCCGGCCTCTTCGGCCGGTGCGCCGTCAGTCGGCCCGGGCCGCCGCCGCGGCGCCTCGGGTGGCGGGGGGCACCATGTGCGCTACTTCCTCGTTGCGGCGGATGGTTTCGCTCAGCAGGCACTGCGCCTGCCCCAGGCGGTTCGGCTGGGCACCCTGCCGGACGCTGAGGCTGACGTAGTCGCACTGCGCGTCCCGGTATTCCCGCCACAGGCGCTGGGAGCGCACCAGCTGCCGCCGGCGCGGCTCCCGCCGGAGCTCGCTGCTGAGCTTTTCCACCGCCGCGTCCAGGCGGCGCTCCTCGGTGCGCGCCAGCCGCTCCACGCAGTCCGTCGCGTCGGTTCCGGCGGCGCGGCAGCTTTCCGGCACCGGCGGGGCCGCCCGGGCAGGGGTGGGCGCCGGGGTTTCGGCGGCCTGCGCCCATGGTGCGGTGACCGGCAACAGCAGGGTCACGAGCAGCACCGGCAGCATCGGGCAGATGGGGGTCGGCATGGCGGGGCGGGATCTCCGGGGAAGCGGTGCGACGGTGTCCAGGTCTCGCACCCGGGGGACATGCCGCAAAGCGATTTCCCCGCACTCCTGGCCCCCGGGCAAGGCCCCCTCCTGTCACGAGCGCCGGCGGGGCCGGTCCCGGCTTGCCAGAGGGCCCAAGGGAAATAGCGGCTGGCCCCGCCCGCCCCGTCGGGGCAGGATTGGGCCAGATGCTGCCACCCAGCCCTTCCATCGCACCACAGCCCCCGCCCGATGAGGATGAGGAAGCCGGTCGCGTCGCGGCCTGGCTGACGGCGCGCCCGGGCTTCCTGGCGGACCGGCCGGCCCTGTACCGGCGGCTGGTGCCCCCGCGCCGTGTCCACGGCGAACGGCTGGCCGACCACATGGCGGCGATGCTGGGGGCCGAGCGCGACGCGGCGCGCGCGATCACCGAGGCGGCCCGTTCCGGCGGCGGCCTGCAGCTGCGGGTGCAGCGCGCGGTGCTGGCGCTGATCGCGCCGGCGGGGCGGCATGGCGACCCGGCCGAGGTCATCGCCGCCGAATGGCCCGCCCTGCTGGGTCTCGACAGCGTGGCCGTGGCCGGCAGCGGCACGCCGGCGCGGCACCTGCGCCCGCTGCCGGCGGGGCTCGCGACGCAGCTGCTTCCCCCCGGCCGCGAATGGCGCCTGCGCGACGCGACGCCGGACGGCCTGCCGGAAGCCAACCTCCTCCACGGCGAGGCCGCGCCGCTGATCCTGCGCGACGCCCTGCTGCGGCTGCCGGCGGGGCGACTGCTGGTGCTGGGCACGCGCGAGGCCGCGATGCTGCCCGAGCGCGGGGCCGGCCAGGCGCTGCTGTTCCTGGCCCGCGCGGCCGCCGCGGCGCTGGGCATGCCATGACGGGAGGCGCCGTGACGGGGCAAACCACGGCCGCGCAGACCGTGACCGGGCAGACCGCAGCGGGGCAGACCGCAGCGGGGCAGACCCCGGCTGGGCAGGCCATGACGGGCGCCGGGGCGCGGGAAGCCTTTCTCGGCTGGCTCGCCACCGAACGGCGCGCCAGCCCGCATACGCTTGCCGCCTACGGGCGCGACCTCGCGGACTTCCTGGGCTTCCTCACGAATCACCTCGGGGGAGAGCCCGATCTCGCGGCCCTGGGGCGCCTGCGGACCGCGGACCTGCGCGGCTTCCTGGCCCATCGCGCGGCGGCCGGTGTCGGCAACAGCACCCGTGCCCGGCAGCTCGCGGCGGTTCGCAGCTTCCTGGGCTGGCTGGGCCGCCAGCACGGCGTGCCGGTCACGGGGCTGACGGGCCTGCGCGGCCCTCGGCCGCGGCCGCCGGTGCCGCGGGCGCTGACCGTCGAACAGGCCCGCGACGTCGCGGGTGGCATCGGCGGCAACCAGGACGACGCGGCGCTGGCAGCGCGCGACGTGGCGCTGTTCACCCTGCTCTACGGCTGCGGCTTGCGCATCTCCGAGGCGCTGTCGCTCGACATCCGGGACGTGCCGCGCGCGGGCCAGGCGCTGCGGGTGCGCGGCAAGGGCGGCAAGGAGCGGCTGGTGCCGATGCTGCCGGTGGTGGCGGAAGCGTTATTGGCCTCGCTGCGCCACCGGCCCGGTGCCCCGGGCACGGCGCCGCTCTTCCTGGGTGCCAAGGGGGAGCGCCTCAACGATGCGGTGGCCCGCAAGGTGATCCAGAACTACCGGCGCCTGGCCAACCTGCCGGAGCACGCCACGCCGCACGCCATGCGGCACTCCTTCGCGACGCATCTGCTGGGCGGCGGGGCCGATCTGCGCGTGATCCAGGAACTCCTGGGTCACAGCAGCCTGTCCACGACGCAGCGCTACGCCGCGGTGGACGCCAAGGGGCTGCTGGACACCTGGAAGCGGGCCCATCCGCGGGCCGGGGCGCCCGCGGCGGATGAGGCATGAGGCCGGACTCCGCGAAGCACCAGCCTTGAGGAGCGCCGTTCTTCCGGCCTTTCCTCCTTGCCGCCGGGAATTGCCCTCCTGGCCCCCGAGCAGGATTTCCGTCACCGTCGGGGCACGACGGTGACCGCCGGTTCCAGGCTCGACCGCCTCCGCAGGCAGGCACGCGCCGCGACCCTGTTTGCCCCACTGAGCCTGCCCGAGGCCGTGCAGCGGCTGGGCTTCGTGCAGGCGGATCCCATCCGTGCCCCTGCCCGCGCGCAGGACCTCATTCTCCGGCACCGCGTGCGGGGATACCGCGCCGGGGACCTGGAACGCCGCTTCGCACGCCTCGGGCTGGAGGAGGACTTCCTTTACGCCTACGGCTTCATGCCCGCCGCGACCCGACAGCTGCTCCATCCCCGCATGGACCCTTTGGGGGTGGAAGGCCGTCATGCTCCGACGGGCCTCGCGCTCGAGGTGCTGGACTTCGTGCGTGCACGGGGCCCGACCCATCCCGCGGAGCTGGAAAAGCGCTTCGGCCGGGAACGTGCCGTCAACGGCTGGGGCGGCTTCTCCAAGGCCACCACGCGGGCCCTGGAAAACCTTCACCATTACGGGCTGCTGCGCGTGGCCCGTCGCCGCGAAGGTATCCGGGTTTACGAGTGCGCCTCGCCGATAGCGGCCGTGGCCGGACATGGCGACCGGGCCGCGCGCGCCGTGATGCTGGTGGCCCGCATCCTGGCACCGGTTTCCCTGCCCAGCCTCCGAGGCGCGCTGGCGCTGATGTCGCGCCGCAACCCCGGCCTCGGGCCTCTCGCACCGGTTGTCGCCACCGCGCTGGGAAGCGGGGAGCTGCTGCGCGAGGAGATCGACGGCGAAAGCTACGTCTGGCCCGCCGGCGAGACGGCAGGGCACGGCGAGGCGAGCGCGCGCGATGTCCGCCTGCTGGCGCCCTTCGATCCCCTGGTCTGGGACCGGCGCCGCTTCGAGCACCTTTGGGGCTGGGCCTACCGCTTCGAGGCCTATACGCCACCGGCACGCCGGCAGCTCGGCTACTACGCCCTGCCGATGCTCTGGGGGGATGCGGTGATCGGCTGGGCCAACCTCGCCCTCACCCGCGGAAGCCTCGAGGTGGAGCTGGGCTATGCCCAGGCGGCCCCACGCAGCCAGGCGTTCCGCCGCGCGCTCGACGCCGAGCTGACGCGGATGGAGCGCTTTCTCCGGCACAGGGGCACGCCTTCGCTGGCAGCCGACGCCTGAGCGCGGCAACGGCGCGGGCGGCAGCAACGTCGCGGATCGTGCCGGGGCGGGAGGGCGCCGATCATTCCCGACATACAGCCCGCGACGGCGACGGTGCCGCACCCCGCGGGAAGCACCATGGGCCGCGTGGTGGAGCCCCGAACCGGCGCGGGTGAAAACTATCGGACCGCGACAGGGTCCGCCTTCAGTCCGGACCCTGTTCCCCGGCCCGGGGCACGCGGATCGC
This sequence comes from Roseomonas elaeocarpi, assembly GCF_042433915.1. Lineage (NCBI taxonomy): Bacteria > Pseudomonadati > Pseudomonadota > Alphaproteobacteria > Acetobacterales > Roseomonadaceae > Roseomonas > Roseomonas elaeocarpi. Next base: position 149,378 of record NZ_JBHLUN010000017.1, on the reverse strand, counting down.
GCCACTTTCCTGCCAGGCCCGGAGCTCCGCCTCCGAAGCATCCAGCACGTTTCGGAGAACCTCCTCCGTGTTCTCCCCCAGCAGGGGCGGGGCGCGATCCTGCTGCAGCGGCGTGCGCGAGAAGCGCAAGGGGCTGGCCACGCTCGGCACCTTGCCCAGCAGCGGGTGTTCCAGCGCGCGCACCATGCTGCGCGCCTGGACCTGCGGGTCGGCAAAGGCGGCGGCGAGGCCGTTCACCGGACCGCAAGGCACGCCCAGCGGCTCCAGGATGCGCAGCCACTCGGCGGTCGGCCGTTCGCGCAGCATCTCGGTCAGCAGCGGCACCAGCAGGGCGCGGTTGCGCACGCGGTCGGCATTGGTGCGGAAGCGCTCATCCACGCCGAGCTCCGCCCGGCCGCCCGCGGTGACGAGGCGCCGGTACTGCTCGTCATTGCCCACCGCCACCACCATGTCGCCGTCGGCCGTGGGAAAGGACTGGTAGGGCACGATGCTGGGATGGGCGTTGCCCAGCCGCCGCGGCTCGCGGCCCGACACCAGAAAGCTCGAGGCCTGATTGGCCAGCGTCGCCACCTGCACGTCGAACAGGGCGAGGTCGATCCACTGCCCTTCGCCGCTGCGCGCGCGCTCGTGCAGCGCGGCCAGCACGGCGGTGACGGCGTAGAGACCGGTCAAGAGGTCGGTGATGGCGACGCCGACCTTCATCGGCTCGCCCTCCGGGTCGCCGGTCACGCTCATCAGCCCGCCCATGGCCTGAAGCAGGAAGTCGTAGCCCGACCTTGCGCGGTACGGCCCGGTCTGCCCGAAGCCGGTGATCGAGCAGTAGATCAGCCGCGGGTTCACCGCGCGCAGGCTCTCGTAGTCCAGCCCATACTTGCGCAGCCCGTCGACCTTGTAGTTCTCGAGGAGGATGTCGCACTCACCCGCGAGGCGCCGGATGATCGCCTGGCCCTCGGGGCTGGCGAACTCCACCGCGACGGAGCGCTTGCCGCGGTTGGCGGCCAGGAAGTAGGCGCTGGCCGAGGCCCCGCCCTCCCCCTCGTGATAGGGCGGTCCCCAGCCGCGGGTGTCGTCGCCGGCGCCGGGGCGCTCGACCTTGATCACCTCGGCGCCCAGGTCGGCCAGGGTCTGGCTGGCCCAGGGGCCGGCCAGGATGCGGCTCAGGTCGAGGACGCGGATGCCCTCCAGCGGCGCGGCCATATCCGTGCCCGTCAGAAGGCGTTCAGCCCGGTCTGGGCACGGCCCAGGATCAGCGCGTGGACGTCGTGCGTCCCCTCATAGGTGTTCACCGCCTCCAAGTTCACCATGTGGCGGATCACATGGTACTCGTCGGCAATGCCGTTGCCGCCGTGCATGTCGCGGGCGGCGCGCGCGATCTCCAGCGCCTTGCCGCAGGAGTTCCGCTTGATCAGCGAGATCATCTCCGGCGCCGCGCGGTGCTCGTCGAACAGCCTCCCCACGCGCAGCGCCGCTTGGAGCCCCAGCGTGATCTCGGTCTGCATATCCGCGAGTTTCTTCTGGATCAGCTGCGTCTGCGCCAACGGTCGCCCGAACATCTTGCGCTCCAGCGTGTAGCTTCGCGCGGCGTGCCAGCAGAACTCGGCCGCGCCCAGCGCCCCCCAGGCGATGCCGTAGCGCGCGCGGTTGAGGCAGGCGAAGGGCCCGGCCAGGGACTTCACGCCGGGCAGGCGGTTCTCCTCCGGCACGAAGACCTCTTCCATCATGATCATGCCGGTGGTGGACGCGCGCAGCGACATCTTGCCCTCGATCTTGGGCGCGCTCAGCCCCTTCATCCCCTTCTCCAGGATTAAGCCGCGCAGGATCCCTTCATCGTCCTTGGCCCAGACCACGAAGACGTCGGCGATTGGCGAGTTGGTGATCCAGGTCTTGGACCCCGACACGAGGTAGCCGCCATCGACCTTCTTCGCCCGCGTGCGCATCGAGGACGGGTCGGACCCCGCATCCGGCTCGGTCAGGCCGAAGCAGCCGACCCATTCGCCGCTGCGCAGCTTGGGCAGGAACTTCTCGCGCTGCGCCTCGGAGCCGAAGGCGTGGATCGGAAACATCACCAGCGACGACTGCACCGAGAAGGCGGAGCGGTAGCCGCTGTCCACCCGCTCCACCTCGCGCGCGATCAGGCCATAAGACACGTAGCCGACGCCGGCGCAGCCGTAGCCCTCCAGCGTGGCACCCAGGAAGCCCTGCTCGCCGAACTCGTTCATGATCTCGCGGTCGAAGCGCTCGTGCCGGTTGGCCTCCAGGATGCGGGGCATCAGCCGGTCCTGGCAGAAGGCCTGGGCGGCGTCGCGCACCATCCGCTCCTCCTCCCCTAGCTGGTCCTCCAGCAGCAGGGCGTCGTCCCACTGGAAGCTGGCGCGCGGCGTGCCGGGCTTGGCGCCGAGGTCGGCGCCGGCCGTGGCTTCGGGGCGGGCCTCGGGCGGCAGGGTGGCGCTGCTCGCGGCGTGCGACGTGTGGTTCATTCCCGGGCGTCCCTCGTACTTGTTCCGCGCTTCCCCGTACCGTCGACCGCCTCGCGGCACTGCGGGCGCGAAGCGGTTCCGGCCCGCCGGGAAGCCTGGCCATGACCATCTTGGGACAAATTCCCGGCCAGGGCGACAGGCGGGGCCTCGGCCATCACGCCGGCCCCCGGTATCAACGGCTGCCCGCCTCCGCGTCCACCGGCCCGGCGGCGGCCGCCAAGACCAGCGCCGGCCTCAGGCCGCGGCGGCGACGCCGCCGGCGCGCTGCGTGGCCGGCGTGACGGTGCCCGACAGGTTGTAGGCCGTGTTCACCAGCGCGATGTGCGAGAAGGCTTGCGGGAAATTGCCCAGCATGCGCCCGGCGGCCGCGTCGTATTCTTCCGACAACAGGCCGACATCGTTGCACAGCCCGCGCAGCCGCTCGAACATCCGCTCCGCCTCGGCCCGGCGCCCCTGGAGGATCCAGGCATCGGCGAGCCAGAAGGAGCAGGCGAGGAAGCTCCCCTCCCCCTTCGGCAAACCGTCCTCGCCACCGCTGGTGTCGTAGCGCAGCACCAACCCCCCGGGCCCGACCAGCCGCTGTTCCACCGCGCGGATCGTGCCGGCGATGCGCGGATCATCCGCCGGCAGGAAGCCCACGGCAGGCAGCAGCAGCAGGCTCGCGTCCAGTTGCGTGGAACCGTAGGACTGCACGAAGCTGTTCAGCGCCGCGTCGAAGCCTTGCTGGCAGACCTGGGCGTGGATCTCGTCGCGCAGCTGCCGCCAGTGCGCCACCGGGCCGGGCAGGCCGAACTCCTCGGCCGAGCGCACGGTGCGGTCCACGGCGACCCAGCACATCACCTTGGAATGCACGAAGTGCCGCGGCGGCCCGCGCATCTCCCAGATCCCCTGATCCGGCTCCCGCCAGGCCTGTTCCAAGTGGCGCATCGCGACGACCTGCAGGCCCCAGGCGTGCTCGTCCTCCGGCAGGCCGCTCACCCGCGCCTGGTACAGCGCATCCATCACCTCGCCCGAAACGTCGAGCTGGCGCTGCTCGTGCGCGGCGTTGCCGACCCGCACGGGGGCGGAGTTCTCGTAGCCGCTCAGCCAGGGCACCTCCCATTCCTGCAGGCGGCGCTCGCCGGCCAGGCCGTACATGATCTGCGCCTGGGCCGGGTTTCCCGCGATCGCCCGCAGCAGCCAGTTGCGCCAGGCCCCCGCTTCCTCGATGTAGCCACCATGCAGCAGCGCCAGCAGGGTCAGCGTGGCGTCGCGCAGCCAGCAGGCGCGGTAGTCCCAGTTGCGTGGGCCACCGATCCATTCCGGCAGCGAGGTGGTGGGCGCCGCCACGATCCCCCCGGTCGGCGCGTAGGTCAGGGCCTTGAGCGTCAGCAGGGAGCGCTGCACCGTGTCCGACCAGCCATCCGCGACGCCGCAGCGGCCGGACCAGTCGCGCCAGAACCGCTCCGTCTGCGCGGTCAGCTCCGCCGGCTCCGGGGCGGGCGGTGCCGGCAGGTGGGAGGGCGTGTAGCACAGCACGAACACCGCTTCCTCGCCGGCCCGCAGGGTGAAGTCGCCCTCGGTGTGGAGGTTATGGCTTTGCAGCGGCACGGCGGTGCGCAGCAGCACCATGTCCGGCCCCGCCACGGCGCGCAGGCCGCCGTCGGGCAGCTGGCTGACCCAGGGAATGCTGGCGCCCATGCCGAAGCGCAGCACGAATTCGGTGTGCATCGCGACCTGCCCCGCCTCGCAGCGCACCTGCCGCAGCAGGGTCGGGCAGGCGGCCCCCACGGGCATCAGGTCCGTCACCACCACGACGCCCCCCGTTTGGGAACCACCGGAGCCGGGCTCGCCATCCCCTGCCGGCACGGTCCAGCGGGTTTCCAGGATCATGCTGCCGTCGCGGTAGCGTCGCTCCGCGGTGGCCGCGGCGGAGCGGGGCGCCAGCAGCCAGCGGCCGTTCTCACGGCTGCCCAGCAGCGCCGCGAAGCAGGCGTCGGCGTCGAACTTCGGCCAGCACAGCCAGTCGACCGAGCCGTCGCGGCCGATCAGGGCGGCGCTGGCGCAGTCGCCGACCAGGGCATAATCCTCGATACGCAGGGCCATCGGGCCGGATCCTCCGCTTCAACCTCATGCTGCCGCGTCATCGGGCCCTGCTCCAGGCCCGGCAGCGGTGTCACGCAGGGAACGCGCCGACGCAGGCCAAGGTCGACGGACCGGATCAGGCCAGGCCCAGAAAGCGGTACAGCCACAGCGCCGGGGGCCAGGCCGCCGCGACGGCCTCGTGGCGCAGCAGCAGCACCGCGACCAGGCCGGCCACCACGCCCAGCGACGCGATCCAGCCCAGCAGGAGAGCGGGTCGGGTCCGCCGCGGCTCCAGCCGGTCCCGGCGCGGGCCCGCGACCGGCGGCAGCAGCCGCACCTCCTCACCGGCGGCCCCGTCCGGCGCGGCGGGCGTCCCGGGATCGGCCACGGCCGTCCCGGCCTCCGGCACCGCAAGGTCGGGGGCCGTGAGATCGGGCGCCGCGAGGTCTGGTGTCCCTGGGCCGGTTTCCTGGGCGGGTGTCCCCTGGCCGGGCACCACGGGGTCCGGCACCAGCGGGACCGGTGCTTCCGTTTCCTCCGGCCTGGCCCCGGCGGGCGGCGGCAGCGGCGCCCATCGCGCGCCGCAACGGGCGCAGCGAACGGTCCGCCCCGCCGACAGGCCGGAGGAGAGCATCATCTCCGGCACCTCGTAGGCGGCCTCACAACGGGGACAGATGATACGCATGCGACTCCTCGACGACCCATCCTAGCCTCACGCGCCGCCCCGTGGCACACCCCGCCCCATGGTGCGCTTCAGCGACGCAGGCCTGCGCTACCCCGATCCCGCCGGCGGAGAAGGACAGGTGGCGCTGCACGGCCTGCGCTTCTTTCTTCCCCCCGGCTCCTTCACCTGGCTGACCGGCGCCTCGGGCGCCGGCAAGACCACGCTGCTGCGGCTGATGCAATGCGCGCTGCGCCCCAGCGAGGGCGAGATCGAGGTGCTGGGCGTTCGGCTGTCGCGCGCGCGCCGCTCCGCCCTGCCGCCGCTGCGCCGGCGCATCGGCGCGGTGTTCCAGGATTACCGCCTGCTGCCCTACCTGAACGCCTTCGACAACGTGGCCCTGCCGCTGCGCCTGGCCGGGCGGCTGGAATCCTCGCTGCGCGCCGACGTGACCGAGATCCTGCGCTGGGTCGGCCTCGCCAGCCGCGCCGACGCGCTGCCGCAGCAGCTCTCGGGCGGCGAGCAGCAGCGCGTGGCCATCGCCCGCGCCGTGGTGGCCAGGCCGGAACTGCTGGTGGCCGATGAGCCCACCGGCAACCTCGACCCGCGGCAGGCGCACCGCACCCTGGCCTTGCTCACCGAGATGAACCGCCTCGGCACCACCGTGGTGATCGCCACCCACTCGCAGGAACTGGTGGACGCCTTTCCGGCGCCGGTGATGCGCCTGTCGCACGGCCGTCTCGTGAGCTTCGAGGGGCACGACCCCGGCGAGGTGGAGGCCTACGGCGCCGAAACCAGCCCGCCGGCACCGGGCAGCAAGAACGAAACCGAACCGGACGACGAGGCCGACCCCGACGAGGAGGATGAGCGGAATGGCTGAGCGCCGCCGCCGCTCCCGCGACCCGCTCGGCCTGCGCCGGGCGCTGTCGAGCCGCCTCCTGCCCGGTCTGGTCGCGGCCATGTCGCTGCTGGCGGCCCTGGCCCTGGCCGGGGCGCACGGCGCTGCCGCCCTGGCCGAGCGCTGGCAGCAGGGCGCCGCCGCCGCCGTCACTGCGCAGGTTCCCGACCCGACGCCCGAGCGCATGGACGCCGCGCTCGCGGTGCTGCGCGCCTCACCCTCGGTTGCCACGGCGGAACCGGTGGACCCCGCGCGCCTGGGGGCGCTGCTGCGCCCCTGGCTGGGGGAAACGCCGGCCCTGTCGCTGCCGGGCGTGATCGAGGTGCATCTGCGCGACCTGGGCGGCGACCTGCCGGCGCTGGCGGACTCGCTGCGCGCCCGGGTGAGCAACGCCGAGCTCGAGTCGCACGGCCTCTGGGTCGCCCGCCTCGCCGCCCTGGCGCGCAGCGTGCAGGGGATCGCGGTGGCGGCGCTGGCGCTGGTGGCGGCGGTGTCGGCCGCGGTGGTGGCGGTGGCCACCCGCGCCGGCCTCGCCGCGCGGCGCGAGGCGATCGGCATCCTCCACGACCTCGGCGCCACGCACGGCGCCATCGCCGGGCGTTTCGCGGCACGGGTCGGCGGCCTGGCCGCGGCCGGCGCCGTGCTGGGGGCGATCGTGGCGATGCCCGCGCTGCTGGCGCTGGCGCAGCTGGCGGCGCCCTTCGCGGGCGGCCGCGCCGAGGGCATCCCCTGGGACAGCCTGCCCTGGGGGGGGCTGCTGATGCTGCCGCCCTTTGCCGGGCTGATCGGCTGGTTCACCGCCCAGGCGACCGTCCGACGCTGGCTGCGCCGCCTGCCCTGATGCGCCGCGTCTCGATGCTGCGGAACTCGCTTCGCCGTAGCGTGACCCTGCTGACCCTGGCCGCCCTGCTGGTGCTGGGCGCGGGCTATGCCTGGTACCTCGACGCCAGCGGCCGGCCGCGCCCGGCCGCCACGCCTGAAACCATGGGAATCGCGGTGCTGACGGGCGGGCCCGACCGTGTGGAAACCGGGTTGCGCCTCGCCGCCCAGCACCGCGCAGCGCGGCTGATCATCTCGGGCGCCGGCGCCTCCACCGACCTCGCCGCCCTGACGCGCGAGGCCGGGATGGAGCCCTTCGCCTTTCTCGGCCGCACCACCGTCGGGCGCGACGCGCGCTCCACCCGCGGCAACGCGCGCGAGGTCGCGGCCTGGGCGCTGGCGGGCGACATCCGCAGCATCACCGTGGTGACCGCGGGCTTCCACATGCCGCGCGCCCTGCTGGAGCTGCGCCGCGCCCTGCCGGTCGCCGAACTCGTGCCCTACGCGGTGGAGCCGCACCGGGCGCGGCTGCCGGCGATGCTGCGCGAATACTTCAAGCTGGTGGGCGCCTGGATGGGGCTTTCGGCCTATGGCAGCACTGAGCCGGCGCCGCTGGACGAGGAAGGCCCCGCGATCCAGCCGCCCGAGGACGGGGACGACACCCCCGCCGTGCCGGGGATGGAGGGCGCCTCCGGTGCCGGCGCTCCGGCCCCGCCGGCCGTGCCCGGCACGCTGCCCGCCCCGACGTCGTCCATGCCGCCGCCGTCCACGCCGGCGTCTTCTATTCTGGCGCCGTCCACTCCGGTGCCATCCACTCCGGCATCGTCTGCCCCGACGTCGTCCACACCGGCAGCGTCCGCTCCGGCATCACCCACCCCAGCCTCGCCCGCCCTGGCACCATCCGCCCCGGCGCTGTCCGCCCCCCTTTCGGAGCCTTCCCGGTGATCGCCCTGCGCTCGGCCGTGTTCAACGCCATCTTCCTGTTCGCCATGGCGGTGTTTCCCTGGGTGGGCCTGCTGCTGCCGCGCCGCCTGGTGCGCCCTTTCGTCGCCGGCTGGGCACGCTGGATCATCCGCTGCATGGCGGTGATCTGCGGCATGCGGCTGCGGGTCACAGGGATGGAGAACCTGCCGCAGGGGCCCGCGATCCTGGCTTCCAAGCACCAGTCCGCCTTCGACACCTTTGTCTGGCTCACCCTGCTGCCACACCCGGTCTACATCATGAAGCAGGAACTGCTGCGCCTGCCGGGCTGGGGGGCGCTGGCGCGTCGCTTCGGCTCGGTCGGGGTGGACCGTGCCGGCGGGGGTGCGGCGCTGAAGTCCATGGTGCGGCAGTCCCGCGAATTCGCCGAGCGCGACGGCGCGCAGCTGGTGATCTTTCCCGAGGGCACCCGCACCGCGCCCGGCGAGCGCGTCACCTGGCAGCCCGGGGTCGCGGCGCTGGCGAGTGCCACCGGCCTGCCCGTGGTGCCGGTCGCCACCGACAGCGGCCTGCTGTGGGGCCGCCGGGCCTTCAGCAAGCGTCCCGGCACGATCACCCTGGCGATCCTGCCGCCCCTGCCCGCCGGCCTGCCGCGCGCCACGCTGATGCAGCGCCTGGAGAACGAGGTCGAGGAGGCATCCGCCCGGCTTATCCGGGGCCGCGCAACCCCCTGTGGATAATTTGGTGGAAGAGCTGCGGCCCGATTTTGCCGCCTTGTGCAAAGACTACGCGTCAAGGGCTTGCCAAAGCTGGATTCCGAACTTTCCGCCCGTGAACCTGATTCGTTCTACAGCCAACAAGAACAATGACTTAACCAGGGTTCAGGCGGTTATCCCGACCCGTGTGTGAGTAACTGCCCTGCGAAGCGGCGGAAGCTGGGGACGACTCGACCTAGCTTGTGGAAAACTCTGAGGAAAGCTCGCTCAGCCCTCGGTTCCGGCAGGCGGAAGCAGCACCGCCAGCCGCTCCAGCCCCAGGTCCCGCACGCCGCGCGCTCGCAGTTGCGACAGGGTGTTCAGCAGGTAGTCCCGGTTGGACCCCATGCCGCCCGCGGACCCGGCGATGGCCGCCGCCACCGTTTCCGGCGTCAGCACGCCGCAGTAGCTCGCCGCGCGGCGATCCACCACGTAGCTCACCGCCCGCACGTCGCGCCCCTGGTCGAGCAGCCGCACCCGCAACCGCATCTGCCGGTAGGAGCCGCCGGACATTTCCCGCTCCGTCAGGTAGCGCATGACGGGTTCCGCCTGCTCCGCCGCGACCTGCAGCGCCACGCCCCGGCAGGAGCCGCCCCGGTCCAGCCCGAGCACCAGCCCCGGACGCTCCGGCGTGCCGCGATACCGCGTGGAGCGGACGCAGAAGTGCCGGTGGTAGCCCCGCAGCAGCGCTGCGTGCTCGGCTTCGGTGGCGAAGCCCGGCTTCCAGATCAACGAGCCGTAGGCGAAGACGTAGAGCTTGCCGTCCGCGTCCAGCAGTTGGGAAAGCGGCAGGTCGGGGCCGGAAGGGTCAGGGGTCATGCGCGGGATCGAGGGCCGCGCTATAGCGGCGGCCGTGAGCACCGAGAAGATCCCTCTCCCCGCCCGCAGGGCATGGCTGGTCCACCCCGCGCCGGTCACGCGACGCGCGGCCCTCGGGCGCCCGCTGTCCCGATGAGCCGCCCCGTGCGTGTCCTGCGGCCGCTGGTCGCCCTGCTGGTGCTGCTCGCCCTGATGGCCGCCGGGCACGCCTTCCTGTGGCACCTGATGGCCGAGCGGCTCCAAGACGGCTTCGATCAGTGGGCCCAGGCACGGCGCGCGCAGGGCTGGCGGGTGGAGTACGGCGCGCCGCAGCGCGGGGGCTGGCCGCTCTCGGCCACCCTGCGCCTGCCCGATTTCCGACTTCAGGGCGCGGCGCTGGGCCTGCCCGGAGGGATGGAATGGCAGTCCCCGGCCCTGGTGCTGCAGGTGTCGCTGCCCTGGCTGGACGCCCTGCGGATCGAGCCGCGCGGACCGCAGCGGCTGCGGCTCGGCACGCTGGAGCTTCCCTTCGCAGCGGACCGCATCACCGGCCGCCTTCCCCTGCAGAGCGGCGTTCCGCCGCGCGGCGGCGAGCTGGAAGCGGAGCGTCTCCGCCTCGGCCTGCCGTTCCGCCGCGAAGGGCTGGAGATCCGGCACCTGCAGGGCAGCCTCGCCACCCGCAGCACCGCCATCGAGGGCGAGAACGCGGTGACGGTGGGCGCGCGGGCGGAAGACATCACCCTGCCGCCGCCGCAGCCGGGTGAGGTCTGGCCGCTCGGCCCCGCCATCGCCGAGGCGGGGCTGCAGGCGGCGCTGACCGGCCCACTGCCGGGCACCCGCCAGCCCCCGGCCCAGCGCGCCGCGGCGTGGCGCGACGCGGGCGGCGTGCTGGAACTGCGCGACGTCACCCTGCGCTGGGGACAGCTTGCCGCCTCCGCCGCGGCGACCATGGCGCTGGATGAGCAGCTGCAGCCGATGGGCGCCGGCACGCTGCGCCTGTCCGGCGCCGAGGAAGCCGTCGCGGCCATGAGCGCCGCGGGCGTGATCCAGCCCTCCGTCGCGCAGCTGGCGCAGTCGGTGGTGCGGCTGCTGGCCCGCTCGCCCGCCCCGGGCGAGGCGGCGCAGGTCGAACTGCCGGTGACCCTGGAAGACCGGCGCCTGTCGCTGGCGCGCCTTCCCGTGACGCGGCTGCCGCCGCTCGCCTGGCCCACGGGCGCCGATCCGGCCGGCACGCGCCGGCCCTGACGGGCGCGTCCGGAGACAGGCGGGAGAGAGCCGGGACCCTGCCCTGTCACGAAGCGCGGCGCTGAACCCTTGCGGGGCGGCGGGGCCGGGCCCAGGCTTTGTTTCCGCCCGCACATCCGGGAAAGACCGTTCCATGCCCGTCCGCTCCGTCGTCGCCGACGTCACCGATCGTATCATCCGCCGCAGCGCCGAGGGGCGCGCGGCCTACCTGCGCCGCATCGAGGCGGCCGCCACCGCCGGCCCGCGCCGCAGGGGGCTGGGCTGCGCCAACCAGGCGCACGCCTTCGCCGCCTGCCTGCCCGGCGACAAGGCGGAGCTCCTGGGCGGCGATGCCCCGAACCTCGCCATCGTCACCGCCTACAACGACATGCTCTCGGCGCACCAACCCTACGAGCGTTTTCCCGAGCTGATCCGCGAGACCGCGCGCCGCGCCGGCGCCACGGCGCAGGTGGCCGGCGGCGTGCCCGCCATGTGCGACGGCGTGACGCAGGGCGAGGCCGGGATGGAGCTGTCGCTCTTCTCGCGCGACGTGATCGCGCTGGGCACCGCGGTGGCGCTGTCGCACGCGACCTACGACGCGGCGGTGTACCTCGGCATCTGCGACAAGATCGTGCCTGGCCTGGTGATCGGCGCGCTGAGCTTCGGCCATCTGCCCGGCGTCTTCATCCCTGCCGGCCCCATGACCTCGGGCCTGCCCAACGACGAGAAGGCGCGGGTGCGCCAGCTCTTTGCCGAGGGCAAGGTCGGCCGCGACGCGCTGCTGGAGGCCGAAAGCAAGAGCTATCACGGCCCGGGCACCTGCACCTTTTACGGCACCGCCAACACCAACCAGATGCTGATGGAGATCATGGGTCTCCACCTGCCCGGCGCCTCCTTCGTGAACCCGAACACCGGGCTGCGCGACGCGCTGACCACGGAAGCGGTGCGCCGCGCGCTGTCGATCACCGCCAACGGCAATGCCTACACCCCGATCGGCCGCGTGCTGGACGAGCGCGCCTTCGTCAACGGCATCGTGGGCCTCCACGCGACGGGCGGCTCCACCAACCACACGATCCACCTCGTGGCCATGGCGGCCGCGGCCGGCATCAAGCTGAGCTGGGACGACTTCAGCGACCTCGCCGCGGTCACGCCGCTGCTGTGCCGCATCTATCCGAACAGCAAGGCCGACGTGAACCACTTCCACGCCGCCGGCGGCATGGGCTTCCTGATCCGCGAGCTGCTGGACGGCGAGTTGCTGCACGAGGACGTCAACACCGTCTGGGGCAGCGGCCTGCGCGACTACGTGCAGGAACCGGGCGTCGGCCCGGAAGGCGAGCTGGTCTGGCGCGAGGCGGCACGCGAGAGCGGCGACCCGAAGATCCTCGCCGGCATCGCAACCCCCTTCGCGCCGACCGGCGGCCTCAAGGTGCTGGACGGCAACCTGGGCCGCGCCGTCACCAAGATTTCCGCCGTGGCGCCGGAGCGGCACGTGATCGAGGCCCCGGCCCGCGTCTTCCACGACCAGGCCGAGCTCCAGGCCGCCTTCAAGCGCGGCGAGCTCACCGGCGACTTCGTGGCCGTGGTGCGCTTCCAGGGCCCCAAGGCCAACGGCATGCCGGAGCTCCACAAGCTGATGCCGCCGCTGGGCGTGCTGCAGGACCGCGGGCAGCGCGTGGCGCTGGTGACGGACGGCCGCATGTCGGGCGCTTCCGGCAAGGTGCCCTCGGCCATCCACGTCACGCCGGAAGCCGCCGATGGCGGGCCGATCGCCCGCATCCGGGAAGGCGACATGATCCGCCTCGACGCCACCGCTGGCCGGCTGGAGGTGCTGGTGGACGCGGCTGAGTGGGCGGCGCGCGAACCGGCGCAGGACGACATGGCGTCCTCGCAGTTCGGCACGGGGCGCGAGCTGTTCCGCAACTTCCGCGCCGTGGTGGGGTCGGCCGAAGCCGGCGCCGCGGTGTTCTGAACCCGAACCGACGCGAAAGCACCGCTGAATGGCCCGCATCCTCCCCGTTCCCGCCTTCGACGGCGTCGTCTTCGGCGCCACCGGCGACCTGACCATGCGAAAGCTGCTGCCGTCGCTCTACCTGCGCTACCGCGACAGGCAGTTCGGCGACGAGAGCCGCATCATCGCCGCCGCCCGTTCCGAGATGACGGAAGACCAGTACCGCGCCCGCGCCGAGGAAGCGCTGCGCTCCTTCGTGGGAGCGGGGGAGCTCGAGCAGGACACCGTGACGCGCTTCCTCGCGCGCCTCACCTACCTGCGCGTCGACGCCGTGGGCGAGGCGGGCTGGAGCGACCTTGCCTCCCTCCTGGCCGAGCGCCCCGACGTCGTGCGCTCCTTCTACCTCGCGACCTCGCCCGAGCTTTACGGCTCGATCTGCACGCGGCTGCGCGACTGCGGCGCCATCTCGCCCCAGTCGCGCGTGGTGCTGGAAAAGCCGATCGGCCACGACCTCGATTCCGCGCGCGCCATCAACGATGCGGTGGGCGAGGTCTTCGAGGAACGGCAGATCTACCGGATCGACCACTACCTGGGGAAGGAGACGGTGCAGAACCTGCTGGCACTGCGCTTCGCCAACCCGATCTTCGAGCGGCTGTGGAACGCCGACATCATCGACCACGTGCAGATCACCGTGGCCGAGACGGTCGGCGTCGAGGGGCGCGGCGGCTACTACGACAAGTCCGGCGCGCTGCGCGACATGCTGCAGAACCACATGCTTCAGCTGCTGTGTCTGCTGGCGATGGAGCCGCCCGTCACGCTGGATGCCGACGCGGTGCGCGACGAGAAGCTCAAGGTGTTGCGCGCCCTCCAGACGATCCGCCCGCACGAGGTCGCGACGCACACCGTGCGCGGCCAGTACGCGGCGGGTGTCGCGGGCGGCAAGCCGGTGGAAGGCTATCTCACGGACCTCAACACCGGTGAGCGCAGCACCACCGAAACCTTCGTGGCGCTGAAGGCGCAGGTGAATTCCTGGCGCTGGGCCGGCGTGCCCTTCTACCTGCGCACCGGCAAGCGCCTGCCGCGCAAGGTGTCGGAGATCGTGGTGCAGTTCCGCAAGCCGCCCTTCAGCCTCTTCCCCGACGAGGTCACGGGCAGCGAGCCGAACCGGTTGCTGATCCGCCTGCAGCCCGAGGAGGGCATGCGGCTCGAGATCATGACCAAGGAGCCCGGCCCCGGCGGGCTGCACCTGCGCCCCACGCCGCTCGACATCAACTTCGCCGAAACCTTCGGCCGCGGTTTCCCCGACGCCTATGAGCGGCTGCTGATGGACGTGGTGCGCGGCAACGCCACGCTGTTCATGCGGCGCGACGAGGTGGAAGCGGCCTGGAGCTGGGTGTCGCCGCTGCTCGATGCCTGGGCCGAGAAGCCGGAGATGCCCAAGCCCTACGCCGCCGGCAGCTGGGGCCCCACCGCGGCGATCGCGCTGATCGAGCGCGACGGCCGCACCTGGTACGAGTAGGGCCGCGCGAGCCCCGCCACCGGCCTTCGCGGTGGCGGGAGCCTCGTGCTCAGGCGGCGAGCGGCCCGGCCGCGCGGAGGCTGCCGACCTCGATCCCGTTCCAGTTGCGCAGCACGGGTTCGGCCAGGGGACGCAGCGCTTCACGCGCAGCGTCGTCGAGCGGCAGGAGACGCCGCAGCAGCGTGGCCATCACCAGCTCCGCCCCGCGCCCGGCGCCGTCGTCGCACTTGATCGCGATGCCCAGGCCCAGCTCCGGCAGCGCGGCGCAGTGGACGCCCTCCGCCCCCACCTTCACGAAGGCCCGCGCGCCCAGCGCCTCCATGATGCGGGTGTCAGCCCGGCCGCTGCCCGCCACCATGAAAGGATGCGCCGCCACCGCCGCCCGCAGCCGCGCCGCCGCGGCGGCCCGCGCCGTGCCCAACCCTTCGCCGCTGCCGATGCGCGCGAAGCCGCGCGCCATGGCACGCAGCGGGATCGGGTAGGTCGGGATGGAGCAGCCGTCGGTACCGCGATCCTCGGGAGCCAGGGGGGCGCCGGTGACGCTTTCCAGCGCCTCGCGCACCATCTCCTGCACCGGGTGTTCCGCCCGGACGTAGCCGGCGGGGGCGTGCCCGGTGGCGCAGGCGGTGCACAGGAAGCCCGCGTGCTTGCCGGAACAGTTGTTGTGCAGGGCGCTCGGCTCCTCGCCGGCCCGGGCCAGGGCGCGCGCGGCGCCGCTGTTGCTGGGCCAGTGCGTGCCGCATTCGAGGCAGTCCGGCTCCAGCCCCGCCTTGCGGAGCATGGCGGCGGCGGCGGCGACGTGCGCGGGCTCCCCGGAATGGGAGGCGCAGGCCAGCGCCAGTTCCGCCTCCTCCAGCCCGAAGCGGTCGGCCGCCCCGGACTCGATCAGCGGCAGGGCCTGGATCACCTTGACGGCGGAGCGCGGGAACACCGGGCGCCCGATGTCGCCGGCCGACAGCACCACGCCGCCATCCGCATCCACCACCGCGAAGGCGCCGGCATGGCGCGACTCGACGCTGCGTCCGCGAAGGACCTCAATCAGAACAGGATCTTCCATGCGTCGTTCCTGTCACGCATGGACCCGGCTGGCCAGGGGAGGCGCGGGGAATGCGCGGGAAAGCGCCGCATCCGTTCCCGTCCGGACCAGCGCCCCGAGGCCGCTCAGGCCGTCACCGGCGGGCCGGATCGCCCGCCGCGCCCGCGTCCGGCCTCCGCCCCTCCTGTCCCGCCCCTGCCCCGCGCCCCGGCTCAGAGCGCCCGCAGCGAAGGGGCCGGCACCACCGGCAGTGCCGTGCCGGGAACGTCCTCCAGTTCCACCGCTTCCACCCGGCCGCTGGCCCGGACGATCTTCTCGGTGGTGATGTCGATCATCCGCACGTCTTCCTGCATGTCGGAGAAGTGCTTCTTGAGCTTGGTCACCCGGCTGTCGAGCCGCCCGACCTCGGTGACCATGCGCTTGACCTCGTCCTGGATGCGGCGGGCCTCGGCACGGATGCGCACGTCCTGCATCAGCGCACGCATCGTCCCCAGCACAGCCCAGAGCGTGGAAGGAGAGACAATGTACACGCCCTTGCGCGCCGCTTCCTCGACCAGCGCCGTCTGGGTGCTGTGCAACTCGGCATAGATCGCCTCGGACGGCACGAAGAGCAGCGCGCCCTCGGCCGTTTCGCCGGGGATCAGGTACTTCTCGCTGATGTCGGTGACGTGCTTGCGGACATCCGCCGCGAAGGCCTTGGCCGCCGCGTCGCGGGCGGTTCCTTCCGCGTCCCGGTGGGCGAGCCAGCCTTCCAGCGGGAACTTGCTGTCCACCACCACCGGCCCGGGCGGATGCGGCAGGCGGATCAGGCAGTCGGCGCGGTGACGGTTGCTCAGCGTGTGCTGCCAGGAAAACCCGTCCGCCGGCAGCCGGTCCTCCACCAGCCGGCGCAGCTGCACCTCGCCGAAGGCGCCACGGCTCTGCTTGTTGGCCAGGATGCCGGCGAGCGTGGTGACCTGCGCGCCCAGGGCCTCGATGTTGCCGCGCGCCGCGTCGATCACCGCCAGGCGCTCGCCGATGGACTTCGCGGTTTCCTGCGTGGCGGCGAACTGTTCCGAAAGCTGCCGGGTGACGCGCTCGCTCTGGCCGGTGAGCGCGCTGTTGAGCCGCTCATTCTGCGCCGCCACCGCCTCGTTGATGCGCCGCCCCTGCTCGATCAGGCTGTCGGTCATGGTCAGCGTCGCCTGCGCCACCCGCTCGGCCAGGGCGTTCTCCTGCGCCCGGGCGCGCTCGGCCGCCGCCGCCTGGGCTTCGGCCAGCCGCTGGTTCTGGGCGGCCAGGGCGGCCTCGACCTCGCGCGCCTGACGCTCCAGCTGCTCGCCCACGCCGGACTGCAGGGCGCCGAGGCGTTCCACCACCGGCAGCAGCGCCTCGCCATCCAGGCCCACGGGTGGCCGGCGCAGCATCACGAAGAGCAGGGCCGCCGTCCCCGGAAGCACGGCCAGCACCACGAGAAGCCAGGGTTCCAAGGACGATTTCCCGGTCTGTTCTCCGTGGTTCTACAGTTTTCCGTCGCCGGCTGCACAGGCTTTGCCGCCGGCGCTCCCTGCCGGCACGGGCAGCCGCCGCCCGCACCGGCCCCGTGCCTCAGGCGGCCGCGGCCTCCGGCGCGATCATGGCGAGCGCCCGGGTGATCCGTGCCGTGCTGTCCGGGTCCTGGCGGAAGGCGACCGCCAGGACGCCGTCGCGCGCCCCGACCACGCGCGCCGAGACCGGTGCGCCGTCGCCGGGAAGCCCGACCAGGATTTCGTCGCCCTGCTCGCAGGGCCAGGCGCAGCGCAGCGCCACGCCGCCCAGCGAAACGTCGATGATCGACGCCTGCACCGTGCCGCGACGGGCGCAGCGCAGCCCGGCGACGTGGCCACTGCCGGGGATGCGCTCGTAGCGGCGGCGGTCCTTGGCGTTCTGGCTGCGGCGCATGGCATCGAGGAAGTGGTCCACCTCCTCCTGCAGGGTCCGTGACACGTCGGCGACCTCGCCCGCCGTGCCCAGCACCATCTGGCTGGTGGAGCCCGAACGCTCCGCCATCAGCGACACGTCGCGCATGGCGCCGGTGGCCCTGTCGGTGGTGCGGGCCACGTTCTGCACCTGCGCCGCGATCTCGCGGGTGGAAGCGCCCTGCTCTTCCACCGCCACCGCGATCGCCGCCGCGACCTCGCTTACCCGGTCGATGGCCGCGGCCATGCCGCGCACCGTGCCGACCACCTCGCCGGTGCTGTTCTGGATCGCGGTCACCTGGCTGCCGATGCGGCTGGTGGCCTGCGCCGTCTGGGCGGCGAGCTGCTTCACCTCGCCCGCCACCACGGCGAAGCCCTTGCCGGCCTCGCCGGCCCGGGCCGCCTCGATCGTGGCGTTGAGCGCCAGGAGGTTGGTCTGCCCGGCGATGTCGCTGATCAGCCGCACCACCTCGCCGATCTGCGCCGCGGCCTCGCTGAGGCTCTGCACCGTGGTGTCGGCCGATCGGGCCTGTGCCACGGCGTCGTGTGCGGCCTGCGCCGCATGGGCCACCTGGCGCGAGATCTCGCCGACGCTGGCGCTCAGCTCCTCGGTGGCGCCCGCCACGGTGGCCAGGCTTTCGGAGGACAGCGCGGCCTCCTCGGCGGTGGACAGCATGTCGCGCCGCGTGTGCTCGGCGGCATCGGCCATGCCGCCGGCCGCTTCGCGCATCCCGACGGCGGAACTGCCCAGGGTTCGCAGCACGCCCGACACCGAGGTTCCGAAATCCTGCGTCAGCCGGTCCATGGCTTCCTGCCGCCGGTCCTTGGCCCGGCGCTCCTCGGCGACCTGCGCCTCGAGCTGCCGCGACTGCCCCGCGCCGGTGCGCAGCAGTTCCACCGCGCGGCCGATCTCGCCCAGCTGGTCGGTGCGGTCGGCGCAGGGGGCGGGGCGGTCCAGGTGGCCTTCGGCAATGTCGCGCACGGCATGCGCGAGGTCGCTCAGCGGCCGCACGGTGCTGCGCAGGATCTGCCAGCGCGCGAGGCCCACGACGACGACCACCGCCGCACCAACCAGGAGGCTGTGCGTGAGCACCACCCCGCGCAGCAGCCGCAGTTCCTCCACCACCTCCGGCCGCGTCATCCGGGCTTCCTCGAGGGCCAGGAGGTGCAGGGTCCAGGCCTGCACGGCCGCGACCGCCAGCACCACGGCCAGCAGCGAGGCCACCAGCAGGCGCGGGACGATCCCCATTCGGCCCAGGATTTCCCAGGGAGCCTTCCAGGAGGCTTTCCAGGCACGGGGGACGGTGTTCATGAGCGGCTTTCCAGGCGGCGGAGCATGGAAGCTGCGGCAGAAAGGTTAAGGAACCGGTGCGCGGCTCACGGAAACGTCAAGCCGTGACCTCTCCCGCGCGGCGACCGAGGGGCGCGGTTTCCGGCAGCGCCAGCAGCACCAGCAGGAAGGACAGCAGGCCTGCCACGCCCAGCATCGCGAAGGCCGCCCCCGGGCCCAGCCAGCTCGCCACCGCGCCCGCCACCGTGGTGCTCAGCGTGCCGCCGATCCCGACCGCCAGGCCGAACACGCCGATGCACAGGTTGAAGCGATTGGACCCCTGCGTGAGGTCGGCCGCCAGCAGCGGCAGGAGGATGCCCAGCACCGCCGCGCTGATGCCGTCGAGCGCCTGCACCAGCACCAGCACCAGCGGGTCGTCCACCAGCGCCAGCAGCAGGCCACGCAGCGGCAGGGCGCCGAAGCCCAGCAGCAGCGCGATGCGACGCCCCCGCCGCTCCGCCAGGCGGCCCATCCAGGGCGAGATCAACGCCACAACGAACTGCGGCAGGACAATGCAGGCGGCGATGATCAGGTTGGCTTCCTCGCCGGCGTTGCGCGTCACCTCGGCGCCGGCGAGCGGCAGCATGGCCGCGTTGGCCAGGGTGAAGAGGCCGCAGCAGATCGCGAACACCACCACGCCGCGCAGCCGCAACAGGTCCAGCAGCCCGCGCAGGCTGGGCCCCTCGCGGCGTTCCGCCGCGGGCAGGCTGGGGCGCAGGTCCTCACTGCGGATAAACACCAGGGCGACGAGGCTGGGGATGGCTAAGATCGCCGTCAGCCAGAAGACCGAGGCACCGGACAGGTAGGTTCCCGCTGCCCCCAGCGCCGCGGCGGCGAGGCCGTTGCCCACCGCGGCGTAGCGGGCATTGCGCCCCAGCCGCTCCCCCAGGGCCGCCCGGCCCACCAGGGCCAGGCTGATCGCCGCGATGGCGGGCGCCAGGACGCAGCTGGCGACGCCGTGCAGGATTTCCGACGCGATCACCGGCAGGCCGGTGGGCCAGATCGCCAGCAGCAGCGCGCTGGCCGGGATCGCCAGCAGCGCCACCAGCGCCGCCGCGCGCTTGTGCGGGGTGCTGTCCACCATCGCACCGGCAGGCAGCTGGCTCAGCACCGTCGTCAGCGTGCCGATGCTCAGCGCCATGCCCACCTCGAACTCGGTCCAGCCCTGCGCGGTGAGGTAGACCGCCACGAAGGGGCCGAAGCCGGTCTGCATGTCCGCGACGAAGAAGTTCAGCCAGTCGAGGCCGCGCGTGCTGCGCCTGCTTGCCATGCCCGGTTACGGCGCCGGCACGGAAGGCGTGTCCGACGCGGGGCCGGAAGGCGGGGTGCGCGCGGCGTCCGGCGCAGCGGAGAATCCCCCGGGCTGGAGCGATGGCGGGCTGGCGGCCGGGGGGTGAGCCGCCGGCTGGGCAGGAGGCTGGGCCGGGGCCGCGGGAGTGGCCGGCGCGCCGGTGGCGGGCGCGCCGGCCGTCACCCCGCTCACCGTTCCGGCCGGGCTTCCGGCCACGGGGGCCGCCGCCTCGGCCGGCGGGATCGCGACGCGCGCCGAGGGTTCGCTTTCCTTGTATTCCGGAAAGGTCCGCAGCTGGTCGCGCGACAGGTCCAGGGTGATGCCCTCGGCGGTGAAGTGCAGCATCCGCCAGGCCACCGCCAGCCGCCGCTTCCCCACCCCGAGGAAGCCGCCGTAGTCCAGCACCGCCGCCTGCGGCTCCCCGGCCTCGTCCACCAACACGTTCACCACCTGCGCCACGACGGTGCCGCCCGGCCCCTTCACGTCGCGCCCGAACACCCGGAGCGACTGGTTGGGTGCCAGGGTTTCCTGCGCGGCGAGCGATCCGGCGCCGGCGGCCGGGGGTGGCGCGGCGGCCGGGGCGGCAGGGGCTGCCGGAGCCGGCGGGGCTGTCGCGGCCGAGCCCCCTTCAGGAGCAGCGGGCGCCTCGGGCGCGGCGGGCGTGCCCGCGGGGGCCTGGCTGTTCTGGACGGGCGTGCCCGGCGGGGTGCCCGGCGGTGGGTTGGCAGGCAGCGGGGTGGCGGGGGCCGCGGGAACGGGTGCCACGGCGGGCGGCGCAGCCTCCGGCGCCGGGCTCCCCGAAGCGCCCGCGGGGGGCGCATCCGGCGGCGTGGCCGGTCCCGTGTCCCCGGGTGCGGCGGCGGCGGGGTCCGCCGCCTGGGCCAGTCCCGACAGGGGCAAGGCCACCGAGCACGCGATCAGAACGGCCATCAGGGTGGCGGAGCGGGCATCTGCGGTCATGGTCAGCCGGGTCCGAAGGGTTCTGGCAGAAGGGTTCTGGCAGAAGGGTTCTGGCAAGGGGGTCGCGGAGCGGCCGCTCAGCCGGCGCAGCCACCGCCATCGAGGCGCTGCTCCCTGGCCATGGTGCTATCACGCCGCAGCGCCGGGTTCGATGGCGGAAGCGCCCGGACGCTCTGCACGCGCGATCGTCATGCGCGCACGGGATACATGCCACGGAGCGAAGCCGGTCGCCGTGCCGCCCGCCGGCATCCCGGCGGCGCGGCGGTGGCCGGCACCGGGGCTCGGTGCTGGGGGTTCAGTGCCGGAAGTGCCGCATCCCCGTCAGCACCATGGCCAGCCCCGCCTCGTCGGCCGCCGCGATCACCTCGTTGTCGCGCATCGAGCCGCCGGGCTGGATCACCGCCGTGGCCCCCGCCGCGGCCGCCGCCTGCAACCCGTCGGCGAAGGGGAAGAAGGCATCCGACGCCACCACCGAGCCCTGCGCCAGCGGCGCGTCGAGGCCGGCGGCCTTGGCGGCCTCGGCCGACTTCCAGGCGGCGATGCGGGCGCTGTCCACCCGGTTCGGCTGGCCCATGCCCACGCCCACCGTGGCCTCGCCCTTGGCGTAAACGATGGCGTTGCTCTTCACGTGCTTGCAGACCCGGAAGGCGAACAGCAGGTCCGCCATCTCCTGCGCAGTAGGCGCGCGCTTGGTCGCCACCCGCAGATCCGCCTCGGTGACGCGGCCCGCGTCGCGGTTCTGCGCCAGGAAGCCCCCGGAGACGGAGCGGAAGGTCATCCCCTCGGCCACTGGGTCGGGCACGGCGCCGGTCAGCAGCAGGCGCAGGTTCTTCTTGCGGGCGAAGACGGCCTTGGCCTCCTCCGAAGCGTCGGGGGCGATCACCACCTCGGTGAAGATCGCCGCGATCCGCTCCGCCGCGGCGGCGTCCAGCACGCGGTTGGCCGCTACGATGCCGCCGAAGGGCGAGACCGGGTCGCACAGGAAGGCCTTGTCCCAGGCCTCGCTCAGGTCGGCGCCCAGCGCCACGCCGCAGGGGTTGGCGTGCTTGACGATCACGATCGCCGGGCGGTCGAACTCCGCCACCGCCTCGAAGGCCGCGTCGGTGTCGTTGATGTTGTTGTAGGACAGCTCCTTGCCCTGCACCTGCCGCGCGGTGGCGATGCCCGGCCGGTCCGTGCCGTCGGCGTAGAAGGCCGCGCGCTGGTGCGGGTTCTCGCCGTAGCGCAGCGTCTGCCGCAGCACGCCCGGCACGCTCAGGCGCTGCGGGAACTCCTGCGCTTCCTGCTTCGCGAACCAGGCGGCGATCGCGGCGTCGTAGGCAGCGGTGCGGGCATAGGCGGCGGCCGCCAGGGTGCGGCGCAGCGCCAGCGTGGTGCCGCCGGCCGTCAGCGCCGCCGACACCTCGGCGTACTGCGCGGGCGAGGTCAGCACCGCCACGTGGGCGTGGTTCTTGGCCGCCGAGCGGATCATCGCCGGGCCGCCGATGTCGATATTCTCGATGCAGTCGTCGAAGGACGCACCACGCGCCACGGTGGCCTCGAAGGGATACAGGTCGACGCAGACGAGATCGATCGGCGCGATCGCGTGCTCCTCCGCCTGCGCCACGTGCTCGGGCAGGTCGCGGCGATACAGCAGCCCACCATGGACCTGCGGCACCAGCGTCTTCACGCGGCCGTCCAGGATCTCCGGGAAGCCGGTGTGCTCGCTCACGTCCTTGACGGGCAGGCCAGCGGCGCGGATCGCGGCGGCGGTGCCGCCGGTGGAGAGCAGTTCGGCCCCGTGCGCCACCAGCGCCCGCGCGAACTCGATCAGCCCTCCCTTGTCGGAAACGGAAAGCAGGGCGCGGCGGATCGGCAGGGCGTCGGTCATGGCGCGGGTTTCTGCCGCCACCCGCACGGGGAAACAAGCGCGAAAGGCGTGATCGCCGCCATGTGTCGGGCGGGAAACGACCTCAAGCCGGCCCGCAGGGTGGCGCCACGCCGCGACACGGTCGCCACGGGGCATCCGGTCCGAGGGTGCCAGCCTGGGATGCCAGCCCGGCGTGTCAGCCCGGCGAGCCGGTCCGGGGCGCCGGCCACCGCGTCAGCGCATGGAGGTGTCGCCGGGCTGCGCGGCGCCGGCCGGGCGGACGAACTCCACGCCGCCCGCCACCGGCTGCCCGTTGCGGCGCAGGCAGGCCACGGTGCCACGGGACTGCGCCGCGGAGACCTCGTCCTTCCAGCGGGCGAACCACATGGCGTTCTCGTTGGGCGGCTGCTGCTGCATCAGCGCCTTGACCTCCGGCGAGCGGGAGGCCTCCTCGCGACAGGCCACTTCCTGGGGCGAGGACGGCAGGGGCGCCGGGTTGGAGATGGCGCCACAGCCGGCCAGCAGCAGGGGCGCGCCGGCCAGGAGGCACCGGCGCGCGGCACGGAGGGGAAAACGCATCAGGGAGACTCCAACCAGTCCTCGATCAGTCGCCGCGCGATGGAATCCGCCCGCGGAAGCCGGATGCCCAGGGCCTCGGGCCGCCGCAGGTCGTCGCGGCTGAACCAGCGGGCATCGCGAATCTCGCTGGGATCGATCGCGATCTCCTCCGTCAGCGCCTCGGCGTGGAAGCCCAGCATGATCGAGGCCGGAAAGGGCCAGGGCTGCGAGGAGTGGTAGAAGGCCCGTCCCACCCGGATGCCCGATTCTTCCAGCACCTCGCGCCGGACGGCCTCCTCCAGGCTCTCGCCCGGTTCCACGAAGCCCGCCAGCGTCGAGTACATGGTGTTGTCCGGGAAGCGCGTGGAATTGCCCAGGAGGCAGCGGTCGCCGTGGATCACCAGCATGATCACGGCCGGATCGGTGCGCGGAAAGTGGGAGGTGCCGCAGTTGGTGCAGACCACGACGTTGCCGGCCGAGCGCGGCTCGCAGGTGGCGCCGCAAACCCCGCAGAAGCGGTGGCGCGTCCGCCAGTGCATCATGCCGCGCGCATGCGCCAGGATGCTGGCCTCGCCCGCCGGCAGGAGGCTGGCCAGGGGCCGGATGTCGGTGAACTCGCCCGCGCCCTCGGGCAGCAGCGGCAGCGGGTCCTCGGCGTCGGAACAGTCGAGGGCATAGACCGGCGTGGCGCCCAGGCGATCGCCCGCGACGTCCTTCGCCTCCGGCCCCAGCAACCCCAGGAAGCACCAGGCCCCGCCCGCCGCCCGCAGCGCCCCGGCCGCACCGTTGCGCAGCATCACGGTTTCCGGCCGGTTCTCGCCGACGCCGCGCAACAGGGAGCGGCCGCGCCAGACCGGCACGAACAGCGCGTCGTCGCGCGCCAGCAGCGCCTCCATCACACCCGCGTCGTCGCGCAGGTCCGATGCGCGGTCGAGCGGGTTGCCGGTGTAAACGTTGGGGCGGCTGGCGGGGATCGAGAGCATGGGCGACGCGGAGGGTGCCACGCGCCCGCCACCGGGTCCATCGCGCGGCCGGTCACGTCCGCGCGCCGTGCGCGTGTGGGCCTGCCGGGTGGCATGTCGGATGGGCGCGGGCCGGCCTGGGGGTGTCCCCTCCTCGCAGGAGCCCGCCATGACGGGCCGGCCGCGAAACAGGCGCTGAGGAGGCGTGCTCCGGGAACTGGTTCCAGGCGACAGGTGCCGGGAGTCGGTCCCGGGGACTGGTCCCGGGGAACTGGTCGGGTTCGCCGCGCCGGGGCAACTCTGCCGCACCCCGCCGGTTGTTGTGCCGCTGCCCCGCGGTTCGCGGTCGGCCTCCCGAAAACGAAGCAGGTTCTGCCCCGAATGTCCGACGCCTTGCCCGCCCCCGGCCAAGCCAATCTGGCGGCCGCCTCCGTGAACCGTGAGATCCGGGTCCGCGAGGGCCGTCCCTTTCCGCTTGGCGCCACCTGGGACGGGCTGGGCGTGAACTTCGCGCTGTTCTCGGCCAATGCCACCAAGGTCGAGCTCTGCCTCTTCGACCCCAAGGGCGAGCGCGAGATCGATCGCGTGGTGATGCCGGAATACACGGACGAGGTGTTCCACTGCTACCTGCCCGATGCCCGCCCGGGCACGGTCTACGGCTACCGCGTCCACGGCCCTTACGACCCCGCCAACGGTCACCGCTTCAACCCCAACAAGCTGCTGCTCGACCCCTACGCCAAGGGCCTGGTGGGGGAGCTGAAGTGGGACCCGTCGCATTTCGGCTACGTGATGGAAAGCGGCGACGACACCACCTTCGACGAGCGTGACAGCGCCCCCTTCATGCCCAAGAGCCGCGTCGTCGATCCGGCCTTCACCTGGGGCCAGGACCGCTCGCCCAACGTGCCCTGGTCGGAGACGATCTTCTACGAGACGCACGTCAAGGGCTTCACCAAGCTCCACCCCGCCATCCCGGAAGAGCTGCGCGGCACCTATGCCGGCCTCGGCCAACGCGAGATCGTGGACTACATCCGCTCGCTCGGCGTCACCTCGGTGGAGCTGCTGCCAGTGCACGGCTTCGTGCAGGACCAGCACCTGACCGACAAGGGCCTCGCGAACTACTGGGGCTACAACACCATCTCCTTCTTCGCGCCGGAGCTCCGCTATTCCGCTTCCGGCTCACTGAGCGAGTTCAAGGAGATGGTGGCACGCCTCCATGACGCCGGCCTCGAGGTCATCCTCGACGTGGTGTACAACCACACGGCGGAAGGCAACGAGCGCGGCCCGACCCTTTCCTTCAAGGGCATCGACAACGCCAGCTACTACCGGCTGCTGCCCGACCAGAAGCGCTACTACATCAACGAGACCGGCACCGGGAACACGGTGAACCTCAGCCATCCGCGCGTGCTGCAGATGGTCACCGACAGCCTGCGCTACTGGGTGCAGGAAATGCACGTTGACGGCTTCCGCTTCGACCTCGCCACCATCCTGGGCCGCGAACCCTACGGCTTCGACGAGGGCGGCGGCTTCCTCGACAGCTGCCGCCAGGACCCGATCCTGTCTTCCGTGAAGCTGATCGCCGAGCCCTGGGACATCGGCCCCGGCGGGTATCAGGTCGGCGGCTTCCCGCCCGGCTGGGCGGAGTGGAACGACAAGTACCGCGACACCGTGCGCGAATACTGGAAGGGCGACGAGGGCAAGCTGTCGGAGATGGCGACGCGCATGACCGCCTCGGGCGACCGCTTCAACAAGCGCGGCCGGCGTCCCTGGAGCTCGGTGAACTTCATCACCGCGCATGACGGCTTCTGCCTCAACGACCTCGTCTCCTACAACGAGAAGCACAACGAGGAGAACGGCGAGAACGGTCAGGACGGCCATTCTGACAACAAGAGCTGGAACTGCGGCGCGGAAGGCCCGACCGACGACGAGGAGATCATCAAGCTCCGCGAGCGGCAGAAGCGCAACTTCCTGGCGACGCTGCTGCTGTCGCAGGGCACGCCGCTGATCCTGGCGGGCGACGAGCTCGGCCGCACGCAGAACGGCAACAACAACACCTACTGCCAGGACAACGAGCTGAACTGGGTGGACTGGGAAAACATCACCGAGGAAGGGCACTCACTTATCGAGTTCACCCGCAAGGTGATCGCCCTGCGCAAGGCCCTGCCGATCCTGCGCCGCGGCCGCTTCCTGACCGGCCGGCACAATGCGGAGCTGGACGTCAAGGACGTGGAGTGGTTGTCCCCGGCCGGCACGACGATGCCCGACGAGGCCTGGGGCGACCCGTCCGCCCGCTGCCTCGGCATGCTGCTGGACGGCCGGGCGCGCGCCACCGGCATCCACCGCCCGGCGATGGACATCACGGCGCTGATCGTCATCAACTCCTACCACGACGTGGTGAACTTCACCCTGCCGGAGGTGGTGGGCGGCAAGACCTGGCACTGCCTGCTGGACACCAACCAGCCCGAGGGGATCGAGATCGAGAACTTCGACAGCGGGCAGGAATACGTGGTGACGGGCCGCTCCACCCTGCTCTTCGCGCTGGAGCCGGACGAGGGCGACAGCATTGCCCTGCGCCGCGCCCTGCGCGCCCTGCGCGGCCTGACGGAGCGCCCGGCTCCCGTGCCGGCACAGTCGTCGGAAGGCTGAACCCCACCGCCCCGGCCCTTCTTCGCGAGGGCCGGGGCGGCTGGCCTACCACCCTGCAACCAGAACGCGTGGTCGCCCTTTACCGCCCCCAGGGGGACGGTTAACACGCCCGCGTGGTTGCTCCGCCGTCGCCGATGGTGGAGCATCCCTTACCATGGTCGGCGGAGTGCGTCCGGGTTGAGCCTGATCTCCTATGCCCAGAACCTAGAGGACGTCATGCTCTGGCGCGCGTTGCGCGACGTCGGACAGGGCTTCTACATCGACGTGGGCGCCTGGAGACCGCGCGAGGACTCCGTCACCCTCGCCTTCTACGAACACGGCTGGAGCGGCATCAACGTCGAGCCCGACACCGTCGGGTACGCCGCGATGGCCGAGGCGCGCCCGCGCGACATCAACCTGCAACTGGCGCTGGGGGAGGAGGCCGGGGAAGCCACCTTCTTCCGCATCGGGGAAACCGGCCTCTCGACCCTCGACCCGGAATTCGCCCGGCAGCACCAGGTGGCTGGCCACAAGGTGGAGCGGCACCAGGTGGAGGTCAGCACGCTGGCCCTGGTCTGCGAGCAGCACGTCCGCTCCGCCATCCACTTCCTGAAGATCGACGCCGAGGGTGCTGAGGCCGAGGTCCTGCGCGGCGCCGACTTCGTCCGCTTCCGCCCCTGGATCGTGCTGGTCGAGGCCACGCTGCCCAACTCGCCGGAGCCCTCGCACGAGGCCTGGGAAGGCACGTTGCTGGAGGCGGGCTACGTCTTCGCCTGGTTCGACGGGCTGAACCGCTTCTACGTCGCGCGCGAGAAGGCGGAGGCGCTGCTGCCGCGCTTCCGTGAGCCGCCCAACGTCTTCGACGACTACGTCAGCATCGCGGCCATCCGCAAGGCGGTGGCGGCCGAGGGGCACGGCACCACGATCGCCGAGCTGGAGGCTTCCGCCACGGCCGAGCAGGCACGGGCGGCGGCCGAGGCATCCCGGCAGGAGCTGCAGCGCAGTAGGGAGGAAGCCCGCGAGGCCGAGGCACGCCTGCTGGCCAAGGCCGTGGCCGCCGAGGATGCCGCGCGCGAGGCGGAAGCGCGCTGGCAGGCCAGGGCGGCGGAGGCCGAGGACGCCGCCCGGCAGGCGCAGGCCCGCGCCCTGGAAGCCGAAACGCAGCGTCTGCTGGCCGAGGCCGAGCTGACCGCCCAGCCGGCGCAGGCGAATGCGGAGGTGACGCTGGCGGGGGGTGCGAACCGCGCCACGCAGGCCCGCGTCGCCTCACCCGCACGCACCAAGGGGCCGCGGGTCTTCTTCGACGCCTCGCTGACCCTGTACTACGGGATGCGCACGCCGGTGGGCATCGTGCGCGCCGAGCACTACGTGGCGGAGTTCCTGGCCCATGCGCCGGACGTGCCGCTGGACTTCGTAATCTTCGACGGCGAGCTGCGGGCCTACCGGCCGCTTCAGCCATCGGAGCGCCGGCTGCTGCGCCGCATCCTGTTCGAGCGCTACGCCGCGGACCAGGCCACGGCCATGGACCTGGGCCAGGACCCGCTGCCGGAAGCCGACGCGGACGAGGCGGATGACGCGGACGACGCGGCGCAGGACAACAAGGCGCCCGAGGTATCGGTTCTCCCCCGGCCCGAGCCGCCCCTCCCCGAGCCCGAGGCGCCCAACCTCAGCCCCGGGCAGCTGCTGCGCCGCCGCCTGCGCAGCGCCACCAGGCTGCGCCCGCAGGACTTCAACACCATCCTGATCCGCGACGCGGCGCGCCTGTTGCCGGTGCGGCCGGATCAGTCGGGCCTGCGCCGCCTGGGCACCCGCATCCTGCGCCGGATCGGCCTTCACACGGCGCGCGGCGGCCACGCCGTGCTGTTCCGCGGCGCCAGCGCCCTGGGTCACGCGGCCCGCCTCGGGCGCAGCGCGGTGCGGCCCGACAATCCTCCGCCGGGCATGGACGAGACCCTGGAGGAGGCGGCCGCGGCTGATGCGCCGACCGAAGCGGCGGCGATCGAAGCCGCGGCCGAGGCGGTGCAGGAAGCGCCCGTGCCCGAGGGCGCCATGCGCTTCCGCCCAGGCGACGTCGTGCTGTCGATGTCCAACACCTGGGACTACATGGACTACGGCTATCTCAGCCGCATCTGCGGGCGCGACGGCGTCCGCTTCGTGGCGGTGATCTACGACGTGATCGCGATGCGCCATCCCTACACCACGCCCAACGACCCGCACATGTATCAGCGGCACTGGGTGGAGATCGGCCACTTGGCGGCGCAGCTGGTCTCGATCTCGGAACACAGCACCGACACCTACCGGCGCTACGTGGCCGAGCCGAACGATCTCGACCCGCCGATCGTCCACGCCTACCTGCCGAACTTCCTCAAGGCGCGCGCGGCGGAGATCGGCGAGGTCGCCATCCCGGAGCTGGATGGGGAAAGCTTCGCCTTCTTCTGTTCCACCATCGAGACCCGCAAGAACCACCAGCTACTGTTCCACGCCTGGGACCGGCTGGTGGAGGAGCGCGGCATCGACGCGGTTCCGACGCTGGTCTTCGTCGGCAAGTGGGGCTGGGGCACGGAAACCGTGCGCCTGCTGGTGGAGCGCAACTGGCGCTGGCGCAAGCGCCTCCTCGTGCTGGACCAGGTGTCCGACGCGCAGCTCATCTGGCTGTACCGCCATGCGCGCTTCACGCTCTTCCCCTCCATCTCGGAAGGCTTCGGCCTCGCCGCGGCGGAAAGCCTGTCCTTCGGCACGCCGGTGGTGGTGTCGAGCTGCCCGGCGCTGGTGGAGGCCTCGGAAGGGCTGATGCCGGCGATCGACCCCTTCGACCTGCCGGCCTGGGTCGATGAGATCCGCTCGCTGATCGTGGACGACACCCGGCTGGACGCCCTGCGCGAGGCGGCAGGGCGCTACCGCGGTCCGGCCTACGAGGATTTCGGTCAGGTGGTCCACGACACGGTGCTGCGCCTGGCCTTCCCCGACGGGGTTCCCGCGGCCGGCGCCGCGGCATCGTCTGGGGGCGCATCCGACCCGGTCCGGAACGGCTGAAGGGAGGACGCAGGATGCCGCACTGCCTGATCATCACGCCCTTCCCGCTCTCCGCGCCCAAGCATGGCGGTCAGGTCCGGGCCGCCAGCGTGGCCTGGGCCCTGCGCCATGCCGGCTGGCAGGTCGACATGGCCGGGATCTTCCACGAGCGCTTCTTCCCGCCCGAGGAATGGGGCCCCCACGACATCGTCCTGCAAGGCGACGCGCTGGCCGACCGCGCCCTGGGCGACATCCTCTTTGCCGACCTGCACGTCGCCCGCGCCGCCGCGCGGCAGCCCGAGGTGGTGGCGCAGCTCCGCCGCCTGCTCGCCCGTCTGCGCCCCGACATGGTTCACGTGGAACATCCCTGGGACTGGCTGGTGCTGCGCCAAGCCCTGCCCGATTCCGGCCCGCGCCCCCGGATCGTGTATTCCAGCCAGAACATCGAGTGGAGCGCCCGCGCGCCCTTCTTCCGCCTCGGCATGAAGCGCCCGGGCGACGACGCGCTGGTGCTGGCGACCCGGGCGCTGGAGCTCGACTTCGCCCGGGCGGCCGACCTGGTGTTCTCGATCTCCGACCTGGAAGCGGCCGAGATCGAGCAGGAAAGCGGCCGGCCCGTGGTCTACCTGCCCGCCGTGTCCGACCTGGCGCAGCCGACCAGCACCGCCGGCGGCCGCTTCGCGCGTGAGGCCGGGGCGGCCGGCATCCGCTACGCCGCCACCATGGGCAGCGCCTACTGGCCCAACGTGGAAGGCTTCTTCGATGTCTTTCCCCAGGGTCTGGGCTTCCTGGCTCATGACGAGCAGATCTGGGCCGCCGGCGCGCTGGGCCGCGCGATCCACGAAGATAAGCGCTACAACGACTTCCGCACCATCAACGAGACCCGCTTCCGTGCCACCGGCTACGTCGAGGACAGCGAGAAGGCGGGCTTCTTCGCGGCCGCCGCCTGCGTGCTGGTGCCGGTGCGGATCGGCGCCGGCGCCAAGCTGAAGATGGCCGATGCCGTGGCCAGCGGCTGCGCGGTGATCGCCACGCCGCACGCCGTGGAAGGCTACGGCCCCCTGGTGGCCGAGGCGATCGACGACGGCATCTACGTCGCCGACACCCCGCGCGACTACCGCGCCCTGGTGCGGCGCGCCCTGCGCGAAGGCCTGCCCGGCTGCTCGCCCGCCGTCCGCGCGCGGCTGGGCCTGGGCCACATGGCGGGGATCATGGTGGGGGCGCTGGCGACGCTGCCGGGCCTCCAGGACCACTGAGGCGAGTCCCCAGGCCGCGGCGGCGTGGCCCGGGAACACCCTCCGGAAACATCCCGCCCACCCTGTTCCCCAACCGGACCCGGCCAGGGAATGCTCTTGCCGGATTGCCTTCCGGCCGCGGGGAGGCCATATCTGCCGGCGGAAGGCCGGCCGCGGACGGGCGCCTCGCCAACCCGGTCAGGTCCGGAAGGAAGCAGCCGCAACGAGTTTCCGCCCGGGTCGCGTGTCGGTCTTCCACCGGAATGCGGCCACCTTCCCGCAGGCCCTCGCGCTCCAGCTCCCGGAACCGGATGCCCAGCGACCACGCCGACCAAGACGCGCCCGCTTACGACGAGATCCCCGAGCCGCCCGCCGACGGCCCCGGTCTCTTCGGCGAGGCACCCGCCGCGGCGCCCGTCCCGGCGCCGCTGCCGGAACCCGAGCCCACCCAGCCCTATCGCGTCCTGGCCCGGAAATACCGGCCCACCACCTTTGCCGACCTGGTGGGGCAGGAGGCGATGGTGCGCACCCTGCGCAACGCCTTCGCCCAGAACCGCATCGCCCACGCCTTCATGCTCACGGGCATCCGCGGCGTCGGCAAGACCACCACCGCCCGCATCATCGCCCGCGCGCTGAACTGCACCGGGCCGGACGGCAATGGCGGCCCGACCGTGGACCCCTGCGGCGTCTGCCCCAACTGCCGCGCCATCCTCGCCGACCGCCACCCCGACGTGACCGAGCTCGACGCCGCCAGCAACAACGGCGTCGACAACGTGCGGGAACTGCGCGAACAGGTGCGCTTCCGCCCCGTCCAGGGCCGCTGCAAGGTCTTCATCCTGGATGAGGTCCACATGCTGTCGGGCCCGGCCTTCAACGCGCTTCTCAAGACGCTGGAGGAACCGCCGCCGGGCGTGCGCTTCATCTTCGCCACCACCGAACTGCGCAAGGTTCCGGCGACCATCCTGTCGCGCTGCCAGACCTTTCACCTGCGCCGCATGTCGCAGGCCGAGTTGTCGGGCCTGTTCACCCGCATCGGCGAGCGCGAGGGCGCGAAGCTGGAGCCCGAGGCGCTGGCGATGATCGCCCGCGCCGCCGACGGCTCCGCCCGCGACGGGCTGTCGCTGCTGGATCAGGCGATCGCGCTGTCGGAGGAAGGCGGCCTCGTCACGGCCGGTGCCGTGCGCGACATGCTGGGCCTCGCCGACCGCACCCTGGTGCTCGACGTGATGGAGGCCGCGATGCGCGGCGACGTCGCCGCCATGCTGCGGCAGATGGACCGCGCGCACGAACACGGGGCCGATGCCGGCGTGCTGCTCTCCGACCTGGCCGAGCTCACGCACCAGCTAACCCGCCTGCGCTCCGTGCCCGCGCTGCGCGACGACCCGGGCCTGCCGGAGGAGCTGCGCACCCGCGGCAGCGCCCTGGCCGCCAGCCTGTCGGTGCCGGTGCTGGGACGCGCCTGGCAGATGCTGCTGAAGGGCCTGGAGGAACTCGCCCACGCGCCCGACCGCCGCGCCGCGGCGGAGATGGTGCTGATCCGCCTCGCCCACGTGGCGGAGATGCCGACGCCGGGCGAGATTCTGCGGCGCCTGTCCAACGGCGCGCCGGCGCTCGGCACTGGCGCGCAGGCTGGCACCGCGCAGGGGAGTGCGAACTCCGATCTCGCCGGCTCCAATGGTTCCAGCTCCGGCAGCGTGGCTGGTTCCGCATCCGGCACGCCGAACGGCGGTTTTTCCCCAGCCGAGCCCGGAATGCCGCCCGGCGGTGGCGCCGCGACGCAGCCGCCCGACGGCATCCGCATGGCCGCCGGCGGGGAGATGCCGGTGGCGGCCGCGGCCCCCGCGCCCGCCCCGCAGCCCAGCTCCTTCCGCGAGGTGGTCATGCTGGCCTCGGGCCGCCGGCCGATGCTGCACGCCCACCTCGTGCACAGCGTCCACCTCGTGGAGTTCGCGCGCGGCCGAATCGAGCTGCGACCCCTGCCCCAGGCCCCTCGCGACCTGGCCGCGCAGCTGACGGTGCTGCTGGCGGAAACCACGGGGCAGCGCTGGACCGTGGTGCTGTCCAACGACGCCGGCGAGCCGACCCTGGCCCAGCAGGGCAAGGCCGTCGCGGCGCAGACCCGCGAGCTGGCGCTGAGCCACCCGCTGGTCCAGGCCGTGCTCGCCGCCTTTCCGGGCGCGCAGATCGGCGAGGATGCGGTGCGCGACGAGTCGCTCGACGAGTACGGCCTGCCGCCCGCGGCCCTCGAGGAAGCGGCGGAAGGCACGGCGGGGATGGAAGAGGGCGACGAGCGGGAGTTCGCCCCGCCCGACGCCGAACCCGCGGGGCTGTCGGACTTCGACTGAGCCGCTGCCGGGCCGGCACGCCCGGTTCCCGGCTTCCGCCCTTCGGCTTCCGCAGCATTCCCGCGTCGCGACGGCGGGCACCGGCCGTCGGGCCGGGCGGACGACGCAGAACCCTGAACTTCCGCAGGAATAGCCACGCCGACCTCGGCGGCCGGCGCGCAGATGACGAAAATGCAACTTGCATGCTAGTATGTCTTTTATAAGAGTGCCCGCATGCGAAGCGACATCCGGGAGCGAGGGACCTTTGTGGCGGCACCCCTGCGGAGCGGCCGCCCCGCCACCGCGGCCTTGCAGCTCCATCAGTTGATCCGGGGCCGCATCGTTTCCGGTCACTACCCTCCCCTGCAGACCCTGTCGGAAAAGGAGTTGGCGCAGGATTTCGGCGTCAGCCGCACGCCGGTGCGCGAAGCGCTGAGCAAGCTGGAAGAGGAGGGCCTCGTCTCGATCCAGCCGCAGCGCGGCACCCTCGTGTCGCCGATCTCGACCGCGCGCATCCGCTCAAGCCAGTTCGTGCGCGAGGCGCTGGAATGCGCAGCCGTCGGCCTGGGCGCAGCGCTGCGCACGCCCGCGCAGGTCACGGAGCTGCGCCTCCTGCTGGACCGGCAGCGGCTCTGCGACAGCGAGGCGGAGTTCCTCGCGGCCGACGAAGCGCTCCACCAGCAGCTGATGGCGCTGGCCGGGCAGGCGGCGGCCTGGACCGTGGTGGAGATGGCGCGGATTCATCTCGACCGCATCCGCTACCTGTCGGTGCAGCGCCCCTCGAAGCGGCAATCCGTCCTGGAGGAACACGCCCGCATCATCGACCGCATCTCCGCCGGGGATGCGGCGGGCGCCACCGAGGCGATGCGCCACCACCTGCGCGGCGTCTTCGTGTCCACGGAGGAAGTGATGCGGGATCACCCGACGCTCTTCGAGGACGCACCGGACAGCTTCCGCCCTCTCCGACGCCGCTCCCGGCCCGCGGCCGCCGGCGGTGCCCAGGAGCCCTCTCAACCCCAGTCGGCCGCACCGCCCTGACGCTGCGGCGCGACTGATCCCCAAAACTGCCCGCCACGCCAGGCGGCTTGCACAGCAGAGTCCTCGAGGAACCGCTTCCATGTCATCAGCCGCTCTCACCGCGGAGGTCAGGAAAGGCCGCGTCCGCTTCGGCATCGTCGCGATGCTGTTCGCCGTCACCATGGTGAACTACGCCGACCGCGCCACGCTGGCGATCGCGGGTCCGGCGCTCTCGAAGGAACTGGGCTTCAGCCCGGTGGAGATGGGCTTCGTCTTCTCGGCCTTCGGCTGGGCCTACGTGATCGGGCAGATCCCGGGCGGCTGGCTGCTGGACCGCTTCGGCTCCAAGAAGGTGTATTTCGGCAGCATCTTCCTGTGGTCGATCTTCACCTTCCTCCAGGGCAGCGTGGAGCTGATGGCCACGGCGGCGGCGCTCTACGCCCTGTTCGCGCTGCGCTTCCTGGTGGGCTTTGCCGAGGCGCCCTCCTTCCCGGCCAACAGCCGCCTCGTCGCCGCCTGGTTCCCCTCCAACGAGCGCGGCACGGCGTCCGCCATCTTCAACTCGGCGCAGTACTTCGCCACCGTGTTCTTCGCCCCCGTGATGGGCTGGCTCACCTCCTCCTACGGCTGGCCCTATCCCTTCTACTTCATGGGCATCGTGGGCATCGTCATCAGCCTGATCTGGCTCAGGACCATCTACAGCCCGCACGAGCACCCGCGCCTCGGCCGCGCCGAGATGGACTACATGGCCGAGGGCGGCGCGCTGGTGAACATGGACGAGACCGAAAGCCGCGCCGGCAAGAAGGAAGGCCCGCAGCTTTCCTTTATCAAGGACCTCGTCAGCAACCGCATGATGCTGGGCATCTATCTCGGCCAGTTCTGCATCAACGCGCTGACCTACTTCTTCATCACCTGGTTCCCCGTCTACCTCGTGCAGCAGCGTGGCATGTCGATCCTCAACGCCGGCTTCGTGGCCTCGATCCCGGCGATCTGCGGCTTCACCGGCGGCGTGCTGGGCGGCATCTGGTCGGACGCCATGCTGCGCCGCGGCTACTCGCTCACCGCTGCCCGCAAGACGCCGATCGTGGCGGGCATGCTGATGTCGGTCAGCATGGTGCTGTGCAACTACGTCGACGCGCAGTGGCTGGTGGTGTTCATCATGGCCGTGGCCTTCTTCGGCAAGGGCGTGGGCGCGCTGGGCTGGGCCGTGATCTCCGACACCGCGCCGCGCGAGATCGCGGGGCTGAGCGGTGGGCTGTTCAACATGTTCGGCAACATCTCCTCGATCACCACGCCGATCATCATCGGCTACATCATCCAGAGCACCGGCTCCTTCAACGGCGCGCTGGTGTTCATCGGCGCCAACGCGGTGGTAGCGGCACTGAGCTACCTCGTGGTGGTGGGCGAGATCCGCCGCTTCGCCCTGCCGAGCCGCTCGGCCGTCTGATCGGGGTTGGGCTCTGTCCCGGGGGAGAGAAGGAATTCTCTCCCCCGCTCCCCCTCTCATCTTTTTCCGGGACGCTGCCGCGGGAACGTTGAAAGCCCGTCGCGGTACGACGGCCGCCAGCACTGCCCGGAAGAATCAAAGCCTCCTGTCAGCGCTGGCTGAACCGTCGCTCGCTCCGGCTCATCGAGCCGGAGCGCACACCGCCAGCCACACTCCCGCGGCAGCGTCCCGAAAAAGGGATGAGGGTGGAAGGGTCCGGGAAGGAGGGAGAACTCCTTCTCCCTCCTTCCTGGCCACGGCGGTCCCGCCCCTACGCCGCGGCGCCCCGCATCAGCCGCTCGCACAGTGCCACCAGCCGGTCGATCTCCGCCTCCGTGTTGTAGAGCGGCGCGGATCAGCGTCGGCAGCCCTCGTGCCTCGGCATCGAGGCGTGTCGAGGAAGGTTCCGAAGCGCCGATGCTGATGTGTGCCGCCCCGGCCCGCGCCACCACGTCGCGCGCCCGCTGCCCGTCCGGCGTGAAGCTCACGATGGCGGATGGGTCATGCCCCAGGTCGCGCGCGCACGGCGGCGCCGGGAATGGCTCGCAGGCCGTCGCGCAGCCGGTTGGCCAGGGCGCGGTGCCGGCATTGTGGAAGCAGGCGCGCCGCGCCGTGGCCGGCGTGTCGGCCCGCACACGTTCGAGGTCGATCATCCCGCTCCCATCCCCCTGCCCGGGATCCGGCGCAGCAGAGCAGGATTCCCCACCCGCTCAAGGCCGGGCGGGCTGACGTGGCGGGGTCGGTGCCCTAGATACTCGCCTGCGACACGCCACCCTCACCGAGAAGCAGGACGACGCGCATGAAGAACCTCAGCGGCATGCTCAAGCAGGCCCAGCAGATGCAGACCAAGATGCAGGAAATGCAGGCGAGGCTGGAGGCGCAGGTCGTCGACGGTCAGGCCGGCGCCGGCATGGTCAAGGTGTCGCTGTCGGGCAAGGGCGAGCTCAAGAGCGTCAAGATCGACCCCTCCCTCCTGTCCGCTGAGGAAGGCGAGGTGCTGGAGGACCTGCTGGTCGCCGCCCATGCCGACGCCAAGAACAAGGTCGAGGCGATCGCCGCCGAGGAGATGCAGAAGGCCACCGCCGGGCTGAACATCCCCGGCATGGGCGGCGGCCTCGGCGGCTTCAAGCTGCCGTTCTGAGCCTCACGCGCCGTGCGGCCGGTCTCGGGGGCCGGACCGCACGGGGCGCCTAGCGGCCGTAGATGCGGTCGAGCACCCGCGCCACCTCGACCAGGCGCTCGGCCGCCGGGTCGAAGCCGGCGCCGGCGGCGAGGCGCCCCGCCCAGTTCGCGGCGGCGCGGCCACCCCAGCTATCCGGCGGTTCCGCCAACACCTCGCGCGAGGTGCCGCGGTAGCGCTCCGCCACGAAGTCGTAGAAGGAGCCGTCGCGGTTGCGCAGCGCGGCCCCGCCCCCGGTGCCGTAGAAGCTGGCGCCGATTACCGCGTCGCAGCCCGCCGGCAGCTTCCAGGAACAGGCCAGTTGCACCGCCGTGCCGCCCGCCAGCTCGATCGTGGCCAGGGCGTAGTCCTCGACCTTACCGTCCTCCGGCCGCAGCACCGCGCCGCCCGAGAAGAGCCTGCCGGACACCGCCGTGACCTCCGGGAAGTCCAGCACCCAGAGCGCCAGGTCCACCAGGTGCACGCCCAGGTCCATCACGCAGCCGCCGCCCGAAAGCTGCGGGTCGTAGAACCACGCCTTGTCCGGCCCGTAGGCATTGTGGAACACGAGGTCCACGGCGAAGACGTGGCCGAGCTCGCCGCCCGCGATCACCTCGCGGATGCGCCGCATCCCCGCCGTCGCGCGATAGGACAGGTCCACGTCGAGCAGCCGGTCCGCCCGGCGCGCGGCGGCCACCACGGCCTCGGCCTCACCCGCCGTGCGGCCCAGCGGCTTCTGGCAGAACACCGCGGCGCCGCGCTCCAGCGCCTGGATCGACTGCTCCGCATGCAGGGCGGAGGGCGTGGCGATCACCACCCCGTCGAGTTCCAGCGCCAGCATGGCGTCGAGCGAGTCCACCCGCGCCGCGCCGGGCGCCAGCGCGGCCGCCTGGTCCAGCATCTCGGCGGATGGGTCGGAGATCGCCACCGCCTCCACCTGTCCGCCCTCGAGGATCGCCGCCATGCGGTGGCGCCCGATCCAGCCGGTGCCGAGGAAGCCCAGGCGCGGCCTGCGCCCCGTCATGCCGCTCACCGGAAGCTCACCAGCGCCTTGAGAAAGCCGTCCGGCCGGTCGCGCGTGGCGTCCAGCGCCTCGCCCAGCCGTTCCAGCGGGAAGCGGTGGGTGTAGAGCGGCGCGGGATCGAGACGCCCCGCCGCCACCGCCGCCACCGCCTCGCGGATGCCTTCGACGTAGACAGCCGGGTCACGCTCATGCGCGTTGATCACGTCGATGCCGCGCCAGTTCCACAGCCACATGTTGACCTGACGCGGCCCGTCCTGGTGATAACCCGCGACGATGAGGCGCCCGCGTTCGCGCACCAGTTCGCCCGCGAGGTCGAGCGGCCACTGCTTGCCAACCGCCTCGATCACCCGGTCGCAGAACTGGCCGCCGGTCAGCGTCTTCACCCGCTCGATGATCGCGTGGTGGTCCTCCATCGGGATCACCTCCGCCGCGCCCATCCGCCGCGCGAGGTCCAGCGACCAGGCGCGGCGCGAGATCGCGATCACCCGCGCCCCGGCATCGGTGGCCAGGCGGCACAGGATCGCGCCCAGGAAGCCGATGCCGACGATCGCCACCGTCTGCCCCGCCTCGATGCCGCTGCGGCGGAAGATGTTGAAGGCGCAGCCCAGCGGCTCGCCGGGGAAGGGCTGGTCCGCCAGCGCTTCGGGCAGCGGCACGAGGTTGCGGGCCTCGGCAAGGTCGTACTCGGCGAAGGAGCGGTAGCTCAGCGCCGCCACCCGGTCGCCGAGGCGAAAGCCCTCCACGCCCTCGCCCAGCGCATCCACCGTGCCCCAGCCTTCGTGGCCGAGCTCACCGGGCGCGGCCGGGAACTGCATCCAGTCCGGCCCGGCCCAGGGCGTGAGGTTGGAGGCGCAGACGCCGCAGCCTTCCAGCCGCAGCCGCACCTGCCCGGGCCCGGGTTCGGGACGCGCGACCTCCTGCACCTCGATCCGCCCCGGCGCCGTCAGCACCGCGGCGCGCATGGTCGCGACCGCCTCCGCCGCAACGGGGGCCGGAGGCGCTTCGGTCGTCACGCCCATGCGCCGTGCTCCCGCATCGTGGACTCCGCCGGGGTCACGCCCCCGGATGCAGCGGCATCAAACATCGTCGGTCCGGTCAGCACGTGCAGCTGTTCAGGCCGCCGCCACCTGGGCGGAGGCCGGGGCGTAGCGGCGGATCATGGAGGCGCAGAACTCCGCGAACTCCTCCTTCACCTGCGGCGCGCTGGTGTGGTGCGGCGCGATGCCGCGGTGTTCCGGCGTGAAGCAGAAGGTGACGGTGACGTCGAAATCCTGCAGCGCCTCCATCTGCCGGTCGAACCAGTCGAGCGCATTGGGCCGGAAGCTGTCGGCCCAGGACAGGCCGGTGCGCAGGTAGGTAACGCCCATGCGCTTCATCCAGGCCACGGCCTCGTCCAGCCGGTGATCCTGGTAGTGGAACCACTGGCACAGGCCCATCTGCGGCGCGTGCTTGCGGAAATGCTCGGCGGCCGGCTTGGGCGAGCCGTCCTCGCGCAGCAGCCCCATGTAGAAGTGGCGGTAGTAGGAGGAACCCTCCGCCTCACGGTGGCGGGTGGTGGCGCCCCAGGCCTGCGGCAGGTCATACAGGCTGTACCAGTGGATGCGCGGCGCCTTGCCGATCAGCAGCTCGGCGGTGCGGTTGAGCCCCCAGACCTGCACCTCCTCGGCCCCGAAGGTCGAGATGCCGACCTCGCTCACCCAGATCGGCTTATTGGTAACGGCGCGGATCTCCTCGATCTGCGACGGCCACTCGTCGATCTTCCACAGGTTCCAGTCGAGCGGGAAGCCGTGCACCGCCACCGCGTCCACCGAATCCAGCACGCCGCGTTCCTGCATGTTGCGCATGAAGCCCGGATCGATCGGCGAGATGCCGCCCAGCACGCGCGTCAGCTTCGGGTTCACCGCGTGGATGGCGTCGCCGGCGCATTTCGCCATGTCGGCGAACATCACCCAACCCGGATCGACCTCCTGGTCCCAGTGGGACTTGTTGTTGGGCTCGTTCCAGATCATCGCGGCTTCGATCACGCGCGCGGCTCCTTCGGGGGATAAACGGCGGCGGCGCCGTAGGGGGCCTCGACGCGCCGGCAAAGATAGACCTCCTGCTCCGGGTGCGCCTCGATCCGGAAGCCGGCGGAGCGCAGCATCGCCTCCGTCGCGGCGGCGTTGGGCACCCACCAGTTGGTCGGGTCGTGGGAATAGCTGTGCTCGACGAAGTGCAGCTTCGGGTAGCCGGGCTGGTCGAACACCGCCGTCTCGCTGAAGTCGTAGTCCCGCTCGACCGGCGCGACATCCTTGGCGCCGCGCTGCATCGACTGGAACAGCAGCATGTCGCCCGCCACGTGCTCGTGGATCAGGTCCAGCGCCAGCAGCGGGTGCCGCAGGTGATAGAGCACGCCCATGAAGATCACGAGGTCGAAGCGCTCGCCCAGCGCGCCCACGTCGTAGACCGACATCTGCCGGAACTCGATGTCGAGGCCGCTGACCTCGGCCGCGAAGCGCGCCTGCGCCAGGTAGCGCTCGTCCCAGTCGATGCCCAGCACGCGCGCGGCGCCGCGGCGCTTCATCTCCAGCGAGTAGAAGCCGCCGTTGCAGCCGATGTCGAGCACCGACTTGCCCGTCAGGTCCGCCGGCACGGCATGGGCGAAGCGACGCCACTTCTGCGCCGGGTAGTCGTAAAGGAAGTGGTTCGGCGCGGTCTTCACGCCGTTGAGGTCGATGTTGTGGAACCACTCGCCCAGCGCTTCGGCGCGGCGGCGGATCTCGTCGGGCGACAGCTTCGTGGCCTGGCTCATCGCGCCTGCCCTTCCATGATGGGGGTTTGGGCGCCGTCGAGGCTGCGCAGCACCGCCAGCAGCTCGTCCACGCGGTGGGCGCAGCTGTGCCGCGCCCGGATGGTTTGGAGGCCGCTGCGAACCAGGGACTCGCGCAAGCCCGGATCTTCCCGCAGCGCCCGCAGGTGCCGTTCCATCTCGGCCCCGTCGCGCGCCACCAGGAAGTCCTGCCCCGGGCGGAACAGGTTCTCGGCGTCACTCCAGGGCGCGGAAACCAGCGGGATGCCGCAGGCCAGCGCCTCGAAAACGCGGATGGTCGGGATGCCCGGCAGGGTTTCCACGTAGAAGCGGCGCGGCACGTGCACCGTGGCCAGGTGCCGCGCGAAAACCTCCGGCGCCCGGGCGTTCGGCAGCCAGCCGCGATACTGCACGCCGTAGCGGCCGAGCATCGCCAACGCCTCCTCCGGGTAGCGCACGCCGTAGATCTCGAGCGGCAAGCCCACCGCCTTCGCGGGCGCCAGCAGGAAGCGCTCCAGCTCGGCGCTGCGCTCCCCGTCGCCCCAGTTGCCGATCCAGACCAGCCCTTCGCGCGAGCCCTCGTGCTCGGGTGGGTGGAACAGGCGGGTGTCCGCGGCCTCGTGCCACACGAAGACGCGTCCTTCCCAACCCCAGCGCCGGTACACCTCGGCCAGGGTTTCGCCGAAGGCCAGCACCGCGTCGTAGCCCGACAGGTCGAAGCGGCGGATCGCTTCCGGCTCGCTCACCGCGCGATGGTGGGTGTCGTGGAACAGCAGGCGGAAGCGCGCCCCCTGCCGGCGCAGCCGCCCCACCGCGGCCACGAGCTCCGGCTCGTTCCACTCGTGGACAATCACCACGTCGGCGCCGTCGAGGTGTTGCTCCACCGCGGCCGCGTCGTCGAAGATTTCGGTGCGAAGTTCCGGGTACTTCATCCGGAAGGCGTCGAGCCCGGTCTCGCCGTGGTCGCGCAGGAGGTTTTCCAGGCTCCAGGCGCCGCGCGGCTCGATTGCCAGAACCTCGTGCCCGCGCGCCACGAGGTCACGCAGCACGCCGCGCAGGAAATGCGCGTTGCCGTGGTTCCAGCAGGACAGCAGGGAATGCGTGAGGTAGACGAATTTCATGCGCGCGGCCGCCCAGTCCGGCGGCCCTCCGCGATGCGGCCCGTCACAGCGGGGCCGCTTCCGCCCGCGCCGCGATCCCGTGCTGCGACCGCAGCCAGTCCGCCAGCGCGGCCAGCCCTTCGCGCCAGGGCCGGGCACGGCCGAGGCCCAATGCCCGCGTCGCCTCGGTGGTGTCGGACACGTAGTAGTGCTGGTCGCCCGCGCGCCAGCCCGAGAAGCTGGTTTCCACCGGGTGCCCGACGATCTCGGTGATCGCGGCCAGAACCTGCCGCAGGCTGACCGCATTGGCCGGCCCGCCGCCGAGGTTGAAGGCCCGCCCGCGCACCGCGTCGATGCGCTGCCACGCCGCGACGTAGGCCGCCACCGCGTCGCCGACGTCCATCACGTCGCGCACCTGATAGCCGTCGCCGTAGATGCTGATCGCCTCGCCGCGCAGCGCCCGGATCAGGAAATGCGCCACCCAGCCCTGGTCCTCGGTGCCCATCTGCCGCTGGCCGTAGATGCAGCTCATCCGCAGCACCGCGGTGGGAATGTTGAAGGACCGGCCGTAATCCAGCACGTACTGGTCCGCCGCACCCTTGGAACAACCGTAGGGCGTGTGGAAGTCGAGCGGCCGCGCTTCGCCGATGCCGCGAGCGCGCACCGCGGGATCGCTCGGCTGGTAGGCATCGCCCACCCGCTCCAGCGCCACGTCGGCGAGGTCGCCATACACCTTGTTGGTGCTGGCGAAGACCACCGGCACCGCCTCGCCCCGCTGCCGGAGGAGGTCCAGCAGCTCGAAGGTCGCGCGGAGGTTAATGTCGAAATCGGCGCCCGGGTCGGTCAGGCTCGTGGTCACGGCCACCTGCGCCGCGAGGTGGAACACCGCACTCGCGTCACGCACCGCCTCGCGCAGCGCATCCCCGTCGCGCACGTCGGCCACCATCGTGGTGATGCGCTCCGGATGGCGCGCCCGCAGCCATTCGAGGTTGCGCTCCACGCCGCGCCGCATCAGCGCGTCGAAGACCAGAACGTCGTGCCCTTCGCTCGCCAGGCGATCCGCGAGGTTGGAGCCGATGAAGCCCGCGCCGCCGGTCACCAGGATCGGCCGCCGCCCCGCACCCAGGCGCGGCGACGAAACGGCAGAAGCCGTCGTCATGCCACCAGACCCCGCAGCTCCAGCTCGTTGCGCGCCTGGCTCACCTTGTCCAGCGATTGCTGCCGCGCCACCCATTCCGCCAGCTCCGCCAGGTCGGCGGTGAAGTCGGTGCGCTCGGTGCGGTAGCCCAGCTCCTGCTGGATCTTGGTGATGTCGGGGATGTTGTGGCGGATGTCGCCCGCGCGCGTCTTGCCGGTGATCTCCGGCAGCAGCCCGTCACGCCCCATCGCCCGCGCGAGGTCGGCCGCTACCTCCTGCACCGTGCGGTCCACGCCGCTCGCCACGTTGTACACGCCGCCCACCGCCTTCGGGCTTTCCAGCGCCAGCAGGAAGGCGCGCGCCACGTCCTCGACATGCACGAAGTCGCGGCGCTGCAAACCGTCCTCGAAGATCATCGGCGGCTGGTTGTTCTGCAGCCGCGCCGCGAAGATCGCCAGCACGCCGGTGTAAGGATTCGAGAGCGCCTGCCCCGCGCCGTAAACGTTCCACAGCCGCAGCGCCACGCCTTCCATGCCGTAGGCATTGGTCAGCGTCAGCGTCAGCCGTTCCTGCACGTACTTGCCGATGGCGTAAACGGAAGCGAGGTTGGTGCGCTTCCATTCCGGCGTCGGCACCGGCACCAGCGGGCGCCCCTGCGCATCCACCGGGTCCCAGGGCGCGTCGGGGCCGCTGCGCGGCACACGCACCGCATCCTCGACCATGTTGCCGTCGGCGTCGCGGTACATCCCCTCGCCGTAAACGCTCATGGAGGAGGCCACCACGACGCGCTTCACCGGGTTCTCGATCAGCTGCTGGAACAGCACCGCGGTGCCGTGGTCGTTGACCGACACGTAGCGGTCCACCGCGTACATGCTCTGCCCGACACCGACCTCGGCCGCGAGGTGGACGATCTTGTCCACGCCCTTGATCGCGCGCCGCACCGCGTCGCTGTCGCGAACGTCGCCGCGGATGATCTCGACCTCGGAGTCGAGGCCGTCGGCGCCGCGATGCGCGTGCACCTGCTCCAGGAAGCTGTCGAGGACGCGGACGTGGTGGCCCTGCGCCAGCAGGGCGCGCGACACGTAGCGCCCGATGAAGCCGGCACCGCCGGTGATCAGGATCGTTTCCGTCAAGGCACGCTCTCCAGCAGGTTCAGCCCATCGTTCTGCCCGGCAACGGCCGTGCGGCAGCACCCGGCAGGGATCATGTGGTGGCAGCCGGAACACGCGGACAGTGGTCCCGCCCGGCGCCCGGCGAAGGACATTCGGCCTGGATTCTCACCTGATTTTGCCCGCTTGAACAGGGTCACGCGCCGTTCACATTTCCGTTGCGGCACTTCAAGGCAGGGGTTCCTTGATTGCCGCTTCATGAAGCCCGAAGCTACATTCAAGCTCAAGTGCATCCGGTGTCGCACTCCGTCCCTCCCGGGATCATGCGATCCCGGCAGATGGCTGAGGGGAGTGCAAGTTCTTGGCGCCTGATTCAACAGTTATGGCCGCAGCGTGAGCCGCCAGCCCCTCCGCGTGGCCATCGTCGGCGTCGGCAACTGCGCCTCGTCCTTCGTGCAGGGCCTGCATTATTACCGCGAT
Organism: Roseomonas elaeocarpi; assembly: GCF_042433915.1. Taxonomy (NCBI): domain Bacteria; kingdom Pseudomonadati; phylum Pseudomonadota; class Alphaproteobacteria; order Acetobacterales; family Roseomonadaceae; genus Roseomonas; species Roseomonas elaeocarpi. The sequence goes on along the minus strand of NZ_JBHLUN010000017.1, from coordinate 104,877 downwards.
GCCAGCGCGAACGAGCCGGTGCCGGGACTGATGCATGTTGAGCTCGGCGGCTACCACGTACGCGACATCGAGATCTCCGCGGCCTTCGACATCCACGCGGCCAAGGTCGGCCGCGACCTGTCGGAGGCGATCCTGGCGACGCCCAACAACACGCAGGTCTTCGCCGATGTGCCGGCGGCAGGCGTCACGGTGCAGCGCGGCAACACGCTGGACGGCATCGGCCGCTACCTGCGCGACGAGATCGAGGAAGCCGAGGCACCCGTCGCCGACGTGGCGGCGGAGCTGCGCCGCAGCGGCACCGACGTGGTGGTATCCTACCTTCCGGTGGGATCGCAGCGGGCCACCGAATGGTATGCCGAGGCGGCACTCGCCGCCGGCTGCGCCTTCGTGAACTGCATTCCCGTCTTCATCGCCTCCAACCCCGACTGGCGCCGCCGCTTCGAGGAGCGCGGGTTGCCGATCATCGGCGACGACATCAAGAGCCAGGTCGGCGCCACCATCGTGCACCGTACGCTCGCCAACCTGTTCCGCGAGCGCGGCGTGCGGCTCGACCGCACCTACCAGCTGAACTTCGGCGGCAATGCCGACTTCCTGAACATGCTGGAGCGCGAGCGCCTCGAATCCAAGAAGCTGTCGAAGACTCGCGCCGTTACCAGCGAGCTCGACGTGCCGCTCGCCCCCGATGACGTGCATATCGGACCGAGCGACCATGTTCCCTGGCTGACCGATCGCAAATGGGCGCAGATCCGCCTGGAAGGCACGGGTTTCGGCGGCATGCCGCTCAACGTCGAGCTCAAGCTCGAGGTCTGGGACTCGCCCAATTCCGCCGGCATCGTGATCGATGCGGTGCGCTGCGCGCGCCTGGCGCTGGATCGCGGCATCGGCGGCGCGCTGACCGGCCCGTCCTCCTACTTCATGAAGTCGCCGCCGCAGCAGTTTCACGACAACGAGGCGCGCGAGCGGACGCTGCGCTTCATCGCCGGCGAGGCGTGAGGCTTGCGCGCGGCCACCACGGTCTTTCTCGTGCGGCACGCCAGCCATGACCGGGTGGGCGACACGCTGTGCGGCCGCATCGCGGGGGTGAGGCTGGGCGCGGCCGGACAGGCGCAGTCGCGCGCCCTGGCCGGCTTCCTCGCGGCACAGCGGATCACCGCGCTCCTCAGCAGCCCGATGGAACGCGCCCGCGACACCGCCGCGCCGGTGGCCGAGCAGACCGGCCTCGCCGTGCGAATCGACGCGGGCTTCAACGAGATCGACGTCGGCGAATGGGCCGGCCAGCGCTTCGACGCGCTTGCCGGCGATGCGCGCTGGACGGAATGGAACCACCGTCGCGCGACCGCGCGGGCACCGGGCGGCGAAAGCATGGCCGAGGTGCAGCAGCGCGCCCTCGCCGCCCTGGCACAACTGGTGGCGGACCATCCGGGCGGCCGCGTCGCGGTGGTCAGCCACTGCGACGTGATCAAGGCCGTGCTTGCCGCCCATCTCGGGATGTCGCTGAATGATTACATGCGCTTCGAGATCGACCCCGCTTCCGTGAGCACCCTGGCGGTCTGGCCGCAGGACGGCGATCTGCGTGGCAAAATCCTGTCGCTCAACATCCATCCCGACATGCCGTCGCAGGCGGCCGCGGCATGAGGATCGCCTTCTACGGCTCCAGCCTGCTGTCCTCCTACTGGAACGGCGCGGCCACCTATTACCGCGGCCTGCTGCGCGACCTCGCGGCGCGCGGGCACCAGATCACGTTTTACGAGCCCGACGCCTTCGACCGGCAGAAGCACCGCGACATCGACCCACCCGACTGGGCCGAGGTGCGCGTGTACCCCGCCACGGCCGAGGCGCTGCGCGAGGTGGTGGCGGAAGCCGCGCGCGCCGACGTGGTGGTCAAGGCCAGCGGCGTCGGCGTCTTCGATGATGAGCTCATCACCGGCGTGATGGCCGCCGCGCGCCCCGACGCCATCCGGATCTTCTGGGACGTGGACGCGCCCGCGACCCTGGCCGAGATCCGCCCGGTTCCCGACCACGCGCTGCGCCGCACCCTGCCCTCGCTCGACCTGGTTCTGACCTATGGCGGCGGTCCGCCGGTGATCGCGGCCTATGAGGAACTCGGCGCGCGGCGCTGCGTCCCCATCTACAACGCGCTGGACCCCGAAACGCACCATCCGGTGCCGGCCGACGACCGCTTCCGCGCCGATCTCAGCTTCCTGGGCAATCGCCTGCCCGACCGCGAGGCACGGGTCGAGCAGTTCTTCCTCGACGCCGCCGCGCGCCTGCCGGAACGCCGCTTCCTGATCGGCGGCAATGGCTGGGACAGCAAGCCGATGCCCGCCAACGTCCGGCATCTCGGCCACGTCTATACGCGCGACCACAATGCCTTCAACACCTCCTCGCTGGCGGTGCTGAACATCGCGCGCGACAGCATGGCGGCCACCGGCTACTCGCCCGCCACCCGCGTCTTCGAAGCCGCGGGCGCCGGCGCCTGCCTGATCACCGATGCCTGGGTCGGGCTGGAGCTGTTCCTCACGGAGGGCGAGGAAGTGCTGGTGGCCCGCGACGGCGCGGACGTGGCCGAACACCTGCGGACCCTGACGCCCGAGCGTGCGCGTGCCATCGGCGAGGCCGCACTTCGCCGCGTGTTGCGCGAACACACCTATGCCCGGCGCGGCGCCGAGGTGGACGCGCTGCTGCGGCAGCAATCGGCGCTGCGCGCCAGTCGCGTGCCGGCATGAGCGCGCCCCTGCGCGTCGTGGTGCTGGGGCTCAGCCTCAGTTCCTCCTGGGGCAATGGCCACGCGACCACCTATCGCGCGCTGCTGCGTGCCTTCGCCGCGCGCGGCCACGACGTGCTGTTCCTGGAGCGCGACGTGCCCTGGTACGCGCCGCACCGCGACCTGGAACATCCCGATTTCTGCCAGCTGGCCTTCTACCGCGACCTCGAGGACCTCCGGCGCTGGGAAGCGGAGATCGCCGCGGCCGAGGTGGTGATCGTCGGCTCCTACGTGCCCGAGGGCGTGGCGGTCGGCCGCTACGTGCAGCGCGTGGCGCGCGGCGCCACCGGTTTCTACGACATCGACACGCCGGTAACGCTGGCCAAGCTCGCGCGCGGCGACGAGGAATACCTCTCGCCCGCCGTGATCCCGGGCTACGACGTGTACCTGTCCTTCACCGGCGGCCCGACGCTCGATCGGCTGGAACAGCAGTTCGGCTCGCCCGCGGCACGGCAGCTCTACTGCTCGGTGGATGCCGGGTCCTATCGTCCGCTGCCGCTCGCGCCGCGCTGGGACCTCAGCTACCTCGGCACCTACAGCCCCGACCGGCAGCCGACGCTGGAGCGCCTCTTGATCGAGCCCGCCCGCCGCGCGCCGGAGCTGCGCTTCGCCGTGGCCGGTCCGCAATACCCCGAGGGCATCGACTGGCCCACGAACGTCGAGCGTATCGACCATGTGCCGCCGGCGGACCACCCCGATTTCTACGCGCGCAGCCGCTTCACGCTCAACGTCACGCGCGCCGACATGATCGAGGCCGGCTACAGCCCCAGCGTCCGCCTGTTCGAGGCGGGGGCCTGCGGCGTGCCCATTATCTCCGACCTTTGGGACGGCCTCAACACGCTGCTGGAGCCCGGGCGCGAGATCGTGCTGGCCCGCACGGCTGAGGACGTGCTTGACACGCTCCTGAACCAATCGGAAGACACCCGCCTCGCCATGGGGCAGGCCCTCCGCGCCCGCGTCCTGGGCGAACACACGGCGGAACACCGGGCCGCCGAGCTCGAAACGCACCTGCGCGAGGCTGTCACACGCTCAGCCAAGCGCGGCGCCCCCCGCCACATCGATCAGTCCTCGGAGGGACAGGTGCTCTCGTGAAGAACGGCAAAGCAAAGCTCGCCCTCGTTGCCGGTGGCGCCGGATTCCTGGGCTCGCACCTGTGCGACCGGCTGCTGGCGGAAGGGATGGAGGTGCTCTGCCTCGACAACCTCCAGACCGGGCGGATGGAGAACCTCCGCCACCTGGAGCGCGACAGCCGCTTCAACTTCGTCCAGGCCGACATCTCGGAACCCCTGCCCGCCGCGCTGAGTGCCAGCCGGATTCGCCCGACGCGCATCTTCAACCTCGCCTGCGCCGCCTCGCCGCCGCACTACCAGGCCGATCCCGAGCACACGATGCTCACCAGCGTGCTGGGTACCCGCAGCCTGCTCCGCCTGGCCGAGGCCACGGGTGCGCGCTTCCTGCAGGCCTCCACCAGCGAGATCTACGGCGATCCGGAGATGCATCCCCAGCGCGAGGACTACTGGGGCAACGTCAACCCGACCGGTCCACGCGCCTGCTACGACGAGGGCAAGCGCGCCGCCGAAACACTGACCTTCGACTTCGGCCGTGCCCGGCGCGCCGAGGTCCGCGTGGTGCGCATCTTCAACACCTACGGCCCGCGCATGCGCGCCGATGACGGCCGCGTGGTCAGCAACGTCATCAACCAAGCCCTCGCCGACGAGGACATCACCATCTACGGCGATGGCTCCCAGACGCGTTCCTTCTGCTACGTGGACGACCTGATCGAGGGCATCTTCCGGCTGATGTCGCTCGACGCCACGCCACCCGGCGCCGTGAACATCGGCAACCCGGTGGAGCTGACGGTGTCGGACCTGGTGGAAAAGGTCCTGGCCATGACCGGCTCGCGCTCGCGGCTGGTGCGCTGCCCGCTGCCCGTGGACGACCCGCGCCGCCGCCGCCCGGACATCACCCGTGCGCGGGAGCTTCTGGGCTGGAGCCCGCGGGTGGCGCTGGCCGAAGGGCTCAAATCCACCATCGCCTGGTTCGAGCAGGACATGGCGCGGCCGCACCGTGCCGCGGCGCCGCAGCCTTCCGCCATCGCGCTCTGATCCGCGGCCAGGACTGAACCCCGCACCGCCGCCCGGGCGGTGCTGCGGCCGCACCTGCCGCGAGGCGCGAGGGCGACCATGCTGGTTTACGGCGACCTTGCCAGTTCCGAATCTTCGGACGCGGTGCTGCGGCGGCTGGAGGCGATGCTGCGCGACCTCGCGGCGATGCCGCCGGGCATCGCGCGGCACGGACATCTGGTGGGTGCCTTCATCGAGGCCGGCGCCCTGGCGCAGGGCGTGGCGGACGAGGCTTTTGCCCAGTCGGGCCAGGATGACCTCCCCTCGCCCGCCCTTCAGGCCGCCACGGCGCTGCTGACGGCCCTGTCGGGGGCGGTCGGACGGTCCTGGCATGGCGCCTTCCACGACCCCGCACCCCTGCCCTGGGCGGAGCTGCGGCGGCTCGGTGAGGCCGCACTGCCGGCGCAGCTGTCGCGGCGATTGGCGGAAGGCTTCGGCTTCTACGCCGTGTATCCGGAGGCCTTCCTGCAGGCCGCGGCACCGCTCGCCCCGGCACCGGACACCCGCGTGATCGGGCTGCGCAGCATCGGCACGCCGCTCTCAGCGATGGTGGCAACCGGCCTCGGCGCGGGGCCGCCGGTGACGCTGCGCCCCACGGGGCATCCTTTCGCGCGACAGCTCTCGCTCTCCGCCGGGGCCGAGGCCGCGTTGCTGGAGGGCGCCGACCGCTTCGCGGTGGTGGACGAGGGGCCCGGCCTGTCGGGCAGCAGCTTCGGCGCGGTGCTGGATTTCCTCGAGGATCGCGGCGTCGCGGCCGAGCGGATCACCGTGTTTCCCAGCCACCACGGCGCCCCCGGCCCGCAGGCGAGCGAGCGCCACCGGGCGCGCTGGCCCCGGCTCGACCGTCGGGTGGTCGGCTTCGAAACGCTGCTGCGCGACGCGCCGGAACCGGCGCACCGGCTGGAACACTGGGCCGCGACGCTGCTCGGCCCGCCCACGGCGCCGCTGCGCGACGTCTCGGGCGGCGGCTGGCGCGCGCTCCGCTTCGGCTCCGAGAACGACTGGCCCGCGGTTCACCCCTTCGCCGAGCGGCGCAAGCTGCTGTTCCAGGCCGCCGACGGCCCCTGGCTGCTGAAGTTCATCGGCCTCGGCCGCCACGGCGAGGAACAGGCGGAGCGCGCCCGCGAGCTCGCGGCGGCAGGCTTCTCGCCGCCCGTGGCCGGCTTCCGGCACGGCTTCCTGCTGGAACGCTGGATCGAGGATGCCCAGCCCCTCCACCCCGACGAGAACCGCGAGGGCCTGCTGGACCACCTGGCCCGCTACCTGGCCTTTCGCGCCCGCAGCTTCGGGTCGGGTGGTTCCAGCCATGACAGCCTCCCCGGCGCCACGGTGCGGGAACTGTGGCAGATGGCGCGCCACAACGCCGCCGAAGCCCTGGGCGACTCGGTGGCCAGCCTTCTCGACCCATGGCAGGAGGTGCTGCCCCGACTCGAGGCACGGGTGCGCCGCCTGCGCACCGACAACCGGCTGCAGTGCTGGGAATGGCTGCGCCTGCCGGATGGCGGGTTGCTGAAGACCGATGCGGTGGACCACGCCGCCGCGCACGATCTCGTCGGCTGCCAGGACCTGAGCTGGGACCTCGCCGGCGCCGCGGCCGAGATGGCGCTGACGCCGGATGAGCTCCACCGGCTGCACCGGCGGGTCGAGTCGCTGTCCGGCACGCCGGTGGACGAAACGCTGCTGGCCCTGATGCGGCCCTGCTACCTCGCCTTCCAGCTGGGCTCCTGGAGCATGGCGGCGCAGGCGAGCGACCCGGCCTCGGCCGACCACGGGCGCGCGGCGGGAATGGCGGCGCTCTACGGCCAGCAGCTGGCGCATCTCCTGCGCGGGGAAGCGGCTTCGCCACACCCCAGCCGATGAGGGGCTTTCCCTGCCCCGCCATCCGGGCTAGAGAGGCGGCGGGGACCCGTAGCTCAGCTGGATAGAGCGTTGCCCTCCGAAGGCAAAGGTCGTACGTTCGAATCGTATCGGGTCCGCCATTTTTCCTTATTGCTGCGGCTCAAACGCAGGCTACGGCGTCAGTTGCCGGCCGTCAGGCGCAGGCCGATCACGCCCGCCACGATCAGCCCGGCGCTCAGCAGCCGCCACGCCCCGGCCGGCTCGCCCAGCAGCATGATCCCCACCGCGAAGCTTCCGGCCGCGCCGATCCCGGTCCAGACCGCGTAGGCCGTGCCCATCGGCAGGCTCTTCATGGAAAAGGTCAGCAGAAAGAAGCTGATCAGCGAACTGACGATCGTCAGCGCCGCCCAGCCCCAGCGGCTGAAGCCCTCGGATTGCTTGGCGCTGTAGGACCAGACCATCTCCAGCAGACCGGCGCCGATCACCATGAACCAGGCCATGGCCTTCTCCCCTGTTCCGGAAGCCGAACCTGCCCCGATGGCCATCCGCCCGTGGGATGCAAAATCCTGTGCCCCCGCCCAGGGTTGCGGCGGCAGCGCCGCATTTCTGCGCGCGCGAACATCGCGCGTGCCCGCGGGCCCGGCGAAACGGGGCCTCCCCGTCGCGTCCGGCCGCGACGCGGTGCCGGCCCTGGCCCAACCCCGCAGGCACGCGCCAGGGGGTGCTTGCCAGCCGCCGGCGACCCCGGGATGATCGGCGCATGCTTTCCGATCAATCTCCCTTCGGCGGCGTGATCGGCGCCTTCCTGCTCGCCTTTCCGGCGCTCTTCTCCATCGTCAACCCGCTCGGCGCGGCGCTGATCTTCAGCCAGGTGATGGCCGACCGCAGCCCCGCCGAGCGCGCGATGCTGTCGGGCCGGGTGGGGCTCTACTCTCTCCTGGTGCTGCTGGTCTCGCTCTGGGTTGGCGCCTACGTGCTGAACTTCTTCGGCATCACGCTCGGCGCGCTGCGCGTCGCGGGCGGGCTGGTGGTGGCGATCCGCGCCTGGAGCCTGCTGATGGCGCCCGAGGAGCACGAGGCGCGCAAGGAGCAGCAGGCCGCCCCCGCCAGCGATGCCGAGGACGTGGCCTTCTTTCCGCTGACCATGCCCTTCACCACCGGCCCGGGCACGATCTCGGTGGCGATCACGCTGGGCTCGGCCCGTCCCGCCGGCGGCGCGGGCCTCTGGTCCTTCTTCGTCGGCGCCTCGGCGGCGGCGCTGCTGATCGCGCTGACGGTCTGGGTCGCGTATCTCTACGCCGACCGGCTGATCGCGCTGCTGGGGCAGAACGGCGCCCGCGTGGTGACGCGGCTGGCCGCCTTTCTGCTGCTCTGCATCGGCGTGCAGATCCTGAGCAACGGCGTGCAGGACCTGCTGGCGCCGGTGTTCCGCGGCGCGTCCTGAGGCGCGCTAGAGCAGATCCCGATCGGGTGGAATCACCTGATCGGGTGAAGCTGCTCAGGAAAACAACAGGCTGGAGCGATTTGCGTGAGCCAGGGCGAACGGAAATCGCTCTAGCGCGCCGCGGTTCCGGCCGGCGGACCGGCGGAGCCGCGCATCACCAGCTCCGGCAGCAGCAGCTCCGACACCGGCTCCCGCCCCGCCAGCAGGTCGATCACCTGCTGCCCCAGCATCTCGCCGAAGCGGCGCACGGAGGTGCGGAAGGTGGTCAGCGCCGGCACGGTCAGCGCCGCCATCGGCAGGTCGTCGCAGCCGATCACCGACACGTCGCGCCCGATCGCGCGGCCGGCGGCACGCAGCGCTTCCATGGCGCCGTAGGCCATCTCGTCATTGCCGCAGATCACCGCCGTGGGTGGCGCCTCGCCGCTCAGCAGCCGCCGCATCGCCGCCTGCCCACTGGCGGCGGTGTAGTCGCCTTCCGCCAGCAGCGCCGCGTCGGGAACGCGGTCTCGCGCGCGGTGCGCGTCCTCCCACCCCGCGCGGCGCTGCAGGCTGGCATGGACGGCGCCCGGCGTGTTGATCACCCCGACGCGCCGGTGCCCCTGGTCCAGCAGCCAGCCGGTGGCGGCCTCGCCGCCGCGGCGATGGTCGACATCCACGAAGGGATGCGCCGGCTCGGGCCCGGCCCGGCCCAACGTGGTGAAGGGAATGCCGCGGCGCGCGAGGTAGCCGACGCGCTCATCCGCCGGCCGCACGCGCGAGAAGACCAGCGCATCCGCGCGCCTGCCGTCCACGAGGCGCCGGAACACCTCCAGCTCGCCCTCGCCCGCCGGCGCGCCGGTGACCAGCAGGTCGAGCCCCGCCGCCGCCAGCGTGGTTTCCAGCCCGTTCAGCACCGGCAGGAAGTAGGGGTCGAGAAAGCCGCCGCCCGAGCGGGTCAGCACGAAGGCCACCGTGTCGGATCGCCCGCTGCGCAGCATCCGGCCGCCGAGATGCGGCGTGTAGCCCAGCTCCTCGGCCTTCTCGCGCACGCGCCGGCGCGTCGCCTCGGCCACGTCGGCGTGGCCGCTGAGCGCCCGCGACACGGTGTAGGTGGACAGGCCCAGCGCCGCCGCGAGGCCGCGCAGCCCTATCGGTGATGCCAAGGCGCCTCACCCTCAGCGGTGCGCAGCGCCGGCCAGGCCGTCGGATCGGAGGTCATGGCCGGCAGGTGCACCGCGAGGGTGCCGGGATCAAGCCTCCAGGCTGCGGAGGAACAGGCACATCGCGGCGGTCCAGGAGAAGCTGTTGCCGCCCAGCCCTTCGCCCGTGGTGGGATCGAAGTATTCGCCGAAGCCGCCCTGGCGCACCAGTTCCAGGCTGTCCCGCAGCACCCGTTGCGACAGCGCCGCCTGCCCGTTGCGCGCCAGACCGTCCAGCACCATCCAGTTCACCACCAGCCAGATCGGCCCGCGCCAGTAGCGGCGCGGCTCGAACTCCGGGGTGCCGGGCGCGAAGCTGGGCACGCCGAAGCGCACCTGTTCCAGCCAAGCTTCCAGGTGGCGGAGCAGCGCCGGGTGGCGCTCCGCCACGGTGGGATCGGCGTAGAGCGGCAGGAGGCCGGCGATGCCGGGCTTGCGGATCACCCGGTCATGGCGCGTGTCGCGGCCGTAGTAGAAGCCGTCCTCCGCATCCCAGCAGGCTTCGATCGCGGCCGCCGTGCGGGCGGCGAAGCCCTCGACCTCCACCGCACCCGCCTCGTCGCCCGCCCCGCGCAGCAGCGCGATCAGGTCGCGGTTGGCGCGCTGGAGGATGCTGTTGAAGCCGATATCGGCCACCAGGAAGGGCGCCGCGCCATGGAGCTTCGCCGGGTCGTAGTTCAGCGCGCGATAGCCGATCACGAGGTTGATGTAGCGGTCGTATTCCGGCCCGGTCGGCCGCACGCTGGCATGCGAGAAACCGGTGTCCTTGCGCAGGTGCGCCACCGAAGGACCGGGCTCCACCGCCGCCAGCGCCGCGTCCCAGACGGGGCTGTTGTCCATGCCGCTTTCCCAGGGGTGCACGATGGACACGAGGCCCGTGCCCTGCGGATCGCGCGCGCTGTAGAACCAGCGGTGGTAGCGCAGCAGCTTCGGCAGCAGCGCGCCCAGGCGCTCCGTCAGTCGCGGCGCGTCGCCGCGCTCGGTCAGGTATCGCACCACCGTGGCGGCCACGGGCGGCTGCGTGATGCCGGAGGTCTTCACCCGCCCGTTGCCCGCCTGCCAGACGCTGCTGTTGGGGAAGTAGGTGTCGTCGGCCTCGCGGAAGCTGATCTGCGGCACCATGCCGTCGGCCCACTGGCCGTCGAACAGCGTCTCGATCTCCACCCAGGCGCGGTCGGGATCGAACTGCGCGAAGCCCAGCGCCACGAGGCAGGAATCCCAGTTCCACTGCGCCGGATAAAGCCCCGAGGCCGTGGGCACGGTGTAGCCGCCGTGGTCGTTGGTGCGCAGGATGGCGATGGCCTGCTCGCGCAGATCGGTCATGGTGATGGTTCTTTCCCAATCTCAGGGCCCAACCTCAGGGCCCAGTCTCGGTGCGAGGTGGCTCTCAGTGCGACGCGGCGTCGCGCGCCACCGCGTCCATGGCGCGGGTGACGAGGCCGCGGCTGACGAGCAGCAGCAGCACCGCCACGACGTAGAGCGCGGCGGTGAGCGACAGCGCGAGGCCCAGGCCGATGCTTTCCGACAGCCAGCCGATCGCCACCGGCGCGATGCCGGCGCCGATGAAGCCCAGCGTCGTCATCAGCCCCACCGCGGTGGCGCGCGCCTCGGGCGGCACGATGTCGTGCATGGCGGCGTAGATCGAGCCGTCGAAGATGCCCTTGAAGAAGCCCGCCAGCAGCAGGCAGATCGCGAGCGGCAGCGCGGTCGCCAGGAAGCCGAAGGGCGCCAGGCAGATCGCCGCCAGGAACAGCCCGCCCGCCAGCACGTAGAAGCGCGCCATGCGGGTGCGCCGGATCGCCCAGTCCGCCACGGCACCGCTGCACAGCACCGCCACGAAGCCCGCGAGGTTGATGGTCAGCGCGCCGTAGAAGCTCGCCTGCGTCAGCGAGAACTGCAGCACGTCGCGAAAGAAGGTCGGCGCCCAGACCGTGACGCCGGTGCTGACAAAGGTCGCGCAGAAGAACACGCCGTAGAGCATCAGCGCCGCCGGCTGCGTCAGCACGATGCGATAAGAGGCACCGCCCTGCGCCGCGGCCTCGCGCTGCGCCGCGCGCGGGCTTTCGCGCATGGTGAACCACAGCACCGCCGCCAGCACGAAGCCCAGCGCGCCGTAGGTGTAGTAGGCCGCGTGCCAGTCGTAGCGTTCGGCGAGCCAGGCCGCGCCCAGCGTGCCCAGCCCGCCGCCCGCGAAGACCGCCGTCTGGTGGATCGCCAGCGCGCGGCTGCGCGTGTCGGGGCCGTGGTAGTCGCTGATCAGCGCCGTGCCGGAGGGGTAGTAGCTGGCCTCGCCCAGGCCGGTCAGCGCGCGCAGCACAATGAAGGCTCCGAAGCCACCGGCCAGCGGCGTGACGAAGGTCACCAGGCTCCAGACCACGAGGCCGCCCAGGATCACCAGCCGTCGGCTGAAGCGGTCGCCGAGATAGCCCGCGAAGCTGGCCGCGATGGCGTAGACCCACAGGAAGGCCGAGCTGAGCAGCCCGAGCTGCACGTTGTCGAGCGCGAAGTCCTGCCGCAGCTGCGGCATCACCGCGGTGATGGCGTTGCGGTCGGCGTAGTTCAGGAACGACACCAGCCACAGCATCAGCACCAGCGACCACTTGTAGCGGCCTCTCCCGACCGCCTCGCCCCGCAGGGCTGTCGCGCTGGCCATCGACGTTTCTCCCTTGGCTTGTCCGCCATCCCAGGGCGGTGGTCGCACTTACCTAAACGTTTATGGTCCTTCAACAGTTATAAGGGTTGTTTCGGGCTGCGGCCCTGCAACCGCCGGGCTTCCCCGGAAGCGCGTGGCCCTGCCCGCCTCCGCCGGAGCCTGCCTTTTCTTACGTTATCGAATCAACACCTGCGATGCCGCGGCAGCGCTCGCGCAACGCCACGCCGCCCTCCACCAGGAGGTTGATGTCGTTGGTGGCCACGATCAGCCGTGCGCCCAGTTCGGTCCCGTGCGAGCGGAGCAGCGCCTCCGGCAGGCCGATCACGCCGAACACCTTGTCATGCGCCCGCGCCGCCGCGGCGACCTCGCGGAACGCCGCCAGCACCTCCGGATGCTCGAGCTCGCCCGGAAGGCCGAGATCGGCGGCCAGGTCGTTGGCCCCCACCATCAGCGCGTCCACGCCGGGCATCGCCGCGATGGCCGCGGCCTCGGAGGTGCCGGCCGCGCTCTCGATCATGGTCACCACGGTGGTTTCGCGCTCCGCCGCCTCGGTCATCTCGCGCACCGGCGGCATCCGGAAGCCGAAGCCCGCCAGCGGCCCGGGCACGGAGCGCTTGCCCCAAGGCGCGAAGCGGCAGCGCTCCACCACGTGGTGCGCCTGCGCCGCCGACTCGACGTGCGGCACCACGATGCCCTCCGCCCCGCAGTCGAGCACGCGCGCGAGGTCGGGCGCGTCGGGGCCGCCCACCCGCACCAGCGCCGGCAGCCCCGCCGCGCGCGCCGCGATGCTGAGGGCCGCGACGTCGGCCAGCGCGATCGCCGAGTGCTCGGTGTCGATCAACAGCCAGTCGAAGCCGCAGGAGCGGGTCACGGCCACGATCTCGGCGGTGCGCAGCACGCAGGCGGCGAGGCCGATCGCCATGCCGCCCTCCCGCAGGGTCACGCGAAGCGGTTGGCTCATCGGAGTCTCCGGCAGGGGGCGCCCCGCAGGATGACCGCCCGATCCGCGCCGTGGAAGCACGCATTGCGCAGCGCGGCGAAACAGTGTTCGCCCGCGTCGCCGTATCACCCCCGCGGGGTGGCCCGCGTCGCCGGCGCCACCAGCACCTTGTCGCGATAGTTGCAGTGCGCCGCCGCCACGCAGCGCCAGCATTCCGGCATCCGCGCCTTGCACACGTAGCGGCCATGGAGGATCAGCCAGTGGTGCGCGTCGCGCAGCCACTCGGCCGGGCAGCGCTTCAGCAGTTCCCGCTCGACCTCCAGGACGTTCTTGCCCGGTGCCAGGCCGGTGCGGTTGCCCAGGCGGAAGATATGCGTGTCCACCGCCATCTCCGCCTGCTCGAAGGCGACGCTCAGCACCACCGAGGCGGTCTTGCGCCCCACGCCCGGCAGCGCTTCCAGCGCCTCGCGGTCGTTCGGCACCCCGCCGCCATGCCGGTCCAGCAGCTGCTGCGACAGCGCCACCACGTTGCGCGCCTTACCCTGCCACAGCCCGATCGTGCGGATGTGCCGCCCGACCTCCTCCACCCCCAGCGCCACCATCGCCGCCGGGGTGTCGGCCGCGGCGAAGAGGCCGCCGCGCTCCGGGTCGGTGGCACGGTTCACCGAGGCATCGGTCGCCTGGGCCGAAAGCACCACCGCCACCAGCAGCGTGAAGGGCGAGCGGAAGTGCAGCTCGGTCTCGGGAACCGGCGTCGCCGCGCGCAGGTCGCCCAGGAACAGCAGCGCCTGGGCCGCGGACATGCGGCGGGCGCGGCGCGGCGCGGCGGCGGTGCCGTGCAGCGGCGCCGGCTTGCGGCGCCGGGCGGGTGGGGACGAATCGCTTTCAACTGGCACGGCGCGCTCGCTGACCTATCTTGTGGGGTGCATGACACCCGATCCGGCACCGGAGAGCGAGGGAGACTCGCGAGAGCCCCACCGCGCGGCGGGTGGTCCCGCCCGCCCCCTGCCCATGCCGTTCGAGCCGGTGCCGTTCGAGCCCGTGCTGTTCGACGCGGTCACGATGCCGCAGCGGTCGGGAACGCCGCGCGGCTTCGCGGTGTTGTCGGGGCTGCTGCTCACCGCCTCGGGCACCACCGCGACGGTGTTCTTCCTGATGGGCGCCTGGCCGATCCTGGGCTTCATGGGCCTCGAGATCCCGCTGGTGCTGGTGCTGATCGCGCTGCACCACCACCGCGCCGGCCGCGCCTCGGAACGGGTCTCGCTGCGGGAAGACAGCCTGCGTATCCACCGCACCGATCCGGGCGGCCGGCACGAAAGCTTCGAGTTGCAGCCCTACTGGACCCGGGTGGACCTGCGCGAGGACCCGGCCACGGCCGGCACGCTGCGGCTGCGCTGCCGGGGCCGCAGCGTCGAGGTCGGACGCTGGCTGGCACAGGAGGAAAAGCGGGACTTCGCCCGCGCACTCGGCGATGCCCTGCGGCGGTACCGCGAGCCTCGCTTCAACAATCCGCAGCTGCGCGGGGACGGACGCGCGAGCTGGGGGGAGGAAGAGGCGACGCCCCTTCTGCCCGGCCTGCCTACTCGACCGGCGCCAGGCTCTTGATCAGGTCGAAGACCCGCTTGCGCACGGCCGGCTCGGTGATGCGGTAGTAGGCGCGCACCAGCTCCAGCGTTTCCCGACGGTTCAGGGCGTCGTCCTCGAAGCCTTCCTGCCCTTCGGCGAAGCCCGCGCCGTTGATGCGGCTGCGCGTCGAGTTGTTGCCGTAGGATCCCGGCATGTCGTCGAAGAAGAAGCCGATCGGCACGTCCAAGACCCGGGCAATGTCGAACAGGCGCGAAGCGCCGATCCGGTTCACGCCGCGCTCGTACTTCTGGACCTGCTGGAAGGTCAGGCCGAGGGCCTCACCCAGCTTCTCCTGGCTCATGCCGAGGAGCGTGCGGCGCAGACGGACCCGGCCGCCCACGTGGACGTCGATCGGGCTGGGTTTGTGCTCCCGATCGCCGCGATCGGAGCTTTCTTCGCTCAGCATCACCCTCTTCTTCTCCGCGCCCCCTGTCCTGCTGCCTGCGGGAGCCGGGGGGTTCTGAATGCTCCGCACCGTTGCCATCGCCTGCACCACGACAGTTTCCTCGTCACTTCCAACCATAAACTGCGCCCGCGTACACGATTTGTCAACTCTTTAGAAAAAATCTCTTTATTTGGACAAACTAGGGCTGTTCGCTGTTGTGAAGCGCCGCACCCTGCTCGTGTATCCCAGCAGGAAGGCCACCAGGGCGAGCAAACCGGGCACCCAGAGACCATGGCGTGCAAAGAAGGTGGGGGGCAGCGCACCCGGCAGATTGCGCGTCAGCACGCCGGTCTCGCCCAGCGCCAGCGCGCCGCGCTCCCGCCCGCGGGCGTCGAACACGGCCGAGATCCCCGTCTGCGCCGCGCGGGCGATCGGCAGCCCTTCTTCCACGGTTCGCAGCCGCACCGCCGCCAGGTGCTGGTAGGGCCCGGTGGAGGTTCCGAACCAGGCGTCGTTGGTAATGTTGAGCATCCAGGCAGGACGCTCCGCCGCCGCCACCGCGCCCGGAAAGATCACCTCGTAGCAGATCAACGGCGAGAAGCCGGGCAGCCCGGGGATGTCGAGCGTCACCGGTCCATGCCCGCCCGTGAAGTCCATGCCGCCCCGCACCACCCGCAGCGGTAGCAGGCCGGACAAGGGCATGTACTCGCCGAAGGGCACGAGATGGGTCTTGTCGTAGCTGCCCAGCAGCGCGGCGGAGCGGTCGATCGCCACCATGCTGTTGTAGACCGCCGTCGCCTGCCCCGCGTCGCTGAAATCCGCCCGCACCGTGCCGGCCAGGAGGAACCCGTTCTCCGGCAGTACCTCCGCCGCGTAGCGACGGGCATCGGGGTCCTGCGCCAACAGGAAAGGACTCGCGGTCTCGGGCCACACCGCCACGATCCGGTTGCCGGCAGGCGCCGAGGCCGCGGCGCGCGCGGCGCCCTCGCGCGTCAGCTCCAGGTAGCGGCGGAAGATCGGCCAGCGTGACGACGGGTCCCACTTCGCCTGCTGTGCCACGTTGCCCTGCACCAGCACCACGGTCACCGGCTGTTCCGGCGGCTCGGGCTGATCCAGCCGCCAGGCGCCCAGCCCGGCGAACGCCGCCAGCGTCACCGCCGCCGCCAGCACCCCCCGCCAGCGGAACAGCGGCGCCAGCGCCAGCAGCACCGTCACCAGCGACATGCCGTAGGCGCTGATCCAGGCCGCCGACTGCAGCGGCAGCGCGTCGAAGGCCCAGACGGTGCCCAGGAGGTTCCACGGGAACCCCGTGAAGAACCAGGCCTTGAGCATCTCCGCGCCCACCCAGGCGCCGGCGAAGGACAAGGCGCGGCGCCAGCCCGGCGGACTGGCCCAGGCCGCCAGCGCCGGCAGGATGGTGTAGGCGCCCATCGCCAGGGCCAGCGCCGGCACCGCGATCGGCACCGCCCACCAGAGCCGGTCGGCCTCGGTCAGGATCGCCTCGGTGATCCAGTACAGCCCGACCATCTGGAAGCCCCAGCCCCAGGCCCAGCCAATCAGCGCCGCACGCCGGCGCGTCGGCGCGAGCTCCAGCAGCAGCAGCAGCCCCGGCAGCGACAGCCACAGCACCGGCACGGCGAAGAAGGGAGGCAGCGCCAGCGCCGCGAAGGCGCCCAGCAGCAGCGAAAGCAGGAGGACGCGCCATGCGCGCCCCTCGGCGATGAATCGACGGGTGAGAATCAGCACGCGTCGCAGGTAGCGGGGTGCCGGGTGGCCGGCAAGCGAGGGGCTGACGGTCGTGATGCCCCGCCGCGACGTCGGGTTGCGGTGTTGTCCCGGGAAGGCAGGAGAAGGAATTCTCCCGCCTCCCCGGACCCCTCCACCCTCATCTTTTTTCGGGATGCTGCCGCGGGAACGCGGCGGATGTTGTGCGCTCAGGCTCATCGAGCCGGAGCAAGGAACGGTTCAGCCAGAGCTGACAGGAAGCTTGAGTATCTTGGGCAGCGCCAACGCCCGCCGTACCGCGACCGGCCTGCAGCGTTCCCGCGGCAGCGTCGCAGAAGAAGATGAGAGGGGGCCTGGGGGAGAGAATTCCTTCTCTCCCCCGGGACGGAGCAACGCCCGAAAGCGCCGCGCCTCAGATGTGCAGCGCGCGTCCATCCGCCGCCAGCGCCGCTTCCTTGACCGCCTCGTTCAGCGAGGGGTGGGCGTGGCAGGTACGCGCCACGTCCTCGGCCGAGGCGCCGAACTCGATCGCCATCACCATCTCGGCGATCAGCGTGCCGGCATCCGGGCCCAGGATATGGGCGCCCAGAACGCGGTCGGTCTGCTTGTCGGCGAGGATCTTCACGAAGCCGTCGGTCGACCCCATGGCGCGGGCACGGCCGTTGGCGGTGAAGGGGAACTTGCCAACCGTGTAGGCCTGCCCCCGCTCCTTCAACTGCTCCTCAGTCTCGCCCACCGTGGCGACCTCGGGCCAGGTGTACACGACGCCCGGGATGGCGGCGTAGTTCACGTGGCCATGCTGGCCGGCGATGATCTCGGCCGCGGCGACACCCTCTTCCTCGGCCTTGTGGGCCAGCATCGGGCCGGCGATCACGTCGCCGATCGCGTAGATGCCGGGCACGTTGGTGCGGAACTGCCCGTCCACCTTGACCCGGCCGCGCTCGTCGAGCTCGACGCCCGCGTCGGCCACGCCCAGCCCCTCGACGTAGGGGCGACGGCCGATGGCCAGCAGCACCACGTCGGCCTTGATCTGCTCAGCTTCGCCACCGGCGGCGGGCTCCACCGTCAGGGTCACGCCGTCGGCCGACTTCTCGGCCGCGGTGACCTTGCTCTTGAGCTTGAACTTCATGCCCTGCTTGCCGAGCACGCGTTCGAACTGCTTGCCGATCTCGTTGTCCATGCCGGGCACGAGGCGGTCGAGGAACTCGATCACCGTCACCTCGGCGCCGAGGCGGCGCCATACGGAGCCCAGCTCCAGCCCGATCACGCCGCCGCCGATCACCACCAGGTGACCCGGAACCTTCTCCAGCTCGAGCCCGCCGGTGGAGGTGACGATCTGCTTCTCGTCCACCTCGACGCCGCGCAGCGGCGCGCTGTCGGAGCCGGTGGCGATCACGATGTTCTTGGTCTCGTAGGTCTGGCCCTCGACCTCGACCTTGCCGGGCGCGGTAATCTTGCCTGCGCCCTTGAGCCAGGTGACCTTGTTCTTCTTGAACAGGAACTCGACGCCCTTGACGTTGGCGGCGACCACCTCGCCCTTGCGCGCCTGCATGCGGCCGAGGTCGAGGCTCACCTGCCCGACATTGATGCCGTGCTCGGCGAAGCTGTGCGAGATTTCCTCGAAGTTCTCGGAGGACTGCAGCAGCGCCTTGGAGGGGATGCAGCCCACGTTCAGGCAGGTGCCGCCCAGCGTCGCGCGCTTCTCCACGCAGGCGACCTTCATGCCGAGCTGCGCGGCGCGGATGGCACAAACATAGCCGCCGGGACCGGCGCCGATGACGATAACGTCGAAGCTCTCGGACATGATGGGTGCTGCGGTCCTGTCGCTGGAAGAAGAGGGTGCAAGGCGTAGCAGGGCTCGTGCGCGCCTTGAAGAGCGGGCAGCGCAGGTGAGACGGGCGTCGCACCGCCTTATCTGGGCTCGCCACCTCTAAGGCAGCAGCGGAATCGCACCGCCCGTCACTCGCACCGGCGGAAGCAGCCATGCAGCCGGCGGCACCATCCTGCCCCTTGCCGGCGACGGAGATCCAGCCATAACGTAACATTATAACATTCTGGAACTCCTGCCGTGCAGCGCCGCTCGCTCCTACCCCTCCTACTCGCCCCCTTGGCCGCCGGTGCCCTCCCGCGCCCCCTCCTGGCGCAGACCCAAGCCCCCGCGGCTGCAACGACGCCCCTGCCGGTGGTGGCATCCTTCTCGATCCTGGGCGACCTCGCGGCGCAGGTCGGCGGGTCGCGCATCGCCGTGCGGACGCTGGTCGGGCCAGATGGCGACGCCCACACCTACCAGCCGCGCCCCTCCGACGCGGCCGCGATCCGCGAGGCCAGGCTGGTGCTGCGCAACGGCCTCAACTTCGAACCCTGGCTGGACCGCCTCATCCGCTCCGCCGGCACGAAGGCGCAGGTCGTCACCGCGGCCGAGGGCGTCGCGACGCGCCGCATGACGGGCGAGGACGGACACGGCCACGACAGCACCGACCCCCATGCCTGGCAGAATATCGCCAATGCCCGGATCTACCTCCGCAACATCGCCGCGGCCCTCGCGGCGGCCGATCCGGAGGGTGCCGAGACCTACCGCGCCAACGCCAGCAGCGCCGACAGTCGCCTCGCCGCGCTGGACGAATGGGTGCGCGCGCAGGTCGCCACCGTGCCGGCGGAACGCCGCATCGTGATCACCAGCCACGACGCCTTCGGCTACTTCGGCGCGGCTTACGGCATCACCTTCGAAGCGCCCCAGGGCATGAGCACCGAGAGCGAGCCCTCCGCCGCCCAGGTCGCGGCGCTGATCCGGCAGGTGCGGGCCCGGCACGTCACCGCCGTCTTCGTGGAAAACATGACCAACCCAGCGACGCTCGACCGCCTCGCCAAGGATGCCGGGGTGACGGTGCGCGGCGAACTGTTCTCGGACGCCCTGTCCAGGCCGGGCGAAGGCGCCGAAACCTACGAGGCGATGATGCGGCACAATGTCGGGCTGCTGGTGCCGGCCATGCGCGGCGGCTGATCCATCGTGGTGCCGCTTCCGGGGGAGAGAAGGAATTCTCTCCCCCGGACCCCCACTCATCTTTTTCTGGGACGCTGCCGCGGGAACGTTGAAGGCCGGTCGCAGTACGGCAGCCACCAGCGCTGCTGAAAAGAATCAGGCTTCCTGTCAGCGCAAGCGGACCTGTCCCTCGCTCCGGCTCGATGAGCCGGAGCGCACAACGGCAGCCACGTTCCCGCGGCAGCGTCCTGAGAAAAGATGAGAGGGAGGGGTCCGGGGAGGGGGAGAATTCTTTCTCCTCCTCCCCGGGACAGAGCCACCACTCAATCCGGTCGAAGCAACCGCCCGCAGCCCTCAATCCGGGAAGTGGCAGGCCACCGGCCAGTCGCCGTCGCGGAACACGTTCTCCGGTACCTCGGCCGAGCAGATCGGGAACTGCGCCTTGGGGCAGCGCGTGTGGAAGGCGCAGCCGGTGGGCGGGTTCAGGGGGCTCGGCACCTCGCCTGACACGGGTGCCTCGCGGCGCTTGGCACCGGGAACCAGCCGCGGCACGGCCGAGAGCAGCGCGCGGGTATAGGGATGGCGGGGGTGGTCGAAGACCTGCCCGGTGACGCCTTCCTCGACGATCTTACCCAGGTACATCACCGCCACGCGCTCGGTCAGGTGCCGCACGAGGCGCAGGTCGTGGGTGATGAAGACCAGCGTCAGGCCCAGCTTCTCGCGCAGCTCGGCGAACAGGTTCACCACGCCCGCCTGCACCGACACGTCGAGCGCCGAGACCGGCTCGTCCGCCACGATCACGCGCGGGTTCACCGCCAGGGCGCGCGCGATGCCGATGCGCTGCCGCTGCCCGCCGGAGAACTCGTGCGGGCGGCGCTTGGCAGCCTCGGGCGGCAGGTTCACCGCGGCCAGCAGCTCCTCCACCCGGGCGGGAATAGCCTCACGCGGTACCAGCTGATGCACCCGCAGCGCCTCGGCCAGCGTGTCGCCCACCGTCAGCCGGGGGTTGAGCGAGCCGTAGGGGTCCTGGAACACCATCTGCACGTTGCGGTGGAAGCCGCGGCGCTCGGCCCCCTGGAGGGCCGAAACATCGCCGTCGTCGAACGTCACCTGCCCCGCGTCGGGCGCGTCCAGCCCCACCAGCAGCCGCGCCAGGGTGGACTTGCCGCAGCCGGACTCGCCCACCACGCCCAGCACCTCGCCCCGCCGCACCGACAGCGACACGCCGCGCAGCGCCTGTACCCGCCCGCCGCGCGGGGCACGAAAGGTCCGCACCACGTCGCGGGCGCGCAGCAGCACCTCGTCCGGCGGGCGGAAGGGCACCACTTCGTTCATCGCGCGGCCTCCGGGTGAGAGCGTCGCGCAGCCTCCGGCCGACTGAGGTTCATCGCACGGCCTCCGGCGGCTGAGAGCGTCGCGCGGCCCGCGGCCGACAGGCGGTTCATCGCGCGGCCTCCGGCCAGCGGGGCGGCAGTTCCTCGGCGGCGAGGCAGGCCGCCAGGTGCTCGGGCCCGAAGGGTTCCATCTGCGGCACGCCGGTGTTGCAGGCCGGCAGCACGTAGCGGCAGCGCGGCGCGAAGGCGCAGCCCGGCGGCATGGCGCGCGGGCTGGGCGGCATGCCCGGCACCGGGTTGAGCCGCGTGCCCGCCGCGTCCTCGCCTGGCATCGCGCCCAGCAGGGCGGCGGTATAGGCGTGGCGCGGATGGGCGAAGATGCGGTCCGCCGCGCCATCCTCCACCACCCGGCCCGCGTACATCACCGACACGCGGGTGCAGGTTTCGGCCACCACGCCCAGGTCGTGCGTGACCAGGATCATGGCCATGCGGTGCTCCTCCACCAGCCGCCGCAGGAGGCGCAGGATGCCGTCCTGCACCGTGACGTCGAGGGCGGTGGTCGGCTCATCCGCCAGCAGCAGCTTCGGCCCCGGCGCCAGCGCGATGGCGATCATCGCGCGCTGGCGCATGCCGCCGGAGAATTCATGCGGGTAGCTGTTCAGCCGGTCACGCGGGCTGGGAATGCCGACCTCGGCCAGCAGCGCCTCGGCCCGGGCGCGCCGCGCCCGGCGGCCGAGGTCCGGATGGTGCGCGAGGAGGCTTTCCTCGATCTGCGCGCCCACCGTCATCACCGGGTTCAGCGCCAGGCCGGGTTCCTGGAAGATCATCGCGACCTGGCCGCCGCGCACGCGCTGAAGCTCGCGTGGGTTCATCCGCAGCAGGTCCTGCCCGTTCCACAGAACCTCGCCCCGCACCTCGGCGTGGTGCGGCAGCAGGCCCGGGATGGCGCGCAGCGACACGCTCTTGCCCGAGCCGCTCTCGCCCACCAGCCCCAGGATCTCGCCGGGCGAGACCGCGAGGTCGGTGCCGTGGACGATCTCGATGCCGCCCAGCGACACGCGCAGGTCGCGCACCCGCAGGCCCCTGGTGGCGGTTGCCGCACTGGTCGCGGCCACGCCCGTCATCGCCGCGCTCATATGGTCACGCCCTTCAGCCCGTACCCAGGCCGCCCTGCCCGTCCGGCGGCCCTCACCGGCGGATGTCCATGCGATCGGCCAGCCCGTCGCCCAGCAAGGAAAAGCCCAGCCCGCACAGCACAACCGCGGCGCCGGGAAACAGCGCGATCCAGGGCGCCTGCGTCAGGAAGTTCTTGCCGTCCGCCACCAGCACGCCCCACTCCGCCTCAGGCGGCTGCGCGCCTAAGCCCAGGTAGCCCAGCGAGGAGCCCAGCAGGATCGCCAGCGCCATGTCCGACACGGCATAGGCCAGCACCGGCCGCACCGCGTTGGGCAGCACGTGCCGCCCCAGGATGCGCGCGGTGCCGTAACCCAGGCCGCGCGCCGCGGCGACGTGGTCGGCGGCCGACACCACCGCGACCTCGCCCCGCATCAGCCGGGCATAGGGAACCCAGCCGGCAATGGCCACCGCGATGTACATGTTGCCCAGGCCCGGCCCCAGCACCGCCACGATGGCGATCACCAGCACCAGGAAGGGAAAGGTCACCACGAGGTCCATGGCGCGACCCAGCGCCGCCTCGGCCAGGCCGCCGACGTAGCCGGCGATCAGCCCCAGCGTGCCGCCCACGATCATCGGCCCCAGCACCGCCAGCACCGCGATCTGCAGGTCCACCCGCGCCGCCCAGATGGTGCGCGACAGGATGTCGCGGCCGAACTGGTCGGTGCCGAACCAGTGGTCGGCGGAAGGCGGCGCCAGCAGCGCGGTGAAGTCGAAGGCCAGCGGGTCGTAGGGCGCCACCCATTGCGGCACCAGGGCGCAGATCAGCACCGCCAGCAGGATCAACCCACCCGCGAGAAGCGCCCTCATGCGCGCCGCCGCTGCGTGGCGCGCGGGTCGAGCCAGGCGGTCACGAGGTCGGTGGCGAGAAACGTCACCGACACCAGCACCGCCAGCACCAGGGTGAGCCCCTGCACCACCGGGTAGTCGCGCGCGAAGATGCTGTCGACCATCAGCCGCCCGACGCCGGGCACCGCGAAAACGCTCTCGGTGACCACCGCACCGCCCAGCAGCCCGCCGATATGCAGCCCGATCAGCGACACCGTGGCCGCGGCCGCCGGGCGCAACACGTGGGAGCGCAGCACCACGCGCTCCGGAATGCCCTTGGAGCGCGCGAAGGTCACGTGCTCCGCGCGTAAGGTGCCCAGCAGCGAGGCGCGCAGCGAGCGCGTGATCACCGCGGTGAAGCTCAGCGCCAGCGTCAGCGCCGGCAGGAACAGGTAATACAGGTGCGACAGCGGCGTTTCGCCGTAGCCGCCCACCGGGAACAGCCCCCACTGCGCCGCGAAGATCGTCAGCAGCAGCAGGCCCAGGAAGAAGATCGGCGCGCTCAGCCCCACCTGCAGGCCGCCGCGCACCGCGAGGTCGGGCCATTGCCCGGCGCGCAGCGCCGACATCACCGCGAGCGGCAGCGACAGCACCAGCGAGATCACCACCGCCATCGCCGCCAGCAGCGCCGTGACCGGCAGCCGCTCGGCGATCAGCCGCGTCACCGGAACGCGGGCCGCGATGGAATCCCCCAGGTTCCCGTGCGCGAGCTGCCCCAGGTAGGACCAGAGCTGCTCGATCGGCGAACGGTCGAGCCCGAGCTCGCGCTGCAGCCGGCCCACCGCCTCGTCGGTCGCCCGATCACCCAGCAGCGCCGAGACCGCGTCACCCGGCATGGCGCGGGCCAGGAAGAACACCGCCAGCACCGCCAGCGCCAGGGTGGGCAGCATCTGCAACACCCGGCGCCCCGCGTATCGCCACACGCCCCTCAGCGCTCCACGGAAGCGGCGGCGAAGATGTTGTTGCCCAGCGGGATCTGCACGAACCCCTGCGCGTTCTTGCGGAAGGCCACCGGGTAGGGCGTCTCGTAAAGGTAGAGGATCGGCGCCGCGGCGTTGTAGTGCTCCTGGATCTCGCGGTACTGCGCCGCCCGCTTCTCGTTGTCGGTCTCCTTGCCGCTCGCGACGAAGAGCTCGTCGATGCGCGGGTCGTGGAAGCCGGAATGCAGGCTCTCGATGTTCGGGAAATAGGCGAAGTACGAGGTGATCTGCGCCGGGTCGGAGATGTCGTTGGTCCAGGCCGCGGTGCGCATCTGGAAGTCGCCCTTGTTGTAGCGCGCCGTGCGGGTCGCGCTGTCCAGCAGCTCGATGCGCAGCCGCACGCCGATCGCGGTCAGCATCTGCTGCACCGCGGTCAGGTCGTTGGCGTCGTCCTGGTTGCCCGACAGCGCCATGCAGCTGACCTCGAAGCCGCTGCCATAACCGGCCTCGGTCATCAGCGCCTTGGCCTTGGCGATGTCGTAGGGATAGAGCGGCGACGGCCCGTAAAACAGCGGCGTGGTGGCCGACATGAAGGAGCGCATCGGCTTGCCCAGGCCTTGCGTAGTGATGGCGATCACCGCGTCCTTGTTGACGGCCATGTTCATCGCCTGCCGCACCCGCTGGTCGCTCAGCGGGTTCTTGGCGCCGTTGTACTCGGGCCGGCAGTTGAAGGTCAGGTAGCGCACGCGGGTCGAGGGCCAGAGCTCCATCCGGATGTTCGGATCGGCCTGCAGCTCCTTCACCCGGGCGTAGGGGATGAACTCCGTGCCGTCGAGCTCGCCGGCCTTGAGCTTGAGCAGCCGCGTGGCGTCGTCGGGCACGATCTCGAAGCGCAGCTCATCGAGGTAGGGCAGCGCCTGGCCCTGCGCGTCCTTGCGCCAGTGGTTGGGGTTGCGGCGCAGCACCATGGCCTGCCCGCGCCGCCACTCGGTCATCACGAAGGGGCCGGTGCCGATCGGCTTCTCGGCGAAGGCCTTCACCTTGTCGTCCAGCGTGGCGCCGGCGGCGGCCTCCACCAGGCGCTGTGGCAGGATGCCGGTGTTGAAGGTGGCCAGCGCCGCCAGCAGCGTGGCGTCGGGGTTGTTCAGGTGGACCGTCACCGTGTCGCCGCTGCCCTCCACCCCGCTGACGGAGCTCAGCAGCGAGCGCCAGGGGCCGCCCTTGCGCGCGCGCTCCAGCGACCAGACCACGTCCTCGGCGCGCAGGGCCGCGCCGTCGGCGAACTGGACGCCGGGGCGCAGCGTCAGGGTCAGCGTCTTGTTGCCGTCGCTCCAGTTCCAGGCGGTGGCCAGGCCCGGCTCCACACCCTTGCCGTCGGCCGTGGGCTGCAACAGCGTGTCGAAGAGGTTGGTCAGCACCCAGATGTCGGTGTTCGCATCATTGAGCACCGGGTCGAGGAACTGGCTGTCGGCGTAGCGCCCGTACACCATCCGGCCGCCGCGCGTCGCCGCCTGCGCCACCCCGCCAGGCAGCACCGCCGGTGCCACGGCCAGCGCCGCGAAACCGCCGAACAATGCGCGGCGGGTCAGCTCGAAAGGGTGTGTCATTGGACGGCTCCCGGAAACTGCGCGAGGCTGTTCCGGGGATGGCCATACTGTCAACGCGGCTGCCACGGATTTCCGCTGCCGCCTTGGGCAGCGCCGTGCCCTGGCTGACCATGGCGGCGGCAACTGCCGTTCAAGGGCTGGGCAACCGCCGCGGGCACGGCTTACGGCGGCCGTGGAGCGACCGCCGGAGCCTGCGGCGGAGGCAGCGACCGGGCCCGCCCAGGGCCGCCGTCGCCGAGCCCCACCTGACCCGCTCGACGTCCCGGGGGCAGGGCACCGGGGGCGATCCCGGCCCACACATGCCGGGGTCAACCTGCCCTGGACCAAGGTGCCGGGACTTGGTTCTCCGGGTCCGGCCTGAGCAGGCTCGGCGCGCCAGGGTTCGGCGCGCTGGAACTCAGCGCACTGGGGTTCAGCGAACTGAAGTTCAGCGCACGGGGGTTCAGCGCACCGGGGTGCCGCCCGCGGCGACACGGTCCGGGGCGACGCGGCCCGGCATGTGGCCGCGCGTGCGGGTGTCGGGCATGGCGACCGCCGCCACCAGCGCCACGGCCACCATGGCCACCACGTACCAGGCGAAGGCCCACTCGATGCCGCTGCTCTTGAGGGACAGCGCCACGCTCTCGGCCGTGCCGCCGAAGGCAGCGTTGGCGATGGCGTAGGGCAGGCCCACGCCCAGCGCCCGCACCTCGATCGGAAACAGCTCCGCCTTCACCAGCCCGCTGACCGAGGTGTAGCAGCTGACGATCACGAGGCAGCCCAGCACCAGCCCCAGCGTCGGCCAGAAGCCCATCGGCTGCCCCAGCGCGTTCAGCAGCGGCACGGTGCAGACCACGCCCAGCACGCCGAAGGCGATCAGCATCACCTTGCGCCCGATGGCGTCCGACAGCGCCCCGAAGACCGGCTGCAGCACCATGAACACGAACAGCGCCACCACCATCAGCCGCGTCGCCACCGGCACCGGCATCCCGGCGGTGTTGACCAGGTATTTCTGCATGTAGGTCGTGAAGGTGTAGAAGGCGAGGCTGCCGCCCACCGTCAGCCCCAGCACCACCAGCAGCGGCAGCGGGTGGCGCAGCAGCGCGCGGATCGAGCCTGCCTCCTTGCGGGATCGGCTGGCCTCGGTCGTGGTCTCGTGCAGGGTGCGGCGCAACACCATCGCCACCACCGCCGCGACGGCGCCGATCACGAAGGGGATGCGCCAGCCCCAGGCGCGGATCTCGTCGGCCGTGAGCACCTGCTCGATCAGGAAGATCACCAGCACCGCCAGCAGCTGCCCGCCGATCAGCGTGACGTAGTGGAAGGAGGCGAAGAAGCCGCGGTGCCGGTCGCCCGCCACCTCGCTCATGTAGGTGGCGCTGGCCCCGTACTCGCCGCCCACCGCCAGCCCCTGCGCCATGCGCGCCAGCAGCAGCAGCGCCGGCGCCACGATGCCCGCCGTGGCATAGGTCGGCAGCACCGCGATCAGCAGCGAGCCGCCGCACATCAGCAGCACCGAGATCAGCATGGAGAAGCGCCGGCCCTTGCGATCGGCCAGCCAGCCGAAGAGCCAGCCGCCGATCGGGCGCATCAGGAAGCCGATGGCGAAGACGGCGGCGGCGTTGAGCAGCTGCACCGTCGGGTCCTCGTTGGGAAAGAAGGCGCGCGCGAAGTACAGCGCGGTAAAGGAGTAGGCGTAGAAGTCGTACCACTCCACCAGGTTGCCAGAGGCCGCCGCCATGATGGCGGTGATGCGATGGCGCGTCTCGTGCACCTCGCCTTCCCGGATTGCTCCATGGTCCATCAAACGGCCTCCTTCAGGGTGGAAAGGTAAACCACCATGACCTGACCCGGCTGTCAGCAGGATGCTGCCCCGGAAGCGGCCGCAGCGCACGCTTCCCGTGCCGGCCGCGGCGGCGGCGCCACAGCCACCCCCCAACAGGCGGCCCCACAGGCGCCTCCTCCTCGCAAGCCATCGCAAGGGTTGCCCAAAGGGTCGCCCAAGGATCGCCAGAACCCCGCGCGCACGAAAAAGGGCGGGAGCCGAAGCCCCCGCCCTCCAACAGTCACCGCTTTCGCGGATGCGGTCAGATCGACAGCATCAGGCGGCGCGGGTCCTCGATGCTTTCCTTGACGCGCACCAGGAAGCTCACCGCCTCCTTGCCGTCCACGATGCGGTGATCGTAGCTCAGCGCCAGGTACATCATCGGGCGCACCTCGATCTTGCCGCCCACCACCATGGCCCGCTCCTTGATGGCGTGCATGCCCAGGATGCCGGACTGCGGCGCGTTCAGGATCGGGGTCGAGAGCAGCGAGCCGTAGATGCCGCCGTTGGTGATGGTGAAGGAACCACCCGCCAGCTCGTCGATCTTCAGCTGGCCGTCACGGGCGCGCTTGCCGAAGGAGCCGATGGCCTTCTCGATCTGCGCGAAGCCGAGCTCCTCGGAATTGCGCAGCACCGGCACCACCAAGCCGTTCGGGCCGCCCACCGCGATGCCCATGTGGACCGACTTCTTGTAGACGATGTCGTCGCCGTCGATCTCGGCATTGACCGCCGGGAACTCCTGCAGCGCCGCCACGCAGGCCTTCACGAAGAAGCTCATGAAGCCGAGCTTCACGCCGTGCTTCTTCTCGAAGCTGTCCTTGTACTCGGCACGCAGCGCCATCACCGCGCTCATGTCCACCTCGTTGAAGGTGGTGAGCATGGCGGCGGTGTTCTGCGCCTCCTTCAGGCGGGTCGCGATGGTCTTGCGCAGGCGGGTCATCTTGACCCGCTCCTCGCCCTCGCCCAGCGCGCGCGGCGCCTTCGGCGCGGCGGGCTTTGGGGCTTCCGGCGCCGGGCGGCTCAGGAAGGCCATCACGTCGCCCTTGGCGATGCGGCCGTCCTTGGCGCTGCCCTCGCCGACCTGCGCGGCCGACACGTTGTTGTCGGCCATCATCTTGGCCGCCGCCGGCAGCGGTGCGTGCTCGGCACCACCGGGGCGCGACACGGGCCCCGTGACGGGACGCGCTTCCTCGACCTTGGGCTGCGCGGGTGCCGCCGCCGCGGGCTGCGGCGCCGGGGCGGGCGCGGCAGGCTTGGCGGGGGCGGCAGCGGCGCCGGCACCGGCCGCGATGGAGCCCAGCAGCGCGCCGACCTCGACCTCGGCGCCCTCGTCGGCCGCGATGGCCTCCAGCACGCCGGCGGAGGGAGCGTTGACCTCGACGGTGACCTTGTCGGTCTCCAGCTCCACCAACGGCTCGTCGGCCTTCACCGCCTCGCCGGCCTTCTTCAGCCAGCGCGCCACCGTCGCGGTGCTGACGCTCTCACCCAGGGTGGGAACCAGGATATCGCTCATTGTCTTCCGTCCTGCTCAGGAAAGGCTGAGGGCCTGTCCGACCAGGGCCTCCTGCTGTTGCGCGTGGGTCTTGGCGGAACCCGTGGCCGGGCTCGCGGCGGCGACGCGGCCCACGTATTCCGGCCGCTTGGCGGCGATGTCCAGGCCCTTCAGAACCTTCTCGATACGACGGTCCATGAAGGTCCAGGCGCCGTTGTTCTCCGGCTCCTCCTGGCACCACACCACCTCGGCGTTCCGGTAGGGCGCCAGCACGGTGGCCAGCGCCTTGGCCGGGAAGGGGTACATCTGCTCGACCCGCACGATCGCCACGTTCTTGTTGTCGGCGTCGCGGCGCGCCTGCAGCAGGTCGTAGTAGACCTTGCCGGTGCAGAGCACGACGCGCTTCACCTCTTCCTCGGGCGCGATGGCGTCGATCTCCGGGATCACCGGGCGGAAGCCGGTGCCGGGGCCGAACTCGCTGAGCGAAGACACCGCCAGCTTGTGCCGCAGCAGCGACTTGGGCGTCATCTGCACCAGCGGCTTGCGGTAGTTCGCCCGCATCTGCCGGCGCAGCGCGTGGAAGTAGTTGGCGGGCGTGGTGATGTTCACCACCCGCATGTTGTTCTCGGCGCAGAGCTGCAGGTAGCGCTCGAGGCGGGCGGAGGAATGCTCCGGCCCCTGCCCCTCGTAGCCGTGCGGCAGCAGCATCACCAGGCCCGACATGCGCAGCCACTTGGTTTCGGCCGAGGCGATGAACTGGTCGATGATCACCTGCGCGCCGTTGGCGAAGTCACCGAACTGGCCTTCCCACAGCACCAGCGTCTGGGGGTCCGCCAGCGAGTAGCCGTAGTCGAAGCCCAGCACGCCGAACTCGCTCAGCAGCGAGTTGAAGGCCTCCATCCGCGGCTGCTCCGCGCGGATGTTGTTCAGCGGCACGTATTCCGCCTGGGTCTTCTGGTCGATCAGCACGCAGTGGCGCTGCGAGAAGGTGCCGCGCTGCACGTCCTCGCCCGACAGGCGGACGCGGTGGCCGTCGAGCAGCAGCGTGCCGAAGGCCAGCGCCTCGCCGGTCGCCCAGTCGATGTTCTCGCCGCTCTCGATGGCCTGCTTCTTGGCCTCGAGCTGACGGGTGATCTTCGGGTTGACGTTGAAGTCCGCCGGCACGCGGGCCAGCGCCGCGCCGACCTCGCGCAGCGTGTCGAGGTTGACCGCCGTGCCGTCCTCGGAATCCGCCGTTTCGGCGCCGGCCGCCTTCAGCCCGGACCAGTGGCCTTCCAGCCAGTCTTCCTTGTTGGGCTTGAAGCTCTGCGAGGCCTGGAAGGCTTCCTCCAGCTTGGCGTTGTAGGCGTCGAGCATGCCCTGCACCTCGGCCTCGCTCAGCGAGCCCTCGGCCACCAGCTGCTGCCCGTACTTCACGCGCGCCGTCGGGGTTTCCTTGATGCGCGCGTACATGGTCGGCTGCGTGAAGGCCGGCTCGTCGGTCTCGTTGTGGCCGAAGCGGCGATAGCACACGATGTCGAGCACAATGTCGGCGCGGAACTGCAGCCGGTACTCGGCGCACAGGCGGGCGCAGAACACCACCGCCTCGGCGTCGTCGCCGTTCACATGGAGGATCGGCGCCTGCACCGCCTTGGCCACGTCGGTGCAGTACAGGCCGGAATAGGCGTGCGCCGGGGTGGTGGTGAAGCCGATCTGGTTGTTGGTCACGACGTGGATCGTGCCGCCGGTGCGGTAGCCGATGAGCTGGCTCATCGCCAGGGTCTCGTACACCACGCCCTGGCCCGCGAAGGCCGCGTCGCCGTGCAGCAGGATGCCCATCACCGAGGAGCGGGCCTTGGTGTCACCCGCCATGTCCTGGCGCGCGCGCACCTTGCCGATCACCACCGGATCCACCGCCTCGAGGTGCGAGGGGTTGGGCTGCAGCGACAGGTGAACCTTGTGGCCCTCGATCTCCACGTCGGTGGAGGTGCCCAGGTGGTACTTCACGTCGCCCGAACCCTGGAAGGACTCCGGGTTGGCGGACACGCCCTTGAACTCCGACAGCAGCTGCACGTAGGGCTTGCGCACCACGTTCACCAGCGTGTTCAGGCGGCCGCGGTGGGCCATGCCGATCACCACCTCGGACACCCCGCCCTTGGCGGCGGTCTCGATCACCGCCTGCACCGCCGGGATGGTGGCCTCGCCACCCTCGAGCCCGAAGCGCTTGGTGCCGACGTACTTCTTGGCGCAGAAGGCTTCCCAGCCCTCGGCCTCGGTCAGGTCCTCCAGGATCGCGGCCTTCTCGGCCTTGCTGAAGGCGCCCTTCCAGGGGGCGTTCTCGATCCGTGCCTGGATCCAGCTCTTCTGCTCGGGATCCTGGATGTGCATGAACTCGACGCCGATCGGCCCGCAGTAGGAAGCGCGCAGCACGGCGAGGATCTCGCGCAGGGTCGCGCTCTCACGCCCCAGCACGCCGTTGATGAAGATCGGACGGTCGAAGTCGGCCTCGGTGAAGCCGTAGCTGGCCGGGTCCAGCTCGGAATGCCGCTTCTTCACCTGCAGGCCCAGCGGGTCGAGGTCGGCCTCGAGGTGGCCGCGGACGCGGTAGGCGCGGATCAGCATCAGCGCGCGCAGCGAGTCAAGCACCTGCTGGCGGGTCGCCGCCGGGTCGGCCGCAACAGCCGCGGCCGCGGCGGGGGCCGCCTTGTCTCCCTTGGCGCCCTTGGCGGGCGGGGCCACCGGCTCCTCGGGCGCGAAGCCGCCGCGCGGGCGGGGGGCCCAGGAAGCGCCGGTCGCGTCTTCCAGCACCGAGCGGGCATCGTCGTTGAGCGCCGCGAAGAGTTCCTGGAAGGAGGAGTCGACGCTGTCGGGCCGCTCCACCCAACGCGCGTAAAGATCCGCGAGGAAGGCCGCGTTGGCCCCTGTCATCGCGGTCGCGAGGATGTCCACACCCGGCATCACACTTCCTCCTTGCAGCCTGGCCAAAGCGGTCGGCCGCCCGATCCCATGCAAGAACGCCGCCGCTATAAATCGACGGCCTGCGGAAACATAGTCGCGTTGGCTATAGAAAGGCAGTTCCGGGTGACAAGGCTGTTGCCCGGAGGACGCAGGGCGCGCGCGCGCAGGCGGGCGGCGCTCCCGCGGGGCGGCCGGGCGGGGGGCGGGTTTCCCCGCCCCTGCCCGGCCCGGGACCGGTCAGCCCTTGACGGCCTTGGTCATGGTGGAGCCCAGCGCCGCCGGGCTGTCGGCCACGTGGATGCCCGCCGAACGCATCGCGTCCATCTTGGCCTCCGCCGTGTCCTTGCCGCCCGAGATCACGGCACCGGCATGGCCCATGCGACGGCCCGGAGGGGCGGTCACGCCGGCGATGAAGCCGACCACGGGCTTGTAGTTGGCGCTGCCGGGCTTGTTCTCGCGGCCCAGGAACTCGGCCGCCAGGATCTCGCTCTGGCCGCCGATCTCGCCGATCATCACGATCTGCTTGGTCTCGTCGTCCTTGAGGAAGAGCTCCAGCACGTCGATGAAGTCGGTGCCCTTGACCGGGTCGCCGCCGATGCCGACGCAGGTGCTCTGGCCCAGGCCGGCCGCCGTGGTCTGCGCCACCGCCTCGTAGGTCAGGGTGCCCGAGCGCGACACCACGCCCACCGAGCCGCGCTTGTGGATGTGGCCCGGCATGATGCCGATCTTGCAGGCTTCCGGCGTGATCACGCCCGGGCAGTTCGGCCCGATCAGGCGGGACTTGGAGCCCGACAGCGCGCGCTTGACCTTGACCATGTCCAGCACCGGGATGCCCTCGGTGATGCAGATGATCAGCGGCACCTCGGCGTCGATCGCCTCGAGGATCGAGTCGGCCGCGAACGGCGGCGGCACGTAGATGACCGAGGCATCGGCGCCGGTCCGCTCCACGCACTCGGCAACCGTGTTGAACACCGGCAGGTCGAGGTGCGTCTGCCCGCCCTTGCCCGGCGTCACGCCGCCCACGTAGTTGGTGCCGTAGGCGATGCCCTGCTGGGCGTGGAAGGTTCCCTGGGCTCCGGTGAAGCCCTGGGTCATGACCTTGGTGTGCTTGTCGACGAGAATAGCCATGGCGTCAGGCCGCCTTCTTCACGGCATCGACGACCTTCTGGGCGGCGTCGGCCAGGTTATCCGCGGGGATGATCGCCAGCCCCGATTCGGCCAGGAGCTTCTTGCCCTGTTCCACGTTGGTGCCCTCGAGGCGCACCACCAGCGGCACCTTGAGCGTCAGGTTCTTGGCCGCCTCGATCACGCCGCTGGCGATCATGTCGCACTTGGCGATGCCGCCGAAGATGTTGACCAGGATGCCCTTGACGTTGCTGTCCGAGGTGATGATCCGGAAGGCTTCCGTCACGCGCTCGGCAGTCGCGGTGCCGCCCACGTCGAGGAAGTTCGCGGGCGAGGAGCCGTAGAGCTTGATGATGTCCATGGTGGCCATCGCGAGACCCGCGCCGTTCACCATGCAGCCGATCTCGCCGTCCAGCGCGACGTAGTTCAGGTCGTTCTTGACCGCGTCGAGCTCCTTGGGGTCCATCTCCGTGTCGTCACGGAGCGCCTCGAGGTCCTTGTGGCGGAACAGCGCGTTGTCGTCGAAGCTGACCTTGGCATCCAGCGCCACGATCTCGCCCGCGCCGGTCACCACCAGCGGGTTGATCTCGACGATCGCCATGTCGAGCTTGGTGAAGGCCTCGTACATCGCGGTCACGAACTTGGTGAACACGCCGACCTGCTTGCCCTCGAGGCCCAGGCCGAAGGCGAGCTCACGCGCGTGCCAGCCGGAAATGCCCGACGCCGGGTCCACCGCGACCTTCAGGATCTTCTCGGGGTGGTTCTCGGCCACCTCCTCGATCTCCATGCCGCCCTCGGTGGAGGCCATGATGGTGATGCGCGAGGTTTCGCGGTCCACCAAGAGCGACAGGTACAGCTCGCGCTTGATGTCGCAGCCGGCCTCGACGTAGACCTGATTGACCACCTTGCCCTCAGGGCCGGTCTGCTTGGTCACCAGCGTGTGGCCGATCATGGCGGCCGCCGCTTCCTTGGCGGCCTCGGGCTTCACGACGCGCACGCCGCCCTTGCCGTTCGGATCGTCGGTGAAGCGGCCGGCGCCGCGGCCACCGGCGTGGATCTGCGACTTCACCACCACCACGGGGCCCGGCAGCTTCTTCGCCGCGGCCTCGGCCTCTTCCGGGGTCTTGGCGACGTAGCCGTCGAGCACCGCAACGCCGTAGCGCTTCAGCAGCTCCTTGCCCTGATACTCATGGATATTCATGCGTGTTCCACTTTCCTTGAAAGGGAAAGGGCCGGGTGTGTGCCACCCGGCCCTCTTAACTTCAAACGCCGAGCTTCTTGAAATCCTCGACGAGCTTCTTCACCGCGTCGCAGGACTTGTCGAAGGCCGCCTTCTCCTCGGGCAGGAACTCGACCTCGACGATCTTCTCGACGCCGCCGGCACCGATCACCACCGGCACGCCGACGTAGAACTCGTTCTGCCCGTACTCGCCGTTCAGCATCACGGCGCAGGGCAGGACGCGCTTCTTGTCCTTCAGGTAGCTCTCGGCCATCGCCACGGCGGAGGCGGCCGGGGCGTAGAAGGCCGAGCCCTTCTCCAGCAGCTTCACGATCTCGCCGCCGCCATTGGCGGTGCGGTGCACGATCGCGTCGATGCGCTCCTGCGTGGTCCAGCCCATCTTGATCAGGTCGGGCACGGGAATGCCGGCCACCGTGGAGTAGCGGGTCAGCGGCACCATGGTGTCGCCGTGGCCGCCCAGCACGAAGGCCGTCACGTCCTCGACCGAAACCTTGAACTCCTCGGCCAGGAACAGGCGGAAGCGGGCGCTGTCCAGCACGCCGGCCATGCCGACCACCTTGTTCGCCGGCAGGCCGGACTTCTGCTGCAGCGCCCAGACCATGACGTCCAGCGGGTTGGTGATGCAGATCACGAAGGCGTCCGGGGCGTACTGCTTGATGCCCTCGGCCACCTGGCCCATCACGCCGGCGTTCTTGGTGAGCAGGTCGTCGCGGCTCATGCCCGGCATGCGGGGGAAGCCGGCGGTGACGATGACGACGTCCGCGCCCGCGATGGCCGCGTAGTCGGAGCCGCCCGACATGGCGCTGTCGAAGCCGTCAACGGGGCTGGACTGCATGATGTCCAGCGCCTTGCCCGCCGCCACGCCACCGAAGACGTCGAACATGACGACGTCGCCAAGTTCCTTGAGGCCGATGAGGTGAGCGAGCGTGCCGCCGATATTTCCGGCGCCGATCAGGGCGATCTTGTTGCGGGCCATGGGAGTTCCTTGGGAAAAAGGATCGTGGGGGTACCAGAAGGCCGCCCGACCCCTTAGACCCGCAGCACCCGCCCGGCAAGGCGCCCATGCCGCCCCGAAGCGCCTCCTTTACGCAGATGCAGCATTGTATGGATCAGGTCATGCCTGCCCCGCTGTGCAGGAGGGGCTTAAACCCCGCGCCCCGGTCGCTCCAGCCTCCGTCCGCGCCCGGACCCTGCGCGGTGCCGGAGCCCTTCGCCATCGCCGATGGCCAGGGCGAAGCCCGTCCAGGATAAGACCCGCCCCGAGTAACGCCCGCCCCGGATAAGGAAAGAGCGCCGCCGGGTCCCCACCCCGCGACGCTCCCCTTGTATCGACCCCGCGCTCAGCCGGGTCTCATAGCCTTCCGGCCCGGCCGACTCGCCTCAGAGCGGCATGCAGCGGATCGTGTCGGTATGCCCGCGCGCCAGCGTCGCCAGCGTGCCTTCCGGGCAGGCCATCTGCTCGGCATCGACGTCCGGCAGGCCGGAATGCCAGGTCCGACGCGGCTGCGCCGCCTGAGCCGAGGGCACGAAGCCCGCCAGCCGCGCGCCGGTGCAGCGCCCCCGCGCGTCGCGGCGCAGGCAGGTGTTGGAGGCCACGGCGCGCATCTCGCTGCGGTTCATCTGCATCCGGCTGGCCACGGTGCGGGTGGCGTGGCCGCCCTTGCGGCCGGTCGCGGCCATCACCGTACGCGTGCGCGCCATCCCGCGCGCGGCGGTGGCCACGCGACGCGGTGCGGCGCCACGGCTGACCACCATCCTTTGCCGCGTCGCGGCGCCCGCGTGGCGGCCGGCCGTGGCCACCTGCGCGGCGGCAGGCCGGGCGGTGCGCGCCCGCGTCGCCACCACCGCCTTGGCGCCGGCCCGGCCGACGGAGACCGTGCGGCTGTTGGTCGTATGGGCTCCTTCGCCCCGGCGCGCGGCCTCGGCGTCCCCAACGCCGAAACCCACCGCCAGCAGAAGGCCCGCGAGTGCTAACAGAGTTCTCAGGCGCATGTTTTCCCCCTTCATGCGTCTTGGGTGATGTGCGGCAGCGCCAGGTAGTCCTGGCTCTGCATCTCCATGAGGCGGGACGCGGTGCGCTGGAACATGTGCGCGTTCTCGCCCCGCTCATAGAGGGTGTCGGGCGTCGCCGCGGCACTCGCCACCAGCTTGCAGCGGTGCTCGTACAGGGCGTCGATCAGGGTCACGAAGCGGCGGGCGCGGTCGAAGTTCTCCGGCCCCAGCCGCGGCACGCCATCGAGGATCAGCGTGTGGAAGCGCGCCGCGATGGCCAGGAAGTCGGCCGGCCCCAGGAAGGAGCCGCAAAGCTCGTCGAAGCCCGCGCGCCCGACCTCGCCCACCGCTTGCGGGATCACCACCTCGCGCCCCAGCACCAGCAGCTTCACCGGCTCGCCATGATCGCGCCCGGTCAGTTCCCGGAAGGCGGCGTCCAGCGCGCGCTCGGCGCGGGCGTCGTCGGGCTGGTGCCAGGTCGGCAGGCCCCGCACCCGGTCGCGGCGGTAATCCTGGCGGCTGTCCAGCACCAGCAGCTCGGTGCGCGCCTTGATCAGCGCGATGAAGGGCAGAAAGGCGTCGCGCCCGGGCCGGCCCTTGAACAGGTCGTCCGGCGCGGTGTTGGAGGTCGCCACCACCACCACGCCGCGCTCGAACAGCGCCGCGAAAAGGCGGCCCAGGATCATGGCGTCGGTGATGTCGTGGACCTGGAACTCGTCGAAGCACAGCAGCGACGCGGTTTCCACGATCGTGTCGGCCAGCGGCGGGATAGGGTCGTCGGCGCCCGGGTTCGCCTGCTTCCACTGGTGGATGCTGCGGTGGCAGTCCTGCATGAACTGGTGGAAGTGGATGCGGCGCTTGCGCTCCACCTCGGCCGTTTCGAAGAACAGGTCCATCAGCATGGACTTGCCCCGCCCCACCTCGCCCACGAGGTAAAGGCCGGTCGGCGCCTGCGTCGTGGCGGCCGCGGCGGGGCGGCGGCCGAACAGCCGGCCGATCAGCCCGCCTCCGGCGGCGGGTGCCGGGGCGCGGTGCGCCACGTAGCCGCGGGTGCGCTGCCACAGCTCCTGGAGGCGACGGGCCGCGTCCTCCTGGGCCGGGTCCTCGCGCAGGGTGCCCGCCGCGACGCGCGCGCGATAGGCCGCAAGCGGCCCGGCCGCGCTCGTGCCGCCTTGCCCCGCCACTGCCTGCCCCGAAAGAGAACCGTCCATCGCGAGGGGTTGGTAGCCCTCCGCGACCCCGCTCGCAACTGCGTGAATGGTTACGGGTGGCCGCCACGCCGCCCCGGCATGGCCGGAGCGGGGCGTCACCCCCGCGTCACCGCTCCACCTGACGGCCGGGGCCGCGTGCGGTTTCCGTCAGGTCAGGGCACGCTCGCCGCCGCCGGGCAGGGAACCGTCCGCTCCGGCACCGCCTCCCCCAAACCTCCGCCACGTCTGGCCGGGCGGCCCTTCCGGCGACCTCGTCCGCCCTCAGGCCTCGGTGTGGTCCCGTCCCTCACCGCTGCGCATCAGTGCCATCGTCTCGTCGCGGGTGGTCTGCAGCGTGACCTTGTCGTCATCCACCAGCGACACGTCGGCCAGCGCGATCTCGCACATCCTGCCGCCGGCGACCGCCAGCCGCAGCCGGCCGGCATCCAGCCCGCCCACCGTGCCGAGCGGCACGCCGTTGCAGTCCACCACGGGCATGTTGTCGCGGATCAGGGTGGTATCGGCCATGGCGACCTCGTCCTCGTTCAGCTGAGAACAGGAACGCCCAAGGCCCCGAACGGGATGCGGCCCGCCCCGTGAAGGGCGGGCCGCATCCGTCGAAACCGTCAGCCCCCGGTGCCGGGGGCGAACCGTCAGCCCTCGCGGTCCACCAGGTCCAGCTTGATCTGGCCGATCGCCGCGGCCGGGTTCAGCCCCTTCGGGCAGGTCCGGGCGCAGTTCATGATGGTGTGGCAGCGGTACAGGCGGAACGGGTCCTGCAGCTGGTCCAGACGCTCGCCGGTGTGCTCGTCGCGCGAGTCGGCGATCCAGCGATAGGCCTGCAGCAGCACGGCCGGGCCGAGGTAGCGATCGCCGTTCCACCAGTAGCTCGGGCAGGCGGTGGAGCAGCAGAAGCACAGGATGCACTCCCACAGCCCGTCGAGCTTGGCGCGCTCCTCCTTCGACTGGAGGCGCTCGCTATCGGGCGGTGGCGGGGTGTCGGCCTTCAGCCAGGGCTCGATCGAGCGCAGCTGCGCGTAGAGCTGCGACAGGTCGGGCACCAGATCCTTCACCACCGGCATGTGCGGCAGCGGGTTGATCTTCACGTCGCCCTTCACGTCCTCGATGGGCTTGAGGCAGGCGAGCGTGTTCAGCCCGTCGATGTTCATCGAGCAGGAGCCGCAGATACCCTCGCGGCAGGACCGCCGGAAGGTGAGCGTCTGGTCGACCTCGTTCTTGATCTTGATCAGCGCGTCCAGGACCATCGGCCCGCACTTGTCGAGATCGACCTCGTAGGTGTCGTAGCGCGGGTTCTCGCCCGTGTCCGGGTCCCAGCGGTAGATCTTGAAGGAACGGACGTCCTTCGCCCCCGCCTCGGCCGGATAGGTCTTGCCGACTGAGACCTTGCTGTTCTTCGGCAGCTGGAAAGTGGCCATCGGTCCTCGCTCCTCAGTACACGCGCGGCTTGGGCGGGAAGACCGAGACCTCGTTGGTCAGGGTGCGCATCTTCACGTCGCGGTAGCTCAGCTCGACCTTGCCCGTTTCGGTGCAGGTGGCCAGCGTGTGCTTCATCCAGTTCTGGTCGTCGCGCTCGGGGTAGTCCTCGTGCGCGTGGGCACCGCGGCTCTCGTGGCGGGCCTCGGCGCCCACCATGGTGCACATCGCGTTGCCCATCAGGTTGTGCAGCTCCAGCGCCTCGGCCAGGTCGCTGTTCCAGATCAGCGAGCGGTCGGTGACGCGCAGGTCGGGAAGGCCGGTCCAGACCTTCTCCATCTTCTCCACGCCTTCCTTCAGGCTCTCGGCGGTGCGGAACACCGCCGCGTGGTCCTGCATGGTGCGCTGCAGCTTGGCGCGCAGCTCGGCGGTGGTGGTGTCGCCCTTGGCGTAGCGGACATGGTCGAGGCGCGACAGCGCCGCGTCGCCCGCATCGGCCGCCAGCGGGGCCTGCGCCGCGCCCGGCTTGATCGTTTCGGCCGCCCGGTGCGCCGCGGCGCGCCCGAACACCACGAGGTCGAGCAGCGAGTTGGTGCCCAGGCGGTTGGCGCCGTGCACCGACACGCAGGCCGCCTCGCCCACCGCCATCAGGCCCGGCACCACCGCGTCCTGGTCGTCGGCCGTGGGGCGCAGGACCTCGCAATGGATGTTCGTGGGGATGCCGCCCATGTTGTAGTGCACGGTGGGGAGCATCGGGATCGGCTCCTTGGTCACGTCCACGCCGGCGAAGATCTTCGCCGTCTCGGAAATGCCCGGCAGGCGCTCGTGCAGCAGATCCGCGCCCAGGTGCTCCAGGTGCAGGTGGATGTGATCCTTCTGCGGGCCGACGCCGCGGCCCTCGCGGATCTCCATCGACATGGCGCGGCTGACCACGTCGCGGGACGCCAGGTCCTTGGCCGTCGGGGCGTAGCGCTCCATGAAGCGCTCACCCTCGGAGTTGGTGAGGTAGCCACCCTCGCCGCGCGCGCCCTCGGTCACGAGGCAGCCCGAGCCGTAGATGCCGGTCGGGTGGAACTGCACGAACTCCATGTCCTGCATCGGCAGGCCGGCGCGCAGCGCCATGCCGCCGCCGTCGCCGGTGCAGGTATGGGCCGAGGTGCAGGAGAAGTAGGCGCGGCCGTAGCCGCCGGTGGCCAGCACCACGGTCTGCGCCCGGAAGCGGTGGATCGTGCCGTCCTCGAGGTTCCAGGCCATCACGCCGCGGCAGGCGCCTTCCTCCATGATGAGGTCGAGCGCGAAGTACTCCACGAAGAACTCGCAGTTGTGCTTCAGCGACTGCTGGTACAGCGTGTGCAGGATGGCGTGGCCGGTGCGGTCGGCCGCGGCGCAGGCGCGCATGGCCGGCGTCTTGCCGTAGTTCTGCATGTGGCCGCCGAAGGGCCGCTGATAGATCTTGCCGTCCTCGGTGCGCGAGAAGGGCACGCCGTAGTGCTCGAGCTCGATGATCGCGGGCACGGCCTCGCGGCACATGTACTCGATGGCGTCCTGGTCACCCAGCCAGTCCGACCCCTTCACGGTGTCGTACATGTGCCAGCGCCAGTCGTCCTCGCCCATGTTGCCGAGCGAGGCGCCCACGCCGCCCTGCGCCGCCACCGTGTGCGAGCGGGTCGGGAAAACCTTGGTGATGCAGGCCACCTTGAGGCCCGCGGCGCCCATGCCGAAGGTGGAGCGCAGCCCGGCGCCGCCGGCCCCCACCACCACCACGTCATAGGTATGGTCCACCACCCGGTAGGCCGCGCCGCCGATACCCGGCTTGCTGATCGCGTTCATCTCAACCGCCTCGTCCGAAGCCGGTCCGCGCGGTCAGTGGGGATGCGGCGGGATCACCTGTCCCACCCGCCCCGGGGCCGCCCGGCACCTTGATGTCTGGAAGGAACCGCCCGCAGCGGCCCCGCCCAAGGGAAATGGTGTCTGTCCGGCGTTTCACCAGCACCGCGCGGCGGTGCGGCGGCGAAACGCCGGCATGCTCAAACCGCGATGCGCAGGACCGCCAGCGCGGCATAGAGCGCCAGCACGGTGCAGACCGCCTTCTGCAGCAGGTTGTAGGCCTTGCGCTTGCTCTCGGGCCGCACGTAGTCCTCGATCACCACCTGCAGGCCCGAGGCCGTGTGCTGGAAGCCGATGCCGATGAACAGCAGCAGCAGCACCGCGTGGAAGGGCTGCGCGATCCAGGAGATCACCCGCTCGTAGGGCGCGCCGGCCAGCGTCGCCACGCCGTAGGTGAACCACAGCGTCAGCGGCAGCAGCGCCAGCGAGGACACCCGCTGCATCCACCAGTGGTGCGTGCCACCCTTGGCCGAGCCCAGGCCGCGGACGCGGCCGAGCGGGCTCTGGAGGCGGGTGACGTATTGTTCTTGCGTCTTCATGCTCGGTCGCCCTTGCGCTTCAGCGGAGCCACGCCACGAGGGCGACGATCCAGGTGACGACGGTCAGCACCGCGGTGCCGATCAGCACCATGCGACCGCTGCGATAGGTCGCGGGAATGTCGTAGCCGCGGCCGTAATCCCACACGAGGTGGCGGATGCCGTTCAGCGTGTGGAACCAGGCCACCACGGTCAGCCCGGCCAGCACGATCACGCCCAGGAAGGAACCGCTGAACCACTGCACCCAGCCGAAGGCGCGCGGGCCCGAGGCCGCGGCGGCCAGCCACCACACCATGTAGATGAGGCCCACGGTCCAGGCGACGCCGGTGATGCGGTGCGAGATCGAGAGCGCACTCGTCATCTGCAGCATGTCGTAGGATTGCAGGTGCGGCGAAATCGGACGCCGGACGTGGCTGCCGTCGGAACGCTGGCCGTTGAACATCGCCTCGCGTGCGTCGTGCCCGGCTGCCATGATCTGTTCCCCGTGGTGGCGGGTCGGCAGTGCCTGGGCCCGGCTGTGGACCGGGCGGGCGACGGCCCGCGTGTTCTACGGCCTGCCTTTTAGGTTACAGTTTCCGGCAGCGTCAACGCACTGCACAAAATTCGCCGGGCGCCGACTGCGCCGCGACTCGCACGCTTTCTCGTGCTGACTTCCGCCGAAACAAGGAGAACAGCGTCACGCCCGCCGATTTCTTGCGAGTCTGTCGCAAATACTAGGGCGGACGCACCCCACGTCTGCGCTGCTCACAGGGCTCCCATGGCGTTTCGCAAGCCCGGACGGCGCCGCTGCGGCTGCGAAAAAGGGGGCGGGAATGGCCCGCCCCCGCCATCACACGGCCTTACCAGCCTCCGCCGTAGCCGCGCCCACGGCCGTAGCCATAGCCGTAGGACGGCCGCTGCGGCGTGGTCACCGCGCCGCCGATCGCGCCGATGGCGCCACCGATCAGCGCACCCTCGCCGGCATTGCCGCCGGTCAGCCCCGCCACTGCCGCGCCGCCGCCGGCACCCAGCAACCCGCCGCCCAGCGCCCGCTGCCCGGGGCTGTAAGGGTCGGTGCAGGCCGCAAGGCCCAGAAGCGCCAGGCCAACCGCACCCGCCCGAAGAACTCCACGCATCCTCATCTCCTCCAACCGTTTCCGATCTGGGCCGAGCTTCGGCACGAGTCTGGGCAGCTTTGCGGCAGGGCCTGGACGGAACGGAGGTAAATTACGGCGCCTTCATGGAAGGCGGGACGATGCCCGCCTCCCCGGAGCCCCAACCCTCCGCCCACGAACCGGGTCGGGTTCGCGGGCCGTCCTCAGGCCGCTTCGCGCATCAGCAGGCCCTGACGGACCATCTCCTCGGCGATCTGCACCGCGTTCAACGCCGCGCCCTTGCGCAGGTTGTCGGCCACGCACCAGAAGGCCAGCCCGTTCTCCACCGTCGGGTCCCGGCGGATGCGCGACACGTAGACCGCGTCCTCGCCGGCGCACTCGACCTGGGTGACGTAGCCGCCATCCTCATGCCGGTCGAGCACCACCACGCCCGGCGCCTCGCGCAGCGCCTCGGTGGCCTCTTCCACGGTGATCGGGCGCTCGAACTCGACATGCACCGCCTCGCCATGGCCCACGAAGACCGGCACGCGCACGGCGGTGGCGAAGACCTTAATGTCGGGATCGAGGATCTTGCGGGTCTCGACGGCCATCTTCCACTCTTCCTTGGTGGCGCCGTCGTCCATGAACTTGTCGATGTGCGGGATGCAGTTGAAGGCGATCGGCTTGGTGAACTGCTCCGGCGTCGCCGCGTCGTTCACGAAGATGCCGCGCGTCTGGCTGAACAGCTCATCCATCGCTTCCTTGCCCGCGCCCGACACCGACTGATAGGTCGACACCACCACCCGCGTCGCCTTGGCCAGGGCGTGCAGCGGCTTGAGCGCCACCACCATCTGAATGGTCGAGCAGTTCGGGTTGGCGATGATGCGACGCTTGCGGAACTGCTTCAGCGCCTGCGGGTTCACCTCGGGCACCACCAGCGGCACGTCATGGTCCATGCGGAACTGCGAGGTGTTGTCGATCACCACGCAACCGGCCTCGGCCGCGCGCGGCGCGTGAACGGCCGAGATCGCGGCGCCGGGCGAGAACAGCGCCAGGTCGGTGCCCTTGAAGTCGTAGCGGTCCAGGCTCTGCACGGTCAGGACCTTGTCCTCGCCGAAGGACACCTGGGAGCCCGCGGAACGGCCCGAGGCCAGCGCCACGACCTCATCCACCGGGAACTGGCGCTCGGACAGCGTCTTGAGCATCTCGCGCCCCACCGCACCGGTGGCGCCGACGACCGCGACCTTGAAGCCCATGAGCTGTTTCTTCCTGCGAAAACCGTTGCGAGGCGGGACTTAGGTCCCCGCCCCCCGCCGGCGCAACCCCGCCCCGCTCCGTCCCCTGCCATGCCTCCGACGCCGCCGAGCCGTCATACCGTGGCCAGGAGAGGCGCTGCCTCTCCCGGGCCCTCTCCGCTCAGGGTGGCAGGGCCACCCCGAGACCCCGCCGAGGGTTTGGCGCCGCTTGGTAACCGCAGGTGCTGCGGTTTGATCGGGTGGTACGGGTGGTAAGCGTGTTCGGGCGGAGCCGTGCGCATGTTCAGGTGACCAACCAGGCCGGTAAGGAGGGTGCCCAGTGCCGATCCGGCCACGCGCGTGTTCAGGCAGGGCATGGAGAAGAATCTATCAGGCCGCGCGGGCTGCCCTCGCAGTCGCCGGAGAGCCAGGCTCTCCGGCGCAAGCCGACCGAGGGATGGGCAAGCGCCTGATCGCGGAGGCGCCAACTCCCGGGAGGTCCAGGAACCTCAGGTTCCTGGCGGCTGGGGGTTCGGGGGAAGGCGGAGCCATCCCCTGACACAGCGCCACGCCCGAACACCCGGACGAAGGG
The DNA here is from genome assembly GCF_042433915.1 of Roseomonas elaeocarpi. Taxonomy (NCBI): domain Bacteria; kingdom Pseudomonadati; phylum Pseudomonadota; class Alphaproteobacteria; order Acetobacterales; family Roseomonadaceae; genus Roseomonas; species Roseomonas elaeocarpi. Next base: position 60,821 of record NZ_JBHLUN010000017.1, on the reverse strand, counting down.
AAACACACCGAAACCGTTGCGCACCCATCTCGACGCTGGCGTGATGGCTCATGCGGCCCCATCTTGTCACACAACATGTCCCTGACCCGACGCGCCGCGCTCGCCACCGCGGCCAGCCTCCCCCTCGTCCCGCCGGCGCTGCGCGCGCAGCCTTCGGCCGGGCTTCCCGCCACCGAGAAGCGCCTGTTCAACGCGGGCCTCTGGCGGCTGCCCAACGGCCTGCGCGTGGCGCATGTCGAGAGCTGGCGTGCCCCGGTCGTGGCGCACTACCTGTATTACGGCGTGGGCGCGGGCGACGACCCGGCCGGGCGTTCCGGCACGGCGCACTTCCTCGAGCACATGATGTTCAAGGGCAGTCCGTCCGTGGCCTCGGGCGAGTTCAACCAGCGCGTGGCGCGCGAGGGCGGGCAGGATAACGCCTATACCTCTCGTGATGTGACCGCCTACCACCAGACGGTGGAGGCTTCGCGCCTGAAGCTGATGGCGCACATGGAGGCCGACCGCCTGCGCGCCGTGGCGCTCCCTCCGGATGAGGTTGAGCCGGAGCGCAACGTCATCCTGGAGGAGCGCCGCCAGCGCACCGACGCCAACCCGCGCGCCCGCTTCCAGGAAGCCTACGGCGCCGCGATGTGGGGCCGGCAGCACTGGCACGGCCGCCCGATCATCGGCTGGGAGGAGGACATCCGCGCCATCTCCCGCGACGACCTGCTGAACTTCCACAGCCGCTGGTACGCGCCGGGCAACGCCGTGCTGGTGGTGGCGGGCGCCGTGCACGAGGACGAGCTGCGCCGCGTGGTCGAGGACGAGTACGGCGGCGTTCCCGCCCGCGAGGCCAACCACCGCGACCGCGCCGCACCCCCCGCGGCACCGCTGGAACACCGCCTCGTGCGCAACGACGCGCAGGTGCAGGAAGCGCAGATCATGCGCTCCTGGATCGCGCCGACGCTGACGGCCGGCGACACGGCCCAGGCCGAGCCGCTGGAGGTCTTCTCGCACCTCTTCGGCGGCGGCCCTGGCTCGCGCCTCCATAAGGCGCTGGTGGAAGGCGGCCTCGCCGTGTCGGCCGGCTGCTACTACGACAGCGACGACCTCGGCGCCGGCAACCTCGTGCTCTACGCCATTCCGCGCCGCGACGTGGCGCCGGCGAAGCTGGAAGCGGCGCTGGAGGCGGAGGTCGCCAAGCTGCTGGAAAACGGCGCCACCGAGCTGGAGGTCGCGCGCTCCATCCGCCAGGTCACCGCCGGCGCGCTGCTGGCGCTGGACGGCTTGGGCGCCGCACCCCGCATGTTCGGCCACGTCCTGTCGATCGGCCTCGGGCCGGAGGTGGTGGAGTTCTGGCCCGCCCGCATCCGCGCCGTCACGGCGGATCAGGTGAACGCCGCCGCCCGCGCCGTGCTGCGCAACCCGTCCATCACCGGCTGGCTGCTGCCCGAAGGAGTGAGCGCGTCGTGAGCGATACGTTGACGCAAGCTCCCGCCCCCGCGGGCTTCACCCTGCCGATCCGCGAGATCCGCTCGCCCGGCGGCATCTCCGCCTGGCTGGCCGAGGATCATTCGGTGCCCGTGGTGTCGCTGGCCTGGGGCTGGGACGGCGGCGCCTCGCTCGACCCCGAGGGGCAGGAGGGCGCCGCCGCGGTGGCCGCCGCGCTGCTGACCGAAGGCGCGGGCGACCTCAACGCAGCCGACTTCCAAGACGCGCTGCGCGACGCCGGCATCGGCCTGTCCTTCCATGGCGACCGCGACGGCTTCGAGGGCGGCTTCCGCGCGTTGCGCAGCCCGCCCGGCACCGCCGAGGGCGACGCCCTGCCCGAGGCCGTGCGCCTCGCCCGCCTCGCGCTGACGGCGCCGCGCTTCGACGCCGAGGCCGTGGAGCGCGTGCGCGCCCGCTCCATCGCCGGCGCGCGGCAGGCGCTGGAAGGCCCGCGCGGGCAGGCCAACCGCGCCTTCTGGGCCAACAGCTTCCCCGCCAGCCCCTATGCCCGCCCGCCCGGCGGCACCGCCGAGAGCCTGGCCGCCCTGCCGGCCGACGCGATCCGCGCCGCGGCCGCGCGCCACCTGCGCCGCGCCGGCCTGCAGGTCACCGCCTCGGGCGCCATCACCGAGGCGGAGTTCGGCCGCGCCCTCGACGACCTTTTCGGCGCCCTGCCCGACAGCGACGCCCCCGTGGCCCCGCCGCTGCCGCGCTTCGCCCTGCCGCCGCTGGCCACCGGCGGCGCCCAGGTGGTGACCGTGGATGCGCCGCAATGCGCGGTGATCTTCGGCCAGCCCGGCCTCGCGGTGAGCGACCCTGACTGGGAAGCGGCGCAGGTGGTGCTGCGCGTGCTGGCCGGCGGCGGCTTCTCGTCGCGCCTGATGACCGAGGTCCGCGTCAAGCGGGGCCTGAGCTACGGCATCGGCGCCGGGCTCGACACCGTGGCGCGGCAGGGGCTGATCCTGGGCTCGGTCGCCACCGAGAACGCGCGCGTCGCCGAAACCCTGACCGTGCTGCGGGCCGAATGGGCGCGGATGGCGGCGGAAGGGCCGAGCGAGGAAGAGGTGCGCGACGCGGTGGCCTTTCTCACCGGCAGCCTGCCGCTGCAGTTCACCGACAGCCGCCGCACCGCCTCGATCCTGCTCAGCCAGCGCCGCAACAACCGCGCGCCGGACTGGCTGGCCGGCCGCCCGGCGCGACTCGCGGCGCTGACGCAGGATAAGGTGACCGAGGTGTCGAAGCGCCTGCTGCAGCCCGAAGCCCTGGGCGCCGTGGTGGCGGGCAAGCCGCAGGGCCTCTGACCGGCCGGGCGCGCCGGCCGCAAACCCCGCCGGCCGCGTGCCCCCGACCCGACCGGCCGCCGCCCCCGGCGCCGCGTCGCCCCCCCCCTCCTCGCGCGGCGGCGTGCCGCGACGCCGCGCCACGGGAGGCCCCCCAAGGGAAACCCCCAGGGAAACCTTCAGGGGACCCCCCCCAGGGGAAACCCCAGGCGGAACTGTTGACGTCGCGCGCCCCGCGCCGCATCCCCGGTGCAACGCCGGGCGCGACCGTGCGCTCAGGTGGCAGGAGGGGGAGACGCGCTCCCCCATGACTGCAAGATGCCACGGGAGAGACGGTTCGCATGTCGCAGGATGCCTGGGGCCTCATCGCCACGCTCGCCCGCGCCCCTGAGGCCGCGGCGATCCGCCCGCTCTTCGCCGCAGACCCGCGTCGCGCCGAGCGATTCACCTTCCGTGCCGACGGGCTGCGGCTCGACCTCAGCAAGACGTCACTCAGCGACGAGGTGCTGGACGCGCTGCTGGCGCTGGCCGCCGCGCGCGACCTCGGCGGCCGGCGCGCCGCCATGGCCTCGGGCGCGCACATCAACAGCACCGAGGACCGCGCCGTGCTGCACATGGCGCTGCGCGGCGCGCCCGGCCGCTACCGCGACGGCGCCGAGGATGCCTCGGGCGCGGTGCACGACACGCTGGCCGCGATGCGGCGCTTCACGGAACGCGTGCATGCGGAAGCGCGCTTCACCGACGTGGTGAACATCGGCATCGGCGGCTCCGACCTCGGCCCGCAGATGGTGGCCCGCGCGCTGCACCGGCACGACAGCCCGATGCGCGCCCACTGGCTCAGCAACGCCGACGGCCATGCCTGGGAAGCGATGCGCCACACCCTCGACCCCGCGCGCACGCTGGTGCTGGTGGCTTCCAAGACCTTCACCACCGCCGAAACCATGAGCAACGCCCACCTCGTGCGCCACTGGCTGCGCGACGCGCTGGGCGAGGCCGGGGACCGGCAGCTCGTGGCGCTGTCCACCAACGAGAAGGCAACGGCAGCCTTCGGCGTGCCGGCGGACCAGGTCTTCGGCTTCAAGGACTGGGTGGGCGGCCGCTTCAGCCTGTGGTCCGCGGTGGGGCTGTCGGTGGCGCTGAGCTGCGGCTGGCCGGTGTTCGAGCAGCTGCTGGCCGGCGCCCGCGCCATGGACGAGCATTTCCTCGCCGCCCCCGACCGCGAGAACCTGCCGCTGCTGATGGCGCTGGCCGAGGTCTGGCACGTCGACGGCCTCGGCCTGCGCTCGCGCGCCGTGCTGCCCTATGACGAGCGCCTGTCCCGCTTCCCGGCGCACCTGCAGCAGCTCGAGATGGAGTCGCTGGGCAAGCGCGTGACGGTCGAGGGCCTGCCCGCCGAGCACGGCACCGGCCCGGTGGTGTTCGGGGAGCCCGGCACCAATGCCCAGCACTCCTTCATGCAGCTGCTGCACCAGGGCACCACGCCGGTGCCGGTGGACTTCGTGCTGGTGGCCCGCCCCGACCACGGCTTCCCCGACAGCCACCGCCTGCTGCTGGCCAACGGCCTGGCCCAGGCCGAGGCGCTGCTGCGCGGCCGCGACGCCGCCGAGGTGCGCGCCGAGATGCAGGCCGCCGGCAAGTCGGAGGCGGCGATCGAGCACCTCCTGCCCCATCGCCTCTTCCCCGGCGACCGGCCGAGCACCACGATCCTGATCCCCGAGCTTTCGCCCTTCACGCTGGGGCAGCTGGTCGCCCTGTACGAGCACAAGGTCTTCTGCCTCGGCGCCATCTGGGACGTGAACGCCTTCGACCAGTGGGGCGTGGAGCTGGGCAAGCAGCTGGCCACCGCGATCCTGCCGGAACTCTCGGGCGGCGCGGCGCAGGAACACGACCCCTCCACGACGGCGCTGATCGCCGAGCTTCGGAGCCTCTGGCCGCAGCCCTGAACGGCACGACCTGGGTGGGGTGGCCTGGGTGGGGTGGCCTGGATGGGCCAGCCTGAACGGGGTGGCTTGGGCGGAGCGACCCGGGCGGGGCGGCCTGAACGGCACGCCTTGGGCATGGCGGCCTGAGCAGAGCGGCCCGGGGCGGGTCGGCGCGGGCGGCGACCTGGGCCGGGGAACCTGCCTCCGCCGGGCCAGCCCCGTCGCGCGGCGGCCCGCTACGCGACGCGCAGCGCGGGGTAGGTGAAGAACTCGTGCATCACGTGCCAGATGCGGTGCCGGTTGATGCCGAGCACGGCGATGTGCGCCACGCCCTGCATCATGGCGAACTGCCGGTCCTTGTTCGGCAGCTTCGAGAAGAACTCGAACAGCTCCGCATCCGTGGCGTTGCCGTCGGTCGCCGCCCGCGTCATCAGCACCGGGCAGGTGATCCGCGCCGGGTCCACCAGCGGCATGTTCACCGCCATGTCGAGGTAGGTCCCGCTGGGCGCCCGGTCGCCCAGCGCCAGCTCGTAATCCGCCAGCGCCTGGGCCATGGCGGGCTCGAAGGTCGAGGGATCGTCGCGGCTGAAGATGCCGGTGAAGCTGTCGCGGTTCATCGGCCGGTAGGGCTGCGCGCGGTAGGTCGCCGCCTGCTCGCGCCGGCGCATGATCTCCGGCGCGCCCTCGCCGGTATAGGTGAAGGCGTCGAGCACCAGCCGGTCGAAGCGGTCCGGCGCTTCCATGGCGTAGACGCCCGCCCGCAGCGCGCCGGAGGACTGGGCATAAACCATCAGCGCCCGCGTCCCGGTCACCTGCTCCACCACCGGGAACACCGCGGCGAGGTCCGCCGCGCCGGAGCGGACATCGGAGTTGCTGCCGGTGCGCGAGGAGCGGCCGTAGTTCTCGTGGTCCACGGTCCAGACGTCGAAGCCCAGCGCCGCGAACTCGTCCATGAAGGAATAGCCGGGGTGGCCCGGCACCTGCAGGTCGAAGCCGCCCCGCCCCGAAAAGGACGAGCCGTGCACCAGGAACAGCACCGGCCGGCGCTCCTCGCCTTCCAGGCGCTTGCGATACAGGTAGAGCCGGACCTCGCCCTTCTGGGCCCAGCGCTCCTCGGCCAGGATGCGCGGGGGTTCGGCGGCCATGGCGCGCGGGATGGCCGTGGTGGCGGCCGCCGCCAGGGCCGCGCCCTGGATCAGGCCGCGACGCGCGAGCAGGCTCTGCTGTGTCATCGGGTGGTGCTCTGGACGTTTCGTTGCGGCAATGCTGAACCGCCGGCAGCGCCCTGCCAAGCGGTTTCGGCACCCCCCCACCCGCAGGGGCGAAGCCCCCGACAGGAGTTGCCGTGCGACGCCCCCGCGGGCGCCCGTCGTCCCGATCTTGCAGCCCGGGCGAAGGGCTCTAGGCTCCAGGCCCGCCTGACGGCCGCCGTTTCCCCGCGGCCGCTGCTTCCGGGAGTTCCTCGCCCATGTCCTTCGACCTCATCCTGCGCGGCGGCCGCGTCATCGACCCGTCGCAGCGAATCGACGGCATCATGGATGTCGGCTTCCGGGACGGGCAGGTCGCGCGCGTCGCCCCAGCGCTGGCGGCCGAGGCGCATACCGATGTCCGCGACGTCGCCGGCCACGTGGTCACGCCGGGGCTGATCGACCTGCACACCCACGTCTACGACGGCGGCACCTCGCTGGGCATCGATGCGGAGCACTTCGCGCGCATCAGCGGCGTCACCACCGCGGTCGACACCGGCTCCGCCGGGCCCGGCAATTTCCGCGGCTTCCGCCGGCACGTGATCGAGCGCTCGGCGGTGCGCATCCTGGCCTACCTCCACGTCTCGCACGCCGGCATCTACGGCTTCGACAAGCGCGTCATGGTGGGCGAGAGCGAGGAGATGCGGCTGATGAACCCCGTCGACGCGGTGCGGGTCGCCGACGAGAACCGCGACGTGGTGGTGGGCATCAAGGTGCGCGTCGGCCGCCACGCCTCGGGCACCTCCGGCATCGCGCCGCTCGACATCGCGCTGCAGGTGGCCGACGAGGTAGGCCTGCCGCTGATGGCCCATATCGACCACCCGCCCCCGTCCTACGAGGAGGTGATCGACCGCCTGCGCCCCGGCGACATCCTGACCCATTGCTTCCGCCCCTTCCCCAACGCCCCCGTCACGGCGCAGGGGCGGGTGAAGCAGGCGGTGCTGGCGGCCCGGGCGCGCGGCGTCCTGTTCGACATCGGCCACGGCCAGGGCTCGTTCTCCTTCAAGACGGCGCGCGCCATGCTGGCCAACGGCTTTCCGCCCGACACCATCTCCTCCGACGTCCATGCGCTGTGCATCAACGGCCCGGCCTTCGACCAGGTCACCACGCTGTCGAAGTTCCTGTGCCTGGGCATGCCGCTGGATGAGGTGATCGCCCGCTCCACCGTGGAAGCCGCCCGCGCGCTGAACCGGCCCGAGCTCGGCACGCTGAAGCCCGGCAGCCCGGGCGACGCCACGATCCTGCGCATCCGTGACGGGCAGTTCAGCTACACCGACGTGGTGGGCGAGGTGCTGCAGGGCACCCAGCGCATCGAGTCCGCGGGCGTGGTGATCGCCGGCCAGTGGTGGCACCCGCAGGACGGGCGGGCCTTCAAGGCGGCCGCCTGAACGGCCGCGGCGGCGCATGCATCCCGGGGGGATGGAAACCCTGCGCCGCCGCCGCAAGGCGTGCCGGCGCGCAAGCGGGCCGGCCAACAAGGCGGCCTGTTCCCTGCCCGCAGAATCCGCCCCGGACGCTTGTTGGACCCGGACGCTTGTTGGAAACCGCGCCGGCGCGATAGGGTGGCCGCGCACCGGTCTCGCGCGAGCGAGTGAAAAGGGAACACCGTGCGGCCCCGCCCCGGGGCCAAGTCGGTGGCTGCCCCCGTAACTGTGGGCGGGTCGCCGCTGCTCCGTCTGCCTCCGGGCAGGTCACTGGCACGGGTTCGTGCCGGGAAGACAGGAGCATCGGCCATGACCCGCGAGCCAGGAGACCTGCCGGGGCATGGCCAACCTTCCGGGCCGGCGCGGGGTGCGCCGGCGGAGACCCATCATGACGCCCACCCAGACCCTTTCCGCCCCGGCCAGTGCCGGCACCGCGACCTCCGCCGCCGCGCGCGGCGCCGCCAGCCTCATCATGCTGTGCTTCGGTGCCTTCCTGCTCTGGGGCGTCGGCTTCGCCCACAACGATCGGCTGCACAACGCGGCGCACGACACGCGCCATTCCAACGGCTTCCCCTGCCACTGAGACGCGCGATGTTCGCCCATCTCCGGCACATCCTCCTCGTCGCGGTGCTGGCCGGCCTCATGGCCGGCCTCGTCGCGACGGCCGGGCACCAGCTGAGCACGGTTCCCACCATCCTGGCCGCCGAGGTTTACGAGCAGGCCGCCGAACCCGCCGCCGCGGCACCGCCGCATGACCACGCCGCCGCCGGAACCGAGGCCGGCCACGACCACGCGGCCGCCTGGGAGCCGCGGGACGGGCTGGAGCGGACGCTCTACACCCTGCTGGCGGACGTGCTCACCGGCGTCGCCTACGCGCTGATGCTGGGTGCCGCGATCAGCCTCCGCGGCCAGCCGGTCGACGGACGGCAGGGCCTGCTCTGGGGCTTGGCGGGCTTCGCCGTGTTCACCCTGGCGCCCTCGATCGGCCTGCCGCCGGAACCCCCCGGGATGCCGGTGGCGGACCTCACGGCGCGGCAGCTCTGGTGGGTGGCGACCGCCGCCCTCACCACGCTGGGCCTAGGCCTGGTTCTTCTCGGCCGCAGGCCGCTGCCGGCCCTGCTCGGCGTGGTCCTGCTGGTGCTGCCGCACCTCTACGGCGCGCCGCTGGCGCCTGAGGAAACCTCCGCCGTGCCGGAAGCCCTGATCCACCGCTTCGTCACCGAGGTGATGGTGGTGAGCCTGTTGTTCTGGGCCACGCTGGGCCTCGCGCTCGGCGCGCTGCACGCCCGCTTCCGGCCGCGCGCGGCGCTGGCCTGACAGCTGTTCCGGGCGCCCGAGAAGCGCCCCGATCCCGCCCGCCGCCAACAATCCGCCGCTTGCCGCGTTGCTGCCCAGGAAGGGCCCCCAGGAAGGCCCCCCGGAATGGCCTCTTGGAACGGCCTCTTGGAACGGCGGTGAGCGATGCGGCAGAACTGGCCCGAGCGCCTGTGGATCGTGCGGCACGGGGAAAGTGCCGGCAACGTCGCGCGCGACGCGGCGCAGGCGGCCGGCCTGGCCCGGATCGACCTCGCGCAGCGCGACGCCGACGTGCCGCTCAGCGCCCGGGGCGAGCAGCAGGCCGAGGCGCTGGGCCACTGGTTCGCGGCGCAACCACCCGAGGCAAGGCCGGAGGTGCTGCTGACCTCGCCCTACCGCCGCGCGCGGCAGACCGCGGCACAGCTGCGCCGCGCCGGCGCCCTGCTGGGGGAGGCCCCCGACCTCGCCCCGGACGAGCGGCTGCGGGAAAAGGAGTTCGGCATCCTCGACCGGCTGACCTTCGCCGGCATCCGGGAACTCGAGCCCGAGCAGGCCGAGTTCCGCCGCCTGCTCGGCAAGTTCTACCACCGGCCGCCTGGGGGCGAGAGCTGGTGCGACGTGATCCTGCGCCTGCGCAGCGCCCTCGACACGATCAGCCTCCATCACGGGGGGCAGCGCGTCTTGATCGTGTGCCACCAGGTGATCGTGCTCTGCTTCCGCTACCTCCTGGAACAGCTGGATGAGGAACAGCTGCTCGCCATCGACCGGGCCGAGCAGGTCGCGAACTGCTCCGTCACCGAGTACCGCTTCGACCCGGCGCTGGGGCGGATGCGGCTGGAGCGCTTCAACTTCACCGCCCCGCTGCGCGAGGAACAGGCCCCCGTGACCACCGCCCCCGACGCCAACGTGGCCGCCCGATGAGCGACCCCCGATGAGCGACCCCCAATGAGCGAACTGGTCGAACTCACGCCCGCCCTGCTGCGCTCCATGCCGCTGCCCAGCCCGGAAAGCGGCGACAAGGAAAGCCGCGGCCGCGTCATGGTGGTGGGCGGCAGCCGCGAGGTTCCGGGCGCCGTGCTGCTCGCCGGCACCGCCGCGCTGCGCGCCGGCGCGGGCAAGCTGCAGCTGGCGGTGGGGGCCGCGGTCGCGCCCCAGCTGGCGGTGGCCGTGCCGGAATCGCGCGCCATCGCCCTGCCCGAAACCGCCGGCGGCGCCATCGACCCCGCGGCGGCCGAAACCCTGGCGGCGCGCGCCGACACCTGCGCCGCGCTGGTGATCGGCCCCGGCATGGTGGAGGCCGGGGCCGCCGCGGCGCTGACCGGCACCCTGCTGGAACGGGTGAGCAGCCCGGGCCTGGTGATCGACGCCGCCGCCATGTCGGGCCTGCGCGAACAGCGCCGCGCACTGCAACGGCACGGCGGCCGGGCCATCATCACGCCGCATGCGGGCGAGATGGCCAACCTCCTGGGCACGGAAAAGGCCGCCGTGGAGGGGGACCCGCTCGGCACCGCCCGGCGCGCGGCCGAGGAACTCGGCGTGGTGGTGATCATGAAGGGCGCCACCACCCGCATCGTCACGCCCGACGGAGAAGGCTGGATCTTTCGCGGCGGCTCGATCGGGCTGGCGACCTCGGGCTCGGGCGACGTGCTGGCCGGGGTGATCGGCGGGCTGCTGGCGCGCGGCGCGGCGCCGGCCCAGGCGGCGCTCTGGGGCGTTTACCTCCACGGCGAGGCCGGCCATCGCCTGGGCGAAGCGCAGGGCGGCCCGCTGGGCTTCCTGGCACGCGAGCTCCCGCCGCTGATCCCCCGGCTGATGGCGGGGCTCTCGCCCGGCACGCAGTAGGGCGTGTCACGAACCTGACCGGCGATCGTGACCGCGGCGGAGGTCCTGGGCTATGGCTGCCAGTTCCGCCCATGTTGCGAGGGTCCCAGCACCGTCATGCCGCACGAGCAGATCACCATCGCCACCGCGGACGGCGAATGCCCCGCGCACCTGTTCACGCCCGGCGCCGGCCGCCGCGGCCCGGCGATCATCTTCTACATGGATGCAGGCGGTATCCGGCCCGCCGCGCTGGCCATGGCCGAGCGGCTGTCGGAGGCCGGCTACGTCGTGCTGCTGCCAGACCTCTTCTACCGCTACGGCCCCTACGGTCCCTTCGATCCCAAGGCAGTGCTGGCGGGCGACGTGCGCGCCATTCTCGGCCCGCTGATGGCGACGACGGGCAATGCGAAGGCCGCCGAGGACACGCGGGCGTTCCTCGCCTGTCTCGACGCGCGCGGCGACGCGCAGGGCAAGAAGCTCGGCGCGGTCGGCTTTTGCATGGGCGGCGGCATGGCGATCGCGGCGGCGGGCACCTGGCCGGATCGCTTCGCCGCCGTCGCCAGCTTCCACGGCGGCAACCTCGCGACCGACGCGAGCGACAGTCCGCATGGCTACGCGCCCAGGCTGAAGGCCGAACTCTACGTCGCCGCCGCCGAGAACGACGGCAGCTATCCGCCCGCGATGGCCGAACGGTTCGAGCAGGCGCTGGACGCGGCGCATGTGCGCTACCGCGCCGAAACCTATCCCGCGGCGCATGGCTGGATGAAGCCGGATTTCCCTGTTTACGACGAGGCGGCCGCCGAACATGGCTGGAAGGAGATGCTCGCCTTTTTCGGCCGCACTCTCGGGTAGCGGCAGAAAGGCCGACCTTTGTCGCCCCGGAAGGTCACCCCGAAAAGCCGCCAAACACCACCCGGCACCTTTTCCGCAGTCCCGATCAGGGTTGGCCGCTTCCCCTTCCCTGCCCCCTTCCGGAGAAAGGCGGCAGCGCCGCGGCCAGGACCCGCCCATGGATCGAGGACGGACCCTCGATCCCATCCACGACCGCTGGCCAGGCCCGTCAAAACTCCCGAACAGCCGCCACCCCGTGACGCCGCCCCCGCCACCGCCTATCTCTCGTTGCATGCCGATCCGTCTCCTTCCCGCCGTCACGGCCGACCGCATCGCGGCCGGCGAGGTGGTGGAGCGCCCGGCGGCCGCGGTGAAGGAACTGGTGGAGAACGCCCTCGACGCCGGGGCGCGGCGCATCAGCGTCACCGTCGAGGGCGGCGGCATCGACCGCCTCCTGGTGGAAGATGACGGCGCCGGCATGGGCCCCGACGACCTCGCGCTCTGCGTCGAGCGCCACGCCACCTCCAAACTGCCCGACGAGGACACGCTGACCCGGATCGCCACGCTGGGCTTCCGGGGCGAGGCGCTGCCCTCGATCGGCGCTGTGGCGCGGCTGGCCATCACCTCCCGCACCGCCGACGGCACCGCCCATCGCCTCACCGTCGAGGGCGGCCGCAAGGGCGAGGTCGAACCCGCCAGCGGCGCGCCCGGCACCCGCGTCGAGGTGCGCGACCTGTTCTTCGCCACCCCCGCCCGCCGCAAGTTCCTGCGCCAGCCGCGCACCGAGGCCGAGGCGGCGGCCGAGGCCGTGCGCCGCCTGGCGGTGGCCTGGCCCGACACCGGCTTCCGGGTGGAGGTCGAGGGCCGCACCGTGCTCGACCTTCCGCCCGACACGCGCGAGGGCCGCGTCGCCGCCATCCTGGGCCGGGACTTCGCCGCCGGGGCCATCCCGGTCTCGGGCGCCTGGGACGACCTGCGCCTCAGCGGCCTGGCCGGCCCCGCCACCCTGTCGCGCGCCACCGCCAACGAGCAGCACCTCGTGGTCAACCGCCGCCCGGTGCGCGACCCGGTGCTCAAGGCCGCGCTGCGCGCCGCCTATCGCGACGTGATGGTGTCCGGCCGCCACCCCGTGGCCGCCCTGTTCCTCGAGGTCGAGCCCACCACCGTGGACGTCAACGTCCACCCGATGAAGGCCGAGCTGCGCTTCCGCGAACCCTCCGCCGTGCGCGGCGCGGTGATCGTGGCGCTGCGCCGCGCGCTGGGCATCGGCGCCGCGGCAACGGGCGAGGCGGGCGAGACCGGGCTGCGCGGCGGCCTGCGCGACATGGTGCGCGGCTGGGGCGGCGGCACCACACCCGCCCCGCCCCCCGCCCCGACGCAGGGCTTCGCCGAGGCCGGGCCGCGCAGCCCGACGCTGCCGGAACAGGGGAACCTGCGCTTCGCCCCCACCCCCTTCCGCTTCGCCCCGCCGCCCGCGCCGGGCCGCGACGCCACCGGTCGAAGCGGAAGCGGGCACGGTGGAAGCGGCTGGGACACGGAGCCCGGCCGGCACGCCGCGCCCGGCACGGGTGCCGGAGCCTGGGACGGCGATGCGCCGGAGCGCGGCGGCTGGACCGGCGCGGGACGGGAAGCGGCGGCCCCGCCCGGGGCGGACGCTGCCGGAACCCCCGCGAACGGGGCAAGGCCGGACGGCACCACCCCGGCCGCGGCAGGCCGGGACGCCGGTCCCGACGGAACCGGCGCGGACGCGGCGGGCGCCGATACGGCAGCCTGGCTCCCGGCCGACGGTGCCCCGCTGGCGGAGGACGGCCCGCTCGGCCGCCCCGTGGCGCAGCTGCTGGACACCTACCTCGTGGCCGAGGCGCCCGACGGCGCGCTGGTGCTGGTGGACCAGCACGCGGCGCATGAGCGGCTGACGCAGGAACGGCTCCACGCGCAGCTGGTCGCCGGCGGCGTGCGGGCGCAGCCGCTGCTCTTGCCGGCCGTGGTGGACATGACCCCCGCCCGCGCCGCCCGCCTGCTCGACCATGCGGAGGACCTTGCGCGGCTGGGGCTGGAGATCGAGGGCTTCGGCGCCGGCGCGGTGATGGTACGCGCGCTGCCAGCCCTGCTCGGCGCGCCGGAACCGGCGCCGCTGCTCAATGACCTGGCTGATGGGTTGGCGGAATGGCGCGGCACGGAAGCGCTGGAAGCACGCCTCGACGCCGCGGTCGCGCGCCTGGCCTGCCACGGCAGCGTCCGCGCGGGCCGGCGCCTCAACGGCGCCGAGATGACGGCGCTGCTGCGCGCCATGGAAGCGACGCCGCGCGCCGCCACCTGCTCGCACGGCCGCCCCACCTTCCTGCGCTTCGGCAAGGCGGAGCTGGAGCGCCTGTTCGGCCGCCGCTGAACCGGCGGCGTTGGAGGCCGCCGCGACGGCGGCGCGCGGATGCTTGCCGCCGGCATGCTTCGCGGGATGCTTCCGCCGGCCTGCCGTTGCGGGCGTGGTTTCCCGCGATGGCGACGCGCCGGATGGTTCCATCGGCGCGCCTGCCCGCGCTACTTGCTGCCGGGATGGTTCCACCGCCGACATGTCGCGCCGTTCACGCCCCTGAACTCCGCGCGAGAAGGCCCGTTCGGCCACACGTTATCTCGTTGTGTTGAACGGTGGTGCCGGGCGCGGTTATTCCCAGCACCGGCGGTTTCTCGCAGCTTGGCGGCAGATGGCTCCCTTGCTTTGGTGATCAGGTCTGCGATGCGCCTCATTCGCAACAACGCGGCGCATCCCGCGCCGGGTCCCATTGAGGGCCCGGCCCGTTGTTGCATGCCCTTACGCCCGAGGTTTCGCCGCGTCGCGACGCGCGCCGTGGCGCACTCCTGGTGTTGCATGAGAGCGGCCGCGCATCGCGACGCGGCCTCGGCGGCCTAGAAGCGCGTCCGTGGCACAGATCTTCCCGCCCTATGCCAATACCCTGTCGCGGGCGGCGCTGGCAGCGACGGCGCTGCTGGTGCTGTCGCTGCTGGCGCTGGGTTTCTGGCTGCCCTTCACCTCGCACGTGACGCATCAGGACATCACCGTGGAACAGCCGGTGCAGTTCAGCCACGCGCACCATGCCGGCGAGCTCGGCATACAATGCGGCTACTGCCACACCTCGGTACAGAAATCGCGCTTCGCCGGCGTGCCGCCGACCGAGACCTGCATGACCTGCCATTCGCAGATCTGGACCAACGCCGCGATCCTGGCGCCGGTGCGCGAAAGCCTGGCGAAGGGGCAGCCGCTGCGGTGGGAGCGCGTGCACGTGCTGCCGGACTACGTCTTCTTTGACCACAGCGTGCACGTCAACAACGGCGTCGGCTGCTCGTCCTGTCACGGCGACGTCACGCGAATGCAGCAGATCCGTCAGGTCGCACCCCTCACCATGGAGTGGTGCCTCAGCTGCCACCGCGACCCGGCGCCGAACCTGCGGCCCCAGAGCGAGATCTTCAACATGGACTGGCAGCCCGCCGCCGATCAGCGCCAGCGCGGCGAGCAGCTGATCCAGCACTACATGATCCACACCGAAGGGCTGACGGAGTGTTCGCGTTGTCATCGCTAACACCCCCGCCCCGCCGCACCGAAATCCGCCACGCCGCCCCGGCGGCGCGTTCCGCCGATGAGGCGGGCACGGCGCCGCGCGTCGGCGAGATTTCCCGGGGCGAGCGTCATCCGCACGGACAGGCCGCGCACCATCCGCACGACCACGGCGCGGCCCGGCATGCACCCGCGCAGCACGGACAGGGCCCACAGGATCAGGGCTCTCACGATCAGCCCCCCCACGATCACGGCGGCCACGATCACCCCCATCCTCACGACCACGGCCACCCGCACGCCGCCGCCGCGCCGGGCGCCCCGGCCGGAACACCGGCCAACGCCGCCGAGGCCCCGGCGCTGAGCCGTCGCCAGGCCGGGCTGGCGCTGCTGGCCGCGGGCTTTGGTCTTTCCGCCTGCAAGCCCGCCGAGCAGATCGTGCCCTACGTGCAGCAGCCCGAAACCGTGCTGCCCGGCGTCCCGCAGCACTACGCCACGGCGCTGACGCTGGGGGGCTTCGCGCGCGGCGTGGTCGCCACCAGCTTCGAGGGGCGCCCGGTGAAGCTCGAAGGCAATGCCGCGCACCCGGCGAGCCTGGGCGCGACGGATGCCTTCAACGAGGCCGCGATCCTGTCGCTCTACGATCCCGACCGCTCGCGCGTGTTCCGCAAGAACAACCGCATCGGCGCGCGCGAGATCTTCGAGGCGGAGCTCACCCCGCGCAGCCGTGCCCTGGCGGAGCGCGGCGGCGAGGGCCTTCATATCCTTTCCGGCCACCTCACCTCACCCACCACGCTGCGCCTGCTGCGCGAAGTCCGGGCGCGCTTCCCGGCGATGCACTGGCACGCGCACGAGCCGGCGGGCGAAGACAACGCCCTGCGGGGCGCGCAGCTGACCTTCGGGCAACCCCTGCGCGCCGTGCCGCGGCTGGAACGCGCCGCGGTGATCCTGTGTCTCGACGCCGATCCGCTGGGCCCGGGGCCGGACCAGATCCGCCTCGGGCGCGGCTTCGCCGAAGGGCGGCGGGCGCGGCGCAGCGGCGGCCCCGCGGCCGGCGCGAACCCGGACGCAGCCTCCCCGCGCTTCAACCGCCTGTACGCGGCGGAAGCGGTGATGAGCGCCACCGGCGCCAAGGCCGACCACCGCCTCGCCCTGCCGCCCGCCGGGCTGCGGGACCTGCTCCTCGCGCTCGCCGCGCGCATCGGCACCGCGGCGCCGGCCTCCGCCCCCATCCCCGAACCCCCGGCCCTCGCGCCCGAGGCGCAGCGCTTCCTCGACGCGGTGTCCGCCGACCTCCTCGCTCATCGCGGCGAGGCGGTGGTGCTGGTGGGACCCTGGCAGCCGCCGGAGCTGCACGCGCTGGCGCACTGGATCAACCGCCAGCTCGACGCGCCGGTGGACTATCTCAGCCCACCCGAGCACGCCGCGGAAATCCCTGAGGATCTCCCCGCCCTGGCCGCGGCGCTGCGCGCCGGCACGGTGGACACGCTGCTGATCCTGGGCGCCAACCCCGCCTACGACGCCCCCGGCGCGCTGGGCTTCGCCGACCTGCTGACCGACCGGGTCTTCACGGTGCATCTCGGCACCACCAACGACGAAACGGCGCGGCGCTGCCGCTGGCACCTGCCGGAAACCCACCCGCTGGAAGACTGGGGCGACGCGCGCGCCACCGACGGCACGGTATCGATCATGCAGCCGCTGATCGAGCCGCTTTACCGCACCGTCGGCGCCGCCTGGCTGCTGGGCGCGCTGCAGGGCCGCTTCGATGGCAACGGCTACGCCGCGGTGCGCGCCACCTGGGCCGCCGCGCAGCCCGCCGATTTCGAGACCTGGTGGCGTCAGGCGCTGCACGATGGCGTGCTGCCCGGCACCGCCGCAACGCCCGTGGCATCCCCCGCCGCCACGCTGCCGGCGCTGCCGCCCGCCGAACCGCCCCCGCCGGGCCTGGTGCTGCTGCTGCGCCCCGACGCCTCGGCCTGGGACGGGCGCTTCAGCAACAATGCCTGGCTGCAGGAACTGCCGCGCCCGCTGACGCGCCACGTCTGGGGCAACGGCGTGGTCCTTTCACCCGCCGAGGCGGAGCGCCAGGGGTTGCGCGACGGCGACGTGGCGCGGCTGACGGTGGCGGGCCGCAGCATCGAGGCGGCGGCGATGGTGCTGCCCGGCCTCGCCCCAGGCGTGCTGCTGCTGCACCTGGGCTACGGCCGCACCGGTGCCGGCGCCATGGGGGACGGGCTGGGGGTCAGCGCCTACGCGCTGCGTCCCGCCGACGGCGCCTCCATCGTCCCCGGCCTCACCCTGGAAAAGACCGACCGGCAGGAGCCGGTGCTGCGCCCGCACGCCGCGCACCGGCTGGAGGGCGAGGACCGCACGCTGTTCCGCCGCTTCGACCTCGCCGCCCTGGCCGAGGCCGAAACACCCGAGGAGGAGCGCCCGCCCAGCCTGATGCCGCAAGGCGCCGACCGCCCGGGCGCCGAAACCCAGCGCCCTGAAACCCCCGCCTGGGCCATGGTGATCGACACCGCGCTGTGCATCGGCTGCAACGCCTGCGTCGTCGCCTGTCAGAGCGAGAACAACGTGCCCGTGGTGGGGCCGGAGGAAGTGGCGCGCAACCGTTCCATGGAATGGCTGCGCATCGACACCTACGACCTCGGCACCGAGGCGGCGCCGCAGCCCGGCTTCCAGCCCGTGCCCTGCATGCACTGCGAACAGGCGCCCTGCGAGCCGGTCTGCCCCGTCGCCGCCTCGGTACACGACTCCGAAGGCCTGAACGTGCAGGTCTACAACCGCTGCGTCGGCACCCGCTTCTGCCAGGCCAACTGCCCCTGGAAGGTCCGGCACTTCAACTTCTTCGGCTACAATGACGGGCAGGAATTCCGCAACCTCGGCGACCCGGTGGTGGCCGCGGCGCACAACCCCGAAGTCACGGTGCGCGCCCGCGGCGTGATGGAGAAGTGCACCTACTGCACCCAGCGCATCTCCTCGGCCCGCCGCACCGCCGAGCGCGAGCATCGCCCCGAGGCGGCCGACGAGGTGCGCACCGCCTGCCAGAGCGCCTGCCCCACCAGCGCGATCATCTTCGGCAACCTCAAGGCGGCGAACTCCCCCGTGGCACCGCTGCGCCAGGAGCCGCAGCACTACGCCCTGCTGGGCGAGCTCGGCACGCGGCCGCGCACCACCTATCTCGGCGCCGTGCGCAACGCGAACCCGGCGCTGGAAGGCCCTGCCCAGGAAGGCCCGGCATGAGTGCCGCCACCGACGGGCTGCTGCCCGAGGACGCCACCTACGGCACGCTGGTGGGCACGGTGGCCGACCCGCTGCTGCGCGAAAAGGCCGGCGGGCGCTACCGCATCGCCTTTCTCGCAGCACTCGCCGTCACGCTGATGATGCTGGGCGTGATCGGCTGGCTCTTCTTCGAGGGCATCGGCATCTTCGGCAACAACACCTCGGTGGTCTGGGGCTTCCCGATCGCCAACTACGTGTGGTGGATAGGCATCGGCAATGCGGGCACCTTCATCTCCGCGGCGCTGCTGCTGACGCGCCAGCCCTGGCGCGCCGCGATCAATCGCTTCGCCGAGGTGATGACGCTGTTCGCGGTCAGCATCGCGGGCCTCTTCCCGATCCTGCACCTCGGGCGCCCCTACCACGCGGGCTGGGTGTTCCCCTATCCGAACAGCATGGATCTTTGGCCGCAGTGGAGCAGCGCGCTGATCTGGGACGCGGCCTCGATCGTCACCTACCTCACCTTCTCGGCACTGTTCTGGTTCCTGGGCCTGATCCCGGACCTCGCGACCCTGCGCGACCGCGCGCGGACGCGGGGCTGGCAGCTGATCTACGGCGCGCTGGCGCTGGGCTGGCGCGGCTCGGCCCGGCACTGGCAGCTGCACGACGCGGTGTACCGCGCCATGGCGATGATGGCGCTGCCGCTGGTGATCTCGGTGCACAGCGTCGCCGCGCTGGACTTCGCCGCCAGCCTGATGCCCGGCTGGCAGGAAACCATCTTCCCGCCCTACTTCGTGGTGGGCGCGCTGTTCTCGGGCTTCGGCATCGTGATCGTGCTCGCCGCCACCATGCGCTGGAGCCTGCACCTGCAGGACGTCATCACCACGCGCCACTTCGAGGTGATGGCCAAGGTCGTGCTGGCGGGCTCGATCGCCATGGGCCTCAGCTACGCCACGGAATGGTTCAACGACTGGTACGCCGGCGACACCGCCGAGCGCGCCCACCTGCACTTCCTGTTCACCGGCACCTACGCGCCGCTCTACCTCGCGATGCTGTTCTGCAACATCGCGGCACCGCAGATCCTCTGGATCCCCGCGCTGCGCCGGCGGATCCTGTGCGTCGTGGCGGTGGCGGTCGTGCTCAACATCGGCATGTGGCTCGAACGCATCCTGATCATCTGGAACACCCTGTCGCACACCCACCTTCCCACCACCGAGAGCGTCTTCTACCCCACGGTCTTCGACTGGATGCTGCTGGCCGGCACGCTGGGCTTCTTCGCGCTGCTGCTGCTGTGCATCTCGCGCCTGATCCCGGTGGTGGCGATGCACGACGTGGGCAAGCTGCTGCATCAGCGGCGGAGCGGCGAATGAGCGCCGCCGCGCAGCCCGGCCCCGCCGTGAACCCCCGCGACCTGCAGGCGCAGCGGCACCGGGCGGAGGCGAGCCCCACCGAACGCCCGGACACCCACGGCGAAACGCGAGAGCGGGCCGAGGCGCACGACGCCGCACCGCCGCTGATCCTGGTGGAGTTCCGCGACCCGGATACGCTGTGCGCCGCCGCGCGCCGGGTGCGCGAAGCGGGCTTCACCGCCCTCGACGCCCACACGCCCTTCGCGGTGGAAGGCTTGGCCGAGGCGCTGGCCCTGCCGCAGCCGAAGCTGCGCCTCGTGATGCTGCTGGCCGGGCTCGGCGCCGCGGCGTTCGTGTACCTCCTGTGCTGGTACAGCGCGGTGTTCGATTACCCGCTGATCGTCGGCGGCCGCCCGCGCAACGCCTGGCAGAGCTTCGCGGTGCTGTGCTTCGAGGCCGGCATCCTGGCCGCCTGCGTGGCGGGCGTCGCGGGCTTCTTTTTCCAGGCCCGGCTGCCGCGCCTGCATCACCCGGTCTTCGACGGCCGCGACTTCCGCCTGGCCTCGCAGGACCGCTTCTTCCTGTCGGTGGCCGACCCCGCTGCCGAGCCGGAGCGCCTGGCCGCGCTGCTCGACGGTCTGGCGCCGCTCTCGATCCGGCGGGTGGAGCCGTGAGCATCGCCGCCTCCCCGGCCACCCGCCCGGCCGCCGTGGCGCGACGCGCCCGCCCCGTCGCGGCGCTGCTGCTGGCCATGCTGGCGCTCGCCGCCTGCAAGCAGGAGATGGTGCAACAGCGCCGCATGGACACCTACGAGGCCAACGGCGTCTGGCACGACGGCACCACCGCCCGTCCGATCCCCGCAGGCACCGTGTCGCGCACCGCGATCGCGCGCGAGGCTGCGGCCACCACGCCGCCGCCGGTCACGCCGGCGCTGCTGCAGCACGGCGCGCAGGTCTACGGCACCTTCTGCACGCCCTGCCACGGCTTGTCCGGCGACGGTGACGGCATGATCGTGCAGCGCGGCTTCCCGCGCCCGCCCTCCTACCACACGCAGCGGCTGCGGGCGGTGCCGGCGCAGTACCTCTACGACGTCATCACCGACGGCTACGGCGTGATGTATTCCTACGCCTCGCGCATCGAGCCCGCCGACCGCTGGGCGGTGGTGGCCTACCTGCGCGCCCTGCAGCTGTCGCGCCACGCCACCGTGGCGGAAGCGCCCGAGGCGCCGGCACGGATCGCGACGGAAGCGGCGGAGCACCGCCTGCCGCAGGACCCGCCGTCCCCGGACCGCGCCGCCGACGGCCAGGGCACCGCCAGCCGCTCCACCGGCGCCAGGCCGGCGGACCCACCGCCCACGGCCGACGGCGGCTCCGCGAGCCCGGCCGCGCCGGGCCAGGTGCCGGCAGAGCAGACCCCGGCGGGGCAGCGCGCATCGGACCAGCCTCAGCCCGACCGGATGCCATCCGGCGAGGCGCCGGCCGGACCGCCGCCGGCCCAGACACCGGCTCAGACGCCGGCTCAGACTCCGGGCGCCGCGCCATGAGGCCGCTGTTCCGCCCCCGCCTCACCCTGCCGGCCGGCCTCCTCGCCGCGGCGATCCTGCTGTGCTGGGCGGTGTTCCTGCCCGACGGCACCGCCGCCGCCGGCTGGCTGGTCGGGCTGGTCTTCACGCTCGGCATCGCGCTCGGCGCCCTGGTGCTCAGCGCCACCGCGGCGCTGACCGGCGGCCGCTGGGAGGCCGCGCTCTGGCCGGCCCTCGGCCCGGCAACGGCGGGGCTGGTGCTGTTCCTGCCACTCGCCGCCCCGCTGCTGTTCCTGGTGCCGGCGGGCCTGTATCCCTGGGCGGCGCGGCCGGAACTCGCGATGCATCCCGACGTGGCGGCCGGCTGGCTCAACGGCTTCGGCTTCGGTTTGCGGGGCTTCGTGGCGCTGGCGCTCTGGGCGGTGCTCGGGCCGCTGATCCTCCTGCTGCGCGGCGCCGCCCGGACGCTGGTGGCGGCGCTGGCCCTGCCGCTGCACTTCGTGGCGCTGACGGTGGTGGCGACGGACTGGGTGCTGTCGGCCGATCCGCGCTTCCATTCCACCGCCTTCCCGATGGAGGTGCTGGTGATGCAGATCCTGGCCGCCCTCAGCTGGGCCGCGGCGCTGCGGCCAACGCCGGCGGGCGAGGCGCCGGGACGCGCCGGGGACCTCGCGGGCCTCATGATCGCGGCGGCGCTGGGCGTGCTCTACCTGAGCTTCGAGCAGTACCTCACCGCCTGGTACGGCGACGTGCCCGACAAGGCGCGCTGGTTCCTCGCCCGCCAGGGCTGGGGATGGGGTGGCCTGCTGGGGCTGGCCACGCTCCTTGCCTCGGTCCTGCCCGTCGCGGCCGGCACGCTGCGCACCGTCCGCCGCTCGCCCCGGTGGCTGGCGCGGGTGGGCCTGGCGGCGCTCCTGGGGCTGCTGCTGCACTGGTGCTGGATCATCCTGCCGCCCTTCGGCGCCACCTCGATCCTCGCCGCCGCGCTGGGCACGGTGGCGGTGGGCGGGCTCTGGCTCGGACTGATGCAGGCGCTGATCGGCCGCCGCCTCGTGGGCGATCCGACGGAAGGGCTGCACCATGCCGTCTGAGATCCAGCTGAGCCAGCAGGCCGAGGCCGAGCTGGCGGAACGCCGCGAGGGCATCGACCTCAGCCCGAAGCCCATCCTCTGGGTGGGGCTGGGGACGCTGGTCTTCCTGCTCGTCTCGATGGCGGGGCTGCTGTTCTACTACCGCTGGGCCGCCACGCCGATCAACGACCCGCCGCCCCCCGCCCGCTTCCCGGCCCCGCGCCTGCAGAGCGACCCGGCCGGCGACCTCGTGATCTTCCGCCAGGAGCAGCAGCGCGGGCGCGAAGGCTATGCCTGGATCAACGGCGAGGGCGGCTTCCTGCGCATTCCCGTCGACCGCGCCATGGAGATCCTGGGCACGCGCGGCGCCCGCGGCTACGACCCGCTGGAAGCCCCCGACCCCGCCATCCCCCTTCCCGTCAGGCCGGAGGCCGCGCGGCCATGACCACACGGCGCCCCGCCCCCCGCGCGCCGCGGCTCCTGCCGTTCGCGCTCCTGCTGGCCGGCCTTCTCCTCGCCTCGCCCGCCGCCCGCGCCGCGCTGACGCAGGCGCAGCTCGATCAGGTCGAGCTCGCGCCGCCCCAGGGTGCCCAGCTGCCCACCGACCTCGCGCTGGTGGATGAGGCCGGCCGCCCCACCACCATCGCCGCGGCGCTGGACGGCCACCCGGCGTTGCTGGTGATGGCGGACTACACCTGCACGACGCTGTGCGGCACGGCGTTGGGCGTGGCGGCCGAGGCGCTGGCCCACACCGGCCTCACCCCGGGCGAGGGGTTCCGCTACCTCGCGATCGGCCTCGACCCGCGCGACGGCCCGGCCGACGCCGCCGCCATGAAGCACAACTTTCTCGGCGGCGACTCGCCCGCCCTGCTGGCCGCCACGCATTTCCTCGGCGGCCCGGCGGAAGCGCTGGGCGCGGTGGCGCGCGCGCTCCATTACCGCGCCGTGTTCGACCCGGATGACGACCGCTACGCCCATCCCACCGGCGCCATCGTGCTCACCGCCGACGGGCGCGTGTCGCGGGTGCTGGACAACTTCTCGCTCGACCCCGACACGCTGCGCCTGGCGCTGGTGGATGCCTCGCAAGGACAGCTCGGCACGCTGGGCGACCGCGTGCGGCTGCTCTGCTACGGCCTGGGCCCGGCGCACGGGCTTTACAACGGCACGGTGGCGCGGATGCTCTCGATCGGCAGCGGCGTGACCATCGCGGCGCTGGCGCTCTTCGTGCTGTGGCTGGTGCGCCAGAACCGCCGGCGGCGCGCGGCATGAGCGAGCTCCGCTTCTGGCCCGACCAGGCCTCCGACATCGCCGGGCGCACCGACTTCCTGGTGCTGATTCTCCTGGTGATCACCGGCGCCATCATGGCGCTGGTAGCCTTCCTGCTGCTAGGCTTCGCGATCCGCTACCGCCGCGGCTCCTCCGCCAAGCGGGGCGAGCTGCCGGAGCTGCTGAAAAAGGAAGTCGAGATCGGCTGGACCTTCGCCACGCTGCTGCTGGCGCTGTTCATCTTCGCCTGGGGCTCCTCCACGCAGCTCTCGGCCGACAAGCCCGAGCCCAACGCCATCGAGATCCACGTCGTCGCCAAGCAGTGGATGTGGAAGGTGCGCCACGCCAACGGCGCGGGCGAGATCGACGCGCTGCACGTGCCGCGCGGCGAGCAGGTGCGGCTGATCATGACCTCGCAGGACGTGATCCATTCCTTCTTCGTGCCGCAGTTCCGCGTGAAGCAGGACGTGCTGCCCGGACGGCTGACGGAGCTGCGCTTCACCCCCACCCGCGCCGGCACCTACAACCTGTTCTGCGCGGAATACTGCGGCACGCTGCATGCCAAGATGGGCGGCACCGTCACGGTGATGGAGCCCGACGACTATGCCCGCTGGCTGACCGCGCAGCCGCAGGGCGACGACATGGCGAAGGAGGGCGCGGCGCTGTTCACCTCGCTGGGCTGCGCCGGCTGCCACGTCGGCTCCTCCACCGTGCGCGCGCCGCGGCTCAACGGCATCTACGGCACGCAGGTGCAGCTCGCCGGCGGCCGCACCGTCACGGCCGACGAGGCCTACCTGCGCGATTCCATCCTGCAGCCCACGCGCGACGTGGTGGCGGGCTTCGGCCCGCAGATGCCCTCCTTCGCCGGCATCGTGGGCGAGGACGACCTCCAGCGCCTCGTGGCCTATATCCGCTCGCTCCATGAAGGGGACCAGCCGTGAGCGACATCACCGCCGACCGAGCGGGCGACCGGGCGGGCGACCAGGCCGGCACGCCCGCCGCCTTTTCCCCGCCCGCGCGCCCCGCCAGCTACCTCACGGCAGAACAGGGCATCGCCTCCTGGCTGCTGACCACCGACCACAAGCGCATCGCCCTGCTCTACGCCCTGGCGCTGACGGTCTTCTTTTTCATCGGCGGCGCCGGCGCGGTGGCGATCCGGCTGGAACTCTTCACCCCGGCGCAGGACCTGATGTCGGCGGACGCCTACAACCGCATGTTCACGCTGCACGGCGTGGTGATGGTGTGGTTCTTCCTGGTGCCCTCGATTCCCAACACGCTGGGCAACTTCCTCCTGCCGCTGATGATCGGCGCCAAGGACCTCGCCTTCCCGCGGCTGAACCTCCTTTCCTGGTACGTCTTCATCACCGCCGGCGCCTGCCTGGTTTACGCGCTGGTGGCTGGCGGCGTGGACACGGGCTGGACCTTCTACGCGCCCTATTCCACCACCTTCTCCAACTCCTACGTGGTGGCGGCCGTGCTGGCGGTGATCGCGGTGGGCTTTTCCTCGATCGCCACGGGGGTGAACTTCATCGCCACCGTGCACATGCTGCGCGCGCCGGGGCTGCACTGGTTCCGGCTGCCGCTGCTGGTCTGGGCGATCTACGGCACCTCGCTGGTGATCGTGCTGGCCACCCCGGTGCTGACTGCGGTGCTGCTGCTGATCTTTGCCGAGCGCGCTTTCGACCTGCCGGTCTTCGACGCGGCGCGCGGCGGCGACCCGCTGCTGTTCCAGCACCTGTTCTGGTTCTACTCGCACCCGGCCGTGTACATCATGATCCTGCCCTCCTTCGGCGTGATCAGCGAGCTCGTGACCTGCTTCGCCCGGCGGCAGGTCTTCGGCTACCGCTTCATGGTCTACGCCATCCTGTGGATCGCGGTGATCGGCTTCACGGTCTGGGGCCACCACATGTTCGTGTCGGGCCAGTCGCTCTACGCCTCGCTGGTCTTCTCGTTCCTGAGCTTCGTGATCGCGGTGCCGTCCGCCATCAAGGTCTTCAACTGGACCTTCACGCTGTACCGCGGCGACATCCGCTTCGACGCGCCGATGCTCTACGCCATCGGCTTCATCGGCCTGTTCACCATCGGCGGGCTGACGGGGCTGTTCCTGGCCTCCATCCCCATCGACGTGCACGTGAGCGACACCTACTACGTCGTGGCGCATTTCCACTTCATCATGGTGGGCGGCGCGGTGTCGGCCTTCTACGGCGGCCTGCATTTCTGGTGGCCCAAGCTCACCGGCCGCATGGCGCCCGACCGCTGGGCGCGCTTCGCCGCGATCCTGATGTTCTTCGGCTTCAGCTTCACCTTCTTTCCCATGTTCATCATGGGCTTCCTCGGCATGCCGCGCCGCTACGGCGCCTACCCGCCGGAGTTCCAGGTCTACCACGTGATGGCGAGCTGCGGCGCCGTGCTGCTGGCGGTCGCCTACCTGCTGCCGATGGGCTACCTCGCCTGGTCGCTGATCTGGGGCAAGCGCGCCGGCAACAACCCCTGGGACGCCACGGGGCTGGAATGGCAGACCACGTCGCCGCCGCCGCGCGAGAACTTCCACACGCCGCCGGTGGTGGAAACCGGCCCCTACTACTACCACCCGCACGGGCGCGGCCCCGGCCCGCGGACGGCGGAAACCGAGAACCCGCAGGGCCACGAGACGTGAGCGCCGCCGCCGCGCCCCAGCCCCAGACCCCGTCGCAGCACGCCGCCACGACGGAACCCTCGCCGCTGCTGGAGCCCTGGGGCAGCCTGCAGCGGCAGCGCCAGGGCGTGGCCTTCGGCACCTGGGTCTTCCTGGGCAGCGAGGCGCTGCTGTTCGGCGGGCTGATCATGACCGTGGCGGTGATGCGCGCCCTCAACCCCCAGGCCTTCGCGGTGGCGGGGCACGAGACCAACGTGGTGTTCGGCACCGTCAACACCGCGATCCTGCTGACCAGCAGCCTGTCCATGGCGATCGCGGCCGAGGCCTCGCGCGCGGAGCTGCGCACCGCCACGCTGCGCGGCCTCGCCGTCACCTGGCTGCTGGGGCTGAGCTTCCTCGTGGTGAAGGCCTTCGAGTACCGCGAGGACATCCACGAGCACCTCGTCCCCGGCCCCAACTTCCCGCTGGCCGAGCCCCAGGCGCAGATCTTCTTCGCGCTGTACTGGATCATGACCGCGCTGCACGCCGTCCACATGACGGTGGGCCTCGGGGTGGTGGGCTGGCTCACCTGGCAGGGCTGGACGCACCGGCGCCCGCTGCGCTCCCCGGCCTTTGAGGCGGCGGCGCTGTACTGGCACCTCGTGGATATCGTCTGGGTGTTCCTGTACCCGCTCTTCTACCTGGGTGGCCGGACGTGAGCGCCGCCGCCGGACAGGCCCGCCCCGCGGAACAGGACCCGTCCCACGAGGCCCCTCACAAGGGCCTCCACAGGGGCCCCCATAAAGGACTGGGCGAGGACGTCCCGCAGACCACGCGCGCCATCCTGCGGCGCGCCGTGCCGCTCTGGGCGGCGCTGATGGTGCTGCTGGCGCTGACCCTGGTGCTGGCCTACGTGCCGATGGGCCACTGGACCACCGTGGCGGCCTTCGCGATCGGCGCGGCCAAGGCCATCCTGATCGGGCTGTTCTTCATGAACCTGCGCCGGCCGGACCCGCTGCTGCGCGTGGCCGGCGGCGCCTCGGTGCTCTGGATCGCGCTCATGTTCGCGCTGACCTTCGCCGACGTGCTGA
Organism: Roseomonas elaeocarpi; assembly: GCF_042433915.1. Lineage (NCBI taxonomy): Bacteria > Pseudomonadati > Pseudomonadota > Alphaproteobacteria > Acetobacterales > Roseomonadaceae > Roseomonas > Roseomonas elaeocarpi. The sequence goes on along the minus strand of NZ_JBHLUN010000017.1, from coordinate 33,849 downwards.
CCCGCCCGTCGCTGACCCAGCCCGGCACCGTCACGCCCGCCACGATGCAGACCGACCACGAAGCCGGGACGCGGCTGTTCTAGGGCGGCTTCCATCCGCCTCGGCGCACGGAAACCGCTCCGCACCGTTGTCTTCCCCGAGCGTCTTCACCCGATCGGAATCTGCTCCAGGGCCTCGCACGACCGCGCGGCCGTTCTCGCTGCTGCTGCCCCGGCCGGCGTCACTCCGGCTGGCGTCACTCCGGCCGGCGCTGCCCCGTTTGGCATCGCTCTGGCCGGCGCCACACGAGGCCGCGGCTACGGCTTCGGGCGCGCGCCGCCGAAGCCCAGCGCCCGCAGGACGGCGTCGATCCTGACGGGCTTCTCGCAACGCCCGACGGCCGCGTAGCGCTGCGGGATCACCCCGCTGTCGTAGCCGGTGACGAACACGAACGGCACGCCGCGCGCCAGCAGCGCGTCGGCCACGCCGTAGGACATCTCGCCGCGCAGGTTGACGTCCAGCACGGCGCCGTCGATCGCCCCCGCGCCGGCGAGCAGCTCCATGGCGTCGCGGACCGTCGGTGCTGGGCCGACCACCTCGGCACCGCTCTCCTCGAGCAGCTCGCGCATCTCGTCCGCGATCAGGTAGTCGTCCTCGGCCACGAGCAAGCGCCGGCCCGTCAGCGCGGGTTTGAGCATCGCCCAGCACTCCTCACACGGCCCCGCTCACCACCGGGGCGGTGATGGTGCAGGTCACGCCGTCGGTCCCCAGCTCGTAGGTCGTCTTCGCCCCGAGCTGGTAGGGAAGCGCCCGCTCGATCAACTCACGTCCGTAGCCGCCTCCCGGCGGCGGCGCACTAACCTCGGGCATCTTCACCCCGCTCTCCCGCCACTCGACCTGCAGCCAGGGCTCGCCGTCCTCGGTCGCGGGAACCAGGCGCCAGGACACGCGCAGCCGCCCCGCGGGCTGTCCCAGGGCGCCGTACTTCACGGCGTTGGTGGCCAGCTCGTGCAGGGCGAGCGCGAAGGTCTGCACCACGCCGGAGCGCAGGCGAACGCCGGGGGGCCCTTCCAGCACTACCTTGCCCGGCTCCTCCAGCGCGCCGTGCACGGCCAGCTCCGCCCGGATCACCTCGCCGAACTCGACCCGCTCGCTCCCGGCCAGGCGCGACAGCAGGCCCTGCACCCGCGACAGCGCTTCGAGCCGGTCGTTGAAGCGCGTCCGGAGGTCCTGCAGCGAGGTGCTGCCCCGCAGCGTCTTGTTGAAGGTGGACCACACCACGCCGATCAGGTTGCGGGTCCGGTGCTGGAGCTCCGCGATCATCACCTCCTGCTGCTCCTGCAGCCGGCGCAGGTCGTCCACGTCGGTCGAGGTGCCGAGCCATTCCACGACCTGCCCGCCCTCGCCCCGCACCGGCGTGGCGCGGGTCCGGAACCAGCGGTAGCGCGCTTCCCCCCGGTGAAAGAGCCGCCCTTCCATCTCGAGCGGCACACCGGCCAGGGTTTCGGCCCCCGCCCGCGCCTGGGCATGAGCCTGGGCCCAGGCCAACAGGGCGCCCTCCCGGTCGTCGGGATGCACGGCCCGGAGCCAGCCGGAACCCCGGCTCTCCTCAACCGAAAGGCCGGTATAGGCGGCCCATTGCGGGCTCGACCAGGTCCAGGCGCCGTCGGTCCTGGCGCGCCAGACCAGCTGCGGCACGCCCTCCACCAGCGCCCGCAGCAGCCCCTCGCTCTCGGCCAGCGCGTCCTCGGCGGCGCGGCGCTCCGTCACGTCCTGGCCGATCTTGATGAAGCCGGTAAGGCGGCCCTCGGCATCCTTCAGCGCGCGCACGGAGCCTTCGATGAACACGCGCGCGCCATCCTTGCGAAGGTGCCAGCGCACGTTCGGCGCCACCCCCGTGGTCCGCGCCGTCTCGACCTCCTTTTCGGGCTCGCCGGCCTCCCGGTCCTCCGGCGTGAACAGGATGGCGCCGGGCCTGCCCTGCACCTCCGCCGCCGACCAGCCGAACACCGCCGCGGCCCCGGGCAGCCAGTCCACGATCCGGTCTTCCCGGTCCGTGATGAGGATGGCGTAGTCCTGCGCCTCCTCCATCATGAGGCGGAAGCGTTCCTCGCTGCTGCGCAGCCGCCCCACCGTGAGCAGCCGGTCGAGCACCGGCCCGAGGATGATGGTGTAGGTGCGCAGGAACTCCGTGTCCTCCTCGCCGAACTCGCGGGGCGCGGTGTCGTCCACCTGGAGCAGTCCGTAGGCCCTGCCGCCGGGCAGCAGGATCGGGGCGTTCACCAGCGCCACCACCCCGGCCTCCTTCATGAAGTCGGGAACCTGGAACCGGTCCTCCTTGCCGATGTCCCGGGTGACCACGGGCGCGCGCTTCCCGATGGAATAGGTTTCGGAGGAGTGCTCCTCCATGGGCAGGCGAAGCTGGCCGACGACGCCCTCGGCCCAGCCCACGCCGGCCCTCACGAAGAGCTCCCGCCCGCCCTCCTGGATCTCTAGGACCTTGGCCCGGCCGGTCCCGAGCGTCGCGGCGACGAGGCGGCAGGCCTCGTGCAGGATCTGGTCCAGGTCGTCGCAGCCCAAAGCGAACTCGCCGAAATCGGCCAGCACCTTCTGCCGCCGGATCATCTGCTCCACGTCAGGCATCGGGGGACGTCTCCGCCAGGGTTGCCGGGCTCGCCGCCGTTTGAACGCCCCGGCCATGCTCCGGCTGCCTCCAACGTGTCGGGCAAGACACCGGAGGAGCACCGGACAGGCGCCAAAGGGGACACCGGACGGGACACCGGACGGGGCGCCAAAGGGGGCACCGGTAGGGGGCACCGGAGTTGACGCGGCATTCCCACGGTTCCACTTGCAGGCTCCGCAACATCGGACACCACCATGGACCGTCGTGCCCTCCTGCTGACGCCTGCCCTGCTCGGCCTCGCTTCCACCGGCGCAGGCGCCGCCGACGCGCCGCCTCCGAACGGGCAGGCCGCGGCACCGGGCAAGGCGGACGGCACGGGCTGGCGCCGCTTCGAGGTGACGACCCGCGTCACCCTCACGGACCCCGAGGGCACCCACACCGGGGGCACCAACACCGGGGGCACCCACACCGGGGGCGCGGCGCAGCTCTGGCTGCCGCTGGTGCAGACCGCCGGCGGCTACCAGCTGCGGCAGGCGCTGCGCTGCGAGGCCGGCGGCCAGGCGGCGGTGGTGCGCGACGCCCAGTACGGCGCCGAGGTCCTGCGGGTGGAGTGGGCGGCGGACTCCCCCGCCCCCCGCACCGCCGAGGTGGTGCAGACCGTGGCCACCCGCGACCGCACCGGCGGCGAGGCGGCGCTTCCCCTCACCGCGGCGGAGCGCCGCTTCTGGCTGCAGCCCACGGAAAGCGTGCCCGTGGACGGCATCGTGCGCGACACGGCCGAGCGCATCGTGGCCGGCCGCACCGCGCCGCGCGACCGGCTGCGCGCCATCTACGACTGGGTGGTGGACAACACCTCGCGCAATCCCGACACGCCCGGCTGCGGGTTGGGCGACGTGCGCGCCATGCTCGAGAGCGGCAACCTCAGCGGCAAGTGCGCCGACATCAACGGGCTGATGACGGGGCTGGCGCGCGCGGCCGGCCTGCCCGCGCGCGACGTGTACGGCATCCGCGTCGCGGCCTCGCGGCAATTCCGGACGCTGGGTGCCAGCGGCGACGTGTCCAAGGCGCAGCACTGCCGCTCGGAAGTCTTCCTGGAAGACACCGGCTGGTTCCCGATCGACCCGGCCGACGTGCGCAAGGTCGTGCTGGAACACAAGCTGGCGCTGGACAGCGAGCCGGTCTCGGCCCTGCGCGAGCAGCTGTTCGGCAACTGGGAGATGAACTGGGTCGGCTACAACAGCGCCACCGACATCGAGCTGCCGGGATCGCTGGCGGGGCAGCGGCCGAACTTCGCCTTCCTGATGTATCCTTGCGCCTTTACCGCGGCGGGGCAGCCCGACTGCCTGGACCCGGCGCATTTCCAGTACGCCATCACGGCGCGCGAAATCGCGGCCTGACACCGGCGGGCAGCGCTTCCGCCTGAGATCGAGATCCGCCCGGTTTTCGAGGCGGCCGACTTCGGCGGGGGTCCTCTCTCCACGGACCGCCGAAGGGGAAAGCAGCACCCGCGAGGGGCTGGCCGGCCGCTGAGGCGCCCGCCTGGGATGTGACCCGGACACGCGGGTGGAGGCCCGGCTTCACCCGCCTCGCGCCCCGGGGCGCAAGCACGGCCCTGCGGGCCGCACGGAACAGGCCGCCCGCCGCGTGGGCACGGCAGTCGGTCCGCTCCGTGACACACCCCATTCCGGGCCACGAAAATCCGCGCCGCTGCCATCGCCACCACGGCGCGCCGGGCGCAGCATGGGCTTTCCACCCCGGCCCGCCTCCTGTTCATGGCCGGACGCTCGCGAGGCTCCTGCATGACCGAACTCCTCGGCACCATCGACCGGCTGCTGTCCGCCCCGGCCGCCACCGCGCCCTCCTTCGCCGCCGATGGCCGCCTGTACTTCCTCAACGATGCGGGCGGCTCCGCCCAGGTCTGGGAGATCCCCGCCAACGGCGCCCCCGCCCGCGCCCGCAGCGACCATGCCGACCCGGTCGCCTTCGTGGCCGGCAGCCCCGTCGACGGTTCCGCCGTGTTCGGCCGCGACCAGGCGGGCGACGAGCGCGTGCAGCTCTACCGCCTGCCGGCCGAGGGCAGCGCCACCGCGCTCACCGCCGACCCGAAGACGATCCACGGCTGGGGCGCCTTCTCGCCCGACGGGACGCAGGTCGCGGTCACCGCCAACAGCCGCCACCCCGCCCATACCGACCCGGTGGTGATCACGCTCTCGACGGGTGAGGCCCGCCGCCTGCGCGAGGTCGAGGGCCCGCACGAGCTGATGGGCTGGCACCCCGACGGCCGCTCCGTGGTGCTGGCCACCGCGCCGCGCACCTTCGAGGGCGACCTGATGCTGGTATCCGCCAACGGCCACCCCTCGCCCCTGACGCCGCACGAAGGCGACTGGCGCCACATGAACCCGCGCTGGCGGCGCGACGGGACCGGCTACTGGCTGCTGACCGACCGCGACCGCGACTTCCTGGGCGTCAGCTTCGCCACGCCAGCCGGCACGCTGCGCCCGCTCTTCACGCCCGAGCACGACGTGGAGAAGCTGGAAGTCTCGCCCGACGGCCGCACCCTGGCGGTGGTCGTCAACGAGCGGAGCTATTCCCGCCTGCAGCTGCTGGATGCCGAGACCGGCGCGGCGCTCGACACCCCGGCCCACCCGCCCGGCGTGATCACCAAGCTTTCCTGGCGCCCCGACGGCGCGGCGGTGGCGCTCGACCTCGCCCAGCCCACCCGCCCCTCGACGCTCTGGCTGGCCGAGCGTGGCGCGGCCGAGGCCCGGCTGCTCTTCGCCGCCAGCGAGGCGCCGGAGAACACCCGCGACTGGACGCTCACGGAGTTCCCCTCCACCGACGGGCGCACCCTCCCTGCCTTCCTGGCCCTGCCGGCCGGCGAGGCGCCGGAAGCCGGCTGGCCCGTGCTGGTCTGGGTCCATGGCGGTCCCGCGATGCAGGCGCTGCCGAACTGGCGGCCGGACCTGCAGACCATCCTGACCCGCGGCATCGCCGTGCTGATCCCCAACGTCCGCGGCTCCACCGGCTACGGCCGTGACTACGCCGGGCTGGACGACCGGGAACTCCGCCTCGACAGCGTGCGCGACCTGGCCGACGCGCATCGCTGGATCGGCACGCAGCCTGGCCTCGACGGCGCGCGCATCGCGGTGATGGGGCAGAGCTACGGCGGCTGGATGACGCTGGCCGCGGTGACGGAATACCCCGAGCTCTGGACCTGCGGCATCGATTACTACGGCATCGCCCGCTGGAAGACCTTCTTCGAGCGCACCGGCCCCTGGCGCGTCGAACACCGCGCGGCGGAATACGGCGACCCGGTCCATGACACCGAGCTGCTGGAACGCCTCTCGCCCCTCAACCGCGTCGAGCGCATCCGCTGCCCGATGCTGGTGGCGCAGGGCCTGACCGACCCGCGCGTGCCGCCGCATGAGAGCCAGCAGATCGCCGAGGCCCTCGGGGCGCGCGGCATCCCGGTGGAGTACCTGACCTTCCCCGACGAGGGCCACGGCTTCTTCAAGCGCCGCAACAAGCGCCGCATCTACGCCGCGGTGGCGAAGTTCCTCGAGCGGCATCTCTGACGCCGCGCGCCGGCCGGACCGTGGAGGGGCGACCATCCACGGCGAGCCGCAGGCGCCCGGCCCGCGCTTGGATCGCGTTGCGGAGCTGACTGGCGGCTTTGCCCGTGAACAGGGGCAAGGCCGATCCGGATGGTTTGCGGACATGGTCCGGGCCGATCACCAGCGACGGTCTGGCGCCCTCGGCGGCCGCTCCCAGATCAAGAGCAGTTTCTCGCAAGCAGGCCTCTGAGCGCTGAGCAGGAAGGGCGTGTCCGCGACCGGAACGTCGATGCGATCACGGACGCGCCGCACGAAGCCGGCATCGCTCGCGCGCAGCCACCGGGCCAGTCAGTCCTTGTCGGTTCCACGGGACCCGACCGAGGGAAGGCCCTCCGCTTCCGGCGGCGAGCTAGCGTGACAGCTTCACGACGTCGATGAAGGCACGCAGGGCTGCCGGCATGTGTGGCCGCCTGGGATAATAAAGGTGAAAGCCGGAAAAGGGCCTGCACCACTCATCCAGGACCCGCACCAGTTCACCACGCGCCAGGTGCTCCTCGACGAAGCTGTCGGGCAGGAACGCGAGGCCGAGGCCGCGCAAAGCTGCGTCGAGAAGCAGGTCCGTATCGTTCACGGTCAGGGCGTTCTCGACGTCGACATCGATCGCACCGTCGGGCCCATCGAAGCGCCAGCGGTACATGACGCCGGTGTCCTGCCAGCAGTAAGTCAGGCAGACATGATCCTGGAGACCGCCAGGAACCGTCGGCGGAGGACGAACCGCGAAGTATCGGGGTGACCCGACCACGGCCATGCGGAGATCCGGGGTCAGTCTGACGGCGGTCATGTCCTGATGCACGAGGGCGCCCGAGCGGATGCCCGCGTCGAAGCCGCTGGCGATGACGTCGGTCATGCTGTCGTCGACAACGAGATCAAGCCGAACGCCGGGATAGGCGGCGCGGAATTCCACCAACCTCGGCATCACCACCAAGTGCGCCGCGATCCGTGGCGCGTTCAGGCGCACGGTGCCGCTGGGTTGCGCCTGGAACGCGCCGACGTCGCGGACGGCGCCATCCAGCTCGGCGAGGGCAGGACGGAGCCGGTCGAACAGCGCCTGACCGGCCTCGGTCGGCGCGACGCTGCGCGTGGTCCGGTTCAGGAGCCGCGCGCCCAACCGCCGCTCAAGCGATCCGATGCTGTGGCTGAGTGCGGAAGGGGACATGGCCAGCCGCTGCGCGGCGCGCCGGAAGCTCCGCTCCTCGGCCACAACCATGAAGCCCATCAGCTCGGCGAACTCTGCCCCGCGCATATTGATGCACCCCGTGCAACAGCCCATGCGGATTGTAGCGGATTATCGCCGGCAATCGACGGTGCGACATCGGCCGCAACGCAGCGATGGCTCTTCCATCGCGCAACGGAACGAGGCGACCCAATGGCGGAGATGATGCGGCGGTGGGAGATGGATGCGATCGGTCGGGAGCGGCTCGCGTTGCGGGAGCGCCCGATACCCTCGCCGGGTCCGCACGAGGTGTTGGTCAAGGTGGCCGCAGTCGCCCTGAACCACCGTGACAAGATGGTCGCCGAAACCGGGAGAGGCCTGCCGATCGCCTTTCCCTTCACGCCCGGATCCGACCTCGCTGGTGCGGTGGTCGCGCTCGGTGAGCGGGCGACCCGCTTCGCTGTCGGCGACCGCGTCATCTCGACCTTCACGCCGGACTGGGTCGACGGCCTGCGTCCCGGGAATGCCCGCACGCCCGCTTACCGGACGCTGGGAGGATACTACCCCGGTGTCCTGGCCGAGTACGTCGCCCTGTCCGAAGACTGGTTCGTCCGGGCGCCACTCACCTTGTCGGACGCGGAGGCGAGCACCCTGCCTTGCGCGGGGCTGACGGCCTGGTTCGCCCTCGTGGAGCGGGCGGGCATACGGGCCGGACAAACCGTGCTGATCCCGAGCACGGGAGGGGTCGCGCTGTTCGGCCTGCTGATCGCCAGGGCGCATGGCGCCGAGGTCATCGTGTCCGGCGATCCGGGCAACCGTCACCGCGCCCTGGCCCTGGGTGCCGACCACTATGTCGATCGTCATCGCGAGGACTGGCTGGATGCCATCTACGCGGTGACGGGCGACCGCGGTGTCGACCATGTGCTGGACGTGATCGGAGGGTCACACTTAGGCAAATCGGTGCAGCTGGCTGCCGTCGGTGGCCACATCTGCCAGATCGGCGCCCTGGAAGGCTTCGACGTTTCCGCGCCGGCCATGCCGCTGATGATGAAGGATGTCACCATTCATGGCATCGGCACCGGCAGTCATCAGGGCCTCGAGAACCTTGTGCGTGCCGTCGACCGGACGGGCCTGAAGCCTGTCATCGACAGGCGTTACCCGCTGGCCAGCCTACTCTGCGCCTTCGAGCATCTTGACCGCGGTCCCTTCGGCAAGGTCGTCATTGAAATGGCGTGATGCGGGGGTGGCGGGGAGCGGTGCCGGGCGACGGAACCACCGCCCGGGCGGAGGCTGCGCCCGCATTCCGGATGCCTCGCCCGGAAGCGGACGCGGGCAGCGATCGGCCAAGTCCTGTTGTTCGGATCGCCAGCAGGGGCGCCCGCCATGGGCCGGAAGCCGACGATCGGGCCGAACCGCTTCCTCCCCCTGCCCGCCGGCAAGCTCCGCAACACCGTCTAGGACGCGCCGGACGGCGCCCGGTCCGCCGTCGCGGCCTCCCCGTCCAGCAGGCGCCGCACCGCCGCGGCCACCATCGGCCGGCCGAGGTGGAAGCCCTGCACCTGGTCGCACCCGGCCTCGCGCGCCAGCGCCAGGTGGTGCGCGGTCTCGATCCCTTCCAGCACCACCCGCAGCCCGAAGCCGTGCGCCAGCGCCACCAGCGCGCGCAAGGTGCTCAGCACCCGCTCATCCTCGCCGAGGTCGAGGCACAGGCGGTCGATCTTCATGGCATACAGCGGCAGGTCGCGCAGGTAGGACAGGTCGCAGTAGCCGGCGCCGAAATCGTCGAGCACCAGCCCGACGCCCAGCTGTTGCAGCGCCCGGCAGTTCTCCGCCACCGCCCCGTCGAGGCGCAGCGGCATGCCCTCGGTGATCTCCAGCAGCAGCCGTTCCGGCGGCAAGCCGGTGTCGCGCAGGATCGCCGCCACCGCGGCGCCGAAGCCATCCGCCATCAGTTCCAGTGGCGAGATGTTGACGCCGAGCCGCACCGCCGCGGGCCAGTGCCGCGCCTCCTGGCAGGCCCGCCGCAGCACCCAGCGGCCGAGCTCGGCCATCATTCCCGCTTCCTCGGCCGCCCGCACCAGCGCCGCGGGCGACACCGAACCGCGCTCGGGGTCGTTCCAGCGCACGAGCGCCTCGAAGCCGACCGGCAGGCCGCCACCGACCGGCAGCACGGGCTGGAAGCGCAGCTCCAGCGCATCCTCGGCCAGGGCGCGGCGCAGCGCCGCCGTCAGCGCCACCGCGTCGCGCAGCGCGGCCATGGCGCCCTCGTCGGCCTGCGCGCGGGCGCCCGACAGGTTGCTGCCATCGGCCACCCGGTTGCGCCCGCCCTCCTTGGCGACGTAGAGCGCGCGGTCCGCCCGGCCCAGCAGCTGCGACGGCGACAGCCCGCGCAGGCCCCGGCGCTGCGACGCCACGCCCAGGCTGACGGTCACCACGGGCAACGCGTCGCCGCGCGCGGCATGGGGGATCGCCAGCCGCTCCACCGCGCGGCGCAGCCGCTGCGCGATCGCCAGCCCCTGCCGCGCGCCGCGGCCCGGCAGCACCGCCGCGAACTCCTCGCCGCCGTAGCGCGCCAGCAGGTCGCCCGCCTCCATCTCGTCGCGCAGCGCGCCCGCCACCACGCGCAGGCACTCATCCCCCGCGAGGTGGCCGTAGTGGTCGTTGAAGCGCTTGAAGTGATCGACGTCGAGCAGGATCACCGACAGCGGCGCGCGCGAGGCTTCGCGCCCCGCCAGCAGCGCCGCGAACTGCGCGTCGAACTGGCGCCGGTTGGCGACGCCGGTCAGCGCGTCGGTGGTGCTGAGCGAGGTGAGCGCCACCTTCTCGGCCGCCAACGCCTGCGCGCGCAGCTGTTCCAGCAGCGACAGCAGGTAGGCCCGCCGGTGCGCCTGCTCCCCCCGCCAGTTTCCCAGCAGCGTGAACAGCGACACCAGCACCAGCACCAGCACGTCCACCGCCACCACCGCCGCCGGCATCGTGCCTTTGGCCAGCATCAGCGCGGCGAGGCCCGCCACGGCCGCGGCGACGAAGCTCACCGCCCAGCCGAAGCGCAGGTTCAGCGTGGTGCCGCCGAAGATCAGCAGCAGCGTGAAGGAAATGGGGTAGAAAACGGCCAGGCCGCTGTCGGACAGCCAGAACTCGGTGGCCGGCACCGCCACCACCAGCACCATGCACAGAAACAGCAGCGCTTCGCGCCAGCGCGCGCGCAGCACGCCCAGCAGCCACAGCGCCACGCACGACAGCGCGGGTGCCACGGCGATGTGGGTCACCAGCGCGAACTCCGCCATGTCGGGCATCAGCCGCAGGTCGGCCAGCACGTAGAGCGCGTAGCACAGCATCCCGACCACCACGGCCCGGCGCAGCTGCGCCACGCGCTCCTCGCGGTGATCGCTCTCGTAGCGGGCCTCCACGACGGGCGCGAAGTGCAGCCGCCAGCCTTCGCGCGCGAGATCGGCCTCCACCGTGCGCAGCAGCGCCGCGCCGGCGCGCGCCTCCCGCCCGGCGGCGGTGGGATCGCCCGCCGCCCCCGCAGGCAAGGGCGGGTGCGCCGCCGCCGGAACGGCAGCGGCGTTCCGGCGCGCCCGGCGCCGGAAGGGGACCCGCCAGTTCCTCAGGTGGTACGCCCCCGCGCCGCCACCGGCCGCTGCTCCACCACCTCGCCGTCGCGCGCGAAGACCACGCGGTCATGGAGGTTGGTGACCACGCAGGTGTGGTTGGGGATGATGCGCACGCGCTCGCCGATCGCGGGCTTCACGGCGCAGCGGCTGACATCCACCGTGCCGTGCTCCTCGTTGACGCGGGTGATCACCGCGTCCGGGTAGTCCACCAGCAGCCCGTAGCCGGGCCCGACCTCGGGCGCCACCAGGTCGCTCGACAAGGTCTTGGAGCCGCAGTCGAGGATCGCGCGGCCCTCGGCCGGGCGGCTGATCACGGTGGCATGCACCACCATGGCAACGTCCTCGAGCCTGGCCGCGCCCGCGCCCAGCATGGCGCGGTCGTTGTAGATGTAGGTGCCCACCCGCATCTCGTCGATCGGCGCGACCTCGTGCACCCGCATCGCGCCCGGCGAGCCGCCGCCGGTCACCATCGGGATCTCCAGCCCTTCCGCCGCGAAGCGCGGCCGCGCCTCGGCCACGAAGCGCGCCGTTTCCGCCGAGGTCGGATAGGTCATCAGCCCGTCGAAGCGCAGGTTCTCGGTGGCCGCGATCCGCTTGGCCAGCGCCAGCGCCTCCTCCACGGTCTCGACGCCGGTGCGCTTGTTGCCGCTGTCGAACTCCACCACCACGCCGATCGGGGTGCCGGCCTCGCGCGCGGCTTCCGCCACGGTGTCGAGCGCCAGGTCATTGTCCACCGCGACGCGCATCCGCACGCGCTTGGCCAGCGCCGCCAGCCGCGGCGCCTTGCCCGCGCCGATCAGCGGATAAGAGATGAAGATGTCGTCCAGCCCGGCATCGGCCATCACCTCGGCCTCGCCCAGCTTCTGGCAGGTGATGCCCACCGCGCCGAGCTCCACCTGCCGGCGGGCGAGTTCCGGCATCTTGTGCGTCTTGATATGGGGGCGGAGCTTGATGCCGTGCCGGTCGCAGTAGTCCTGCATCCGTTGCAGGTTGCGCTCCATCACCGGCAGCTCCACCACCGGCACCGGGGTTTCCAGATCCTCCACGCGCATCGCCGCGAACCCTTTCCGTGTCTCAGCGGGCCCGCGTGGCGGACCCTGTTCGGCGGGAACAGCGTCGATCCCGCCTCCCACTCGTCGAGCCCGCTGTTTGGACCCGCGCCGGCGCCGGCGGAACCCCCCTTGTCGGACCCGGAACGGGTCGCGGATCGGGATGCGGAACCCGGCCGCCCCGCGCGGGGCACGAAGGGGCGTCGCCGACCCGTCTTGCCGGCACCGGCGCCCGTGGCCGGCCGGGCGGCGGCACCTCCACCGCCCGACCGCGCCCGATCGCGCGGCGCCACCCCGAACCCGGCCGCGCCGCCGGGCCGCTTCAGCCCCGGAGGCGCAGCGTCAGCGCGGCGTCCATCGACTCGCCGGGTGCCAGCAGCCGCATGTCGCCGAAGCGCGCCAGCTGCCGGCGGTTGGAAACGTCGGTGACGTGGCTCACCGGCTCCAGGCAGACCACCTCGCGCGTGCGGGGCGCGAAGAGCTGGAAGTTGCCATCCCAGGCGCCGGTGGCGCGCAGCTCCAGCGGCAGGCCCGGCATGTCGATCTCCACCACCCCGTCCCAGCCGGCGAAGGCGCCGTCCAGGCCGATCCAGTTCGCTTCCGGCCCCGACGCGCCCGACGAGGGTTCCACCGCCTCGGGCATGTTGCGCGCATCCGGGCGCAGCGCCGTGTCGGCCCGCATCCGCAGCTGCATCCCCGGCACGCGCCGGAACCACGGGTGCCAGCCCATGCCGAAGGGCATCGCTGCCGCGGCGGTGTTGCGCACCGACGCGCCGAGCTCCAGCCCCGGCTCGCTCAGCGCGAAGCGCAGCTCCGCGACGTAGCGGTAGGGCTGCGACGGGTCCTCCGGCAGCAACGGCGGCGCGTCCTGCACCAGCCGCGCCGAGTGCCCGTCATGCTCCGCCACCCGCCAGGGCCCCTGGCGCGCCAGCCCGTGGATGGCGGTGTTGTCCTCGGCGCCGTTGCGGGGAAAGCGGTGCTCGCCGCCCGGCCAGCGCAGCCAGCCGTCGTCGAGCCGGTTGCACCAGGGCAGCATCGGAAAGGCCCCGGCCTTGGCGGCGATCGGCTCGATGCCCTCGGGCACCGGCAGCAGCACGTCGCGCCCGGCGTGGCGCAGCGAGGCCACGATGGCGCCACCCGCGGGCAGCAGCACCATCTCCCAGGCGCCGGCGCGTAAGGGCAGCGCGCCCGCCCAGGCTTCCGGCGACGGGGGCGCCGCCGGATACGCCCCGCTCACGACGCGTCGTCGAGCGCGAAGGCGTCCGGCGCGCTGGGCTGCGCGCGGCTGTAGCCGCTCGCGGTGTAGCCGCCGCCCTGGTAGCGCTCGCTGACCGGATCGGCATGGATGCCGCCCACCTTGTCGCGATAGCTTTCGGCACTGTCCTCGGGCTGCCAGCCGATGCGGTCGCGGTGGTCGGCGCCCCAGAACGTCGCGGGGTTGTTGCTGGCGCCCCAGATCACGCAATGGCCGGTGCGCTCGGCCAGCACCGCGCGCTCCACCAGCCGCGCGAGGTCGCCGTAGCTCAGCCAGGTCGAGAGCATCCGCGCGTCCACCGGCTCGGTAAAGGAGGAGCCGATGCGGATGTTGACGTTCTCCACCCCGTGCTTGTCCCAGTACAGCCGCCCCATCAGCTCACCGTAGCACTTGCTCAACCCGTAGAAGCTGTCGGGGCGGAAGGCGCAGTCGGCGTCGAGCTTGGCGGCGTTGCCGGCCGGGCGCTCATGGAAGCCGATGCTGTGGTTGGAGGAAGCGAACAGCACCCGCGCCCCTTCGCGACGCGCCGCCTCGTAGATGTGGTACAGGCCCTGGATGTTGGGGCCCAGCACCGTCTCGAAGGGCAGGTCCGTGCTGGCGCCGCCGAAATGCAGGATGGCGCCGCAGCCTTCCGCCAGCCGCAGCATCGTCACGCCGTCGGTCAGGTCGGCGCGGGTGAAGGTCGCGCCCTCGGGCAGCGGGTCGGGAAAGGGCGTCAGGTCGGTCAGGCGCAGGGTCCAGCCCTTGGCGCCGAGTTCCCTGGCCAGCATCCGGCCGAGATTGCCGGACGCGCCGGTGAGCAGCACGGGCTTGGCGGGTTTGGTCATGCGGATCGTCCCTGCGGAAAGCGTGCCCGGCGGCGGCACCGCCGGATCTTGCGCGGCATCCTGCGCCGCTCCCGCCCGGGCGTGAAGCACCCCGTCCGATGATGTGGCGCGACCAGTGCCGGCGGGCAGGCTGCGAAACACCGGTGCACCGGTCAGCAGGGCCGGGCTGCCGATCCCGCTCGGCGGGCTGGCGAAGTCTGGGGGCCGGAAAAAGAAATGGGCTGGCCGGACACGCGGTCCGACCAGCCCAGATTGGCCGCCCCCCGCGGGGGCCACCATTCAACGACGACCTGCCGGGAATAGGCCGCCGCTGATTCTCGGGGGAACGGGCCAGCCTGCCCGAACCCCAAACCTCCGTGCCGCCCCGTTACCGGGCGGCGGGAGCTCCTGCCCCACCGGTCGCCCCGCTGGGCGACCCACTCGGCGCCCCATCAGGCGCAGCGGACCGAACCGCGCGGGCCGCGGCGCGGCGCGACTGCCGCGTGGAGCGCGGCGCGCCGTCGGCCGGCGCCGGGTGCGCCGCGTGGCGCTTCACCCGGGGCGCGGCGGGGCGGTCCTCGTTCACCCCGTCGCTGGTGATCAGCTGCGACCGCGACCGCGCCTCGGCCACGTGGGGCAAAGCGAGCAGCGGTGCCGCGAGCACCAGGGGCAGCAGGAGCAGCCGGAAACGCGCAACCATGGCAACGACGCCCAGAATCCCCTTCCCCGCCGACCTCGGCCGCCCCGTCAGGAGCCGCCGCGGAACGGTCCGGCGATGGGAGGCATCATAGCGGCCGCGCATCTGACGCACCGATGGGCCACCGCTGAAGTTTCGTTCACCTGCCCCGCGCCGCTACCGCGCGGCGGCCGGCACGTCCCCGCCGGCCAGGGCGCCCGCCTCGCGCAGCACCAGCACCCGCGCGGCGCCGTGCGCGCGCTCCGCCAGCGGCTCCCACCCCGGCAGCGAAGGCGCGGGATCGTCGCGGCCGACCTCCACCACCGCCACGGCACCGGGCGCGATCCAGCCCGTACGGCACAGCGCCGGCAGCGCCCGCTCCGGCAGCCCGGCGCCGTAGGGCGGGTCCAGAAACACCAGCCCGCAGGCGAGGTCCGCCCGCGTCGGCCGCGTCGCATCCACCGGCATCACCCGCGCCTCGACCCCGGCGGCGGGCCCCACCGCCGGGGTGCCCGGCGCGGTGGGGCCCGTCGCGGCGTGGCCTGGTGCGACATGGCCTGGCGCGGCAGGACCCGGCGCATCCCTGCCGGCGCCGCGCCCGCCGGCGGCCGCACCGCGCCCGCGCCCTGCCTCGCCCAGCAGCGCCGCGACGTTGGCGCGCAGCACCGCCAGCGCCGCCCGATCGTTTTCCAGGAAGCGCGCCCGCGATGCGCCGCGCGACAAGGCTTCAAGGCCCAGCGCCCCGGTGCCGGCGAAGGCGTCCAGCACCGCCGCGCCGTCCAGCAGCGCCCGCCCACCCCAGGGCGCGTGGAGCAGCATGTCGAACAGCGCCTGCCGCACCCGGTCGGCGGTGGGGCGCGTCGCGGCGCCAGGCGGCGCCAGCAGCCGGCGCCCGCGCCATTGCCCGGCGATGATCCTCACGCGCGCGCCGACCCGGTTGCGCCCCGCGCCCGCCCGCTGCTCACGGCTTGCCGCGGCGCTTGCCGCCCCAGCCGGTCAGGTAGGGGTCGCCCGCCCGGCGCGCCCGCGGCGGCCGCTTGCGCGGCGCCTCCTCCGGCGGCGGCGCCTCGACCTTGGCGGAGGCCGCCTCGGCCGTGCGCTCGCGCCCGCTCAGCACCCGCGGCGCCACGTCGAGGCCGAGCTGGTCGCGCAGGATCTTGGCGTTCACTTCCTCCACCGCGCCACGCGGCAGGCTGCCGAGCTGGAATGGGCCGTAGGCGGTGCGGATCAGCCGCGTCACCTGCAGGTCGAGATGCGCCAGCACGCGCCGGACCTCGCGGTTCTTGCCCTCGTGCAGCGCCACCGTCAGCCAGGCATTGGTGCCCTGCCGCGAGTCCAGCCCGGCCTGGATCGGCCCGTACTTCACGCCGTCCACGGTGATGCCCTTGGCGAGCCACGCCAGCGCCGCCTCGTTGACCTTGCCGTGCACCCGCGCGCGATACCGCCGCAGCCAGCCGTTCGCCGGCAGCTCCAGCTTGCGGGCCAGCGCGCCGTCGTTGGTCAGCAGCAGCAGCCCCTCGCTGTTGAGGTCGAGCCGCCCCACCGAGATCAGCCGCGGCAGGCCGGGGGGGAGCTTCTCGAACACCGTGGGCCGCCCCTGAGGGTCCTTGTGCGTCGTCACCAGCCCGTCGGGCTTGTGGTGGCGGAACAGCCGCGTGCGCTCGGCCGCCGAGATGACCTTGCCGTCCACCGTGATCGCGTCGCCCGGGTTCACGAAGGTGGCCGGCGTGCCCACGGTGCGGCCGGCGATCTTCACGCGCCCTTCCGCGATCATCGCTTCCACCGCGCGGCGGCTCGCCACGCCGGCGCGCGCGAGGTAGCGGGCGATGCGCTCGCCGCGCTCCGCCTCGCCGCCCGCGTCGTCCCCGGGCGCATCGTCCTCGCCGCCGCCGTAGCCAGCCTCGTCGGCCGCCTCCTCGTCGAAGCCGCTGTCGAGCCCGGCCGCCCCGAAGCCCTCGTCCGCCGTCACCCCGGCGGGCATCGCGCCGGACGCTTCGCCCCCTGCTTCATCCGACGCGCCGCCGGACAGGTCGCCCTCGCGACCCGGCGCCCCGCCGCCCCGCCCGCCGGGCGCATCCTCGCCGCCGAAATCCGGCTCCTCCGGCATGTCGCCCCCGCGCCGCCCGCTCATGCCACCCGCTCCACGCCGCCCCGTTCCGCGCTGCCCTGGCCCACGCTGCCCTGGCCCGATCCCGCCGGCTGCCCGGCCGCCTCGCGCCATTCGGCGCAGGCCCGCACGAAAGCGCGGAAAATGTCGCCGTCACGCGGGTCGACGCCGTATTCGGGGTGCCACTGCACGCCGAGGCAGAAACGGAACCCCGCGTGCTCGATCGCCTCCACCACGCCGTCGGGCGCCGTGCCGCTGACCACCGCGCCGATGCCGGGCGTCGCCACCGCCTGGTGGTGCGCGCTGTTCACCGACAGGCGCGCGGCGCCGCCGGTGATGCGCGACAGCAGCGTGCCCGGCACCACCGCCACCTCGTGACCGGGCTCGGTCCGCGGGTTCGGCTGCTCATGCGCCAGCGCCTGCGGAACACTGTCGGGGATGTGCTGGATCAGCGTGCCGCCCAGCGCCACCGCCAGCAGCTGCTCGCCCCCGCAGATGCCCAGCACCGGCATGTCGCGCGCCAGCGCCCCGCGCAGCACCGCCAGCTCGAAGGCCGTGCGGCCGGACTTCAGCACCACCGTCGCGTGCCGCTCGCCCCCACCATACAGTGCCGGGTCCACGTCGAAGGCGCCGCCCGTCACCACCAGCCCGTCCAGCCGGTCCAGGTAATCCTCGGCCAGGGCGGCGTGATGCGGCAGCACCACGGGCAGGCCACCCGCCGCCGCCACCGCCTCGCAGTAGTTCTGGCGGATCGCGTACCAGGGCAGCTTGCTCCAGCCGCCTGCGTCCTCGGCATCCAGGGTCAGGCCGATGGCGGGTCTCACGGGGGCGTCGAGGGCTGTCATGCGGGTGGGTTCCTGGAGGGCAGCGGCCCTGGTCCCGGCAGAAAGCCTGGGGCGCAGGAGCCTCGCGCCGGAAAGCAGCGTGTCGCGGGGACGTTGCCGCTGCTCTAGCGGAGATCGCGCCGGCTGGGGAGGCGGATCAGGGAGGGCGCCGATGCCGGCCCGGAGGGGTGCACCCCGGAGGAGGGGGAGAAAGTGTTCTCCCCCTCCCCGGACCCCGCCCCCTCATCTTTTTCTGGGAGCGCTGCCGCGGAAGCGTGGCCGGGGTCGTGCGCTCCGGCTCACGGAGCCGGAGCGAGGGACGTTCCAGCCCATGCTGGAAAAATCATCCTGTTCGTTTCAGCAGCACCGACGGCCATCGTACCGCGACCGGCCTCCACCCGCCGCGCGGCAGCGTTCCCGGAAAAAGATGAGTGGGGGTCCGGGGGAGAGAATTCCTTCTCTCCCCTGGCGAGGCACCGCCTCAGGAACACCCCACCCCACGCTAGGCGCCCACCACCACCGCGCGTTACTGAAGGAAACAGAAGGCCCGAACGGCCACGACCCGATCCAAGGAGTTCCGCGCCATGTCCCCAGACCTGCCGCCCGACCGCGCGGCCCCGCCAACGCGCGCTCCGGCCTCGCCCGTCGCCCTGCGCCAGGGTGCGATGGCGCGGCTGGCGCTGCGCTTCACCGCCTGGGCCGAGACTTGGTTTCCCGACACCTTCGTCTTCGCCGCCGTGGGCGTGGTCGTGGTGGCCGTGGCGGCGCTGGGCAACGGCGCCACGCCGGCGGCCATCACCAAGGCCTTCGGCGACGGCTTCTGGAGCCTGATCGTGTTCAGCATGCAGATGGTCTTCGTGGCCATCAGCGGCTACGTCGTGGCGACCTCGCCGCCGGCCGCGCGGCTGATCCGCCGGCTGGCGATGATCCCCCGGACCGGCCCGGGCGCGATCGCGCTGATCGCCACGATCAGCATGTCGGCCTCGTTCCTGAACTGGGGTCTGTCGCTGGTGTTCAGCGGGCTGCTCGCCCGCGCCATGGCGACGCGCACCGAGCTGCGGATGGACTACCGCGCGGCGGGGGCGGCCGGCTATCTCGGCCTCGGCGCCACCTGGGCGCTGGGCCTGTCGTCATCGGCGGCGCAGCTGCAGGCCAATGCCGCGAGCCTGCCGCCCGCCCTGCTGCGCATCACCGGCGTGCTGCCCTTCGGCCAGACGATCCTGCTGTGGCAGTCGCTGGTGATGGCCGCGGTGCTGCTGGTGGTGTCGGTGCTGATCGCCTGGCTCTCCGCCCCGCGCGGCGAGGCCGCGGTCACGGCGCAGCACATGGGCATCGACCCGCAGGTGCCGGTGGGCGAGGTCGCGCCGCGCGAACGCCCGGGCGAGTGGCTGGAATACAGCCCCTTCCTGACGGTGGTGCTGGTGGCGCTCACCGTCGGCTGGATGCTGCAGGAATTCACCCGCCTGGGCGTGGTGGTCGCGATCTCGGGCCTCAACGCCTACAACCTGATCTTCCTGATGCTGGGCCTCGTGCTGCACTGGCGGCCGCGCTCCTTCCTCAACGCCGTGGCGCGCGCGGTGCCGGCCACCACCGGCGTGCTGATCCAGTTCCCGCTCTACGGCGCGATCGCCACGATCATGACCAACGCCCGGGGCTGGGGCGATGTCAGCCTGGCGGACCGGATCGCGCACCTCTTCGTCAGCTTCAACACCACTGAGAGTTTTCCCGTGGTGATGGGCATCTACTCCGCGGTGCTGGGCTTCTTTATCCCGTCCGGCGGCGGCAAGTGGATCATCGAGGCGCCCTACGTGATGCAGGCCGCCAACGAGCTGCGCGTCCATCTCGGCTGGGCGGTGCAGGTCTACAACGCGGCCGAGGCGCTGCCGAACCTCGTCAACCCGTTCTGGATGCTGCCGCTGCTGGGCGTCCTGTCGATCAAGGCGCGCGACATCGTGGGCTTCAGCTTCCTGCAGCTGCTCGTGCACACGCCGCTGGTGCTGTTCATGCTGTGGTTCCTGGGCCGCACGCTGCCCTATATCCCGCCCGTGATGCCCTGACGGCCAGGACGGGACGCGTGCCGGGGGGCGGTTTCCCCTGGCACGGCTCGCATCGTGCCGGGATGCCCCGGCTATTCCGCGACGGTCTCGCCCGAGCCGCCGAACTCCGCCGGGAAGTCCCGCAGCTTCGGCAGCCCGTCGCGCATCGGCAGCACGGTTTCGGCGTAGTTCACGTGCACCTGCGGCACGAAGTCGAGGTCGGGGATCGTCGCTGCGAAGACGTCCACCATCTTCAGCGGCGGATGCACCGCCATCAGGTGCCCGCCGCACAGCCGGCAGTACTGGCGGTGGCTCATCTCCGTCTTGTGGTAGGTGGCGATGTGCTCGGCCCCCTTGCGCACCTCGACGGCCTCCGGCGGCCAAAGGCTGAAGGCGTTGACCGGGCCGCCGGACCAGGACCGGCACGACCGGCAGTGGCAATAGCCCATGGCGTTGGGCTGGCCGGTCACCTGGATCTCGACCGCGCCGCAGAAGCAAGCGCCCGCGTACGAACCGGACAAGGCTTCCTCCTCTTCTTCCGGCATCACCGGCGCGGAGTTTCAGCCGGCAGCGGCGGGAGGCAAGCAAAATCGGGCAGCATCACCGTCGGCGCCGAGGCCGCGCCGCCCGGTGACGCCGCCGCCCGGGGCGACACCGGGCGGCTTGCCGGCCTTAGCGCTCGGACTGCGCGTCGGTGACGTGCTCCATCCAGTCCACCCCTGGAACCGTCGAGCTTTTCCTGGAGGGCGAGGTGGCCCATGGCGGTGGTGAGGGCGGCACCGTGCCAAGGCTTCTCGCCGAGTGCGAACCGGACCGCGTCGCCCGGGCGGATCTCCTCCACCGGCCCGCCCTCGCCTTGCCATGCACGCCGGTGGAGATCCGCACCCGAGACTGGCCAGTCCGCCAGGCTGGCTCTATGGGGGCATGTGGCAGGGCCGCTCAGGCCCAGCGGCCAGCTTTCGGAGAACCACGGCGATGTGCCTGTTGTGTGCTCCCGGTTCGACAGGCCAGAGTCTCGCCTGCCGTGCCCACCTGCCCCGGACTTCGCACCCGTGATCGACCCCACCCTGCGCAACGGCATCAAGGCAATGCTCGCGGCTGCGGGCGCCTGGCTGGCGGACGCCTGGCCGGCGGACGGGGCGGCGAAGCCCTGACGGGTTTGGAACCGGCGATGCTGTTGGTCCAGGTGCTGGACCTGATCGGAACCTTCGTCTTCGCCCTCAGCGGGGCGGCGCTGGGCGTGCAGCGGGGCATGGACCTGTTCGGCGTGCTGGTGCTCGCCTTCGTCACGGCGGTGGTGGGCGGCATCGCCCGTGACGTGCTGATCGGCGCCATCCCGCCCGCCTCCGTCGCGAGCTGGCACAACCTGGCCCTGGCCGCCGTGGCCGGGCTGCTGGTGTTCCGCTGCTTCGGGCTGTTCGACCGGTTGCGGCACCCCGTGCAGTTCTTCGACGCAGCCGGGCTCGGGGTGTTCGCCGTGGCCGGGACGCAGAAGGCGCTGGACCACGGGATCAACTGGCCGATGGCGGCGGTGCTGGGCATGGTCAGCGGCATCGGCGGCGGCATGGTGCGCGACGTGCTGACAGCGCAGGTGCCGACCGTGCTGCGCGCGGACATCTACGCCGTCGCGGCACTGGCTGGCGCGCTGGTGGTGGTCGCAGGTGACGCTGTCGGGCTGCCGCCGACCGCCGTGGCCCTGGCCGGGATCGCGCTGTGCGTGTTCCTGCGGCTGATGGCGCTCTACCGCGGCTGGAAGCTGCCTGTCGCGCCATCGCGGAAGCCGGGCGCGCCCGTGTGACGATCGCCGCGCCGATGCCGGTCCGGTCGGAAGGTCCGGATCTGGTCGATCCCGGCGGAAGGCGGTGAGGCCGCCATTCGCCTGGGCGCAACCGCTGGTCAGGTCCGCAGCACGCTCCGCAAGAGCAGCGTCACGGTGGCGCGGGTAAAACCCGGCACGGTGGCAGGCGGGAAAGCTTCGCGCGGGCCGCGGACCTGCCACCCGGCCCGCCATCCGCGCACCCTGCCGGACGCCACCCCCATCCTCACCCGCGCCCCGCGACGATCCACCTACCCCGCCACGGCGCCCCGGCGTACAAGCCCCCGTCCCCGGCGCGCGGGGGGAACACGGGGTGGCAAGAGGAACGCGGCCCATGGCGACCGAGAACAGCACGCCGGTGGCGGAACTCCGGGGCGCGGCGCTCGCCGCCCGCCTGGCCGAGGTCCGGGCGGATTACGACCGCTTCCGCGCCCGCGACCTCAAGCTCGACATGACGCGCGGCAAGCCGGCGCCCGAGCAGGTGGCGCTGGCCGATGCCATGCTGACGCTGCCCGGCAACGGCGACGTGTTCAGCGAGAGCGGCGAGGACGCGCGCAACTACGGCAACCTCCAGGGCTTTGCCGAGACCCGTGCGCTGTTCGCACCCCTGCTGGGCGTGCCACCCGAACAGGTCGCGGTGGGCGAGAACTCCTCGCTCGGCGTCATGCACGACTGCGTCGTCTGGGCCATGCTCAAGGGCGTCCCCGGCTCGTCCCGCCCCTGGAGCAAGGAGGAGGCACCCGCCTTCCTGTGCCCCGTGCCCGGCTACGACCGCCACTTCGCGATCCTGGAGGAATACGGCATCCGCGCCATCCCCGTGCCGCTGACGGGGCGCGGCCCGGACATGGAGGCGGTGGAAGCCCTGGTCGCCGACCCCTCGGTCAAGGGCATGTGGTGCGTGCCGCAGTACAGCAACCCGTCGGGCGAAACCTACGCGCCGGAGGTGGTGCGCCGCCTGGCCGCGATGCGCACCGGTGCGCCGGACTTCCGCCTGTTCTGGGACAATGCCTACGCCGTCCACGACCTCCGCGACGCGCCGGAGCGGGTCGCCAACATCCTCGACGCCTGCACGGCCGCCGGGAATCCCGACCGCGCCTTCATCTTCGCCTCCACCTCCAAGGTGACGCTGGCCGGCGCGGGCCTTTCCTTCTTCGCCGCCTCGCCCGCCAACACCGCCTGGTACCTGGCGCGCGCGGGCAAGCGCACCATCGGCCCCGACAAGCTGAACCAGCTGCGCCACATCCGCTTCCTGCGCGACGAGGCCGGCATCCGTGCCCACATGGTGCGCCACCGCGCGCTGATCGCGCCGAAGTTCGACGCCGTGGACGCGGCGCTGCGCGCGCGCCTGGATGGCACCGGGGTGGCGCACTGGACGGCGCCGGCCGGCGGCTACTTCATCAGCCTCGACGCCACCCCCGGCACCGCGCGCCGCGTGGTGACGCTGGCCAAGGAGGCGGGCCTGGCACTCACCCCCGCCGGCGCCACCTGGCCCGGCGGGCAGGACCCGGAAGACAGCAATCTCCGCCTCGCCCCCACCTTCCCGAGCCTGGAAGACGTGCGCGCCGCCTCCGAGGGCATCGCGATCTGCATCCTGCTCGCCGCCCTGGAGCGCCGCGCGGCCGAGCCGGGGGCGCAGGACGCCGGCTGATGCCCGACGGCGCCGGCCATCCGCCGGAGCCGCCCGGCGCCCCGCCCTCGCCTGAGCCGGCATCCGTCGCCCCGGCATCCGCCGCTCCCACGCCCATATCCCTGGCGCTGGAGGAGGCCGCCGCCGCCGCCGCGCGCGGCGAGGTCCCCGTGGGCGCCGTGGTCACCGACGGGCGCGGCCGGGTGCTCGCCCGCGCCGGCAACGAGGTCGAGGCGCGGCACGACCCTTCCGCCCATGCCGAGATCCTGGCGCTGCGCGCCGCCGCCGCCGGGCGCGGGGAAAAATGGCTGGCGGACTGCACCCTGACGGTCACGCTGGAGCCCTGTCCGATGTGCGCCCAGGCGGCCTCGCTGTTCCGGGTGCGCCGCGTCGCCTTCGGCGCCTACGATCCCAAGGGCGGCGGCGTGGAGCACGGCGCCCGCGTTCTCGCCGCATCCTCCTGCCACCACGTGCCGGAGGTGATCGGCGGCCTGCGGGAGCGCGACTGCGCCGCGCTGCTGCGCCGCTTCTTCGCCGCGCGGCGCTGAGGCGCGCGTTCCGGGTCCGGCGCGTCCGGGCACCGGGCCCAGGTATTGGGCCCGGGTATTGGACCTGAGTATTGGGCCATCGGGCACGGCGTTCCGTGCTCCTTCGCCCCTGCCTTCTCCCCCGTCTTCTCCTCTGCCTTCTCCTGCGGGCCGGTGATGCCATCCCGCCGCGGGCGTGCTCTAAGGAGGCGCCGTGTCCGACCCCGTCCGCCCCACCTGCCGCCCCGACCATCGCCCGGGCCCCGCCATTCCGCCCCTCGCCGCGGCGCCCCCGGCATGAGGATCCTGGCCCTCGACGGCGCGCTGGCCCGCTGTTCCGCCGCGGTGTGGCAGGACGGCACCGTGCTGGCCGAGGCGATGCAGGACGGCGCGCGCGGCCATGCCGCCGTGCTGCCGGCGCTGGCGCGCGACGTGCTCCGGCGCGCCCTGCCCCCTGCATCCTTGCCCGCCGCACCCTCGCCCGCGACGGCCTCGTCCCCCGCTGCACCGCCCCCCGGTGCGCCGACCTCCGATGCGTCGTCCCCCGGTGCGCCGACCTCCGATGCGTCGTCCCCCGGTGCGTCGTCCCCTGGTGTGTCACCCGCCGGGCCGGCCGCCGCGGCACGGCCGCCCGAGCCCGGTGCCGACGCGCCGAGCACCCGCCCCGATGCCGTGGCGGTCACCGTCGGGCCCGGCGGCTTCACCGGGCTGCGCGCCGCGATCGCGCTGGCCCAGGGCTTCGCCGCCGGCTGGGGCGTCCCCTGCATCGGCGTCACGGTGGGCGAGGCGCTGCTGGCTGCCCTCGCGGCCGCCGGGGAGCCGCCCCTCCCCAGCTGGGTCGCGGTGGACACCAAGCGGGGCCGCGTCGCCCTGGAACGCCCGAACGAGGCCCCGGCCGTCTTCGCACTGGATGACCTTCCCCCGGCGCCCGCCTCGCTGCTGGTGCTGGGCGACGCGGCGCCGCTGCTGCGCGAGGCGCTGGCCGCGCGCGGCGCCGCGGTCACCCTCGGCCCCGCGCTGCCCGAGGCCGCGGCCGTGGCCGCCGTGGCCGCCCGGCGCCTGCGGGGCGAGCTGCCGCCGATCGAGGCGACGGAGCCGCTCTACCTCGAGCCGCCGGCGGTGCGCGGGGGATGACGGTGCCGGTGCTTCGCGCCCTCGCGGCCCGGGAGGCCGCGGCCCTGGCTCCCCTTCACGCCCGCGCCTTCGCGCCGCCGGAAGCCTGGGGCGCGGTGGCGCTTCGCACCATGCTCGAAATGCCCGGCGCCTTCGGCCTGGCCGTCCTGGACGCCCCGCCCGCCGAGCCCGTTCCGCCCGGGGCCAGCCCCGCCGGCTTCGTGCTGGCCCGCGTCGCGGCGGGCGAGGCGGAGCTGCTGACCGTGGCGGTCGATCCGGCCCATCGCCGGCGCGGCTTCGGCGCCGCGCTGCTGGCGGGCGCCGCCGCGGCCGCCGTGCTGCGCGGGGCCGAGGCGTTGTTCCTGGAGGTTTCGGAACACAACGCCGCCGCCCGCGCCCTGTACGAGGCCGCCGGCTTCCGCGAGGTCGGGCGGCGGCGGCGCTACTACGCCGACGGCACCGACGCGCTGGTGCTGCGGCTCGACCTCGCTCCCGCGGGCGGCAAGCCCACGACGGGGAGCTGAGCGGAGCCGGGGCCCTTGCCACCGGCGCCGCCCGGCGGGACACCCCCGCGCGACCCGCGGAGGAACCCACCATGTCCCGTTTCTGGATCGCGCTCGGCGCCGGTTTCGGCCTGCTCACCGTCGGCATCTCCGCCTGGGCCGCGCACGCCGCCTTCGCCGCCGATCCCGCGCGCGCCCACCTCATCCGCCAGGCGCTCGACATGCAGGGCCTCCATGCCGGCGCCCTGCTCGCCACCGGGCTGCTGGCGGAACGCCGCGCCGGCCGCGTCGCGCACCTCGCGGGCGGGGCGATCGCGGCGGGGGTGATCCTGTTCTGCGGCGCCCTTTACGTGCTGGCGCTCACCGGCACCTCGCTCGGCCGCGTGGCGCCGACGGGCGGGGTCCTGCTGATGCTGGGCTGGCTGCTGCTGATCCTGGCCGCCATCCGGCGCTGAGAACCGCCACACGATCCCGCCGCGGCCCAGCCAGATCACGGTGTCGCGGCAGAGCCCGGCGGCCTTCCTGCGGGCCGCGGAAAGCACGCCAGGGAGTCCCAGGCGCCGAAGGGTTCCGGCAAAGGGAAGCGGGAACCAGTGCGCCTTGTCAGCCGGTTCCGTGCAGGTCCATCGTCGAGATAAGCAGGCACCCGAGGCCCGCACGAGGATCTCCATGACCACCCCATCCTTCCTTGCCGCACCGCTCGCCGCCGCCCTGCTGACGGCCCTGCCCGCGGCAGCCCAGACCGCCGCACAAGCGCCCACGCAGCCCCTGCCCCCACGTGAGGTTCCGGCGAAGAGCCTGCCCGTTCCCACCACGGTCAGTCCCGAAATGCAGGCCGTGATCGCCCAGCCGCTGCGCAACAACTGGGACAAGCCCCCCACCACGCCCGACGGCTGGCGGCAGCTCGCCGAAAGCAATGTCGCCACCGTCGCCGCGCAGATCCCCGCCATGGCGGAGCGGCTGCGCGTTTCGGTCGAGCCCACCACCATCGACGGCGTGCGCGCCTACACCATCACCCCCGCCGACCTGCCGGAGCGCAACCGCAACCGCCTGGCGGTCCATGTCCACGGCGGCTGCTACGTTCTGAACCCGCGCGAGGCGGCGCTGCCGGAAGCGATCTTCCTGGCGGGCTTCGCGCGGATGAAGGTGATCGCCGTCGATTACCGCATGCCGCCCGAGGCGTTCTTTCCCGCGGCGCTGGACGACGCCATGACGGTCTACCGCGCGGCGATCCGCATGGTGCCGCCCGCCAACCTCGCGGTGTTCGGCAGCTCCGCCGGCGGTGCCCTGACGCTGGAGATGATGCTGCGCGCCAAGGCGGAAGGACTGCCGATGCCGGGCGCCATCGCCCCCGGCACGCCGATGTCGGACGTCACCAAGCAAGGCGACTCCTTCCAGACGAATGCCCTGGTCGACAACGTCCTAGTGTCGCCGGACGGCTTCTGCGACGCAGCGACGCGCTTCTACGCCAACGGCCACGACCTGAAGGACCCGCTGCTGTCGCCGGTTTACGGCGATGTCCAGGGTTTCCCGCCCACGATCCTGACCACCGGGACGCGCGACCTGCTGCTGAGCAACACCGTGCGGATGCACCGCGCCCTGCGTCGCGCCGGCACCGAGGCGGTGTTGCAGGTCTTCGAGGGGCAGTCGCACGCGCAGTTCTACCGCGACGACCGCATCCCCGAGGTCCGGGAAGCCTTCAACGAGATCGCGCTGTTCTTCGACCGCCACCTGGGGAACTGAACCCGGCCCCGCCGCAGCCCTGGGAAGCATGGCTCCCAGAGCGCCACCGCAGCTGGTTTTCCAGATGTGAAAAGGGCGGCCACCGTTGCCGGGGCCGCCCTCCTGATCATCTCGCCGCAGGAGCCCGCGGCGGCGCTTACAGCCCCGCCAGGCTCGCCGACACCGCCGACTGGTAGATCAGGTTCAGGACGTCGCGCGCCACCTGGAAGTACTTCGGATCCAGGCGCGGCAGCGCGATCAGCTCGTCGCCCGGCTGCGGCCCGACGCGCGGGTCGAGGATGATCTCGCCGCTCGCCTTGCGCAGCATCAGGTTGCCGATGCTGCCACGGTCCGAGAAGCCGCCGGCCTGGTCGATGAACTGCTGCACCGTCATGCTCGGCCGCCACACCACGGCGGTGGGCATGTTGACCTCGCCCGCCACCAGCACGGTCTGCGACTTCTCCGGGATCACGATGGTGTCGCCATCCTCCAGCCGCACGTCGGCGCAGCGGCCGTTGCTGTCGGACACCACCAGCCGTCCCTCGGGCTGGATGCGACGGCCGCGCTGGATGTAGTTGGCCACCAGCTGCGCCTCGGAGTTGCGGATCTCGGCCACGCCCGTGGTCGAGGAGGTGCCGAGGAACAGCTGCCGCTCCAGCCGGTCCAGCGTCTCGTTCAGCGCGCGGCGCTGCTGGGCCGCGATGCGGCGACGCAGCAGGTAGACCGAGTGCGTGTCGGCCAGCTGCGGGTCCACCGCCACGTAGTCGAGAAGCTGGCACAGCCCGGTGTCACGCTCGGCGATCAGCACCGAGGGGCCGATGCGGCTGCCCTCGATGTTCACGCGCACCGTCGGCGCCGGCGCGTCGGTGATGAAGCTCACCACGTCCTGGTCCAGCAGCGCGACCGAGCGCAGCTGCACCGTGGTGAGGTAGCGCGAATAAGGCTTGCCGTCGCGCGTGCCGCGGATCACCGCGTTGGTGGCGGCCGGCAGCGGCGCCGAAAGCTGGATCAGCTCGTCGCCGCTCATCGCGCGGCCCGGCACCTCGAACAGGTAGTTGTTGCGCACCGAACCGTCGACGCCCACCAGCGCGCCCTGCTTGCCAACGATGATGGTGTCGTCATCCTGCAGCGTCAGGTTGGGCAGCGTGCCGCGCAACAGGAAGGAATACAGGTCGACCTTGCCCACCGCGCGGCCGCCGCGCTGCACGGTGATGTCGCGGAAGGAGCCGCGCGCCGGATCGACGCCGCCGGCCCGCACTAGGAAGTCCAGCACCGTTTCCGACCCCGCGCCCGACCAGCGGCCGGGGGCGCGCACGAAGCCCGTGACGTAGACGCCGATGCGGTTGGCGTTGATCAGCACGGCGTAGACCTGCACCTGCTGGGTGTAGATCCGCCGCACCTCGCTCTCGACCACGCGCTGCAGGTCGCCCGAACGGGTGCCGGCGATGCGGATCGGCCCGATCGAGGGCAGGAACAGGTTGCCGTCCGGGTCGACCTGGCCCAGCGCCTCGGCCTCCACCGCGCCCCAGACGCGCACGCTGACGCGGTCGCCGGGCCCGATGCGGTAGTTCGGGTTGGGCGCGTCGGTGGCGGACGGCGCGCCGCGCGTGAACAGCGCCGCGCCGAACACGGTCTGCGAGGAGCCGGGCAGGCGCATCTGGTCGCCCAGCGGGGGCGGGATCTGCGGCCCGCCCTCCGCCTCGGTGGTGCTGCCCTGACGGTTCAGCAGGACGCTGTCGGGCAGGATGTTGGTGTTCTGCAGCTGCTGCTGTTGCTGCTGCTGCGCCGCGGCGGTCGGGTCGCCGTAGCCGGTCTGGGGGTTGTAGGCGTAGCCGCCGTTGGGCGTCTGCTGCACCTGGGCGGAGTTCGACAGCAGGCCCGGCACGGCGGATTGCACCGTCTGCTGCTGCTGTTGCGCCCAGGCGAGCGAGGGAAAGGCAAGCGGCACCATCAGGGCCGCCGCCAGGGTCAGCGCACGCATCGAACCTCGTCCCCCAAACTCAATCAACGACTTCCTGCAGACCCCCCCGGGTGTCAGGAAGCGTGCTCCTTGACGCCGGCCGAAACGAGCCAGCCCATAGCGTAGGCCACCAGCAGCACCGCGAACAGGCTGCCCAGGATAAAGCCGGCCCGCGGGTACTCGGCCTTTTCCGCCACCAGCGGCTGGGTGATGCGCGCGAGGAAGAGCTGCTGGCGCAGCGCATCCACCCGCGCCGCTTCCAGCGACGCCGTGGCCGAGGCGAGCTGCCGGTCGGCGAAGGTGCTCTCGAGCATCAGCCGCTCATAGCTGGCCAGCTGCTGCGGGATCGCCAGCGGGGCCTGCCCGCCGCCCGCCTGCGCGGAGGCCTGGCCCGGGCCCTGTCCCGGAACCTGCCCGCCCGTCATGCGCTGCCGCTCGGTGGCGACCTGGCTTTCCAGCGCCGAGATGCGGTTCTGCACGTTGCGCAGCAGCGGGTTGTCGGGGCGCAGGTAGGCCGACTTCTCGGCGTACTCGGCGCGCGCCTCGCTCAGCGAGGATTCAAGCTGCCCCACGATCTGCAGGGAGTTGCGCGCTTCCGTGGTCGGGTCCACCGCCCGCTCCCGCACGCGGAAGCTGGTCAGCGCCTCGCGCGAGGACACCACGCGCTGCTCGGCGCGTGTCACCTCGTTGCGGGCCACCTCCAGCGTGTTCTCGCGCCCGCGGGTGCCCAGCCGGTTCACCAGCGCCTCGGCCTCTTCCAGCAGGGTTTCGGCGATCAGCTGCGCGTCCTCGGGCCGGAAGGCCTTCACCGACAGCGTCACGGTGCCCGAGGTGCTGTCGAGCGAGGGCGTCACCATGCGGTTGTAGTACTTCAGCAGCGTTTCCGCCGGCGGGTCGCTGTACCAGAGCCGGGCGACCGGGTCCCAGTCCGCCTCGGGACGCCGCCAGATCTCCACCACGTTGACCTTGGAGCGCAGCTCGTCCAGCGCGTCGCGCGATTCGAGGAAGTCGCGCACCGCGGTGGAATCCTCCGACGAGGACGAGAAGCCCGCGCCCGCCAGCATGCTGCCCAGCCCGGCCGCCTTGTTGGCGTTGCCGCTGTAGCTGCGCACCACGAAGGTCGTCTCGCTCTGGTACTGCGGCGCCGCGATCAGCAGGTAGTAGGCCGAGGCCACCACCATCGGCAGCACCACGAAGAGCAGCAGGTTGCGGTAGGAGCGCAGCAGTCTTCGGAAGCGGGGACGCGCACGTGGCAGCGGCGCCGTGAGGACGCTGCCCTCCAGCGTCCCGGTGGCGTCAAAGGGACTGATACGTGGCGATAGCTTCATCGACGTCCTCGTAGATCTCGAGCCGTCCCTGGCGAAGGATGGCGGCGGTGCGGCAGAACATCCGCACCTGCTCCGTGTTGTGGGAAACCATCAGCAGCGAGGATCGGCTCAGGCGCTCCTCGAGCGCCTGCTGCGTCCGGTCGACGAAACGGGCATCGCCCGCGCCCACCGCCTCGTCGATGAGGTAGCAGTCGAAATCCACCGCGAAGGAGATGCCCAGCAGCAGCCGGCTCATCATGCCCGCGGAATAGGTGCGCACCGGCTCGTCGAAGTAGGGGCCGAGTTCGGCGAAGTCCTGCACGAAATCCAGCACCTGCTTCACGTCGATGCCGTAGATGCGCGCGATGAAGCGGGAATTGTCGGCGCCCGTCAGGCTGGCCTGCACGCCGATGCCCTGCGCCAGCGGCCAGCTCACCGTCATGGTCTTGCGGAAGCTGCCCTGGGTCGGCGCCTCGACCCCGCCCAGGATCTTGAGCAGCGTCGACTTGCCCGAACCGTTGCGCCCCAGGATGCCCACCGAGTCGCCGCGCTGCACCAGCAGGTTCACGTCCTGCAGCACCTGCTTGGTGCCGGAGCGCGTGTGGTAGGATTTCCAAACGTTGCGCAGCTCGAGCATGGCGCTACCCCGCTCTCGCCGCGCGCCGCGTCGGCCCCATCGCGCGCAGCGCCGGCCCCATCGCGCGCAGCGCCGGCACCCTCACGCCGGACGTGCCGGGCCGGCGGCAGGAGGCATCCCGCCTCGCCTGGTCGCGACCGCCGCCGAGGCTCACGAAAGGTTCATCTCAGGTTCGCCCCACCGCGCCGCCGCGCAGCAGCGGCCGCGCCGGAACCCAGCCCAGCTGCGGGTCCTGGCAGTAGAGCACGTTGCGGCTCTCGGTGCCGCCGCCCACCAGCAGCTCCTTGCACTCGCGCCCCGCGGCGCTCTGGTAGACGCGGGCGAGGCGCACGCTGGCGGTGCGTCCGCTGTCGGACAGAAGCACGGTTTCCTGCTGTCCTTCCGCCGCGCGCGCGGCGAAGAGGCCCAGCGCGTCGCCCGGCCGTGCCAGCTGCACGGGGCCCTGCGCCACCACCGGCGCAGGGCCGGTGGCCTTGCCGTCCCAGCCCAGCGAAACGCCACCCCGGCTGCAGGCCGCCGTCGCGAGCAGCAGCGGCAGGATGAGCAGGGCGCGCGCACCGGGTCGGCGTCGGGCAGGGGTCGGACGGTCCATAGCCCCACGATTAGCCGATCCGCGCGAAACGGGCAAAATGATACCGCATGAGCGAACACCCCTTCCCGGCGGTTTCCCCCCGCCTCCTGGCACGATGGCCACACCTGCTGGGTTTCTGGCCGGGCCTGGAGGCAGCCGCGGGCGGAAAGAACGGTACGATACTGCTCGCTTCCGGCGAAAAACCCCCGCCCGCACACCGTGGCGTTGTGCTGCGCGTCACCGAGTCGCCCTTCGATGCGCCCCGCTTCAACCACCGCCACGCGCCGCCGGTCCTGCTGCCGCTGCCCGCCGAGGGACTGCCGGCGGGAACGCCGGAGGAGTCGCCCGGCGCCCCTGCGCTGCTGCCCGCCCCCGCGCACGACGCGGCGGCGCTGGCCGAGGCGGCCGCGCTGGTGCGCGCGCGCCGCCTGGGCGGCTCCTCGCTGCTGCCCGACCCGGGCGCGGGCGCCCTGGGCCTGCCGCCCGGCGGCGCGGTGATCGCCTTCACCGCCGCCGCCGCCGCCGAGGCCCTGCGCGAGAACACCCGCCCCGTGCTGCTGGCCCGCGATCCCTGGCGCGGTTCCCATGGCGACCCGGCCGCCCCGCCGCCCGGCGCCCGGCAACTGCCGGGACGCCTGGCTCCCTGGACGCTGCTCGATGCGGCGGTTGAGCTTCGCGGCGCTTCCCACCCCATGGCGGTGCTGGCGCGGCTGGCGGGGGTGCCCTGCCCAGGCGCCCCGCCCGGCACGCTGGCCGGGGCCTGGGCGGCCGACCCGTTCCGCCGCCAGCCCTGCACCCTCGTGGAAGCGCTGGAGCTGCTGGACCATTGGCGCGACCGCGCGCGCGAGAACCGGCGGGTCGCAGTCTGCCTCGGCATCGCCTTCTGGAAGCGCGACCACATCCGCGCGCTGCTGGCCCGGGACGTGCCAGAGGAAGCGTTCATGGGAGCACCCGGGGGAGCGGCCGGGGGAGCGGCCGGGGAAGCGCCCCGGGGAGCGTTCAGGGGAACGCCCCGGGACATGTCCGGGGACGTGCCAGAGGACGTGTCAGGGGCCATGCGCCAGAACATGCGCGAGAACCTGTCCGGAAACGAACCGGGGCACATGCCGGCGACCGCGCCCGGGAATGCGCCTGCGACCGCATCCCGGAACGCACCTGGAAATGCACCCGCGACCGGACCCCGGAACGCCGCCGGGACCGCACCCACGGACGCCCCCAGGAATGGGCCCGCGCCGGGGAACGTAGCCAGCCCCGCGCCGCTGCGCTTCGCCCGCGACGCCGCCGGAGCCCTCCGGCTGGCCCGGCAGGCCATCGCGGCGGGCCAGCCCGGCGGCATCGCCGCCTGGGCCTCGCGCGAGCCGGCGGGGCTGCGGCAACCGGACAACCCGCCGGTCTTCGCGATCGAGGACGGCTTTCTCCGCTCGCGCGGGCTCGGCGCGCGCTTTCTGCCCGGCGCCTCCTACTGCCTCGACGAGGGCGGCGCCTATTACGACCCGGAACGGCGCACCCGGCTGGAAGCCATCCTGCGCGACGGCATCCGCGACCCGGCGGTCCTCGACCGCGCCCGGGCGCTGCGCGCGAAAATCGTGGCGCGCGGCATCGGCAAGTACCACCTGAGCGGCGCGGCGCCCGTGTTGCAGGCGCCCCCGGGCCGGCGCGTGATCCTGGTGCCGGGCCAGGTGGAGGACGACGCTTCCGTCCGGCACGGCGGCGGCGCGATCCAGAGCAACCTCGCCCTGCTGCGCGTCGTGCGGGCCCGCTGCCCGGACGACTTCCTGGTCTACAAGCCGCACCCGGACCTTGAGGCCGGCTTCCGCCGCGGCCGCCTCGCCTCGGCGGAACTGGACGCCGTGGCCGACCAGGTGGTCACCGGCACGCCGCTCTCGGCGCTGTTTCCGCTGGTGGCCGAGGTCCATACCCTGACCTCGCTCTCCGGCTTCGAGGCGCTGCTGCGCGAGGTTCCCGTGGCCACCTACGGCCGCCCCTTCTACGCCGGCTGGGGCCTGACGCGGGACTTCGCGCCGGAAGGCTTTCCCCATCGCGGCACCCCCCGCACGCTGGATGAGCTGGTGGCCGCCGCCCTGCTGCTCTACCCGCGCTACCTCGACCCGGTGACGCTGCTGCCCTGCACGGCCGAGCTGATCCTGGAACGCCTCGAAGACCCCACCGCCTGGAAACTGTCGCCGCTGACTCTCCATCGCGGGCTGGAAGGACACCTCAAGCGCTGGGTGGCCCGGCTGCGCGGGCGCCGCTGAGGGACCCGCCGGTGTCTTCATCCCGGGGAGGGGGAGAAGGAATTCTCCCCCTCCCCGGACCCCTCCCCCTCA
>NZ_JBHLUN010000016.1:0-51997 GCF_042433915.1 Roseomonas elaeocarpi | reverse complement strand
GGGGGGGGGGGGGGTTTCTCAGGGGGGATTCCCAGGACGTTGCCTGGGCGTTTCCGCAGCACCCGCCCCTGCCGCCGATGCCGGAGGCACGTCTTCCCCTTCCGCCCGGTCCCCTCCCCCGCTTGACCCGCGCGGCCCGAGTGACGACCTATTCGCCAACGCGTTTTCTCGGAGTGTACCCATGAGTGCCAATACCAAGGCCGTGAGCGACAGCAGCTTCCAGGCCGACGTGCTGGAGGCCCCCGGCCCCGTGCTGGTGGACTTCTGGGCCGAGTGGTGCGGCCCCTGCCGCCAGGTGGCGCCGCTGCTGGACGAGGTCGCGCGCGACTACGCCGGCAAGCTGACGGTGGCCAAGGTCAACATCGACGAGAACCCGGCCTCGCCCAACGACTACGCGGTGCGCGGCATCCCGACGATGATCCTGTTCCGCGACGGCAAGCCCGCCGCCACGCTGGTGGGCGCCCAGCCCAAGAGCAAGCTGCGCGAGTGGCTCGACGGCAACCTTGCCTGAGATCGCGGCGGCGGAGGTCCTGCCCCGCCGCCCCCTTTCCCATGCCTCCTGATCCGCAGCCCGGCGGGGACCGGCCCAGGGCGCGGCCCCGGGCACGGCCCGACTACTTCGGCATGGGGGTGCTGGCCGCCGTGGTGCTGGTGATGCTGCTGCTGTGGTGGGTGTTTCCCTGGATCCAGCGGATCGTGTCCTACCAGGACTGCATCGCCACTGGCCGGATCACCGGCTGCTGAGGCGGCCACCACCGCCTCCCGCCCCTTCCCTTTAGTCCGGAAGGGTGCCGTTGCGCTTGAGGACCTCGCCCGCGAGATAGAGGCTGCCGCAAATCAGCACCCGCGCCGCCGGCCCGTTCCCCGCCGCGCCGCCGATGATCTCCCGCAAGGCGTCCTCGACCCGCGGGCCGATCCGCGCCGCGCCGCCGCTGGCCTCCACCACCTCCTCGGGCGTCATGGCCAGGTGCTGGCCCGGCTCCGCCACCGCCCAGAGGCTCGCCGCGTGCGGCAGCAGGGGGTGCAGGAACTCGGCGGCCGCCTTGCTGCGCTTCATGCCCACCAGCAGGTGCAGCGGCCGGTCATTCCAGCCGCGGAGGTGCTGCGCCAGCACCTCGCCCGCCCCCGGATTGTGCCCACCGTCCAGCCACAGCTCCCAGTCCGGCGGCAGCATCGCCCGCAGCGCGCCCGAGTCGAGCTGTTGCAGCCGCGCCGGCCAGCGCGCCCGGCGCAGACCTTCCGCCGCCGCCGCGTCGGTCAGCCAGGGCGGGTTCCAGGCCCGCAGCGCCGCCAGGGCGAGCGCGGCGTTGTCCGCCTGGTGCGGCCCGGGAAGTGCGGGCCGCGGCAGCGCCACGCTGCCCCGCGCGTCGCGGTAGAGCAGCCCGTCGCCGCGCTCCTCGACCCACCAGTCCCGGTCCCGCCGCAGCAGCGGCGCGCCCACCTCGGCCGCCGTTGCCTCGATCACCGCCATGGCCTCGGGCGGCTGCCGGCCGGTCACCAGCGGCACGCCGGGCTTGGCGATGCCGGCCTTTTCCCGCGCGATGGCGGCGATCGTGTCGCCCAGGAAGTCCATGTGGTCCATCGACACCGCGGCGATCGCCGTAGCGGCGGGGCGGGGCACCACGTTGGTGGCGTCGAAGCGGCCGCCCAGCCCGACCTCCAGCACCAGCAGGTCGGCCGGCACGCGCGAGAACAACAGGATCGCCACCGCCGTGGTGATCTCGAACACGGTGATCGGCTGGCCGCCGTTGCGGCGCTCCACCTCTTCCAGCGTGTCGGCCAGCACCGACTCCTCCACCAACTGGCCGGCGAGGCGGATGCGCTCGTGGAAGCGCACGAGGTGGGGCGAGGAATACACGTGCACCCGCTGCCCCGCCGCCTCGGCGACGGCGCGGGTAAAGGCGCAGGTGGAGCCCTTGCCGTTGGTGCCGGCGACGTGGACCACCGGCGGCAGCTGCCGCTCCGGATTGCCGATCGCGTCCAGGCAGCGCTGGAGACGATCGAGGCTGAGGTCGATCAGCTTCGGGTGCAGCGCGTGGAGGCGGTCGATGATCGCCTCCGACCGCCCGTCGCCGACCGGCAGCCCGGCGGGCAGGCCGGGACCCGCCGGCACCTGGGACCCCGGCAGGTGGGACCCCGGCAGCTGGCTCCCTAGGGGCGAGCCCGCGCTGGCTGGCATCGGCCCGGACCGCCTCAGTTCTTGGGCGCGGCTGGTTCGGCCGGCGGTGCCGGCCGGCCGGGGCGCGGGGCGGCGATGTCGGGCGGGGGCGGCACGGCGGCGCCCACGGGCTCGAGTTCCGGCTCCTCCACCGGGGTGCCCGGCGGCACCGGCTCGCGCAGCAGGGCGATCAGGCGGGCCAGCGTTTCCTTCATGTCGCCGCGCTTGACCACCATGTCGAGGATGCCGTGCTCCAGCAGGTATTCCGCGCGCTGGAAGCCCTCGGGCAGCTTCTCGCGCACCGTCTGCTCGATCACGCGGGCGCCGGCGAAGCCGATCAGCGCCTTGGGCTCGGCGATCTGGATGTCGCCCAGCATGGCGAAGGAGGCGGTAACGCCGCCGGTGGTCGGGTCGCACAGCACCGCGATGAAGGGCAGGCCGGCTTCCTTGACCATGCGGGTCGCGATCACGGTGCGCGGCATCTGCATCAGGCTCAGCGCGCCTTCCTGCATGCGGGCACCACCGGAAGCGCTGAACACGATCAGCGGCGCGTCCTGCAGCACGGCCAACTTGGCCGCCGCCACCAGCGCCTCGCCCACGCCGGCGCTCATGGAGCCGGCCAGGAAGTTGAAGTCGAAGGCCGCCACCACGGCGCGCCGGCCCTCGATCGTGCCGTGGCCGACCACCACCGCCTCATCCAGGCCGGTCTTGGTCTGGGCTTCCTTCAGCCGGTCGACGTAGCGGCGCTGGTCGCGGAAGCGCAGCGGGTCGAGCGGCGCCTTGGGCAGCTCGATGCGCTGCCAGCCGGCGTCCAGCGTGTAGTCGAGCCGGCGCGTGGCGCCGATGCGCATGTGGTGGCCGCAATGGGGGCAGACATGGAGCCCGCGCTCCAGGTCGCGGTGGAACACCATCTGCTCGCAGCTCGGGCACTTGACCCAGAGGTTCTCCGGCACGTCGCGCTTGGTGCCGAACAGCGTCTGAATCTTCGGCAGGGCCCAGTCGGAGATCCAGTTCATTCACATAGTCCTGTCTGATCGCACCGCACGTCGCGAGCGGCGGAGGTAGGCGCGTCGGGTGGTCGGGCGCAAGACCCTTGCTGCAACGAGCCGAACAGGAACAAGGAACCCGCGGC
Source organism: Roseomonas elaeocarpi (assembly GCF_042433915.1). NCBI lineage: Bacteria > Pseudomonadati > Pseudomonadota > Alphaproteobacteria > Acetobacterales > Roseomonadaceae > Roseomonas > Roseomonas elaeocarpi. The sequence goes on along the minus strand of NZ_JBHLUN010000016.1, from coordinate 48,707 downwards.
CCTTCCCGGCGTTGGCCGAGGGTCCGGTACCCCCTTGCCGTGCCGGAACGGAACGCGGGCGCCGCCGCGTCCGCCCCTTCGCAACACCCGCCGCGGCCCATGCGCCCGCCCCGTCCAAGCAGGAGACGATGCCCAAGGCCGCAGCACCCTCCTCCTCCCCCTTCGGTCCCCGGCGGATGCGCGTGCGCGCGGCGGGGCTGCCGGCACCGGGCCTGAGCACCCTCTACGCCGTGGCCGCCACGGTGGGCGTGCTCTACCTGACGCGGGAGCTGCTGGTGCCGCTGGTGCTGGCATCGCTGCTGGCCTTCGTGCTGGCGCCGGTGCTGCGGCTGCTGCGCCGCGCCCATATCCCGCGCGTCGGCGCGGTGCTGATCACCGTGGTGATCGGCTTCGGGGCGATCGCCGCGGTGGGCGGCGTGATGGGGCAGCAGCTGGCGCAGCTCGCCACCGACCTGCCGCGCTACCAGCGCACCGTGACCGAGAAGCTGGGCGGCCTGACCGGGAATGGCAGCCTGCTCGGCCGTGCCTCGGCGGTGCTGCACGAACTCGGCAACAACCTCCAGCGCGAGGAACGCCGCCCCGAGCCCGCCGCGCGCTCCTCCCAGCCGCCGCCGATGCCGGTGGAAATCCACCAGGCCGAGCCCGGAACGCTGGAACTGATCCAGCGCGTGGTCTCGCCCCTGCTGGGCCCGGTGGCGACGCTGGGCATCGTGGCGGTGTTCGTGATCTTTCTGCTGCTCTACCGCGAGGACCTGCGCGACCGGCTGATCAAGCTCGTGGGCTCGCGCGACCTCCAGCGCACCACCGCCGCGCTGGACGAGGCCGCGACGCGGCTGAGCCGGTATTTCCTGGCGCAGGTGATCATGAATGCCTGCTTCGGCGTGGTGATCTCGCTGGGCTTGTGGCTGATCGGCGTGCCCAACCCGGCGCTCTGGGGGGCGCTGGCGGGGCTGATGCGCTTCGTGCCCTTCGTGGGCATCATCATCGCGGTGGTGTTCCCGGCGCTGCTCGCCATGGCGGTGGATCCGGGCTGGGGGACGCTGCTGTGGACGCTGGCGCTGTTCGGCGTGGCCGAGCCGCTGATGGCCCAGGCGGTGGAACCGCTGGTCTACGGCCACAGCACCGGCCTCACCCCCATCGCGGTGCTGGTGGCGACCGCCTTCTGGACCTGGCTCTGGGGGCCCCTGGGCCTGTTGATGGCGATGCCGCTGACGGTGGGGCTGGTGGTGCTCGGCCGGCACGTCGAGCAGCTGGAATTCCTCGACGTCCTTCTGGGCGATCGTGAGGCGCTGGCGCCACCGGAAGCCTTCTACCAGCGCCTGCTGGCGGGCGACGGCGACGGGCTGGCGGAACAGGCGGAGCTGCGGCTGAAATCCGCGCCGCTCTGTGCCTATTACGACGAGGTGGCGCTGCCCGGCCTGGCGCTGGCCCAGGCGGACGCTGCGCGCGGCAGCCTGGAGGAAGACCGCCTCCAGACGCTGGGCGGCCGCGTGGCCGGGTTGCTGTCGGACCTGGAGGACCACGAGGACGACCCGGCGGCGGAGCCGCTGCTCAACGACGGGCCGGTAACCGACAGCATGCCGGGAAGCGGCGCGGCGAAGGAGCGCCCGCTGCTGAACAGCCCGGCGGCGGAAAGCCCGTCGACGGATGACCGTTCCCTGGCGGACCGCCTGGCGCAAGGCGCCGCGCGGGCCGTCGGCGCGGAAGGACCCGAGGCCGCGCGACCCGGTCCGGGGGCACGGCCCGCCACCCCCGTACGCCGTGCCGTGCCCCCGGACTGGGCCGCGCCGGGCGCCGTGCTGTGTATCGCCGGCCGGGGCCGCTTCGACGCCCAGGCGGCCATCATGCTGGGGCAGGTGCTGGCGCGCTGGGGGATCGGCACCGTGCTGCGGCCCAACGAGGCGCTGCGCGAGCTGCGGCCCGGCAGCACGGACGCCGCCGAGGCCGCCTCGCCGGTGCGCGCGGTCTGCCTTTCGGTGCTCGACGGCGGGGCCGGCGTGGCGAGCACGCGCTTCGCCCTGCGCCGCCTGCGCCGCCGCTTCCCCGACGCCCTGCTGCTGCTGGGCGCCTGGAACGAGGGGCCGGGGGGCCCGCTGAGCGAGGCGATGCAGACCGAGCACACCGACCATCGCGTGGTGGGCTCACTGCGCGAGGCGGCGCGCCTTTGCCAGGAGGCCGCCCTGCGCGACACCCCGGCGCCGGCGCCCGCGCCGGGTCCTGGCCGGCTGGCCGCGGAGGCGGCACCGGCCGGTTGACGGACGGCCCCGCGGCGGAAGCGGCCCTGCCGGCCGCCTCGGGGCGAGCCGGGCTTCAGCCGGGGCCGGGCGGCAGGCCCTGTTCCGGCTGGGTGCGACCGGAATGGAAGTCCTTCTCGACGTGGATTCGCACCGGGATGGACTTGGCCGCCGGCGTCTTGCTTTCCTCGGCATGGTGGCCGACGGGGAGCAGCGGGTTGCATTCGGGATAATAGCCGCCGACGCAGCCGCGCGGGATGTCGAAGCCGGTCAGGCGCAGCTTGGCGACGCTGCGGTGCTCGCCATCCTCGGACACGGTTTCCACCCCCACCACGTCGCCGTCGGACAGCTGCATCGCGCGGATGTCCTCGGGGTTCATGAACAGCACCTCGCGCGTGCCCTTCACGCCGCGGAAACGGTCATGGTAGCCGTAGATCGTGGTGTTGAACTGGTCGTTGGAGCGCAGCGTCACCAGCCGGAACTGCCCGTCCTGATCCGTGAAGCCGGTGGCGTTCAGCGACTTGGGCAGGCGGAACTCCGCCTTGCCGGATTTGGTCTTCCACACGCGCTCGCGCGCCGGGACGGGGCGGTGGAAGCCGCCAGGCACCGACATGCGGTCGTTGAGGCCGCGGAGTTCCTCCGGGTAGGTTTCCTCGATGGCATCACGCACGCGGCCGTAATCGGCCACCCAGCCGTCCCAGTCCACCTTGGGATTCGGCGCGAGCGTCGCCTTGGCCAGCCCCGCCACGATCGCCGGTTCCGACAGGAGGTTCGGGCTCGCCGGCTCGCGCTCACCGTAGGAGGCGTGGATGCAGGCGGTGCTGTCCTCCATCGTCACGCACTGGTCGCCGGTCGCCTGCGTGTCGCGTTCGATTCGGCCGCGGCAGGGCAGCAGGAAGGCCACCTCGCCGTTGATGAGGTGCGAGCGGTTAAGCTTGGTGGCCACCTGCACCGTGAGATGCATCCGCGTCCAGGCGGGTTCCATGCGGTCGGTGTCGGGAATGGCGCGCACGAAATTGCCGCCCAGGCCGATAAAAGCCCGCACCTTGCCGCTCAGGATGCCCTCGCAGGCCTCCACCGTGTTCATGCCCTTGTCCCGCGGCGGCTCGAAGCCGTACTGCCCGGCGAGCTTGTCGAGCGGCACCAGCTCCGGCTTTTCCGAGATGCCCACCGTGCGCTGGCCCTGCACGTTGGAATGGCCGCGCACCGGGCACATGCCGGCGCCCGGCTTGCCGATGTTGCCGCGCAGGAGCATCAGCGCCACCAGCATGTGCAGGTTCTGCTCGCCGCCCACGTGCTGCGTCAGCCCCATGCCGTAGATCGCCATGGTGGTCTTCGCCCGGGCATAGACGGCGGCGGCCTCGATCAGCGCCGAGCGCGGCAGGCCGGATTCCCGCTCGATTTCCTCCCAGGAGGTCGCGCAGATCCGCTGCGAGAATTCCTCGAAGCCCGTGGTGTGCTCGGCGATGAAACCGTGGTCGAGGATGCCGGCCTCGCCGCGGGCGCGCGCGGCGTCGTCGGTCTCGATCAGCCACTTGCACATCCCGGCCATGGCCGCGATGTCGCCGCCTGCCTTGACCTGGTGGTACTGCGCGGAGATGCGGGTTTCCGCGCCCGTGCTCATCTCCACCGGGCTTTGCGGGTTGGTGAAGCGTTCCCAGCCCCGCTCGCGCAGGGGGTTGAAGGTGATCACCACCGTGCCGCGGCGCACGGATTCCTGCAGCTGGTGCAGCATGCGCGGCGCGTTCGAGCCGACATTCTGCCCGAAGCTCAGGATGCACTCGCAGTGCTCGAAATCCGCCAGCGTGGTGGTGCCCACCGGCGATCCGATCACCTCTTTCAGCGCCACCGAGGTGGTTTCGTGGCACATGTTGGAACTGTCGGGCAGGTTGTTGTGCCCGTACAGGCGCGCGAAGAGCCCGTACATGTAGCTCGTCTCGAGCGAGGCGCGGCCCGAGGAATAGAAGACCGTGGACTTGGGATCCAGTTTGCGCAGCTCCGCCCCGATCTCGCGGAAGGCGTCTTCCCAGGAGACCGGAACGTAGCGGTCGCTCGCACGGTCGTAGCGCAGCGGGTCGGTCAGGCGCCCCTGCTGCTCCAGCGCGTAGTCGCTCCAGCCACGAAGTTCCGTGACGGTGTGGGCGGCGAAGAAGGCCGGCGTGGTGCGGTGGCTGGTCAGCTCCCAGGCAGTGGCCTTGGCGCCGTTCTCGCAGAACTCGAAGGGGTTGGGGCGGGACGGCTTGGCCCAGGCGCAGCTGACGCACATGAAGCCGTCGTTCTTGTTCTGGCGGTACAGCTCCCGCCCCGTGGCGGGCGGCACCTTCTCGCGCAGCATGATGTCGCCCAGCGAGCGTACCGAGCCCCAGCCGCCAGACGGCGCGTCATAGGGTCCGATGGACACGTCCTGGCTCATCACTCACATTCCTCCGCCAATTCCCTTCAATGAGCGTTCGGCAGGGTCGGTTGCGCAGGGTGCGGATGAATTGCGCGACAGGCTTTCGCCGCCGGGCGGTCCCGCCGTCCAGCGACGCGCTGCGCCCCCGTGACACCACCCTGGTGACACCCCCTGGTGATACCCCTTGGGGCGCGCCACCGGCGCGCCCGGCGGCGCGCGCTCCTTCCCAGAACCACCGCTTCCGAGGACCCAAGGATCGATGCCCCACACCGTGACGCTGCCCGACGGGCACGAGATCAGCGACGACCGCGCCCGGCTGGACATGGAGTTCGTGCATGCTTCGCTCGCCGATGCCTACTGGGCCAGGGGGCGCTCCCGCGACCTGACGGAGCGCAGCTGGGCGCACTGCCTGTGCCTCGGCCTCTACGCGCCCAACGGCGCCCCCGCCGGCTTCGCCCGCGTGCTGACCGACTACACCTTTCGCGCCCACCTGGCCGACGTGTTCATCCGGCCCGCCTCGCGCGGGCTGGGCCTTGGGGTGGCGCTGGTGGACACCATCCTGCGGCACCCCGAACTCGGCACCGTGACGCACTGGACGCTGACCACCGCGGATGCGCAGGAGCTCTACACCCGCTTCGGCTTCCGGCGCAGCGAGGCGGATGACCGCTGGATGACGCGCACCCTCGCCCAGTCCACGGCCTGGGACGCGCCGGCCTAGAGCGTGTTGCGGACCGCCTGGCGGTTACGGTCGCGGAAGGTCGACCGCCGCTCGGGGTGACAAGCAGACTCTCCTGCCTTGCGTGTTCGTGGAAGGATGCTGGTGCGTAGGAAAACCCTATCGGCGTCAGGGCGCTGCGCGTCTTGCACGCCGACCGGCAGCATCACCCAAGAGCCTTGGTATAGAGGCCGTAGGGCACGCCGTGGATGTCGGGGGCGGCCCTGAGCCTGACGAAGCCCATCCGCAGATACATCGGCAGCGCCACGTCCATGATGGGCGTCGTGTGCAGGGCGATAATGGGCGAGCCGTCCCGTTCGGCACGTTGGATGCACGCCTCCGTCAGTCGCCGGCCGAGGCCCTGCCCACGCGCCAGCGGCGTCACGACGAGCATCCGGATGATCGGCCAAGCCGGATCGAAGAACCCCGCCTTCGGCTTGTGGGGGCCGATGTAGGCGACACCGCCGACGAGCCGACCGTCATCCTCGGCGACGACGATCTCGCCGGCCTCGGCAAGGGTGCCCATCCGGGTCAAGCCGGCAGCCATGGCGGGCCAGTCCGAGTAGGTGTCCTTGAACTGCTCGAAGGCCGCAAGCGCGACGTTGCCGAGGGCGGCGGCGTCCTGCGGAACGTAATCCCGCAACTTCGCGGTCGTCATGCTCATGGTGGTGTCCTGCTGCCGAGATGAAGACAAAGAAAAACCCCCGGAGCCTGGGGCTGCGGGGGTTCGGAGATGCGGGCTGATACCGCCTCGGGGAGAGGGATCGCTAGGGAGCGGACCTCACCGGGGAGGGGCCATTCTGCACGCAGTCGCAAAAGCCGCCGCTCGGAAGCAGCGACGGCGTCGGTTCGCGGTGCGGAGGGGAAGGCCACCCATGGGGCGGACGTTAGTGGTCCGCCCGAACACCCGTCAACGAGGCTTGTTGCTATCCTTCCACCCCTCTGGAGCTGCTTTGGGTTGAGGGCGGATGGCGAAGCCGGGCCGCGTTTTCCTCCTTCCGCAATTCCCCGATCAGGCCTGTAACACGCTTTGGTGGCGCGGAACGGCGCGCTGCTTCCCAGGGGCCGGCGCTGGCACGGCCGACCGTACCCGCACGGGGTGCGGGCAACCGGCAAGGTTCGGGCGAGACGTCCCGCCCCCTTGCCGTTCCAGCCTCGAGGGCGATCAATGTCGCGACGCCGGTCCTGCGCGGGACCCAACCACGCGCAGCGGGAAACGCCGGCACGGGAGGGATCACCATGCGGCTCATCCTGCTGGCCGGCCTGCTGGCCGGCCTGCTCGCCTGCCTCTGCGCCGCCCTGCCGGCCCAGAGCCGGGCCGAGCCCGCGCGCTTCCTCAGCTACGACCCTGACGCCCTGGCCCTGGCACGAAGCCGGCTCGCGGCGGGGGATCCGCTCTACACCCCTTCGCGCGACGCGCTGCTGCGCCGGGCCGAAGCCGCGCTCACCCATCCAGCGCCGACCGTGACCGCCAAGACGCTGCTGCCCGCCTCGGGCGACCGGCACGACTACTACAGCTTCGGCCCCTACTGGTGGCCCGACCCCGCCAGGCCCGGCGGGCTGCCCTATATCCGCCGCGACGGGCAGACCAACCCGGCCAGCAAGACGGAGGCCACCGACAGCGCGCGCCTGGCCAGCTTCGGCGAGGACGTGGGCAGCCTGGGCCTGGCCTATGCGCTGACCGGCGAGGCGCGCTTCGCGCGCAAGGCGGCGGAGATGATCCGCACCTGGTTCGTCGACCCCGACACCCGCATGAACCCCAACCTCGCCCATGCGCAGGCGATCCCGGGCATCGTGGAGGGGCGCGGCATCGGCATCATCGACGGCCGCTGGTTCCTCGACGTGATGGACGCGGTGGAGCTGATCCGCCCCGCGGACGCCCTCACGCCCGCCGAGTACGAGGCGGTGCGCGACTGGTACCGCGCCATGACCCGCTGGCTGCTCAGCAGCCCCGAGGGCTTCGAGGAAAGCAACTGGCACAACAACCACGGCAGCTGGTTCGACGCGCAGGTGGTGGGCTTCGCGCTGTTCACCGGGCAGGAGGACGTGGCGAAGCAGCAGTTGCGCATCACCGCACTGCGCCGCGTCGCCGGGCAGTTCGACCGCGAGGGCCGCCAGGTGGCGGAGCTGGAGCGCACCCGGCCCTGGCACTACAGCCAGTTCAACCTTCAGGCCTACACCCGCCTCGGCCGCTACGCCGAGCTGGTGGATGCGGGCCTCGCCAACGACCTCGACCACACCGACCTGTGGCACTTCACGCTGGACGAGCACGGCCTCCATCGCGGCTTCAGGTTCCTGGCGGGCTTCGTGGGCGGGGAAGCGCGCTGGCCCTATCGCGAATTGCAGGAGGGCGACGGCATGGACCTCGCCGTGGGCAACATGATGGCCGCGGCGCGCGCCTGGCCGGAGGACGCGGCGATCCGGGGCGCGGCCGAAACCCTGCTGCGCCGCTATCCCGGCCAGGTCGAGGCGCTGCTTTGGCCGCTGCGCTGAGGCCGGGCGCGGGTTCCGCGTCACCCGGCTGACCAGCAAGCGGGCAGCGGGGGCTAGCCTGCCGGACGCGGGCATCCGGCGGAAGCCTGCCGGTCACCGCCGGTCCTCGGCCGCCGCCCGACATCAGCGGACGCCGCGTTCCACGAGGCGGCGGGCGCAGCAGCCCCTCAGGCGTCGGCCAGCGTTCCCCGGACGGCGGGCAGCGGCATCGGGTCGGCCACCGGGTCGTGGGTGCAGATCACCTGCACCTCGTCGGCGTGGTGGCGCATCAGGGCCCGCAGCGCCGCCTGGCTCTGGTTGCGGGCGCGCGAGCTCACCTGCATCAGCACTTCGTAGCCCTGGGCGAGCGGCGGGCAGCGCGGCTTCTCGCGCAACTCCCGCAGGTTGAAGATCGCGTCGCCCGCGTGCAGCAGCCAGCCCTGGGTGGTGCGCACCGCCACGCCGCAGTGTCCCGCGGTATGGCCAGGCAGCGGCACCATCACGATGCCCTCCGGCAGACCCTGGAGGTCGCGCACCGCCGGCATCCCGTACCAGCGCGCGCCGGAGGTGCGGTCGTATTCCCGCATCACCGTGTGCAACTGCTCGGGCCGGTAGCGCGCCCGGGCGATGGCGCCGTCCCGCCGCCGCGCCGCGTGCGCCTCGGGCGCCAGCACGTGCACCGTGGCCCAGGGGAAGTCCGACAGCCCGCCGGCATGGTCGAAGTCGAGATGCGTCATCACGATGTGACGCACGTCCTTCGGGTCGAGGCCCAGCGCGCCGATCTGCCCGTGCGCGGTGTCGCCGGGCTTCACCACCACGCGGTCGGCGTTGCGGAAGACGGGGTCGAGGCGGTTGGCGGCGTCGAACACGTCGCCCATGCCGAAGCCGGTATCCACCAGCACGAGGCCGGCCTCGCTCTCGATCAGCAGGCAGCGGCAGGTCAGCCTGGCGGCACCCAGGCCTGGGGTGACGCCGTCCCAGAGGGCGCCGCCGAAGGGCCGCATGCAGCCGCAGATCAGGGTGTGGATTCGCATGAGGGGTGAACACCGACACCCGGCCGGTGTTTCATGCCCCGGCACGGAAGCGTCCCGATCCCCGCCGGACACCCCCGGACCATGCGGCCGCGATCCCGGGCCACCCTGCCAATTCCCCGCCCAGAAGTGCTAGGAGCGGGCGTTCCCCGTGAAACCGCCACACACGAAGAAAGTGCTTCCCATGAACCGGCGCGCCTTCCTGGCCGCGGCCTCCGCCGCCTCCGTCCTCCGCTACGACGCCCTGACCTCCGCCTTCGCCGACACGCCGAAGACCATCCTGGTGGTGGCGCAGCAGCTGGACAACGTCACCAGCCTCGATCCGCACGAGAGCTTCGAGGCCGTGGCGGCCGAGATCGAGACCAACCTGTACCAGAAGCTGCTGCGCCCGCGCCCCGACAAGCCGGAGGAGCTGCAGGGCGACCTGGCGGACTCCTGGACCGCTTCGGCCGACGGCAAGCGCCTGACCTTCAAGCTCAAGGGCGACGCCGTCTTCGCGTCCGGCGCCAAGGTCACGGCGGAGGACGCGGCCTTCTCGCTCCAGCGCGCGGTGAAGCTCAACAAGGCGCCGGCCTTCATCATCAACCAGTTCGGCTTCACCGCCGCCAATGTCGAGGAGCGCATTCGCGCCACCGACGAGCACACGCTGGAGATCGCGCTGGACGGCACGACCTCGCCGGCCTTCGCGCTCTACTGCCTGTCGGCCAATGTCGGCTCGGTGGTGGAAAAGAAGCTCGTGCTGTCCCACGCGCAGCGCGACGACAAGGGTGGTGACGACCTCGGCAATGGCTGGCTGAAGACCAACTCCGCCGGCTCCGGCGCCTGGGTGCTGCGCGCCTGGCGGCCCAGCGACAGCGCCACGCTGGAGGCCAGCGCCGCGCAGGCCAAGCGCGGCCCGATCCGCCGCATCATCCTGCGCCACATCACCGATCCTTCCGCCCAGCTGCTGCTGCTGCGCCAGGGCGATGCCGACATCGCCCGCAACCTGACCACCGAGCAGCTCCGCACCCTGCAGAGCGACGGCGACTTCACGCTGGTGCGCAAGGCGCAGGCCTCGCTGGTGCTGATCCAGCTCAACACCGCGCACCCGCAGCTGGCCAAGCCGCAGGTTCGGCAGGCCATCAAGTGGGCGATCGACTACCAGGCGCTGCAGCAGAACCTCGTGCCGCTGACCCACGCGGTGCACCAGAGCTTCCTGCCCGACGGCTTCCCGGCGGCGGTGAACGACACGCCCTTCCACAAGGACGTGGCGAAGGCCAAGGCGCTGCTGGCCGAGGCCGGCGTGCCGGACGGGTTCGAGATCGTGATGGACCACTACTCCGCCCAGCCGAACCCCGACATGGCCCAGGCGCTGCAATCCAACCTGGCCGAGATCGGCATCCGCCTGCGCCTGCTGCCCGGGGAGAACCGGCAGGTGCTGACCAAGACCCGGGCGCGCCAGCACGAGATGGCGCTGACCTCCTGGGGCGCCGACTACTTCGACCCCAACTCGAACGCCGAGGCCTTCTGCGTCAACACCGACAACGGCCCCGACGCGCGCAACCGCACGCTGGCCTGGCGCAACTCCTGGAAGGATGACGGCTTCACCGCGCGCGTGGCGGAAGCGCTGCGGGAAACCGACGGCGCCAAGCGCCTCGCGCTCTACGACAGGCTCCAGCGCGACCACATGGAGCAGTCGCCCTTCGTGATCCTGTTGCAGACCACCGCCACCGCCGCCTGCCGCAAGGGTGTCACCGGCGTGCGCCTCGGCACGCTGCCGGACAGCAACTCCTACGAGGGCGTAGCGAAGAGCTGAGGCGTCGGGCACGGCGGCGGGACAAGGACCGCTGCCGTGCCGCGCGCGGGATGCGGGCGCGGCTGCTCCGGGCGGAAGGCAGGTTTTCGGCTCCCCCGCCCGGACGCGCGGCGGCAACGCCCGCCTTCCCCGCCGGCAAGGCCTCGACCGCCTCGTTTCGGCCGCTGCCGGCATCACGGCGCCGGAAGCGGCCGGGATGCCGGCACCGGGTTCGATGTTGACCGGGTTCGATGTTGACCGGGTTCAATGCCGGCTGGCGTGCTGCTCCACCGGCGGCGCGTCCTCGGCCGGCAGGCCCAGGGTGCGGCCCGGATAGCCGGCGGCATCGAAGTAGCGGACCTCGCCCACGGACTGGAAGCGCACCACGGTGCGCCGCCCGGCCTCGTCCGGCTCGGACCGGTTCTCGCCGCTGCGCCAGGCCGGCATGGCGCCGTTGGGCGTCGCTTCCGTCAGCACGCGGCCGACCAGGTGCCCCTTGTCGGGGATGCGCAGGTCCAGCAGGCGGGCGATGGTCCTGCCGAGGTCGGCGTTGCTGGCCGGCGCCGGATCGGCGAAGTGCTGGCGGAAATCGGGGCCAACGGCGCCCATGATGTTGCGCGTGTCGGCGCGGCTGAAGCTGCCGTGCATGCCCTGGCCCTGCTGCAGGCCGCTGTCGGCCACTTCCACGCCACAGGTGGTGACATCGGCGCAGCCCGTGCTGAAGCTCCGGAAGTTCACCGCGATCGCCGGCATCGGCGTCACGGCCGAGCCTTCCAGCGCGATCGCCGACAGCGGCAGCGTGCCGGCGAAGCGGCCCAGCTTGCTGTCCACGAACAGGCCGCTGGTGTAGTCCTGCGCCGCCAGCGCCGCGACCACCTTCGCCGCCAGCGCCTTGTCGCCGTTCGGCAGGTAGACCAGGTCCGACCCGCCGTTGGACGCCACCACGACGTCCGGATGCGCGGGATCGGCGCCGATCAGCCCGTTGCCGCGTGACGGGAAATGTCCGTCCTCCAGCCGGGCGTTCCTGGCGTCCGGGTCGAACAGCGGCATGCCGAGCGCGTGCGCGAGGTCGATGGCGGCGAAGCCCATCGGCAGCTGCCCGGTGTTCACGCCGTCGTAGCGCTGCCCGGCCGCCCAGCTCGTGGCGCTGTCCTTGGAGATGGTGGAGAAGCCGTGGTCGGAGGTGATGATCACGTCGGTGTCGCCCTCCAGCCCCTGCGCGCGCAAACCGTCCAGCAGCCGGCGCAGGTCGTCGTCGGCGTTGCGGATGGCGGCCAGCGAGGTCGGGCCGTTGATGCCGGGCACCAGGCGCCCGAGACTGTCACCCTGGTTGTGCTGCGAGCCGTCCGGGTCGCGCGACCAGAACACCAGGGCGAAGGGCTTGTTCCGCGCCTTGAACAGCGGCAGCACCGCCTTGGTCGCGACGTCCGCGAACCAGTTCTGCTGCTCGATGTTGGCGACCGTGGTGCCCGGCTGGGTGCCCGTGCCGGCCTGGGCGTTGTCGCCGCGCGTGGGGGCCTGGGTGGGCAGGTTCGCGGCGGCCAGTGCCTTCTGCACCTCATCGGACAACGGCACGCCGCCGCTGCGCCCGGTCATGTCGTCGGCGACGATGGTGTGCTGGCCCGTACGCTCGGTGCTGTCGAAGATCAGCGCCGGGCCGACCTTGCCGATCGTGGCCGTGGACAAGCCGGCGTCGCGCGCCGCCTTCAGGATGGTGTCCTCGTTCAGGTAGTTCCCGCTGAAGTGCTCGTCCACGTCGGCCAGCACGGGGTCGCTTTCCAGGAAGGGCGTCAGGCTGTTGCCGGCGCCCGGCACGGGGAAGCCGCTGTAGATGGTGTTGCTGAAATCGCCGGTGTCGCCCAGCAGGTGACCGGTGGCCATGCCCGACGCATTGGCCGTGGTGAAGGTGGGAAACAGCGAGTGCGTGTTGGTGAAGCGCACACCGCGCTGCATCAGCGCGTACAGGGTGGGCGCGGTCCGCTCGTTCACCATGCCGGGCCTGAGGCCGTCGGCGACGAACAGCACGACGTTGTGGCGGTGCTGCGCCGCGGGGCGGGCGCGTTGCGCGGCGGGAGCGGCAGGCTGCTGTGCCAGGACGGGCTGCATCAGAGCGGGCGCGACCAGCGCGGTGCTGGCAATCAGGGCGGCGATCAGGCTTCGCATCGGGACCTCGCTCAGGAACACCCCGCCGATACGCGCCGTATGTGACACTACGGTGATGGTTTCGCGAAGGACCCGTGACGGCGGCCACGACGGCTGAGCCGCGCGGCAAGGAGCAGGCCGGAACACCGCGCGCCCGTCCCGGACCGCCGGGAGGCCCCGGCTGGGGGCGGAGCCGGCCCCGTCAGACCGCCGTGCCGCCCACCGTCAGCCCGCTGAGGCGGATCGTCGGCTGGCCCACGCCCACCGGCACGCCCTGGCCGTCCTTGCCGCAGGTGCCGATGCCCGGATCCATCGCGAAGTCGTTGCCGACCATCGAGACCTTGGTCAGCGCGTCGGCGCCGCTGCCGATCAGGGTCGCGCCCTTCACCGGCGCGGTGATCCGCCCGTCCTCGATCAGGTAGGCCTCGCTGGCCGAGAACACGAACTTGCCCGAGGTGATGTCCACCTGCCCGCCGCCGAAGTTCACCGCGTAGAGGCCGCGCTTGACGGAGCGGACGATGTCGTCGGGCGGGGCCTCGCCGCCGGTCATCACCGTGTTGGTCATGCGCGGCATCGGGATATGGGCGAAGCTTTCGCGCCGGCCGTTGCCGGTGGGTTGGACGCCCATCAGCCGGGCGTTCTGCCGGTCCTGGATGAAGCCCACCAGGATGCCGTCCTCGATCATCACGGTGCGCGACGTCGGCGTGCCCTCGTCGTCGACGGTGAGCGAGCCGCGGCGGTCGGGGATGGTGCCGTCATCCACCACCGTCACGCCGGGCGCCGCGATCCGCTGCCCCATCAGCCCCGCGAAGGCCGAGGCGCCCTTGCGGTTGAAGTCGCCTTCCAGCCCGTGCCCGATCGCCTCGTGGAGCAGGATGCCGGGCCAGCCCGGCGCCAGCACCACCTCCATCTCGCCGGCCGGGGCCGGGCGGCTGTCGAGGTTCACGCGCGCCTGGCGCAGCGCCTCGGCCACGGCGGCCTGCCAGGATGCCTCGTTCAGCACGCGCTCGTAGCCGAAGCGGCCGCCGGTGCCGAAGGAGCCGGTTTCGCGCCGCCCGTCCGCTTCCAGCACCACCGACACGTTCAGGCGCACCAGCGGCCGCAGGTCGGCCACGCCGCCGCTCCGCCCATCGGGGCGCAGGATGCGCACCGCCTGCCATTCGCCCGAGATCGTGGCGCTCACCTGCCGCACCCGGGGGTCGAGGGCACGGGCATGGGCATCGATCGCCATCAGCACCGCAGCCTTGGCCGCGAACTCCATGCCCGAGAGCGGGTTGGCCGCGTCGTAGAGCCGCGCGTTGGTGGCGCGCGGCGGTGCCGCGGCCACGTCGGCCTGGCGGCCCGGCAGGGCGCGCACCGCGTCCGCCGCGCGGCGCAGCGCCGCCTCGCCGAACTCGCTGGCATGGGCGTAGGCCGCGCCCTCGCCCCGCACGGCGCGCAGGCCGAAGCCGCGCGCGGTGTCGAAGCCGGCGGCGCGGATGCGGCCGTCGTCGAGCGAGAGGCTCTCGCTTTCGCGGTATTCCAGGAACAGCTCGCCATCCTCGGCGCCGGCCAGCGCCTCGGCGGTGATGCGCGCGGCGCGGGCGGGGTCGAGGTCGCGGAAGAACAGCCGGTCCGTGATGGCCAGGGCGTCGGTGGCGGCGCTCATGCCGGGATCTCCCAGAGGGTTGGAAACGGGAGGGTCGGGAACGGTAGGGTCGGAAACGGGCGCGGCATCACCGGCCCACCGCCGCGGCACGGGCCGGCGGTGCGCCGGGCGCCGCCGGCGAAGCCGCTGCGACGGCGGGAACGGTTGCCGCCGCGCCGCGCGGGCGGCGCAGCGCGTGCATCGTGCCCAGCGCCGCGGTCAGCACCGCCACGGCCACCGACTGGTGCAGCGTGCCGAGCGCGAAGGGCACCCCGTGGATCAGCGTCGACACGCCCAGCCCGTACTGCGCCAGCGCCGCCAGCCCCAGCAGCGCGCACCAGCGCCGCGCCCGCCCGGCCGGCAGCCGCGCGAGGCCAAGCCCCGCCGTCACCAACACCAGCAACAGCGTCACGGTGGCGAGCAGGCGGTGGTTGAACTGCACCGAGGCCACGTTCTCGAACAGGTTCCGCCAGGCGGGCTCGAGGAAGAAGTAGCCTTCCGGCACCAGGTGCCCGTCCATCAGCGGAAAGGTGTTGTAGTCGAGTCCGGCCTTGATCCCGGCCACGAAGCCGCCGGCCAGCATGGTCAGCACCACCAGCCCCGCCACCGGATGCGCCAGGGCGCGGAGCGGGCGGGCACCCGGCGTGGCCTCACGCTCCGGATGGCGCAGCGTCATCGCGGTCCAGACCAGGACGGAATACAGCAGCAGCGCCAGCGCCAGGTGGATCACCAGCCGCCAGGGCGACACCGCGGTGCTGTCGGCCTCGAAGCCCGAGGCCACCATGAACCAGCCCACCGCGCCCTGCAGCCCGCCGAGGATCAGCAGCAGCACCAGCCGCGGCTTGAGCCCCGCCGGCACCCGCCCGCGCGCCCAGAACCACACCAGCCCGCCGGCGAAGACCAGCCCGATCAGCCGGCCCCAAAGGCGGTGCGTCCATTCCAGCCAGAAGATGCTCTTGAAGCCCTCGATCCCGAAGCCCTGGTTCACCAGCGCGTACTGGGGAATGGTGCGGTACAGGTCGAAGAGGCGCTGCCATTCCGCGTCGCTCACCGGCGGGATCGCGCCGCTCAGCGGTGCCCATTCCATGATCGACAGGCCCGAGCCGCCGAGGCGCGTGGCCCCGCCGAGCGCCACCATGATCCACACCATCGCGGCCACCGCGATCAGCCACAGCGCCACGGCCCGGCGGTCGCGTGTTGCCTGATCTGAGGCGGCACGGGGCGGCACGGGGGCGCCGGGCGGGGCGAGCACCACCGCCGGATGGCCCGGGCGGCCGCTGCCGGCCCCTTGGGTGCCGGAGGCGCCGGGCGCCCCCGTGGCCGTTGCGCTGCCCTGGGGCGGCGCGGCGCCGCCCGGCCCCTGGCGCGCCCCTGCGGAAGAGGGGCCCTGTTTCGCGGAAGTTCCGTCTGGCATGAGGGGGATCATATAGGCGCGCTGGACCGCGCCGCGACCCCCTGGTAACCCGCGCCCCCCATGTCCCTGGCTCATCCCGCCATCTCCGTCGTCGTGCCGATGCGCAACGAAGGCCCCAATGTCGAGCCGCTGCTGCGCGAGATCGCGCTCGCGCTGGACGGCGTCGCGCACGAGATCCTGTGCATCGACGACGGCTCCACCGACGACACGGCGGCCGAGCTGGAGCGCATGCGCGCCGCCGGCCTGAGCGTGCGGCCGCTGCGCCACCGGCGCTCCTGCGGGCAGTCGGCCGGCGTGGTGACCGGGGTCCGCGCCGCTCGCGCCCCCTGGATCGCCACGCTGGACGGCGACGGGCAGAACGACCCGGCCGACATCCCGAAGCTGTGGCGTCGGGCCCAGGCCGAAATTAACGGGGCCGCGATCAGCGGCGCCGGGCTCGATGGGTCCGGGATCAACGGAGCCCAGGCCGGTGGCACCGGCGCGGCGGGCGCGCTGGAACGGGTCGCGGGGGCTGCGACCGCGGTGGAGGGCGCCGCCAGCGGCCCCGGCGCGATCCTGGTGGCGGGCTGGCGCACCACGCGGCGCGACACCACCGTCAAGCGGCTGAGCAGCCGGATCGCCAACCGGGTGCGCGCCCGGCTGCTGGGCGACGCCACGCCCGATACCGGCTGCGGGCTGAAGGTGTTTCCGCGCGCCCTGTTCCTCGCCCTGCCGCCCTTCGACCACATGCACCGCTTCCTGCCGGCCCTGGTGATCCGCCAGGGCGGGCGGGTGGTGAGCGAGCCGGTGAACCACCGCCCGCGCACCCGCGGCGTGTCGAACTACGGCACGCTGGACCGGCTGGCGGTGGGGCTGGTGGATCTGCTCGGCGTGATGTGGCTGCAGCGCCGCTGGAAGCGGCCGGAGCTGCTGCCCGAAGCCCCCGGCACCCTGGCGCGGCCCGTGGAACAGGGGGACGATGTGGCCCGGGGCAGCGGCCTCGCCGACGCGGCGCGCCCCGGCGGTCAGGTGAGTGAAGCGGTGGGCGATGCGGCCCGGCGCGACGGCCTGCCCGCTGCCCCTGCCCCGGCCAACGGGCTCGGCGGAACCCCGCGCTGAGATGACGCCACCCCCTGCCGACACCGGGTTGCCGCAGCCCGACCGCGCGCGTGGCCCCTGGAACGCGATCGGGCGGCTGCTGCTGCTGGCACTCGGCCTGGCGCTGGCCGGCTGGGTGATCCGCGAGGTGGGCGAGGACCACGGCCTCAGCTTCGCCAGTGCCCGGCTGCGCGACGACGGCTGGTGGGGCGAGGCGCTGTTCGTCCTGGTGGGCGCCGGTGCCGCCGCCGCCGGGGCGCCGCGGCAGGCCGTGGCCTTCCTGGGCGGCAGCGCCTTCGGGGTGCTGGCCGGTGGGGTGCTGAGCCTCGTGGCGCAGGTGCTGGGCTGCGCGGTGGACTTCCTTTGGGCGCGGCTGGTGGGGCGGGAATGGGCGGCGCGGCGGCTGAACGGCCGCTTCGGGCGGCGGCTCAAGCCGGTGCACGACGTGCTGGTGGGCGCGCCCTTCGGCACCACCCTGGCGCTGCGCCTGCTCCCCGTCGGCAACAACCTGGCGCTGAACCTGCTGGCCGGCCTGTCGGGCGTGCGGGCGGCGCCCTTCATCCTGGCCTCGGCGGTGGGCTACGTCCCGCAGACCGCCGTTTTCGCCCTGCTGGGCGAGGGCGTGGCGGTGGACCGCACGGCGCAGCTGATCCTGGGCGTGGCGCTGTTCGCCGTTTCGGCGGGGCTGGGCTGGTGGCTGCTGCGCCGCCACCGCGCCGGCCGCGCCCTGGGGGGCTGACGGCGCGCCGAGGGGCGGCCGTGCCCGACCTGTGCCCCGCCCTCCGCCACGGGGATGGGAGACCCGCACGCTGACCCTGCCCGCCCGGCTGGGCGCGTCCGGGCCGTCGTGGCAGGGTCCCGCGCATGAGCACCGCGACCCTGCCCCTCCGCCACGCCCTTCTCGCGCTGGCGGTGGTGGCGGTCTGGGGGATCAACTTCGTGGTGGCCCGGCACGGGCTGGACCAGTTCCCGCCCTTCCTGTTCGCGGCGCTGCGCTTCACCTTCGCCCTGCTGCCGGCCGCCTTCTTCCTGCGCCGCCCGCATGTCCGCTGGGGCAACATGGTGGCCTACGGGCTGCTGATCGGCACCGGGCAGTTCGGGCTGCTCTACTTCGCGATGCGCGGGCTGATCTCGCCGGGCCTCGCCTCGCTGGTGATGCAGGTGCAGGTCTTCTTCACGATCGGGCTGGCGATGCTGCTGACCGGCGAGCGCGTGCGGCCCTACCAGTTCGCGGCGCTGCTGCTGGGGGCCGCCGGCATCGCGGTGATCGCGGCCAACACCGGCGGCGAGACCACGGTGCTCGGCCTCGCGATCACGCTGCTGGCGGCGCTGAGCTGGGCCTGCGGCAACATCGCGGTGATGCGCTCGGGCGCCAACGACATCCTGGGCTACGTGGTCTGGGCCAGCCTGTTCTCGGCGCCGCCGCTCTACGTGCTGAGCTTCGTGCTGGAGGGCTGGCCCGCGATGCGCGACAGCCTCGCCACCGCGGGCGCCGCCGCCTGGGGAACCGTGGCCTACCAGAGCTTCGGCAACACGCTGTTCGGCTACGCCGCCTGGGGCTGGCTGCTGCGCCGCTACCCTTCCGCCACCGTCAGCCCCATGGCGCTGCTGATCCCGGTGGTGGGGATGGGCAGCGCTGCGCTGCTGCTGGGCGAGTCGCTGCCCGCCTGGAAGCTCGGCGCGGCGGGGCTGGTGATCGGCGGGCTGGTGGTGAGCCTCCTTTGGCCGCGCTGGCGGGCGCGGCAGGCCCGGCACGCCTGACGCCGGAACCGGGCGCCACGCCGGACAGGACGTTTCCCGGCTGGCCTCGCCCCCTCCCCTTGGAAGGCCGGGGCGGGACCGAGGCCAGGTGGACGCGAGGGGGCCTTCGCGTCACGGCATCGACAGTCGGCAGCAGCGTCGGCGCCGCACGCTGCCCATGCCCTTATCGAGGTTGCGCCACCGCCGGCGGGGCGGCTCAGCCCGCGGCGAGGCTGCGCCGCAGCCGCGCCAGGGCGCCGGGCAGCCCGCGCACCCGCAGCACCCGGCCGGTCTCGTTGTAGTCCTCGGACAGCACCCGCGCGCTCTCGTAAACCTCGCCGATCAGCCCCTGCCTGCTGTAGGGCAGCACCAGCTCGTCCTCCACCATGGATTCCTCGAAGAAGGCGATGATCGTGTCGCGCAGGGCGCTGACATCCCCGGGCCGGTGGGCCGAGAGCTGGATCGCGTCGGGGTAGCGCTCGCGCAGGGCGGCGCGGCCGGCCTCGTCCACCCGGTCCATCTTGTTCAGCACCAGCCGCGACGGCACCGCGTCGGCGCCGATCTCGCCCAGCACGCCCCGGCTCACCGCCAGCTGCGCTTCCCAGGTCGGGTCCGAGGCATCCACCACGTAGAGCAGCAGCGAGGCTTCCAGCGCTTCCGTCAGCGTGGAGCGGAACGAGGCCACCAGGTCGTGCGGCAACTGCTTGATGAAGCCCACCGTGTCGGACACCAGCACGCGCGGCCTGGTTTCGGGCTGCAGCACGCGCACCGTGGTGTCGAGCGTGGCAAACAGCTTGTCCTCCACCAGGACCTGGCTCCCCGTGAGCGCCCGCATCAGCGAGGACTTGCCGGCGTTGGTGTAGCCCACCAGCGCCACCCGCAGCTGGTCGCGCCGGGCGGCGCGCCGGTTGTCGCTGTCGCGCTGCACCGCCTCGAGCTGTTCGCGCAGCTCCGCCAGACGGTCGCGGATCTTGCGGCGGTCGAGGTCGAGGTTGCTCTCGCCCGCGCCCGGCCCCTGCTGCCGACCGCCGCCGCCCGAGGACTCCCGCAGGCGCGGCGCCACGTATTTCAGCCGCGCCATCTCGACCTGCAGCTTGGCTTCGCGGGTATTGGCGTGACGGTGGAAGATCTCGACGATCACGCCGGTGCGGTCGAGCACCTCGGCGCCGGTGGCACGCTCCAGGTTGCGGATCTGGCTGGGCGAAAGCTCGTGGTCCACGATCACGAATTCGGGCCGTGGCCCCGTCCCCTCCGCCGTGGCGGCCGCGTCGTCATCGCCCGCCGCATCCTCATCGGACGGCGCGTCGGCGGCACCCTCGAAGCGCTGCCGCGCCTTGGAGCGCGCCCGCGGCGCCATGGTGCCGACCACGCCGGTTCCGCCCGTGAGCGCCGCCAGCTCGGCCAGCTTGCCGCTGCCCAGCAACGCGCCCGCGCCGGTGCCCTCGCGCCGCTGCGACACCGATCCCACCACCTCGTAGCCCAGCGTCTTCACCAGCCGCGCCAGCTCGGCCAGGCTCGCTTCGTGCGCCGCGTCGTCGACCTCGGGAAGCTGGATGCCGACCAGAACGGCGCGCGGGATGGGGGGCTTGGTCTCCATGGCGGGGGTCTAGCACGGATCGCGCCCGCGCCCCCGGCTGCCCGGGCCTTTTCCCGCCTGCCGCCCCGTTGCCCCCGGTGATGTGACCTCGGGAGCCAGGCTCCGACAGCCGACGCGGCAGCCCCCGCGCGCCATGTCTGGGCCGGGCCTCAGCGTCCCGTCCGCGCCATCCTCCGGCCTGGGCCCCTGTCACCGCGCCGCCGCACGCGCTATCTCGCGCAGAACCAGGTCCAGACCGCCCGGGCCGGGTGAACTCCAGCCGCCTCCTCCATGCCAGACGGGACGCGCGCCGCCAGCCATCGTTTAAGGACAGTGCCGTGAACGAGATCCTGCCCAACAGCCTTCGCGCCGGTCCCAACGACCGCGGCCGCTTCGGTGATTTCGGCGGCCGCTTCGTGGCCGAAACGCTGATGCCCAACATCCTGGAGGTCCAGCAGGCCTTCGAGGAGGCCAAGCGCGACCCGGCCTTCGAGCAGGAATGGCGGCTGCTGCTGAAGGACTACGTGGGCCGGCCCTCGCCGCTGTGGCTGGCGGAGCGGCTGACGAAGCACCTCGGCGGCGCCAAGGTCTACTTCAAGCGCGAGGAGCTGAACCACACCGGCGCGCACAAGATCAATGCCGTGCTGGCGCAGATCCTGCTGGCGCGCCGCATGGGCAAGACGCGCATCATCGCCGAGACGGGGGCCGGCCAGCACGGCGTGGCGACGGCCACGGTGTGTGCCCTGTTCGGCCTGCCCTGCACGGTGTTCATGGGCGCCACCGACGTGGAGCGGCAGCGGCCCAACGTGTTCCGCATGAAGCTGCTGGGCGCCGAGGTGAACGCGGTGACCGCGGGCGCGGCCACGCTGAAGGACGCGATGAACGAGGCGCTGCGCTACTGGGTCGCCAACGTCCACGACACCTACTACTGCATCGGGACCGTGGCGGGTCCGCACCCGTACCCGGAGATGGTGCGCCATTATCAGTGCGTGATCGGCGACGAAACGCGCGAGCAGCACCTGGCGGCCGAAGGGCGGCTGCCCGACGCGCTGGTCTGCGCGGTGGGCGGCGGCTCCTCCGCCATGGGGCTGTTCCATCCCTTCCTCGATGATGCCGAGGTCAAGATCTACGGCGTCGAGGCGGCGGGACGCGGCATCGAGAGCGGCGCCCACGCGGCGGCGATCGGCGGCGGTGCGCCGGGCGTGCTGCACGGCAACAAGACCTACCTCCTGCAGAACCGCGACGGGCAGATCACCGAGGCGCATTCCATCTCGGCCGGGCTGGATTACCCGGGCATCGGGCCGGAGCATTCCTGGCTGCACGAGATCGGCCGGGTGAACTACGTCGGCGCCACCGACGACGAGGCGCTGGAAGCCTTCCAGCTCTGCTCGAAGCTGGAGGGCATCATCCCGGCGCTCGAGTCCGCGCACGGGCTGGCCTACGTGATGAAGCTGGCGCCCACCATGCGGCCGGACCAGACGATCGTGCTGAACCTGTCGGGGCGCGGCGACAAGGACATCTTCACCGTGGCGCATCACCTCGGTGTCCAGCTGTGAGAGAGGGTGCAGCCGTGAACCGCATCGCCGCCCGCTTCGCCGAGCTCAAGGCGCGCCACCGCGGCGCGCTGGTGACCTACCTCCAGGCCTTCGACCCGGACCGCGACACCTCCGCCGCGATCCTGCGCGGGCTGCCGGCGGCGGGCGCGGACCTGATCGAGATCGGCGTGCCCTTCACCGACCCGGCGGCCGACGGCCCCTCGATCCAGCGCGCGGGCCTGCGGGCCCTGGCGGCGGGCGCCAGCATGGCGGGCGTGCTGGCCATGGTGCGGGAGTTCCGGGAAGGCGAACGCGACACGCCGGTGGTGCTGATGGGCTATCTCAACCCCATCATCGCCTACGGGCCCGAGCGCTTCTGCCGCGATGCCCGCGCCGCCGGCGTGGACGGGCTGATCGTGGTGGACATGCCCCCTGAGGAAGCCGACGAGCTCGCGCCCTATGCCGCGGAGCAGGGACTCGACCTGATCCGGCTGATCGCGCCCACCACCGGCGACGCGCGGCTTCCCTTCGCGCTCGAGGGCGCCGGTGGCTTCGTGTACCACGTGGCGATCGCGGGCATCACCGGCACGCGCTCCGCCACCGCGGAGGAGCTGGGGCACAACATCGACCGCATCCGCGCCGCGACGGCCTTGCCGGTGGCGATCGGCTTCGGCATCCGCACGCCCGACCAGGCGGCGGCGGCGGTGCGGCTGGCCGATGCGGCGGTGGTGGGCACCGCCCTGGTGGACGCGCTGGCCGCCACGCTGGACGAGGCCGGCCGCGCCGGGCCGCGCACGGTGGACGCGGTGCTGGACGCCGTGGGCGCGCTGTCGGGCGCGGTGCGGGCCGCGCGGATCATGGCCTGAGGCCGCGGGCCCGGACGAGGGCGCGCCTTCCGGGCCACATCCGGGGCGGAGGGCGACCCGGCGAGGGTCCCGCTCCCCTTGATCCGGGCCGCATCCCGGGCGGCGGGGGGCGGCGGCCTCCGGCCCGTTCCTCCGCCGGCCGTTTCAGCCCCGGCGCAGCCAGAGGCGGGTGGTGCCGTCCTCGCCGCTTTCCTGGCGCAGCACGGCGTGGCCCTGTTCCTCCGCGGTGCGCGGAACGTTGCGTCGGGGTTCCTCGCCGCGCAGCGTCACCAATAGAACTTGCCCCGGCGCGAGACGGTCGAGGGCCAATCGGGTCCTGACAAAGGTCATGGGGCAAATGTCGCGGGTGATGTCGATCTGTGCATCCGCCACCAGTTCTTGCGCGTCGGTTGTTCTGTTCATCACCGCTCCTGTTGTTTCCCGGTTCGAGAAGGTATATCCCCTGGCATGCCCGCCGGGGAAATCCCGGATCATTGCCGCGCTATTTGGCCGGTACCGCGATCAGCGAGGACACGTATGACGGACGTGGATAGTCCCGAAGAACCGCGCGGCGACGTGCTGTCGCTGACGGCACAGATCGTGGCGGCGCACGTCAGCAACAACAGCGTGCAGCCCGACGCGCTGCCGGCGCTGATCACCGAGGTGCACCGCGCGCTGCTCGGCCTGGGCAAGCCGGTGGAAGCGCCCGCGATCGCCCGGCCCGAGCCCGCCGTGCCCGTGAAGAAGAGCGTCACGCCGGAATACCTGGTGTGCCTCGAGGACGGCAAGAAGCTGAAGATGCTCAAGCGTCACCTCAAGACCGCCTACGACATGACGCCCGAGCAGTACCGCGAGCGTTGGGGCCTGCCGCCCGACTACCCCATGGTGGCGCCCAACTATGCCGAGCACCGTTCCTCGCTGGCCAAGCGGATCGGCCTGGGCACCCGGCCGCACAGCCGCAGCCGCCGCGCGTCCTGAGCGGCGCTGCCGCCCGGTGGCGCGCCTCACAGCGACGCGCCGCGGTCGGGGCAGGAAGCCGAACGGGCTGTTTGCCGCCGCCCGCCGGGACCGGGTAAGGTCTTACACCGCCCCGCAGCGCCGCCTCGCGCCGCGCGGCGCACTGGACTAGAAACGGACGCATGGACGCAGCACGCCCTGACCCTTCGCGCATCGAACGTCTCTGCGTCGAGCGCGGGCTGAAGATGACCGGACAGCGCCGGCTGATCGCGCGCGTGCTGAGCGAGGCGCAGGACCATCCCGACGTGGAGGAGGTCTACCGGCGCTCGCTCGCCATCGACAACAAGGTTTCCATCGCCACCGTTTACCGCACCGTCCGCCTGCTCGAGGAAAAGGGCATCCTGGAGCGGCACGACTTCGGCGGCGGCCGGGCGCGCTACGAGCCTACCGACCACGGGCACCACTACCACCTGATCGACGTGGACAGCGGCCGGGTGATCGAGTTCGAGGACGAGGCCCACGAAACGCTGGTGCGCGAGATCGCGGCCCGCCTCGGCTTCACGCTGATCGGCCAGCGGCTGGAACTGTTCGGCCGCAAGCCGGAGGGCGCGGCCCAGCCCTCGGCACGCCGTCAGGAGCCGGACCCGGAGTGATGAGCGTGGCCCAGGCGGGACACGGCCAGGGGACGGGCGAGCAGCCTTCCGAGCTTCGTGCCGAGGATCCGGGACTCAAGGCCCGCGAGGCGGCCGCCGCCGTGGAAGGCCCCGGCTTCGGGGAGCTGCGCGCCGGCGAGCTCGGCGTGCGCATCGCCGAGCACGCGTGGGAGATCGAGGCGGCGCAGCGCCTGCGCTGGAAGATCTTCTACGAGGAGATGGGCGCCCACCCCGCGCCCGGCATGACGCCCGGCCGCGACGTGGACCTGTTCGACGCGGTGGCCGACCACCTGCTGGTGGTGGACTACAACCTCGGCTCCGGCCCGGAATCGGTGGTGGGAACCTATCGCCTGATCCGGCGCGAGGCCGCGGCGCGGATCGGCCATTTCTATTCCGCCGACGAGTACGACATCACGCCCCTGATCGACCGGCCGGGACAGGTGCTGGAGCTCGGCCGTTCCTGCGTGGGCGAGAACCACCGCACCCGCGGCACGCTGCAGCTGCTGTGGCGCGGCATCGCGGCCTATGTCCAGAAGCACCGGGTGGAGCTGATGTTCGGCTGCGCCTCGCTGCCCGGCACCGACCTCGAGGCGCTGGCGGAACAGCTGACCTACCTGGCCACGCACCACATGGCGCCGCCGGAGCTGCGGCCGCGCGCCCTGCCCGGCCGCTACGAGGAGATGCGGCGGATGGACCCGGCCGCCGTTCGCCGCTCCGCCCTGTCGGACCTGCCGCCGCTGCTGAAGGGCTATCTCCGCCTCGGCGGCTTCGTGGGCGACGGCGCGGTGGTGGACCAGCAGTTCAACACCACCGACGTCTGCGTCATCGTGAAAACCGACCTGATGACCGACAAGTACTTCCGCCACTACGAGCGCAAGGCGGGCTGGGGCTCGGAGTAAGGAGCCGCTCCTCCGGCGGTTCGCCTTACTATCTTACTATCTTACCATCTTACTTCCCCGCCTCGCCGCCGGGCCGGCGCCGGGGGAGCCGCCCGCACGCCCCGCCCGGCAGAACCCCTCCCCGCACCCGGGCGCCCCAGCCTCAGGCGAGGTGGAACACCGTGTCGAGCGGGATGCTCACCGGCGAGCCGTCGGGGTTGGTTTCCATCAGCGGTGCCATGCTGTCCCACCAGCGCCGCATCACCGGCAGCCCCGGCAGCGCGTCCATGCCGTGATCGTCCTCGCGCCACAGCACGGCGAAGAGCGCGTCGGTCTCCGCATCGTGGTGGATCGAGTAGTCGCGGATGCCGGCCGCCCTGAGCGCCGCCGCCAGTTCCGGCCAGATCTCGTCGTGCCGGCGCCGGTACTCGGCCAGGTGCCCCGGCCGCAGCTTCATGCGGAAGGCGATCTTCTGCATAGTTTTCCCTTCTCCCCGGCGCCCCCGGGCCATCCGGCCCAAGCCTAGCGGCTTCGCGCCGGGACACCACGATGGAGGCTGTTATGCTGCTCCAGGGAAAGACGGTGCTGATCACCGGGGCCTCCGCCGGGATCGGCCGCGCCACGGCGGTCGCCGCCGCGCGGCACGGGGCCGACGTGGCACTGAACTACCTGGGCGACCCGGCCGGCGCCGAGAGCGCGGTGCGCGAGATCGAGGCGATGGGCCGCCGGGCACTGGCCCTGCCCGGCGACGTGGCCGAGCCCGCCACGGCCACCGCCTTCGTGGAGGCCGCCACCGAGGCGCTCGGCCGGGTCGACGTCTTCGTCAACAATGCCGGGATCTGTCCCTTCCACGCCTTTCTCGACATGCCGACGGAGGTGCTGGAGCGCACCCTGCGGGTGAACCTGCACGGCGCCTTTCACATGGTGCAGGCGGCGGCGAACCAGATGGTGCGGCAGGGCGGGGGCGGCGCGATCGTGGCGGTCTCCTCGATCTCGGCGCTGGTGGGGGGCGAGTTCCAGACCCACTACACGCCCACCAAGGCCGGGGTGCACTCGCTGATGCAGTCCGCCGCCATCGCGCTCGGCCGGCACGGGATACGGTGCAATTCGGTGATGCCGGGCACCATCCTGACCGACATCAACAAGGAGGACCTGGGCCGGGAAGACGGCAAGCGCGCCGCGATGGAAGCGCGCATCCCGCTGGGCCGGCTGGGCGAGCCGGAGGACCTCGCCGGGCCGATCCTGTTCCTGGCCTCGGACCTCGCGCGCTACGTCACCGGCGCGGCGCTGCTGGTGGATGGCGGGATGTTCGTGAACCTGCAGTAGGGCGGGGGCGCAGGGCTTCGGCGCCCCGCCCCGTGCATGGGCGCCTCCGTGTTTGGACGCCCCCTGCCTGAACGCCCCGTATCTGGACGCCCCTTACCTGGACGCCCTCCGCCTGAGCGCCCTGTGCCCTGGTGCACCGTGCTTCGCCAGGGCGACGAGCCGGAACGGGACGCCCGCCACCATGAGGGCGAGGCGGACCGGGCACAGGCGACCCTGGCGCATCGCGCGTCGCGGCTTGCCGATCCCCACCGGGCCGGCTAGACGCTGCGCCGTGCCAGTCGCACTGGCCGTAAGCGTTCAACGTCAACCAACGCACTCAACGATCCCCGTGGTCGGAGTGCGTCTGCTTGCGCCGGACGCCGCCGAGCGGGGACCAGTGTGGAGAACACATCATGGTTCGCGCGTCGGAACGCGACGTTCGCGCGTCTGGACACGACGTTCGCGCGTCGGAACACGGCGTTGGCACGCCGGAACGCGAGGTCGGTACGCCGGAACACGACGTCCGTGCGTCACGAGGCGACGCGGGCGGGCGCCGCCTGCTGCTGCTGGCCCTCATCCTCTTCGTCTCCTACCTCTGCGTGGCCGTGTCCCTGCCGGTGGTGCCGCTCTTCGTCACGCGCAACCTCGGGCTGGGCAATGCCTGGGCCGGGCTCGCGGTCGGCAGTGCCTTCGTCGCCACCATCCTGACCCGCGGCCTCGCCGGCACGCTGTCGGACCGGCGCGGGCCGAAGCGCGCGGCGGCCTGGGGCCTGGGCTTCTACGTGGCGGGCGGCCTCGTTTCGGCGATGGCAGGCGTGCTGGCACAGGGCTGGCCGGGGTTCGCGGTGCTGATCCTGGGGCGGCTCGTGGTCGGCCTCGGCGAGAGCCTGGTGGCGGTGGGCGTGATCGCCTGGGGCATCGCCAGTCTCGGGCCGCAGCGCTCGGGCAAGGTGCTGGCGCTGCTGGGCGCCTCGCTCTACGGCGCCTTCGCGGTGGGCGGGCCGCTCGGGCTGCTGCTGCTGGAACGCCTGGGCTTCGCGGGCACCATGCTGCTGGCGGCGGTGCTGCCGGCGCTGGGCCTCGTCGCGATCTGGCCACTGGCGGGCGCGGCGGCACATCCGGAGGTCGTGCGGCCGCCCTTCCGCCGCGTGATCGGACGGATCTGGCGACAGGGCAGCGTGGTCTGCCTGCAGGGCGTCGGCTTCGCCGCGATCGGCGCCTTCTTCTCGCTCCACTTCGCGCATGAGGGCTGGCCGATGGCGGGGCTCGGGCTGACGGGGTTCGGCCTGGGCTTCGTGATCGTGCGCGCGCTGTTCGGGCACCTGCCGGACCGGCTGGGCGGGCTGCCGGTGGCCACCGGTTCGCTCGCGGTGGAAATGGCCGGGCTGCTGGTGATCGCGGTCGCGGGCGACCCGCGGGTGGCGCTGCTGGGCGCCTTCCTGACGGGTCTCGGCTGCTCGCTGGTGTTTCCGGCCATGGGGCGCGAGGTCGTCCGCCTGGTGGAGCCGCCGCTGCGCGGCACCGCTTTAGGCGCCTATGCCGGGTTCCAGGACCTGGCCTACGGGCTGACCGGGCCGCTGGCGGGTCTGCTGGCCGATCGGGCGGGCTATGGCAGCGTGTTCCTGGCGGGCGGGATCTCGGCGGCGCTGGGGCTGGCGGTCACGCTGCGGCTGCGGCGGCGGGTGGTGGCGATGGTTTAGCAGCGCCGCCAGGGCAGTCGTCGCCTCGCACCGCTGATGCTCCGATCGGTCAGGAACCCCGTCGGAGGCTTAGCCGATCCAATCCGGCCGGCGGATTGGCAAACCAGTCCTGGGATCACCGGGCACTGGTGCCCTCAGGAAAGCGGCGCCCCGGTGGACGGTCAGCGGATGATCCGCACCGGCGGCGCCAGCAAGGTCGGAAGAGCCGCGAGCGGTGCGATCAGCCATAACGCTGACGGGGTTTCCGCCATCTGAAGGCCGACCCCGAGGATCAATGCCGTGGCGCCGGACAGCATCCGCAGGTCCGGCTGCAAGGGGACCTGCCGCCTCGGTCCTCGATCCTGCATTGCCAGTTCATAGGCGATTGGGCCGGCCAAAGCTCCACCCAGAGCGATGCCTGCCAGGGCCGCGCCTAGGATACCGAAAGGTCCAAGGATCAGGGCCGGCACCACAGAGATCACACCGATCACGAGGCCACTCACCCCTCCGACCATCACGACGCCGATGGCGACAACAAAGCCGCGGGCAGCGATCAGAGCATCTCTGATGCCGAAGGGTCCAAGCGGCGCGAGGATGAGCGGCAGCAGCCAGAGATGGCTCCAGCACAACAGCAAGGCTAGCGGGAAACCCATCCAGGCACCCACAGGCCAGTTCCACCATGCCGCAGGCAAGATGATGCAGAGGCCGCACAGGAACCAGTCCAGCAGAAGGCCCACACTCAGCCAGGTCGAGAGGTTCAGCGGGGAAGGAGAGGATCTTGCCAACGGCGGTCCATCTGCAGATGCCCAGGGAGGCGGCGTGGGCTCCCGTCTCGTACCTGGCCAAACAAAACACCAATTCCAGAAACGCGAAACGCCCCGGGGATATCCCCGGGGCGTTCCCGTTCAACCCATCGCGGTGACGCGGTGGATCAGTCCTCGGTGCCCTGGTTGCGGCGACGGATCGCGGCACCCAGGATATCGCCCAGCGAGGCGCCGCTGTCGGAGGTGCCGTACTCGCGCACCGCCTCACGCTCCTCCTCGACTTCCTTGCCCTTGATGGTCAGGCTCAGGCGACGGGCGGCGCGGTCCACCATGACGACCTTGGCATCGACCTTCTCGCCCACCGCGAACTTCTCGGGGCGCTGGTCGTTGCGGTCGCGGGCGAGCTCGGCGCGGCGGATGAAGCCCGTGAGGACCTCGTCCACCTTCACCTCGATGCCGTTGCTCTCGATCTTGGTCACCACGCCGGTGACGATCTCGCCCTTGCGGACGCGGTCGAGAACCTCGGCGGCCGGGTCGGACTGGAGCTGCTTGATGCCGAGCGAGATGCGCTCCTTCTCGACATCGACGTCCAGCACCTTGGCCTGAACCACGTCACCCTTGTTGTAGTTCGCCATGGCCTGCTCGGCCGGGAGATCCCAGCTGAGGTCGGACATGTGGACCATGCCGTCGAGATCCGGGCCCAGGCCGATGAACAGGCCGAACTCGGTGATGTTGCGGATCTCGCCCTCGACGGTCGAACCCGGGGCGTGCTGCTCCAGGAAGACATCCCAGGGGTTGCCCTGCGCCTGCTTGAGGCCCAGCGAGATGCGGCGCTTCGGCTCGTCCACGTCCAGGATCACCACGTCCACTTCCTGGGTGGTGGCGACGATCTTGCCCGGGTGGACGTTCTTCTTGGTCCAGCTCATCTCGGACACGTGGACCAGGCCCTCGACGCCCGGCTCCAGCTCCACGAAGGCGCCGTAGTCGGTGATGTTGGTCACGCGGCCGGAGAACTTGCCCTGCACCGGGTACTTGACCGCAACACCCTCCCACGGGTCGGCCATCAGCTGCTTCATGCCGAGCGAGATGCGCTGCGTCTCGCTGTTGAAGCGGATGACCTGCACCTTGACCTGCTGACCGATAGTCAGGGCCTCGGAGGGGTGGTTGATGCGGCGCCAGGCGATGTCGGTGACGTGCAGCAGGCCGTCCACGCCGCCCAGGTCCACGAAGGCGCCGTAGTCGGTGATGTTCTTCACCACGCCGTCGAGGATCATGCCTTCCTTGAGGCCCTGGATCAGCTCGGAACGCTGCTCCGCACGGGTCTCCTCCAGCACCGCGCGACGCGACACCACGATGTTGCCGCGGGCGCGGTCCATCTTGAGGATCTGGAAGGGCTGCGGGCTGCCCATCAGGGGCCCGACGTCGCGCACGGGGCGGATGTCGACCTGGGAGCCGGGCAGGAAGGCCACGGCGCCGCCGAGGTCGACGGTGAAGCCACCCTTGACGCGGCCGAAGATCGTGCCGTTGACGCGGACCTGCGCCTGGAACTGCTTCTCGAGGTTGGTCCAGGCTTCCTCGCGGCGGGCCTTCTCGCGGCTCAGGACGATGGAGCCGTCCTTGTCCTCGTAGCGCTCGACGAACAGCTCGACGGTGTCGCCCGGCTTGACCTCGGCCTTCTGGCCCTGGGGGGCGAACTCGCGCAGCGGAACGCGGCCTTCGGACTTCAGGCCCACGTCCACGACGGCGACGTCATCGTCGATGCGGACGACGCGGCCGGTGACGACGGAGCCGGCAAAGCCGGTATCGGGCCCGAGCGTCTCGTCGAGCAGGGAGGCGAAATCCTCCATGGCGGGGCGCTCGAGGGTGGTGGCAGATGCCATGTAGCGGTGTTTTCCTGTGGGTGACGGCGCCCCGCGTCGCGAGGATCGTGCCGTCGGGGTCCTGCGCCCCGGCGATCCGCCGCCCGGCCTGCGGAGGCGGGAGGAGGAGCCTGAACGTCTTGCCCGCCATGTCGCGGGCCGGTTTCGGGAAAGGGCCTGGGGAATGGCACGGGGCCACGCCGGCAGCACGCGAGGCATGCCTTCCTCGCGATGGTGCGGCTTATAGCGCGCGGGGGGCCAGATCGTCAAGGAAAAGCGGCGGCTGATGGGGTGGAAAGCGAGGATCCGGAGCCCGGGCGGGAGCCGCCGGAACCGGTTCGCGAGGGAGGCGGAACCCTGTCGGCCGGGAGCCGGGAGGGCGTCGCGCCCGGGGCCGGCGGCGACGCCCGTGGGGACCGCGAGGGTGCCGCGCCCGAGGCCGGCGGGTCGGATGGACCTCAGGCCAGGGGCTTGCGCATGAAGACCCGCTTCAGCCCCTTCTCCTCGGCCCGGTGGGTTTCCGCGTAGCCGCGGCGGGCATACAGGGCGATGTTCTCGGTCATGGCCTCGTTGGTGTAGAGCCGGATGGCGCGGTGGCCCGCCTCCCGGGCGCGCTGCTCGGCGAAGTCCAGCAGCCGGCGGCCCAGCCCCGATCCCTGGGCGGCCGGGGCGACGGCCAGGTTGTCCAGCAGCATCGCCTCCGCCTCGGGGATCAGCACTACGAGGCCCTGCACGGCGCCGCCCTGCTCCAGGACATGGACCCGGCCGCGCGACACCAGAAGGGCGTAGTCGTCCGACATGGGCCCCGGCTCCCGCCCGATGCGGCGGATAAAGGGGGTGTAGGCGTCGCGGATGATGGCCCCGATGGCAGGCAGGTCGTCCGGTGTGGCGAGGCGGGGATCACGCGGCATGGGCGCATGTTGCCCCGGCGGCATCGGGGTTGTGAACGGGCTCCCCGGTCCTGGGCCTCGGGGCAGGTGTTCCGGTTGGATGGCGTGACGGGTGTTCCGGCCGGGTGTCGTGACGGGGTGGGGGGCGTGAACAGGTGCTCCGGCCTCGTGCCGCGAAGGCGCCGGTCACCCTGGGTCCTGCGGCCCCGGTTCTTGCCACCGGCGGGGATGAACGTTCCGCAACTGGCTTCGGCCGGAGGGCGGGCCTAGCCTCCCCTGCCCTCGCGCCGGAGACCGCCGCCATGAGCCTCGTCGTGCCCTTCGAGCCTGATCGTTTCCGCTCCGCCGCCGGGCATTACCGGACGGGGCGGCAGAACTACGCGCCCGGGCTGATCGCGCGGGTGGAACAGCTTTGCGGGCTGCGGCCCGGCGACGCGGTGCTGGACCTGGGCAGCGGGCCGGCGCCGCTGGGGGTCGCCTTCGCCGCGCGCGGCTACGACGTCACCGCCGTGGACCCGGCGCCCGAGATGCTGCGCGACGCGGCCGAGGCGGCGCGCGAGGCCGGGGTCACGATCCGGCTGGTGGAGGGCAGCTCCTATACGCTGGAGCCGTCGCTGGGCCGCTTCGCGCTGGTGGCGATCGGGCGGGCCTTTCACTGGATGGACCGGGCCGACACGCTGCGGCGCCTGGATGCCATGGTGCCACCGGGCGGCTGCGTGGCGCTGTTCAGCGCCTCCAACCCGGCCGTTCCCGCCAACCGCTGGAGCGACACCTACGAGGCGCTGCTGCGCGGGGCCGACAGCGGGCTGTCGCCGCGCCGGCTGCGCGACCGCGCCGACTGGCTGAGCAACGAGGCCGTGCTGCTCGACGGTCCTTTCCCGCGGATCGAGCGGGTCGCGGTGCTTGAGCGGCGGCAAACGCCGGTCGAACACTTCCGCGACCGGGCGCTGTCGATGTCCAGCACCTCGGCCGCGCGGATCGGCGAGGCGGCGGCGCAGCGGCTGGGCGAGGAGGTGCTGCGCGCCATGGCCGCCTTCGCCGAGGACGGGATGGTACCCGAGGTGGTGGAAAGCCGTGCCGTGCTGGCCTGGCGCGAGGGCGAGCACGAGGGGGCAGGCTGAGGCGCGCGCGCCGGACGGGACGGCGCGCCGCCCCGAGGGTGTGGCTGTGGGCGGGTCCCTGGAGCGGGACGCTGCCCCGGGCCGGCCGCGTGCCAGACCCTCACCCGACGCGGTAGGCGCCGGAACCGGCCGGTTCTAGGGTCGGGTTATGCTGTTCCGCAGCATCAAGAGAAAACAGGAAACACCAGGAATGACCGAGAGCCCTCAACCGTGGCTCGCCACGCCCGGCCTGCGCCTTTCGCGCGAAGCCGGGGAGAGCGCCGCGTGATGCGCCGCCGCACCCTGCTGGCGGGGGCGGCCGCCACCGCCGCGCTGCCGCTGTGCCGTCCCGCCGTGGCGCAGCCCGCCGCCGTGCTGCGCTTCGTGCCCAACGTGGACCTGCCGGTGCTGGACCCGATCGCCAACACCGCGGCGCAGGTCCGCAACCACGCCTTCCTGATCTACGACACGCTGTTCGGCCTCGATGAGAACTTCGCGCCGCAGCCGCAGATGCTGGAAGCCGCGGGCGCGGAGAATGACGGGCTGCTGTGGAACCTGCGGCTGCGGGAGGGTTTGCGCTTCCATGACGGCGCGCCGGTGCTGGCGCGCGACTGCGTGGCCTCGATCCGGCGCTGGGCCTCGATCGACGGGTTCGGCATGACGCTGATGGCGGCCACGGATGCGCTGGAGGCGTCCGACGACCGCACGATCCGCTTCCGCCTCAAGAAGCCCTTCCCGCTGCTGCCCAACGCCCTGGGCAAGATCTCGCCCAATATCTGCGCCATCATGCCCGAGCGCCTGGCGAAGCTGCCCGCCACGCAGCCGGTGCCGGAGGTGATCGGCAGCGGTCCCTTCCGCTTCGTGCCGGCCGAGCGCGTGCCGGGGTCGCGCATCGTGTACGAGCGCTTCGACGGCTACGTGCCGGCACCCGGCAAGCCGGGGCTGACCAGCGGCGCCAAGGTGGTGAACGTGGCGCGCGTGGAATGGGTGATCATGCCCGAGGCCGCCAGCGCCGTCAGCGCGGTGCAGACCGGCGAGGTGGACTGGCTGGAAGCGCCGCCGCCCGACCTGCTGCCGGTGCTGCGCGGGGATTCCGGGCTGAAGGTCTCGGTCAACGACCGCACCGGCGTGGTGCCGATCCTGCGCTTCAACACGCTGCACGCGCCCTTCGATAACCTCGCGATCCGTCAGGCCGTGCTGAGCGCGGTGCGGCAGCGGGATTTCATGGAGGCGTTTTCCAGCGAAAGCGCCAACTACCGCACCGATGCCGGCATCTTCTGCCCCGGCACGCCGATGTCGACCGCTGCGGGGCTCAAGGAGACCCTGGGCACCCGCACGGTGGAGGAGGCGAAGCGCGCGATCGAGGCCGCCGGGTACAAGGGCGAGCGCGTGCTGATGATGGAGCCCAGCGACCATCCGGTGAATTCCGTGATGGGGCAGGTCGGCGCCGACCTGTTCAAGAAGCTCGGCCTGCAGGTGGACGACCAGACGATGGACGCCGCCACCATGTTCCAGCGCCGCGCCAACCGCGAGGACCTGGCCCATGGCGGCTGGAGCTGCTTCCCCTCGGCGGTCGCGGGCATCGACGTGCTGGACCCCGCGGAAAGCTTCCTGGCGCGCGGCAACGGCAAGGATGCCTGGTACGGCTGGCCCGACGACCCGAAGCTGGAACAGCTCCGCCTGTCCTGGTTCGCGGCGCCGGACCTCGCGGCACAGAAGAACATCGCGGCGGAGATGCAGCGCGAGGTGCTGAGCTTCGCGCCCTACCTGCCGCTGGGCCAGGTGCTGCAGCCGACCGCCTGGCGCAACGGGGTGACCGAGGTGCTGCCCGGCTTCGCCAAGTTCTGGTCGGTGCGGAAGAGCTGAGGACGGTTGGCCGCGCGTTCGCCGGGCGCGCGTTCCCGGGGAGGCAGGAGAAAGAATTCTCCCGCCTCCCCGGACCCCTCCACCCTCATCTTTTTCCGGGGCGCTGCCGCAGGAGCGTGGCCGGGGTCATGCGCTCCGGGTCATGGACCCGGAGCGAGGGACGCGTCAGCCGGCGCTGACCGCCAATATTTCTCCTTCTCCGCCGCACTGGCGGCAGCCGTTCCGCGACCGGCCCCCACCGCCAGGCGGCAGCGTCCCGGAAGAAGATGAGTGGGGGTCCGGGGGAGAGAATTCCTTCTCTCCCCCGGACGCGACCGGTCCGATCACCCAGCCGCCTGTCAGGCGTTGCCGTGCGCCGTATCCAGCATGTGCTCCACCGCGGCGCAGGCCTGTTCGCCGAGGTCGCCGTCATGGCCCATCACCAGCACCTTGCGCCCGGCGCGGATCGTCGCGGCAAGGTCGGCCAGCAGTTGTTCGGGCACCCGCAGGCCCGTGCCGGCCTGTTCGGGCAGGAGCCAGAGCCGGTCGCGCGGGGCCATGCTGTTTTCCGGGTTTTCTTGGTCGTGCAGCACCGCCTGGAACGGCAGCGCCGCGACCAGTTCCAGGGAGAAGGGCGGCCCCTCGCCCGCCACGAGGTTGCCGTCGCCGTCATAGACCGCGCCGCAGTCGCCGATCGTCATGGTGGAACCTCGTGCTGCCCGGCTGGGGCCGGGGGGGGTTGGGATGGCGGGCGGCGGCCCCAGACCCGTCGCCCTTCGCGTCGCGGGCCGCCGGCCTCAGCGGTGGCCGGCGACGCCGACCTGCCGGCACATGTCCAGCATCACGCAGCCCGAGCAGCGCGGCAGTTCCCCGGTGCAGACGTGCTTGCCGAAGGGCACCAGCCGCTCGTTGATCTCCACACGGTAGCGTTCCGGCAGCACCGCCTGCAACGCGGCCTGGGTGCGCTCGGGCGTGCTGGTCGCGACCAGGCCCCAGCGGTTGGTGACGCGGTGGACGTGGATGTCCACGGCGATGAAGGGCCGCCCCAGCGCCACGCCGAGCGCCAGCGCCGCGATCTTGGGGCCGACGCCGCGGAAGCGCATCAGCGCCTCGGGCGTGTCGGGAACCTCGCCGCCATGCTCCGCCTCGATCTGGCGCGACAGGGCGATGAGGTCGCGCGCTTTGGGCTCGGGAAAGGTGACGCCGCGCAGGAGGGGCAGCAGCGCCGCTTCCTCCATGGCGGCCAGCGCCGCCGGGGTGCGCGCCACGGCGAAGAGGCGCAGGCAGGCGGGCAGCACCGCCTCGTCGCGGGTGCGCGCCGACAGGAGGCTGGCGACCAGCTGCTCGAACAGGCTGCCGAAGCCCCGGTCGCGCAGGTCGAACATCGCGGCCTTGGGGAACGGCGCCACGGCGGCGCGCAGCCGCCGGAACGCTTCGTCGAAGTCGAAGGGCTCGGGGGCGGGCGCGGCGGCAGCGGCACGAGACATGCGGGAGCCAACGCCCGGCGCGGGCCAGGGTTCAGCCGGGCCAGGGTTCCGTGGGGCCGGGGTTCCGTGGGCGCAGGATTCGGCGGGGTCAGGGTTCGGCCTGGCCTGGCGAAGGCCGCGGGAGGATGCCGCGCCGCGAGGGCGGCGCGGGGGCCGGAGCCGGGCGCGGCGCCCTTCCCGGCTGGCGCGAGCCCCAGTGGCGCGTGCCCCCCGGTGGCGCGAGCCCCAGTGGCGCATGCCCCGGCGGCGCATGCCCCGGCGGCGCATGCCCGGGCGGCGCGTGCCCCGGCGGCGCCGTTCGGGACGCCGCCAAGTGTCCCACCCGGGAGGTCAGCCCCCGGGCGGGCGGTTCGGCGTCGCCGTCACAGTGCCCACTGGAGATGGGCCTGCGCCTCGGCGGAGGTGGCGAAGACCATCACGAGGTCGCCGCGATCCGCCGCGTGGCTGGCCAGGAGGTTGTCGTAGTAGCCGATCTCCTCCTCGCTGCCGGCGCGGCCCAGCCCGTGCTGGTACAGGTCGGCCACGAAGTCGTGGTCGCTCTGCGCCCCATGGAGGGCCTGGAACTCGGCGGAGTTCTCGATGATGTCGCCGACCTGCGTCAGGCTGCCGCCGGAGGCCAGCCAGTCGACGTGGAAGCTGAGGCCGCCCGCCTCGGCATCGCGGTTGAGGCCGGCCTCGTAGGCGGCGCGGACCACGCCGGCCTCCGCGCCCGGCACGAAGATGCCGGCGCCGGTGATGCTGCTCCAGCGCTGCTGCGCCTCGGCGGAGTCCGCCACCGTAGCCAGAACCTGCGCGCGCGAGGTGCCGGCGGACAGCAGCCCGTTGAAAAAGGCGCTGCCGCCCTCATCCGTCGGCCGGCCCAGGAGGTTGCTGTAGATCCCGTCCACGAACTGCTCGTTGGTTTCGCCCGCGTGGCCGGCCTGGTACTCGGGGCTGTCCAGGAAGGCCGCGGCGACCTGCAGCTTGTCCAGCCCGCCACCGGCGGCATGGGCCCAGTAGCCCAGGCCGTTGTCGTCGCCCGCGCGGCCGAGCACGGCGCCGTAGAGGCGCGTGAGGTAGGCCGCGTCGCTGTCGGCGGCGTAGCTGATCGTGCCGTCGGCCAGCTGGATCGTGTCGGTGCCGGCGGGCGGCTGGAGGACGTCGCCCGCGGCCAGCTGCGCCGCGAGGTCGGCGGAACTCAGCAGGTCGTTGTGCGAGATGCTGTCCGACGGCGTGGCGAGCGTGATCGTGCGCGGCAGGACCGTGCCGCTGATCTCGCTGCTCATCGATTCCGCGTTGCCGGCCTCGTCGGTGTAGGAGGCCACGAGCTGGAGGCGGTGCCCCACATCCTCCGTGGTCAGCGTGTAGCTGGCCCCGGTGGCGCCCTCGATGTCGCTGAACACCCCTTGCGCGTCGCCGCGCTGCCACTGGTAGTGGACTTCGCCCATGCCGTCGGCGTCGGTCAGGCTGTTGCCCGCCGTCAGCACGCTGCCGCGCTGCAGATCGCCCGCGATGGTCACCTCGCCCACCGGGGGCGCGTCGGGCTGTGGCTGGGGCTCGGGTTGGGGCTGGGGTTCGGGCTGGGGCGCGGTGGCGGCGACCGCCTCCGTGGCGCCGCTCCGCACGACCTCGGTGAAGCCCTCGCCATCGACGTAGCTGATGGCGAGCTGCATGCGGTACCCGACGTCGTTCTGCGTCAGGGTGTAGCTCGCCCCCGTGGCGCCCGCGATGTTGGCGAAGACGCCCGGCAGGACCTCGCGCTGCCACTGGTAGGTGAAGGGGCCGATGCCGTCGAGGTCGGTCAGGGTCGCCGAGGCGCAGAGGATGTCGCCGGCCACCGCGTCGCCGTTGATGGTGAGCGTGCCGGTGGGCAGGTGGTTCTCCGGCAGGCCGACGGTGTCGGTGCCGGCGCTGGTGACCTGCTCCGCCTTGTTCTCGCCGTCGGTGTAGGAGGCGACGACGCGCAGGTGGGTGCTCACGTCGTCCTGGGTCAGCTTGTAGGTGCTGCCCGTGGCACCGGTGATGTCGGAGTAGTGGCCGTTCCCGTCGTCGCGCTGCCACTGGAAGCTGACCGGGCCCATGCCGTCGACGTCGCTCAGCTGGCTGCTGGCCGTGAGCACCCGCCCGCGCAGCAGCTCACCCGAAACCTCGACCGTGCCGGTGGGCTCGCTGTTGATCGCCACCTCGTGGGTCGCCGCGGTGTAGCTGACGGCGTTGCCGGCCACGTCGGTGACGGCGGCCGGGTTGCTCAGCGCCAGGGTCAGGTCGCCGTAGCCGCCGACCGAGGCCACCGTCACGGTGTAGGTGTTGTCCGCCACGGACACCGCCACGATCTTGCCGTGCGCGGTGCCGGTGCTGCTGAGCTTGAAGTCGCTCTGGTCGAGCTCGGCCACGGCTTCGCTGAACTGCACGGTGAAGCTCAGCTTCTGCGCCGTGCTGTCGAAGGAGGCATCGATCGAGGCCGTGGCCGTGGGGCCCAGCCGGTCGATGCTGTAGCTGTCGCTCTCGACCAGGGGGCGGGTGTTGTCGGCCACCACCACCCCGTCGCCGGAGGTGAAGACGAGATCGGGGCCGACACCACCGTCGAGGTCTGCCAGCGCCAGGTCCATGATGCCCTGGCCCGCATAGGCGGTGGGGGCGCCGAAGGTGCCGTTGCCCTGGCCGTCCAGGACCAGGAAGCCGGTCTGGGTGGTCACCAGCAGGTCGAGCTTGCCGTCGCCGTTCACGTCGCCCAGCGCGAGGTTGCCGTAGGCGGCGCCCTCGACGGCGATCTCGGTGGGCGACCCGAAGGTGCCGTCGCCCTTGTTGAGCAGCACCGAGACGGAGTCCTTCGCGCCCGCGACCACGAGGTCGGCCCGGCCATCGCCGTTCAGGTCGCCCACCGCCAGGAAGCGCGCGTCGGAGGAGAGCGTGTAGTCCTGCCGCGTTCCGAAGCCGCCGCCCGCCGCGGCGGACAGCACCGACACGGTGTTGCCGCCGCCCCAGCTCACGAGCTCCGCCAGGCCGTCGCCGTTCAGGTCCGCCGCCACGACCGAGTTGGCCGAACCGCCAACGTCGAAGCTTTCGATGACGCCGGAGGCGAACTGCCCCTGCGCGGTCGCGTAGTGCACCACCAGGTGGCCGTCGCTGTCCGGCACGACGATGTCGACCAGACCGTCACGGTTCACGTCGGTGACCGCCACGTTCCACTGCAGGCCCTCGACGGTGAAGGTGATCTCCTCGGCGAAGGTGCCGTCGCCCTTGTTGAGCAGGACGCCGACCTGGCTGCTGTCGCCCTCGTGGAGCGTCGCCATGGTGCCCAGCACGATGTCGTCGTGGCCGTCCCCGTCGACGTCGGCCACGGTGACCTGCAGCGGGGCGTGCGACAGCACGCGGGTGTCGCTGGCAACGAAGTTGCCCTGACCGTCGTTGCGCAGGACCGTGAGCGTGCTGTTGAGCGGATCGACCGTGACGAGGTCCACGTCGCCGTCGCCGTCGACGTCGCTCGCGGCGAGCCCGGCCACCGTGGAGAGCGTGGATGAGGTCGGGGACAGCAGGATCTCGCGCTCCGCCGGCACCTCGAAGCCGCCGCTGCCGCCTGCCAGGCTCCTGTCATGAAGGTCGTACACGCCGGTGCCGTCGAACAGCAGCGACAGAGTGCCCTGCTCACCGGCCGGAACGCTCACGGTGATGCGGAACTGCGTGCCGTCGCTGCCGTCCACGGGCTCCACCGCCGTGATCGCCGCCGAGTCGAGACCGGTCTCGTGCAGCGCGAAGTTGGCCATCTTCAGGTTCGTCACGGCCGCGGAGAAGCTTGCCGTGAAATGCACTTCGGCCGCGCCGGAAGCGGGATCGTCGTCCAGGGCGATGCCCAGGAGCTTCGTTGGGGGCAGGGGCAGGGTCAAGGCTGGCTCTCCGCAGCGGTTGTCATGCGGTCGCGGCAAGCCTGCCCGGTCGTTGGGCCGGCGGAGTTTTTCCGCGCCGGGCGGGAGACTGCGTCGGGTGAGGTTGCGCGAAAGTTACGAACGAGCCGGTTTTTCCCCGCTATCCTGCCCCGCCCGATGCCTTGCCGGCGCCGCGGTGCTGACCGTCCTCCGTTCCGGAGAGCGACACGGTAGGGCGTTTCGCCGCGTGGCCGGGGGCGCGGGGGCGCCTGCCCGAACCGCCCGCTCCCCGGATGCGGGCAGGGCAGCAATGCCGTGGGCCGTCAGCGGCGCGGGTGGTTTTCGCCCGGCGGCGGGTTTAACCCTGTTCCATCAGATACAGGACCGAAGCCTTTGGCTCACGAACAGACACGTGGCGAGAAGATCAAGTCCGTGTTCCGCGTCGCCTCCGGGAACTTCCTGGAGATGTACGACTTCACGGTCTACGGCTACTACGCCGCCGCGATCGGGCGCACCTTCTTCCCCAGCCAGGACCCCTTCGCCTCGCTGATGGCCTCGCTGGCCGCCTTCGGGGTGGGCTTCCTGATGCGCCCGCTGGGTGCCCTGGTGCTGGGCGCCTATATCGACCGCCACGGCCGCCGCGCCGGGCTGCTGCTGACGCTGGCGATGATGGCGGTCGGCACGCTGAGCATCGCGGTGGTGCCGGGCTACGCCACCATCGGCATCGTGGCGCCGCTCCTGGTGCTGCTGGGACGGCTGCTGCAGGGCTTCTCGGCCGGCGTGGAGCTGGGGGGCGTGTCGGTCTACCTGTCGGAGATCGCGACCCCCGGCAACAAGGGCTTCTACGTGAGCTGGCAGTCGGGCAGCCAGCAGGTGGCGGTGATCTTCGCGGCCCTGCTGGGCGTGCTGCTGGCCAACATGCTGACGCCGGCGCAGATGGATAGCTGGGGCTGGCGCGTGCCGCTGCTGGTGGGCTGCCTGATCGTGCCCTTCCTGTTCTACGCCCGCCGTTCGCTGGAAGAAACCGAGGCCTTCCTGGAGCAGACCCGCCACCGCCGCCCCACGACGCGCGAGATCCTGCGCTCGATGGCCGATAACTGGCGCGTGGTGCTGCTGGGCATGTTCCTGGTCACCATGACCACGGTGTCGTTCTACTTCATCACCGCCTATACCCCGACCTACGGGCGCGAGGTGCTGCACCTGGCGTCGTCCGACGCGCTGATCGTGACGCTGTGCGTGGGCGTGTCCAACCTCATCTGGCTGCCGGTCGGCGGCTGGGTGTCGGACCGGCTGGGGCGCTTCCCGGTGCTGGTGGGCTGCACCGTGCTGGCGATCCTGACGGCCTACCCGGTGATCTCCTGGATGGTGTCGGCGCCCTCCTTCGAGCGGCTGCTGATCGCCGAGCTGTGGCTGTCCTTCATCTACGGCTCCTATAACGGCGCCATGGTGGTGTACCTGACCGAGATCATGCCGGCCGAGGTCCGCACCTCGGGCTTCTCGCTGGCCTACTCGCTGGCCACCGCGACCTTCGGCGGCTTCACGCCCGCGGTCTGCACCTGGCTGATCGAGGTCACCGGCAACCGCGCCTTCCCCGGCCTGTGGCTGTCCGCCGCGGCGGCGCTGGGCCTGATTGCCACGCTGCTGTCGCACCGCCGGGCGCGGGCGGCGGAACGGGCCGAGGGCGTGCTGATCTCCTGAGGGCCTCGCCCGGTCCCGGGCGGGCGCGAGTCCCAGGGGGAGAGAAGGAATTCTCTCCCCCTGGACCCCCACTCATCTCTTTTCGGGACGCTGCCGCAGGGCGGTTGCGCCCGGTCGCGACGCGGGAAGCCGCGACGCAAAATAGAAGAACTTCTTCCCAGCCCTGGCTGAAGCGTCCCTCGCTCCGGGTCGGTGACCCGGAGCGCACGACGTCGGCCGCGTTCCCGCGGCAGCATCCTGAAAAGAGATGAGGGGATGGGGTCCGGGGAAGGGGAGAATGCCTTCTCCCCTTCCCCGGCCACGGCGGCCGGGAACGACGGCCTCAGCCGAGGTTGAGCTTCGCCCGCACCACCGCCATCGCCGCCGCGAAAGCGGCCTCGGCGTCGAGCGTGGTGGTGTCGAGCAGCACCGCGTCCTCGGCCGGCTTCATGGGCGCTGCGTCGCGGCCGGCGTCGCGGGCGTCGCGGGCAGCCATCTCGGCGGCCACGGCCTCCAGGGCGACGGATTCGCCGCGCGACTGGCGTTCCAGCCAGCGGCGATGGGCGCGCGCCTCGGCGCTGGCGGTCACGTAGAGCTTCACCGGCGCCGCCGGAAACACCACCGTGCCGATGTCGCGCCCGTCCAGCACGGCGCCGTGGTCGCGCCCGAAGTTGCGCTGGAAGTCGAGCAGCAGGGCGCGCACGGCGGGCATGGCGGCGACGCGGCTGGCCGCCCCGTCGGTGTCCGGGGCGCGCAGGCCGGGGCGCACGAGGTCCTCGGCGGTGAGCGCCCGGGCCACGGCCTCGGCCGCGGCGGGGTCGGCCGGATCGGCGCCGCTGTCGAGCACGCGGCGGCCCACGGCGCGGTACAGCAGCCCGGTGTCGAGGTAGGGCACGCCCAGCTCCGTCGCGAGGCGGCGGGCCAGCGTGCCCTTGCCGGCAGCGGCGGGGCCGTCCACGGCGATGATCGGGCGGGTGGCCGGGTCCGGGGGCGCGTCGGCGG
This sequence comes from Roseomonas elaeocarpi, assembly GCF_042433915.1. Classification (NCBI taxonomy): domain Bacteria; kingdom Pseudomonadati; phylum Pseudomonadota; class Alphaproteobacteria; order Acetobacterales; family Roseomonadaceae; genus Roseomonas; species Roseomonas elaeocarpi. Next base: position 6,192 of record NZ_JBHLUN010000016.1, on the reverse strand, counting down.
GCCGGGTTTCGGCGAGGGTCATGCCTGCCTCCATGTCTCGGGGGTTGGGCGCCTCAGGCCGGGGTGATCGCGCCGCCGCCGGCCGCGCGGTCGAGCAGGGTGGCGAAGTCGGGGAAGGAGGTGTCGATAAAGGCACTGTCGTCCACCGCCACTGGCTGCTCCGACGCCAGGCCCATGACCAGCGCGCTCATGGCGATGCGGTGGTCCATGTGAGTGACGACCGTGCCGCCGCCGGCGGGCGGGGCGCCGTTGCGCTCCATCACCAGGTCATCGCCCTCGGCCCGCGCGGCCACGCCGTTGGCGGCCAGCAGCGCGATCGTGGCGGCGAGGCGGTCGCTTTCCTTCACCCGCAGCTCCGCCAGGCCGCGGAAGCGGCTGGTGCCGGTGGCGCAGGCGGCGGCCACCGCCAGGATCGGGTACTCGTCGATCATGGAGGGCGCGCGTTCCGGCGGCACCTCCACGGCATGGAGGGCGGAATGGGTGGCGGTGATGTCGCCCACCGGCTCGCCGCCCTCGGTGCGCTCGTTGGTGACGGCGAGGTCGGCGCCCATCTCGCGCAGCGTGGTGAAGAGGCCGGTGCGCAGCGGGTTCAGCCCGACGCCGCGTACCGTGAGGCGGGAGCCCGGCACGAGCAGCGCCGCCACCAGCGGAAAGGCGGCCGAGGACGGGTCGCCCGGCACGGTGATCGGGGCGGCGGTCAGCTCGGGTTGTCCGTCCAGCTCGATGACGCGGCCGGAGCCCTGCACCGTGACGCGCACGGTGGCGCCGAAGTGGCGCAGCATGTTCTCGGTGTGGTCGCGCGTGGCCTCGGGCTCCTCCACGCGCGTGGTGCCGCGGGCGCAAAGGCCGGCCAGCAGCACGGCGGACTTCACCTGGGCCGAGGCCACCGGCAGGCGGTAGTCGAGCGGCAGGGGGTTCTTCGCGCCCTCGACGGCCAGCGGCAGGCGACCGCCTTCACGCGAGCTGAAGCGGGCGCCGGAGGCCGCCAGCGGGTCGGTCACGCGGCGCATCGGCCGCTTGCGCAGCGAGGCGTCGCCGGTCAGCACCGCGAAGATCGGGTGGCCCGCCAAGAGGCCGCAGATCAGCCGCGCGGCGGTGCCGCTGTTGCCCATGTCCAGCACGTCGGCGGGCTCGATCAGCCCGCCCACGCCGCGGCCGGCGACGCGCCAGCGGCCGGGGCCGAGCCGTTCGACCTCGGCGCCCAGCGCCCGCATGGCGGCGGCGGTGCGCAAGACGTCCTCGCCTTCCAGCAGGCCCTCGATGCGGGTTTCGCCCACCGCCAGCGCGCCGAACATCAGCGCGCGGTGGCTGATCGACTTGTCGCCGGGGACGGTGATGTCACCCGTCAGACCCTGTTGCGGCCGTGCCGCACGCAGCGGCCGCGTGCTTTGGGATGCGTCCTGCATGGGATCGGCGTTTGACACGCGAGGGGGTGCGTGGCAATCGCGCGCCCTCCCTTCGCCGGCCCTCATCCCCGCCCCGACCCGCCCCGCGCGGGCCGCGGCGGGCGGGAGGCTCCCGGCCAGCAGCCAGGACTTCCCACGATGGTCAAACCCGAACTGGGCACCAAGCGCACCTGCGTGGCGTGCGGGACGAAGTTCTACGACCTCGCCCGCACCCCCGCCGTCTGCCCCAAGTGCGGCACCGAGCAGCCGGCCGAGCAGCCGCGCCTCAAGCGCGCCGCCCCGCCCGCCGACGACAAGCTGCGCAAGCGCGCGGTGGCCGGCAACGCGGATGCCGACAACGATGAGGTCGAGGCGGACGCCGATGCCGACGACGCGGGCGTCGAGGACAGCGAGGACCTGGACGACGCGGACGAGGATCTCGGCGAGGAGATCGGCGTCGAGAGCGAGAACGACGAGGAGGGCTGAGGCCCTCCCCTCTCCGCCCTTGGTCGGAGGACGCAATGCCCGGGTGGTGCCGACGAGGAACCGCCCGCCCCGAAACCCCGCCGGTTCACGCCGGCGGGGTTTTTCGTTGCGCGGCGGACGACCCGGCCCGTCCGGCGGCGGAAGCGCGATGCCACGCCGCCCACCAGCGCGGGAAATCGCGCCGCAGCCGGCCGGGCCGCGGGGAACGGGCGGCGGTGAACCGCCCCCAGGCCGTCAGCGCTTGCGGCGCGGGGAAGCCTTGTTGCCGGCCGTGCTGCGGGCGGGCGCCTTCTTCGTGGCGCGGTTGGCCGGGGCGCGGGTGGCGGCGCTCCGCGCGGCGGGCTTGGCGGCCGTGGCGCGACGCGACGGGGCCTTGGTGGCCGTGGCCTTGCTGGCGGCGGTGCGGCTGCGGGCCGCGGGCTTCGCGGCCGCCGTCTTGGCCGTGGCCTTGGTTCTGGGGGCCGCGGCGGGCTTGCCTGCCGGCGCGGCGCGGCGGGAAGCGGTGCTGCCGGCGCGCTTCGTGGCGGGGGTGGCGGCCTTGGCGCGGCTGCCGGCCCGACTCGCCTCGGGCTTGGTGGCGGTACGCGGCGCGGCAGCCTTGCGGGTGGCGGTTCCGCGCGCGGCGGTGGCCTTGGCGGCGGGCGCCTTGCGGCTGGCGGCGGTCTTCGCGGGCGCCTTACGGGTCGCGGGAGCCTTCGCGGCGGGCGCCTTGCGGCTGGCCCCTGCGCGCGCGGCGGTGGTCTTCGTGGCTGCCGGCTTGCGGGTGGCAGCCGTCTTCGTGGCCGCCGGCTTGCGGGTGCCGGGGGCCTTGCGGGTGGCGGTTCCGCGCGCGGCGGTGGCCTTGGCGGCGGGTGCCTTGCGGGTGGTGGTGCTCCGGCCGCTCTCGGCCGCCGCGGAGGATGCCGCCGACGCGGCCGCCTTCGACGTGCTTCCTCGGGTTGCCGCGGGCTTCGCGCTGGCAGAACGGCGCGCCGTGGCGGCGCGGGTGGCGCCACCCTCCTTCGCGCTGGCGGAGCGCGACGCGGCGGTGCGGCCCGTGCTGCTGCGGCGGGCGCGCGGGGCCAGTGCTTCCTCGGCGTCGGGGCCCTCGGCGGGCTGTGCCTTTGCCCGGCTGCCGCCTCGCTTCGCCGCCGGCTTCGGCGCGGCCTCACCCGCGCGGCGCCTGGTGGCGCGGGGGCGCTTGGGCGGGGCTTCCTTGGTCTCGTCCTCGCCCTGCGACTCGGCTTCCGAGGGCGCGACGCCGGGTTCGCCCTCGCCGCGGCCGTCCTTCACCGGGTCGTGGCCCCAGTTCATCAGGCTGTAGCGCCAGCGGCTGTGTTCCACCGCCGCATCGTCCGACGGGCCCTGCGCCAGGTGCCGGTGGACGTAGCTGACCACGCGGCGCATCTGCGCCAGCGCTTCCTCGTCCGGCTCGCCATCGTGTTCCAGCTGCTGGAGAATCCAGCGGCCGGACTGGTGGCCCACCGCCTCGCCGCCCTCGTTGCCGTCACCGTGCCAGCCGACCTCGCCGCTCTCGGGCGTGTCGAGCCAGCGGCGCAGCTCCTCGGCACTCATGTTCACCGCGTCGCGGAATTCCCGGCGCAGCTGCTGCGGGTCCTGCTCGTCCTGGCTCATCGTCAGCTCTTTCTCGGGGATGTGGTGCGCCGGCCGGCGGCGGACTTACGGGCCGCGGCGGCGCGCGACGCGGTGGCGCGGGGCTTGCCGGCGGGCTTGCGGGTGGAGGCGGCGGGCTTCGCGGTGCCGGCGCGCTTCGAGGGCGCCGTCCTGGTGGCTGCCTTCTTCGTGGCCGGGGCGCTGGCGGCCGCGCTGCGCTTGGCGGGCGCGCGCTTCGCGGCGGTTGCCTTGGCGGGGGTCTTCCTCGCGCTCGAAGTCCTTGAGGCGGACGTCTTCGAAGCAGACGCCTTCGAAGCAGAGGTCTTCCGAGTGGAAGTCTTCGGAGCCGGGCTCTTCGAGGAAGAGGTCTTCGAAGTTGAACTCCGCGAGGCGGCGGCCTTGCGGCTGGGGGCTTTCGCTGCCGCGGTCTTGCGGGCCGGGGCTTTCCGCGCGGGGGCCTTCGTCGTCGCCTTGCGCGCCGGGGCGCTCGCCGCCGCCTTGCGCGCGGGCGCCTTGCTGGCCGGCGCCTTCGCCGCGGCACTCCGGGTGGCGGGGCGCGCCGCGCCGGATGCGGCGGCACGCTTGGGCGCGGCCTTGCGGGCCGGGCTCGCGGAAGCGGCGCCGCGCCGCGCGGCGGTCCGGCGCGCCGGGGCGGCCTCGTCGTCCTTGCCGGTCTTGCGGCTGCGCGCGGTCTTGCGGGCGACGTCGGCGGGCTGCTTCGAGAACTGCCGGCCCTCGGCCGTGTCGCGGCGCTTGCGGGCGGTGGTGCGGTCGTACTCCTCCTTGCTCAGCGACTCGCGCGCCTTGCGGGGGAGGTAGCGTTCGCCGCTCTCGCCGGACTTCTCGCCCGACTTCGTGCCCCAGTCCTCGTCTTCCCACTGGCGGAGGTGGTTGTCGGGCTTGCGCTCACCCTCGTAGCCGCCGCCTTCCTCCTTGTACTCGTTCACCGCCATCTGCGCCTTGCGCGCGGACCACTGGCCGGGCTTGCCGCCCTTGGGGCCGGCGGTGACCTTGCGCTTCACCTTGTCCCAGAGCTTGGGATCGGTCTTCTCGGCGGTGCCGGAGGATTTCGTGCCCTTCGCGGACGTCTTGCCGCGCCCCGTGCCGGAGCCTGTGCTGCGCGTGGCCATGCTGTTCCTGGCTCCAACCCTGTTGCGGTCCGGCCGCGCGCGGCCCCTGGGTCGGGAGCCTGGCTCGGTGGGGTGCGGCGCCGTTTCACGGGCGCGCGGTTGGAAACGGGAACGCGGGGGCGGAATCGCGGTTTCCCGTAACGTCCCGGTGAGCGGCGGTGATGTCGATGCACCGCGCCATGGTAACCCATGATTGCAACCCGGCACTTCCTGGCAGGAGACGCTTTTCCCGGAGCGAAGCGTCGATCTGCGTTAGCGCCATAGGAGATCTACCTGGAGTTGCAGGAAGTCCGGCAGAATGGCTTATCCCGCACGACTGGTTGCGGTACACGAGAAATGTCTCTTAATTCGGGACGAACGGTTGCCCGTTTACCAACTATTCATCACTGTGCGCGTCGAAACGACTCGGGGATGAATCATGGGAACGCAGCAGGGTGGTGACGGCAACGACACGCTGGTCGGGGAGCCGCCCAGCGAACTGAACCCCGACCACCTGGATACCCTGCTGGGCGGTGGCGGCGACGACGTCCTGCTGGACGGCAGCTTCGGCCTCGATCCCATCGATCCCACCGGTCCCCTCGACGTGCCTTATCCCGATGGCAAGGGCGGCGACCTCCTGCAGGGCGGCGACGGCGACGACGTCGTTTACGCCACCGGCGCCGACACGCTCGACGGCGGGGCGGGCATCGATACCCTGCACACCAGCTTCGGCCACGACCAGAGCGGCAGCTTCGCGCTCGACGCCGGCGGCGCGCCGCAGGTGGTGCCGGGCGGCGCGCTGATCTCCGGCTTCGAGCGCATCGACATGACGGGCTCGGCCGGCGACGACACGATCGTGGGCGGCGCGCTCAACGACACGCTGTCGGGCGGCGGTGGCTCGGACGTGCTGCGCGGCGGCGGCGGCGACGACCTGCTGTCCAGCGCCGGGGGCGGTCTGCTGGACGGGGGCGCGGGGCTGGACACGGCGCGCTTCGACTTCAGCAACCACGCCACGGGCGGCAACCCGGAGCAGCTCATCACCGATGCCTACCGCTTCGAGCGCGTCGAGGGCGATGCCGGCGGGCTGCGGATGATCGACCATGCCGGCACCGTCACCACGCTGCACGAGGTCGAGCTGGTCAACTTCCAGTCGATCACCCGCTATTCCATCTTCGACGTCACCTACACCACCGCCACGCTGCAGAGATGGGCGGATCAGGAGCCCTGCTACGCGCGCGGCACCCGCATCCTGACCGATCGCGGCGAGGTGCCGGTGGAGGAGCTGCGCGAGGGCGACCGCGTGCGCGTGCTGCTGGGTGACGGTGGTTTCCGCCCCGTGCGCTGGGTCGGCCATCGCCGCGTCGCGCTGCGCCACCATCCCATGCCCGAGCGCGCCCGGCCGGTGCGCTTTCGCGCCGGCTCGCTGGCCGAGGGCGTGCCGCACCGCGACTTGGTGGTGAGCCCGGATCACGCGCTGTTTCTCGGCGGCGTGTTGGTGCACGCGGAAACGCTGATCAACGGCGCCACCGTGGTGCAGGAGGAGGTGGCCGAGGTCGAGTACTTCCACGTCGAGCTCGACGCGCACGACGTGATGGTGGCGGAAGGCGCCGCGGCGGAAA